>NZ_CM143685.1:6610000-7125391 GCF_055179735.1 Pseudomonas sp. Emmai | reverse complement strand
ACGGAATCAGGGAGTCATCTGTGAAATGGGCCGGCATTTTAACAGGCTCAGCGAATTGTGCTGCTCTCTCCGACTTGTGACGCAGCACGCGATCTCTATTTGCCGGTTTTGTTACTTTCACGCAGGATGCGCGGAGAATTTGCGGCTAATGTTCGTATTCCAGACACAAAGCCGTGTTTGATAACCGGTGTCATTTGGTCATTGGTTACCGGCGCGGCATAATGCCCGCCGCCTACATCATTGCAGAGTCTAGGGAGCTAGCTTGTCTACGCCTGTCGAACCCTTGCGTTTGCTGCTACTGGCCGAAGAGCCAGCGTGGACAGCGTTGTTGCGCGAGTGTCTGGCTCCAATGGGGAGCTCGGCAGTGCTGATCAGCGCGCCGAGTTGGGAGTCGGTCAGCAGTCTGTTCGATGACAACCGCAACGCGGTGTTGTTGACGATCCCGGCCCTTCAGCCCGCCCCCGGCCGGTGCAGCCTGCCGATGGTGTTGCTGCTCGAACACGAACCGCTGACCCCGCCCGACGGTGTGAGCGACTGGCTGGTGCGCGATCTGCTCGATCCTGGCATGTTGCGCCGCTGCCTGCGCCATGTGCGCGAACGCGGCGTGCTGGAAAACACCCTGCAACGCCTGGCCGAGCAAGATCCGCTGACCGGCATCGCCAACCGCCAGGGTTTCCAGACCTTGCTGGCGGCGCGTCTGGCGGAAAACGACGGTCGCGGCCTGGCCCTCGGGCACCTCGACCTCGACAACTTCCGGCACGCCAACGACGCCCTCGGCCATCAGGCCGGCGACCGATTGATCCTGCAAGTGGTCGCGCGACTCAAAAGCCAACTCGAGGCCGGGGATCAACTGGCACGACTGGGCAGCGATGAATTCGCCCTGTTGATCGACACCCGCCGCGCCCCGCAACGGGCCGAGTGGATGGCCGAGCGCATCACCGAAGCGCTGGCCGAGCCTTACTGGATCGATGGCGAAAGCCTGTTGATCGGCTCCAGCCTCGGCATTGCTCACGCCCGGGCCCAGGCCGGCGCCGACCCGTTGATGTGGCACGCGCACATTGCCATGCAGCAGGCCAAGAGCACCCAGGGCTGCACCTTTCATATCTTCAACGAACGCATCAACCGCAACGCCCGCAGCATCGCCGACCTCGAAAGCGAACTGCGCCGGGCCTTGCGTCGCGATGAACTGGAACTGCATTACCAGCCGCGCCTGAATCTTGAAGACGGCCAGATCGTCGGCCTTGAAGCCTTGGTGCGCTGGCGTCACGCTGAGCGGGGCTTGCTGCCACCGAGCGAGTTCGTACCGCTGGCCGAGCAAAGCGGCTTGATTGTGCCGCTGGGTTACTGGGTGATTTCCCGGGCCTTGCGCGACATGCAGGCGTTGCGCGAGCGGGGTCTGCCGGCGCTGCACATGGCGATCAACCTGTCGTTCCGCCAGTTTCAGGACAGTCAGCTGTTGTCGACGTTGAGCCGCTTGATTACTGAGCGCGGCGTCGAAGCGCAATGGCTGGAATTCGAACTGACCGAAACCGCCGTGATGCGCCGCAGCGACTTGGTCAAGCAAACCATGGACGCCCTCGGCCGCCTCGGTGTGCGTTTTTCCCTCGACGACTTCGGTACCGGGTTCTCCTCGTTCGTGCACCTCAACAGCCTGCCGATCACCTTGCTCAAGGTCGACAAGAGCTTTGTCGGCGGCATGGAGGAGCGGGAAGAGAACCGCAAACTGGTGCACGCGATGATCAACCTGGCGCACAACCTCAACCTGGAAGTGGTGGCTGAAGGTGTGGAAACCCCGGAGCAGCTGGATTTGTTGCGCGGGTTTGGGTGTGATCAGGTGCAGGGTTATCTGATCAGCAAGCCGTTGCCGTTGGCGGAGTTGGTGGAGTATCTGACGTTTGGCAGCAGCCAACAGCCCGCCCTCGAAATCGTGAGCTAACGCCGACCCCTGTAGGAGCGAGGCTTGCCCGCGAAGGCGTCGTATCAGTCGACATCGTTGTTAACTGACACGACACCTTCGCGGGCAAGCCTCGCTCCTACAGGGATCCTAATCCGGCTGAATCACCCTGAAACTGGCCTGCACCGCAGGCTCGCGCCGAATCATCCGCTTCATCTTCCACTCAAACGCCAGCGTCAAACTCACCGCCGCACATGCCAATCCCAGCGCCAAGCCCCACCAGACCCCCGTCGGCCCCCCGTTCAGATTGAACGCCATCACCCACGCGGCCGGCGCGCCGATCAGCCAATAGCAACCGAGCCCGACCAGGAATGTAGTCTTGGCATCCTTGAGCCCCCGGATGCAGCCCATGGCGATGGTTTGCGTGCCGTCGAACAGCTCGAACCACGCCGCCACCGCCAACAGGCTCACGGCCAGGTCGATGACCGGGCGGAAGGCCGGGTCGTTATGGTCCAGGAACAAACCGATCAACTGATTCGGCCACAGCCAGAACACCATGGCGAAGGCCACCATCGAGGCCGCGCCAAACGCGATCCCGACCCGGCCGGACAGCCGCGCATCGAGCAATTGCCCGGCGCCGTAGTGCTGGCCGATGCGCATGGTGATCGCATACGACAACCCCGCCGGGACCATGAACGCCACCGACACAATTTGCAGCGCAATCTGATGCGCCGCCAGTTGCGTGCTGCCCATGGTCCCCATGCACAGCGCCGCGAAGGCGAACAACCCGACTTCCACCGCGTAGGTGCCGCCGATCGGCAGGCCCAGGCGCCACAGTTCTTTCAGGTACTGACGGTTCGGCCGCGACAAGCCCTGGCGCAACGGGTAAGCGTCGTAAGCCGGATGCCGCCGAATGTGCAGCGCCAACGCCACGGCCATCAGGTTGGCGACAATCGCAGTCACCAGACCAATCCCCACCAGACCCATTTTCGGCAAGCCGAACATGCCGGTGATGAACGCGTAATTGAGTGCGAAGTTGGCCACGGTGCCGCACAGGCTGATCACCATCACCGGCGTTGCCCGGCCGATGGCGCTGGTGAAACCGCGCAGGGCCATGAAACTCAGGTAGCCGGGCAGGGCGAACGGCAGGAACGTCAGGAACAGCCCGGCGGAGTGCACGTTGGTGTCGGTCTGGCCGAAAAGCAGCAACACCGGTTTGAGGTTCCACAGCAGCAAACCGGCGACCAGCGCCATCAACCACGCCAGCCACAACCCGGCCTGGGTCAACCGCGCGGCGCCGACGATATCGCCCGCGCCTTTACGAATCGCCACCAACGTGCCGACTGCCGCGATCACGCCAATGCAGAAAATCGACACGAACGAGTAAGTCGCCGCGCCCAGGCCGCCGCCGGCCAGCGCCTCGGGACTCAGGCGCGCCATCATCAGGGTGTCGGTGAGGACCATCAACATGTGCGCCAACTGCGAGGCAATCAACGGCCCCGCCAGCCGCAGGATGGCCCAGAGTTCGGTACGTGCTGGATGCTGCATGGTCATCACGCTCCATTGGCAGTATTAATGGGAAAGGCTCGATTCTCGGCGCTCTGCGGGGTTTGCACAAAGGGATAAAAAGGATGGGTGGCATGATTAAAACTCATCCAGCGGACTTTCTGATAAGTTGGCCCCATCCCGCTATAGGAGCTTTCTGCATGTCTCGTCGGCTTCCTCCCTTGTATGCCCTGCGCGCATTCGAAGCGGCGGCGCGGCATAGCTCCTTTACCCGCGCGGCGGAAGAACTGTCGATTACCCAAAGTGCGGTCAGTCGGCATATTCGTACGCTCGAAGAGCATTTTGCCTGCCGACTGTTTCACCGCAGCGGGCGCAACCTGCAGTTGACCGAGTCGGCGCGGCTGATCCTGCCGGGCATTCGTGAAGGTTTCACCGCGCTGGAGCGCGCCTGCAATACCTTGCGCGCCGAAGACGACATCCTGCGCATGAAAGCCCCGTCGACCCTGACCATGCGCTGGCTGCTGGCGCGGCTCAGTCGCTTCCGGCACCTGCAACCGGGCAACGAAGTGCAACTGACCAGCGCCTGGATGGACATCGACACCGTGGACTTCAACCACGAACCCTTCGATTGCGCGGTGATCCTCAGTCGAGGCAATTTCCCACCGGACTGGGAGACGACGTTGCTGTTCCCGGAAGAACTGATCCCGGTCGGCGCGCCCAATCTGCTGGACGACCAGCCCTGGGACGTCGCCCGACTGGCCACCACCGAACTGCTGCACCCTGCGCCGGACCGCCGTGACTGGCGCAATTGGTTGGAGCGCATGGGACTGGCCGATCAGGTGTCGCTCAAGGGCGGGCAGGTGTTCGATACCCTGGAGCTGGGCATGATCGCCGCCGCCCGGGGGTATGGCGTGTCGATGGGGGATTTGCTGATGGTGGCCGAGGATGTGGCGCAGGGGCGTCTGAGTTTGCCGTGGCCGACCGCCGTTGCCAGCGGTGAGAAATATTACCTGGTCTGGCCGAAAACCCGTCCCGGTGGTGAGCGTATGCGCCGGCTCAGCGATTTCCTACAGGGCGAAGTGCGGGCCATGGAATTGCCGGACGTTGAACGCCTGAGCTGAAACGATATAGTGGCCTGAGGCTATAACCGGGCTAATAGCTCAAGTATTCAGGTTTGCCGCCGAATATCTGCTAGTGGAACCTTCGTGCCGGTTTCGCGTTATTCCCATTATTCGAAATTTTGCTGAGCGCAGAGCCTGATCAAGGAGGATCCGGTCGCTTGGCCAGGAGCTGTCATGTCTCAACCCCGTGCCCGGATCGCCTCACAGCTTGGTCTCGCGCTTGCCGTGATTCTGGCGATTGTCATCAGCGGCAGCACCGTGTTCGCCCTGCGCTCGCTGGACACCGCCAACCTCGCCACCCGCGAAGAGCATCTGGCCAGTGAGGCCCGCCTGCTCGCCGATCAGCTCAGCACGTTCCACGGCACGCTGCGGGAAAGCACCCAGCGTCTCAGTGGTCTGTTCGAGAAGCGCTTCAGCGCCGGCCTCAGCGTGCACCCGGATGAGCCGGTGACCGTGGCCGGCGTGCAGACCCCGGGCCTGCACCTGGGCAGCGAGGTGCTGAACAACAACTTCAAGGAAGTTGACGAGTTCAAGCAAATGACCGCCGGCGTCGCGACCTTGTTCGTACGTAGCGGCGAAGACTTCGTTCGGGTCAGCACCTCCCTGAGCAAACAGGACGGCACCCGGGCCATCGGCACCTTGCTCGATCACACCCACCCGGCCTACGCGCGCTTGATCGCGGGCCAGAGCTACGTCGGTCGCGCCTTGCTGTTCGAACGTTCCTACATGACTCAGTACACCCCCGTACGTGACAGCGGCGGTAAGGTGATTGCCGTGCTGTTCGTAGGATTCGATTACACCGACGCGCAGAACGCGCAGTTCGAAAACCTCAAGCGCTTCCGCATCGGCAAGACCGGTTCCCTGGCGTTGCTGGATGAACAGGGCAAATGGCTGGTGCCGATTGCCGGTGTGCAAGCACTGGATAAGGCGGTGCCAACCGTTACCGACTTGGCGAAGACGCCGGGTAAAGGCGAGTTCTGGAGCGACAAATCCGAAGATTTCTACAGCCTGGCCGTGCCGTTCGAAGGCGGGCCGTGGTCGGTGGTGGCGAGCATGCCGAAAGCCGAAATCAGCGCCGTGACCTGGAGCGTCGGCATTCAACTGGCCATCGGCAGCCTGTTGGCGATGTTGATCGCAGTCGGTTCGGCGGTCTGGTTGTTGCGCAGCAAACTGGCACCGCTGGGCGACCTGGTACGTCAAGCCGAAGCCTTGGGCGCCGGTGATTTGAGCGTGCGCCTGAATGTGTCGAGCAACGACGAAATCGGTCAATTGGCCCGGGCCTTCAACCAGATGAGCCAGGCCCTGTCGACCATGGTCGAGCACATCCGCAAGGCGTCGGAAGAGGTCAACAGCCGCGCCCAGGCCTTGTCCGGTCTGTCCGGCGGTGCTTATGAAGGGATGGAGCAGCAGTCCGGCGAAATCACCAGCATGGCCGGCGCCGTCGAAGAATTCAGCGCCACGTCCCTGAACATCGCCGACAACATGGGCAACACCCAGCGCATGGCCCAGGAAAACGCACAGCAAACTCAGATCGGTCGTACATCGATGCAGGAAGCTTCTTCTTCACTGGAGCAAATCGCTGGCGCACTGAACAGCACCGCAACGGTGATCAACACCCTCGGGCAGCGCTCCCAGGAAATCGGCGGGATCGTCGGGGTAATTACCGCGATTGCCGACCAGACCAACCTGCTGGCGCTGAACGCCGCCATCGAAGCCGCCCGTGCGGGCGAGCAGGGCCGGGGTTTTGCGGTAGTGGCCGATGAAGTGCGCAACCTGGCGTCACGCACCCGTGAAGCGACGGATGAAATCTCCGGAATGATCCAGAGCATCCAGCAGGAAACCGGCAACGCCATCAGCACCATGGAGCAGGGCAACGTGCTGATGCAGGAAGGCTTGTCCCGAAATGCCAACGTCGCCTCGGCACTTGAGCGGATTGATGAGCAGAGTCGTTCGGCAGGTCAGCAGTTCGCGGCGATCACCACTGCGACCCAGGAACAGAGCAGCACCGCGACCTTGCTCAGCAGCAACTTGCAGAGCATTGCGCTGGCCAACAGCGAGCAGCGCGAAGTGGTGTCGAACCTGGCCATCACCGCCAAGGAGCTGGAATCCCTGGCGGCAGGCCTGCGGCATGAGGTTGATCGGTTTCGTTGAGGTTCAATCAGGGTGTCCCGCCCAGGTGGGCGCCCGTTGAGGTTTTCAGGCTGTGGACCCAGTGGGTTAACTGATCGAATCTGTTCAGCGCAAATGAGGGGCGTCGCGCTCACCATTAGGTGAGCTGCAGCAAATCCGGCTTCTCACTCACCGGAGGCTGCGGATCAACCTGCATCACACCGTGCAGCACGCTATTGCTGGGCTCACCGTAGGTCATGGCAAGCGGCTGTGATGCAATCAATTGGCCCTGGGCGTCTTTCCCGATGACGCGGATGTTTTCACGCCGTACGGTACTCAGCACTTGAGGACTATGGGTCGTAACGATGAAGTTCTGCACGCGCAACTTGTCGAGCCTCACAGGTTTCTCTCCGATTTCGTTATCTGGCCCAGCATAGGGAATACACCTTTGCGTTGCGGTTGGAACAGCATACTCATTCAAACCACATCAACACCAAACAATGCGATACCCGTGAATAACCCATTTGAACACCGGGCCGCCGTAGCGGCCGAAGTGGCGTATGCAAGTCGCCGAGTAGTTGTCGGAAATTTCCGGCAATGCCTAATTACACTTGGCATTACTCGCCACTTCCTTACTCGCCAGTTTCAATTGCTTGCCCAACTCCGCCGCGTCGTTGCTGGAGTAAACCCGGCCGCCGGTGTTTTGCGCGATGCAGCGCGACGGGCCGCCGGTGCCGATGTTCACCACGTTGACCCGCAGGCGCGGTTGGTTCTGGGCGATCTGGCGGGAGACGGCGCATACGTCTTTCTGGCAGTTGTCCTCGCCGTCGACGAACATCACGATCACTGCATCGTTATTGCGCCCATCCACGGTGCTGGCGGCTTTGGCCAGGCTGTCGGCCAGGGGTGTGCCGTCGTTGGGGCGCAGGCCGCGAATGCCGTTGATCAGGCGCTGGCGGTCGCCGAACTTGAAGACGCCCTGGTCCGGCGTGCTGTTGCAGCCTTCGTAGGTGATCAGGCGTGTGTCGATCTTCGGGTCGAGCCCGTTGATCATGCCCGCCAGCGAATCCTTGGCCACGTCCATGCGCGTGGGTTTGGCGAAGATCTGCACGGTGCGGTTGGGGTCCAGGTACTTGTTGAGCTCGTTGCTGAAGAACCAGTCCTCATCGGCCTTCACCGACTTGATGTTCATGTCCATCGAGCCCGAGGTGTCGAGCACCACCACAAATTGCGGGATCTTGGTATCCGGCGCTTTTTTACGGCAGGCGAAGTTATCCAGCGTTGGCGCCGGTGGCGGGGCGGCGACCACGGGTTTTGGCGGTGGAACGGGCGCGGGTGCCGGGACTGGCTCGGGCTCGGGTTCTGGTTCGGGTTCTGGAGCGGGCACCACGACGGGTTCAGGCTCGGGGACCGGGACCACCGGTTTCTCGACGGGTGTCACCACTGGCGCTACGGGTTCAACCACGACCACAGGTTCACGGTGCAGGAACCAGTAAAGCCACAACGCCAACAGCAGCAACAGCAGCGCGAGCAAGGCGGCGGCGACCCACCAGCCACGGCGCGACGGCGCCACGACCGGCACCACGGGGGCCACCGGAATCACCGGCGGCGGAATCGGCCTCGGCGGACGCTGGTTCCAGCGCACCGCCAACGGTTCGCCGTTGAGGCTGTAGAGTTTGTCCAGTTCGGGCGCGCCGAGCAGGCTGCGCAACTCGTCGGCTACGGTCGGCTGACCGCGTTTTTGCAGTTCGTCCGCCAGCAGTTCAAGGGACTTCTGGCGTACTTCGTAGGTGTCCAGCAAACGTCGTTGCGCGTCTTCGTTGAGCTCGGCATAGGGCGTGGGTTGGCCACCCAGTTCGGTCCACCATTCCAGCACCTCGCCGCTGCCCATTCGCGGAATGGCGAAGAGGCTGGCGACGTTCGGTGGAAAGTGTTTCTGGATAAGGGCGACTTTGGCTTGCAGCGCACTCATCCCCTCCGGTGTGGCTTGCGCATCCCTGATGACCCGCTGCATGACGACGATTCCTGGAAAAAGGTGCAGGCCTCCAGAGGGAGGCCTGCGGGGGTGAAAAGTTACTCTTCGTAACCGAGGCTGAATTGCAGTTGATTGACTTTCTTCTGCAGTGTTTTCAGCTGTTCCTGCTTGGCAGCCAGCGACGCGGGCGTGGCCTTGGTCGTGGGGGCCACCTGTGTTGCCTGGAGCTGCTGTTCCAGCCCGGCAATCTGCTTCTGGATCTGGCTTTCATTGCCGTGCCGGGACTTCAGCGAGCTCAGCAATTGCCCCAGCGACTGATTCAATGCCGCCTGGGATTTCTGCTGGCTGGCCAGGTCGGTCCTGGTGCTCAGTTGCTGGGCCTGAATGTTCTCGTACACCTGGCGGAACATTGCGTTTTCCTGACGGGACGCGGCCAGGGCCAGTTCCTTTTGCTTGACCTGGTCGCTGTAGCCACCGGAGTAGTCGCAGTTCATTTTGGTCAGCATGCTGCTGTCGCGATTGGTCGCATCGCATTCGCCAGGCTTGGTCGCGCAACCGCTCAAGGCCAGGACGGCGGTGAGGACTGCCAGTTGTCGTAGAGTCATGTGCTTAGCCCAGGGTGATCGCGGAGCGCTGGCTGTAAAGACCGTCGACTTCCTTTTGCAAGGCGGCGACTTTCTCGTTCATTTTCAGGATGCTCACGTCCACTTGCTTCATTTCGGCACTGCTGCCCTGGGTCCGCTCGGCGTTGGCCACTTTGGTGTACTCGGTGACTTTGGTGCGCATGTTGCCCAGGTCTTTACGCAGGCGCGCGATGTTCTGGTCGATCTCGGCGATTTGCGCCTGGGCCTTGGTCTTGTCGACCTTTTTGCTGGCGATGTCCTTCTTGATCTGGGCGATGCGCGCCTGATCGTCGTTGATCACCTGCTGGGCGGTCGCGGTACGGGCGATCACGTTCTGGGTGTCTTGCTCGACGTCGCTGTTCATCTTCGCCAGGCGGGTGGTGGTGTCGGAGTATTCGCTGCGACGCTGATCCAGGTAGTAATTCGCGCCCATGGCCACGCCACAGGCGGTGATCCCGGCGGCGATGGCGCACACGGCCTTGTTGCTGCTGTTGGACAGGGCGCAACCGAGGATGCCGACACCGGCGCCGACGGCGCAGGCCTGGTAACCGGATTTGCTGAAGAACTGGGCGTCATTGCCCTGGGTCAGGCGCGGGTCGGTACCGTCGCTGCCGCCGAGCATCGAACTGCCGGTGTTGGCACAACCACTCAGCAGCAAACTGCCGGCGAGGACGAAAGCGATCTGTAGCTTGAAGCGAGTCCAAAGGCTGCGCGACATGGTGAAACTCCTTGGTGGCGGTGTTGGCGTGTTGTTTTTCGAAGAATTATTGAGTCACGGTTTTGCAACTGGTCAGCCAGGCGTCCGTGTCGATCTTCTGCTTTTGCAGGAAGGTCTTCTGGTTCGCCCAGTGGGTCCGCAAGTAGGGTTTGAGGTCTTGCAGTTGTTTGTTGCGGGTGATGATTTCTTCCATCACCGGCACTTGCGCTTCCAGCAGTGGCTGGCCGTACAAGGTGGCCGATTCCACCAGGCTGCTGGCGTAGTAGCGGCTGAGTTTGTGCAGGCGATCCTTCTGCTCGTCGAGCTTGCCTTTGCGCATGTCGCAACTGGCGTCCTTGTCGGCGGATTCGCAATTGAGCTTGTAGTTCTTTTGCAGGAAATCCACGTACTGGCCGTCGTCGAGCATCTTGGTGCACAGGAACGCGCCCAGGTTGAGGCTGGCGCGGATCGCCTGGTCGCGGGTTTCTTCCTGCTGCTGGTTGCTGGCGCGCAACTGGTTTTCCAGGGCCTGGAGTTTTTCCTTGAGGGCTTTGTCCTCAACGCCCGAGGCCAGGTTGTTCAGCGACTGCACCGTGCCTTTGTCCGCCGACTCGGTTTCCTTGCTGCCGGTGCCGAGTTTCTTCCAGCTGCTTTCGAGACTGGCCACGCGTTCGCGGGAGGTCAGGGTCGGCGAGACCAGCACCAGGCGCAGGCCGGTGGTCTTGTTCTTCACCTGGCCGTCGGCATTGTAGTAGGGCTCTTCCTTGCGCAACGCGGTACGCAGGTCGGCCTGGGCGGTCAGGTAGTTGCCGCCACGCACCACGTAGCCGCCGGCCTGACCGTGCTGGCGGTCGAGTTTGTTCAGGCGAAATGGCTCGAACATCATCTCGTCGACGTTGCCGAGCATGTCGTGCAGGCCCAGGGGATTGGGCTTTTGCAGGCCCGACAACTGCAATTTGCCGTTGGACGATTGCGCCCCGGCAAACCACTCGTAAGCGTTGATCCCTTCGGGCATCGGATAGCGCGTATCACGGAATTCCGCGGCACCGACTTCCAGGCCACCACGGGCCGCAAACTCCCACTCCACTTCGGTCGGCAAGCGCAGGAAACCCAGCGCGCCATCTTCTTTCGGCAGTTTGTCGGCAGCGTTTTTGCGCAGCCACAGGTTGTACTTGTCGGACGCTTCGACGGCTTGTACCCAGCTCACCGACACCTGCGGCAAGCGCATTTTGGTGGCGGCGGTGGGGCAGGTGTCTTCGGTCAAGGCCGCGTATTGCAGCTGACTCATCTCGTACTTGGCCATCAGGTAATAGCGGGACTTGTCGGTCTTGGCGCCGGTGAAGCTGCCGGCGATAAACGTCGGCCGGGTTTGCTCCACGTAGCCGTATTCCGCGCCGTCCTGGCCGATGTTGATCGGGTAGTCGTCGAGGGGGCCGGCCACCGGGATGAACACCTTGCGAAACACCATCGAGCCTTCGCATGGCATCGGCAGCACGACATCGCTGGCCTCGGGCATCGGGTTGTAATACTTCTCTTCCCAGCCCGCCGCCGAGGCGTCGAGCACGTAGCCCAGGCTCAGGGGCAACAGCAAGCCAAAACGTTTATAGCTCACGCAGACTCTCCGCAGGTTGGATGCTGATGGCTCGCACGGCGCCGATCACGGCCACCAGTGCAGCGACCAGAAAGGTCAGGAGCAGGGCGGCGAGGCCATGCCAGATAGTGATGTGACAGACGAAGGTGCCGGTGGCCTGGCTGCTGCCGAGCAGGTAGTCGAACAAATGGCTGCCGACCGCATAAAACGCTAGCCCGCCGAGGTAGCCGGCCAGGCTCAGCAGCAGCGCTTGCAGGACCACGAAACCGCCGACCGCCGTGCGTTTGAAGCCCAGCAGGCGCAGGACCGCAAGGCTTTTGCGCTTGCGGTCGATATTGGCCAGGAACGCGCCGACCATCGATGCCACGCAGCCGATCAGCGCCGCGAGTGCGATCACGCCGAAGATCAGACCCAGCACATGGTTGATGGCTTTGACGTTGTCGATGTCGGCCAGTCGGCTCGAGGTTTCGATGTGTTGTTCGTTGAGCCAGCGCTCCAGCGGCGCGACTTGATCGATATCCCGCGCATAGACCCGGGCCCGGGCATACAGCGGTGGCAGGTCGCCAATCGGTTTGCCGGTGGCGATGCCGAACGCGGCGACCTGATAACCGTCGCGAAAACGCTCCAGCTCCAGCAGCAGCGGCGGGGCGACAAACCCCGCCGCGCGGCCGAAACGGGCACCGTCGAGCACCGCGAGCACGGTCAAGGTCAGTTCGCCGCGCTCATTGGCACCGTCCAGGCGCCGCAGCACTCGCAGTTGCACGCTGTCGCCCACCTTGGCCTGCAAGCGTTGCGCGGCGCGGGCGCTGAGGATTACTTGATGGCCGACGGGATTGAATTGCGGCAGGTTCAACTGCGGATCGCCGGGTTCGGTGGCGATGATTTCCGCGCTTTCGACAAAGCGTGTCAGGCCGATCAATAAGTCGGCCTGGGTGTTGAGCGAGCGGGTCTGGCCCAGGGCAAACCCGGTCTCGGGACGCAGGCGCAAACGCTCGATCCAGGCACCGTCGTAATTGCCGTTGCTGAGCATCTTCACTTCGAGGTTGCGTGGGTCGCGCAGCAGTTCGTCCTGCAACTGGCTGACCACTCCGTGCTTGAGGCCGAACAGCAGCAACAGCGGCGCGATCACCGCCACCAGCGAGGCGGCGATGCACAACGACACCTTGCGGTCGTGCCACAGATCTTGCAGGGCCAGGGTGGCCAGCAGGCGCAGGCGATCAGTCCATCGGTTCAAACAGTGTTTCTCCCTGACGGCTGATAGCGCCGAGTCGCGGCAAGCCGAAATCCTTCAGCAGGGCCCAGTCGTGGGACACAACAAGCGCGCTCAGGCCCATGCTCGACACCAGGCTCAGCAGCAACTCGAACAGGCGCCGGGCGCTGTGGGGATCGAGCGCGGCGGTCGGTTCGTCGGCCAGCAGCAGCAATGGTTCGTGGGCAATCGCCCGCACGCAGGCCACCCGCTGGCGTTCGCCAATCGACAGCGCCTGGGGGTGTTTATCCAGCAAGCCTTGCAGGCGCAGCACCTCGACCGCGTGGTCGATGTGCGCGCTCTGCGTCGACATCCCGAGCAAGCGCCGGGGCAGGCTGATGTTGTCGCGCACGCTCAAAAACGGCAGCAAACCGCCGCTCTGCAAAATGAATCCCAAATGCCGCGAACGCACCGCCGCCAGGGCCGGTTGGTCGTCGCTGGCCAGCAGTCGGGCGATGTCCTGCGCCTCGTGCCCGCCCGCCCGCGCCGGACCCAGGCGAAAGCGTTCGAGCTCGACCGGTGCCAGCAACAGGCCGATGGCTTCGAGCAACGTGCTTTTGCCGCTGCCGCTCTCGCCGGTGATGGCGAGGATTTCCCCGGCACCCACCTGCAAGTGCGGCAGGCGCACATGATGGGCCAGCGCGCCTTCACCACGGCGCACCAGCAGGTTCTTGATATCGAGCATCGGTGTCTCGTTAAGGCATCATTTCCAGGGGCACGGGGTAAACGTTGTCCCGTGCGTCGCTGTCCTTGGCTAAAGCCACCCAACGGTCGACGTCAGCGTTGTAGCGCTGGTAGTGCCGCAGTTTGGTGTTGAGCGTGCGGATGAATTTCTCCTGGGCCAGGCCATCCCAGCTCTTCCAGGTCTCTTCGTCCAGGTTCAGCACTTCGCTCTGGTACGGCAGGTCTTCGAGGTACTCGCCGAGTACGCCCATGTCCGCCAGTTTGGCGTTGCCGTTCTGCTTGAGCTGGTTCGGATCGGCACCCATGGTCGCGGCCACCGCACGCAGGCGATCGAACATCTCGGTTGGCGAGATCAGGCCTTCGTTGGCGGCGTCGAGAATCTGCTTCATCACGTCGCTCAAGTCGCTGAGCTGGGACTTGGTCAGCAGCACCCGTACATCGGTGGTCGGGATGTTCTGCTTGATCAGGTCACGGTCGGTGATCCACGCCTTGAACACCGGCGGGGCCTTGCTGTTGGTGCGTTCGCCCAGATAAGCGAGTTGCATGGCGTGGCCGATCAGGGCGGCGTCTTCGAGCATTTTCTTCTCGGCCGGATCCTGCTTGGCATTCGCCGCGCTACCGATGGCGTCTTCACCCATGTAGGCGGCTTTCACCTGGGAGGTGATGGCCGTGGCCAGGGCATCGACCTTGCGTCCGAACTCCTGCACATCACCGGCATTCACCGGGTAATACAGCGAGGTGTTGGTGCCCGGATAGGTCGACAGATTCTGGTACTGCGCCTCGGCCTTGGCGTGATCCTTGACCCCGGCCGGGGTTTTCAGGTGCAGGGTGTAAATCGCCACGCCAGGATTGGCGGCTTCGAGGCGGACCTGGGAAGCGCTCAAACCGGTCTGCGAGAGCTTGTCGTCGCCTTCGATGGCGCCGGCGTCGGTGATCAGCACCACGTAGCGCGCACCGAACTGGCTCCAGTCGATCTTGTCGATGCTGTGCATGACCCCGGCGAAGGCGTCTTCGTCGTAACTGCTGCTCGACACCTTGGCTTGCTTGAGGTCGGCGACCTTGGCCAGGAAGTCGGAGCTGTCCTTCACCTGGGTCGGGTCGGCGTACATCTTGGTGGTGTATTCCAGGCCCGGCACCGCCTGGGTGCTGGAACGGAACGCCACCAGGCCGAACTTGACCTGCTTGCCGAGGTTCTGCGATTCGATCTGTTGATAGACCTTGCGGATCGCCTCGCGGGTGCGGTCGATGTACGGGTCCATGGAAATCGTCGAGTCGATGACAAACACCACCGCCGCACTGAATTCCTTCAGTTGACTGGCGGCCTTTTCATCGGCCTCCTTGCTACCGGTGGCGCCGTTTTTGGCTGCACCACCCTTGGGATCCTTGTCATCGGGCTTGCTCACCGATGCCACATTCAGCAGGCGCGTGCGGAAACCGCCCTCGGTCATGACTTCTTCGCCGCTGAGCACCGGCAACAGGTAGAACTGCTTTTGCAGGTCGACGAAGTATTCCGGTTCTTCGGCGAGCACGCCGGGGGCTTGTTGGCCCTTCTTCAGCGTTGCCCGCAGCGGGGCGACTTTGCTCACCGGGTCCGGCGCATCGAGGATGCCTTCGACGGTGGCGCGGTCCTTGAAGAACAACAAACGATCGCGGTTGGCCGGGTTGGTGAAGGCCAGGGTCAGTTGCATCTTCCAGTCGGTGGTGCACGCGGCGGGCAGCCAGCCAATGGTCTTGCCGTAGCTGTCGGGGCCGACTTTCAGCCATTCGGCATTGGCGGCCTGGGCCCGTTCGTAGACGTAGAAACGGCTGAACACCGGTTGCGCATCACCTGCCGCGCCACCGGCCGTCGGGCTGATTTTGCAGCCCGGGGTGGTCAGTACGCGCTGGAACAAGGTCTTTTTACCGGCCTGGATCAGCGGCTTGTCATCGGCCTGGGACAACGGGCTGATGCACAGCGCCAGCAACGCGGCGCCACTCAACAGGAAACGACTCACGGGCGAACGCATCACTTCTGCAACTCCTCGAAACGCTGCTTGGCTTCGGCGTTGTTCGGGTCCTGGGTCAGGATGGTTTCGTACCAATAGGCAGCGGTGGCGTTGTCCGCGACCGGGAAGCACTCGCTGGCCTTCAGGTATTTCGGGTCGTACTCGCGGGCATAGGCATTGGCGATCAGCGGATCACCGGCCTGGGCGCGGTTGGCGTACAGGCGCTGGGCGACGCCGCAGTGTTTGCCGGCCTTGGCCTGGTTGATGATCTCCAGCAGCTTGGCGCTGTCGGGCGCGGCCTTGATGCAGGTCTGGACGAAGGTCAGTTCGGGCAGGCTGTTCATGCTGTCGAGGGTGCAGGCTTCGGCGTTGGCCGTGGCCGGTGCGGCAGCTGCGACCACCGGGGCAGTCGCCGGGGTGCGTTTGTAGAACCAGAACCCGGCGCCCGCGGCCAGCAGCAATAGCACCACGATCAACAAGGCGATCAGGCCTTTGTTGCTCTTTTTCACCTGGGCCGGTGGCGGGGTGTAGACGGGTTCGGCAACCAGCGGTTCCGGCTCCGCTTCCGGCTCGGCCGTTGGCAGGATCAGTTCAGGCAGTTCCGGGATCTCGGGTTCCGGCTCCTTTGGCGCCGTCAATTCTGCGCCGCCGTAAGTCGAGCGGGTCTGGCCGCCAGCCGTGGACGGCAGCAGCCCGACGCCAGGGCGCACCACGCCTTTGTCGGAATGCCCGAGTCCTTGTTCACGCAGTTCGATCTGGAATTGCGAACCGGCGCTGCCTTCCAGCAACGGGTCGAGCACATCCGCACCGACCGGGGTTTCGAGGGCTTCGCCACTGGCCGCGACGTTGAAGCGTGCGACCTGGAACCAGAACGGATTGTTGCTCCAGGCCTTTTTGTCCTGGAGGTAGAAGCCGTCCTGGTTACGCTGGATGGAAAACTCCAGCCGTTCTTCGCCACCCTGCCATTTCTTCACAGTGAGGTTAGCCTGGCCAGGCACATTGGGCTCTAAGGCGAGCAGGTCGACACGAATTGGCATTGCTTATCTCGCTGCGAAGGCTGAGAGCACATGGCCCAGCCGTTCGTTCTGTTCAGGGGTGATTTCGCGACCGGCACCATGGCCGGCGTTGTCCATCGTGATGTAGGCCAGGCCCGAGAGCCAGTCGCCCAGGAACCGCTGCGCCTGGTTCGCCGGTTGCGCCGGCAGCACGGGCACCTGGCCCGGGCCGATGTCGGAGTAGAACGAAAACAACGGTGCCTTGGCCCCGGCGCGGCTGATCGGCCGCTCGCTCACCGGTTTCTGGATGTAGCCGAACCAGGACACGAAATCCCGCAGGACCCGTTGCACTTCCAGGACCTGGCGCTCGACCAGTTGATCCCTTCGCGCGCCGCTTTGCGCACGCTTGAGCACGGCACGGCTGAGTTGCCCCGGCAGGTCCTGGCGGTAACCGGCGGTGATCAGTTCGTCGACCACCGCTTCGAGCAAGGCTTTTTCCAGGCCCAGCAGGTTGAGCAGGCTTTGCCGGGTGGTCAGTTCACGCAGGTGCGCGATCCAGGCCTTGAACGCGGCTTTGGCAAAGCGGTGTTCGTTGCTTTGCAGTTCCGGTGCCGGGGCGCCGGTCTTGCTGCTGGGCGGTGTGTCGTGGCCCAGGTCGTCGCCGAAATCGAAGTCGAAACCGGCGTCATTGCCGTACAGGCTCTGGTTTGCGGTCGGAGCGACCGGTTCATCGCTGGCGGCGGATTCGTCCTCGGTTTCGTACACGCCGCTGAGGTACAGGTCGCGTACCTCTTCGCTCGGCATGTCGAGTTGATCGATGAACTCGCCCAGTACCGCCGGGCGACGACCCAGGCCTGACAGAATCATCTGCGCCTGGGCTTTCTTGGCGGCGGCGGCGCCATCACCGTCAGCGTGATACCAGGTGCTCAGGCCGTGGGTGGTCAGACCTTCGAGGCACTCGTCCAGTTGCTCGCGGATGCGTTGCAGTTTGAAATCGATGTTGGCCACGCCCTTGAAACTGCCGCTGAAGTGGCTGATGCCACCGTCGTCGTTGCGCAGCATTTCCTTCCAGGTGTTGGCAGGGGCGTTGATGTGTTTGCACACCAGTGCGTTGCTCGCAAAACTGCTGCCCAGGGCATCGATGCGTTCTTGATAGCCGGCATTGATCCCTGTTTCGGCGCCGCTGGCGTCCTGGCCGATGAACGCCGCATCCATGCGCGGTTTGCGCACCAGGAAGGTGTTCTGGAACGGCGTGCCGGCCCAGTCGTTCATCCAGCTCAGGCTGCCGAAGCGCTCGAGCATGGTCAGCTTGACCATGCCGTTCCAGCTCTCGTCGTACTGATCCGGTGTCAGGCTCAGGGAGTTGGTGATGCGCAGGTCGAGCATGGTCAGCGCCCAGATCAGGCCGGTGCTGCGTTTGCTGCGCGCGGCGGCGTCGGCGCCCTGGGTTTTCTCGATCCAGCGCGTCAGCACCGGGCCCACGTCGTTGACGTCGCTCTGCTTGGTCGAACCGGTGCACACCACCAGCGCGTTCATTTCCTGGTTGTCGGTGTAGCGTTCGAACAGGTACGCGACCTTGCCGCGCAGGATCAGCTGCGAGACGGAATTGTCCTTGGTCGCGGATTCCGGGTCGTTGGAGTCGGCGATTTCGTGCAACTTCTTGCGCCCGCGATAGCCGGGGAAGTCCAGCAGATCGACCTGGTTGACGATGTCGTCGGCCGGGGCTTCGATCAGGCAGAAGGTCATTTCGGCGGTCAAGGCCGCCAGTTGCGCGACGGGAATGCCCTGGCTGTTTTGCAGGCGCCCGTCGATCCGGGGCCGCACGTCGATCGGCAAGTCCCGCGGGCTGCCGAAGCGTTCGAGGATGTCGACGTTCATGATGCTGTCGCGCTGGCTGTAGGTGTCGTTTTCGAAACTCACCAAGGCCTTCAACGGTGCGAACACGGTCTCGGGCAGGCCCAGCTTGTGCAGGGCGCCGGCCAGTTGCTGGTACACCCGGGTCAACTCGCTCTGTTCACCCCAAAGGATGGCGAACAGTTCGGCGCGCTCCTGGAAATTCAGGCGGGGTGCCAGTTGCAAGGCCTTCGGCCAATACAGGTGTTCGAGTTTCTTCACCGAGTTGCGGAAGTTGTCCCGCAGGTAATCCCACAACGACACCAGGTCGTCAGCGTTGACCCCGGGCTGGATCGGCCCGTTTTCCCGACCTTCGAACGGCTTGAGCACACGCTGGATGCGTTCTTCGTCGATCTCGTAGGAAATCCGCTCCAGATCGAAGTCCTTGAACCAGGAATTGGCGAGAATCTTCGCCAGTTCGATTTCCTTGAACAGTGTGAGCTCGACCGGAAACTGATCGTCCGTGCTCGGCGTGGCACGACGGCTGAAGCGCGTCACCAGACCGGTGGCTTCCTTGCCGCCACCCACCGGGTTGATGTGCTTGATGAAGTCCAGGCGCTGGCCGCCGTAATGGGTTTCCAGCTTGCCGTTCTGCCCGGCCGCGAGGGCCGAGATCAGGTAGGACTTGCCTGCCTGGGACAAACCGAAGAAGCCAATGGTCATCGGCGTGCAGGCCACGCGACCCAGGCTGTGGGCCAGGTTGCGGGCGCGGTGCAGGCGGATGTTCAGGTTGTCGGCTTCGCTGTCCAGGCGGGGCGCGTTGACGCGCGTCTGGCCAATCCATTCCAGCGCCTGACCGGCACCTTCATAAACAGCGGCCCAACTGGCAGAGAGCTTTTGTTGATCGGGGGTCAGGTCATTCATTTGCGTTTCACACTTCCACTGTCGAGCCAGTACTTGGTCTCGCTCAGGCCGGCGTCGAGCATGGTGTTGAGTTCCAGCTCGAGGTCGCTGCGCGGGTTGAAGTTGACGTTGTTACTGTTGGATTCGATGTCGCGTACCGAGAGGCGGTCGCTGACCAGATCCTGCTTGCGGGTGTACTTGTCCGCCGGTTTCACCTCGAAGCGCACCTTGAGCAGCGGCGCGCTGCCGTTTTCACCGACCGCGCGGGAGAACTTCTCCCGGCCGGCTTTGGTAAAGCGCAAGGTGTACAGCGGCGAGGCGGCCCAGCGGTCGGCGGCCAACTGGCGGAAACCGAGGCGCAGGTCGCCGCGCATTTCCAGTTGCGGCGTGTCGGCGTCGTCGCCCGTGCCGATTTCCGGCAGCTTGATTTTGTAGTCTTCGGATTGGATGTCGCGGTACAGCACGTCGGCATCCTTGATCACGTTGTTCAGGTCGATGACGCCGATGTGCTTGACCGTCGAATACGGTTTGAGCGCCGAGGAGCGGAAATAGAAGTTCGGCACGCTGTGGTTGGCGCACAGCAGGCACAGCATCGCGCCGACCGACGCGGTGCTTTTCGGGTCGTCGATCCGGCCATTCTTGTGGAACGGATACCAGCCGCCAGTGCGGTAGTTCTGCAACGCCAGAATGCGCCCCGGTGGCAGCGGCAACACCTTGCGGATGAAGGCCTGGATGCCGGGCAGGCGCGAAGGGCGGCCGGTCAGCAGCAGGACGTCGCAGGGGTAATGCGCGACCACTTCACACAGTGCGCCGAGGATCTTGGTGATGTTGATCTGATCGTTGAGGAACGCGGCGTGGAGCTTTTGCAGGTCGAAGCTGATCGGCGCTTCATACAGGTCGAAACCGCTCTGGCCGCCAACATCGCGGCGTACGGCGGCGTTGACGTAATCGAGCACGGTCTGGCTGATCGCGTTGTCACCCAGCAGTTGGCGATAACTTTGCGGGCTGACTTCCTGCGGCACTTGCGGGTCGTAATGCTCGTAGGCCTTGAGCAATGCGAGACCCAGCGGCGAGAACACCTGCAGGTTCAATTGCTGGCGCAGGATCATGTCCTGGGCGCTGACCGATTCATCGCCGCACAAGCGCGACATCAGCGAATCCGGGGCCTTGACCCCGGCGTTCTGCAAGGCTTTCTCGAAGCTCGGCAGGATGAAGTCCTGGATCACGTCCAGCAGGATGTCGTCGCCAGCGACTTTGAAACCGTCGCGGAAACGCTGTTCCGGCACGATGTGCACGTTGCTGCCGCTGCCCGTGTTGCCGGCGCGGTCGAGGCGGTAGTCGGTGATCACCAGGTCGGTGGTGCCGCCGCCGATGTCGATCGTCGCCAGCGTGATGCGCTCGCGGTCGGACTTGTCGGGGCGCGCGATGGTGTCGAAAAACTCTTCCGGGTGACCGGCGAAGTTCTCGTTGACCTCGGTGTACAGGTACACCAATTGGCCGCAGGAGGCTTCGTCCCATTCGACGCGGATACTCGGGATCGGCGTGCGCGGGCTGATGGCCGGGTCCTGATGCGGATCTTCCTCGCCGGCATGCCAGCCGAGGCTTTTCCACACCAGGCCGATGGCTTGCAACATGCGTTCGTTGAGGATGCTGCGTTCGGCCTGGGGCATCCCCGGCGGCACGGTCAGAGTGATGCTATTGAGCTGGCGCGGCGAACGGGTGTGACCCTGGCGCGAGCGCTGGGCCGGGCTGTTGATCTGCGACAGCGCCTGGGCCAGGACTTCGGCGAGCATGAAGGTCATCAGCGAACTGCGCGAGTAACGGGGCATGAACACCGGCAGGCGATCGTCTTCTTCAAGGCTGTAGAGCGCCTCGCCGGTTTCATTGATCAGGTGCGAGAACGGCGCCGCCGTGGCGTACGGTTCGTTGTCGGTCTTGATGTACGAGCAGTTGAAACGCCAGCCGTGGCCGTAGGCGTTTTCGTCCCACAGGTAACGTTTCGGGCTCGACAGCCCGGTGGAACCTTCGGTGCCGCGACGGCGGCTGGCCAGGCGGCCAGCCTCATTACCGACCCGGGCGATGGTTGCCCACTGGAACGCATCGTGGCGGCCACTCTTGACCGAGCAATGGTCCTTGCCGAAATTCGCCTGGGCGAATTCCACACGGCTTTCGAACGGTTGGTTGTAGGTGTGCTCGGGGGTGATCAGGTCACGTAGTTCCAGCACGTAGTTCTGCTTAAGCCCGGAGCCGGCCTGACCGTGGTTTTCGATCAGGATGCCGCAGGTGCGAGAGTTGCCGACGTCCAGTACCAGGTCCACCAGGATCGGCTTGACCAGGCCATTGCTGTCGTTGGCGACCACTTTCAGTTCGGGGATATCGACCTTCGGCCGCGCCGTCGACTGCGCGGCCACTGACGGTTTGCTCAACAGGCTCAGCAAATTGAGGTAGTGCGCCAGGTGATGGTTGGCGCGGATGTCGATGTCCAGCTCTTCCCGGGAGCGGTGGGCGTTGCCTTCGTTGAACACTTCGAGCAGCCATTCGTTGACCCACGGCTGGGACAGGAACCAACGGGTTTCGCTGGCTTTGGTCGCCAGTTTGAAGGACACGCCGGAGCTGATGTCTTCTTCGTTCGGCGCCAGGTAGGCGGTGCCGTCACGCTTGGGCATGACGCGGCTGTCGAAGGCCATGGTCAGTCGGTGGGTGTTGCCGTCGATATCGGGTGTGGCCAGTTTCACCAGGCGCATGCGCGACCAGTTGCTCGGGCCTTCGTCGAAGCGGTACGGCGGCATGAAGCGGAAAAACGGGATCGGCAGCCAGACACCGTCGAGCAGCTCCAGGCTGCTTTTCATGTCGACGCTGAACGCCGGTTTGGCCTTCTCGACCTTTTCCGGTTCGGGCTCGTAGAAGTAGAAGTCTTTCTCTTCGTTGTACATCAGCCGGCAGATCAGCCCGCTGATCATCGGCGCGAACTCGCCCGCCGGCTCCTTGCGAGGATCCAGGCGCAGGGCGAAATCCATGAACTGGATACCCGTGTCGCTGACCAGGGTGACGGTGTCTTCGAATTGGGTAACTTCAGGCAACATGTCAGGTTATTCCGTATTTATTCGCCCGCTTGCCGCATGGACATGGGGAATTGATCTTTTCCGTAACCGCCGGTGCAGTCCGCGACCGTAGTCGCCCCTTTGCGACAGTTGACCTTGGGCATGTCGTAGGTGCTGCCATCGCCGCACACGGCCTGGCCCTGGCTGTCGATGGCCAGACTGCCCCCCTTCATGGCGGCGGTGACCGGGCCGCTGCATTTCGAGCCGTCGGCCTGGTGCACGGTGACTTCGCCTTTACCGTCCTTGAACTGGTATTCCAGGCGCAGCGGCTTGCCGGTGCGGCGGTCCTGAATGCCGGCGCCCGCGCGGTACTGGCCATCGAGGAAGTCGGCGGCACCGTCGGCGGCGTCCGGTGGAATGCTCAGCGCCGGGCCGGGTTTGGCGGCAGCGGCTTTTTCCGCGTCGGGCGGTGTGACGGCGGGCGGCGCAGTTTTGTTTTCAGGTGGCGTGGCCGGGGCTTCGGCTGCCGGGTCCTGGGTGATGTCGGCAGGCGCAGCGTCCGCCTCGTCGCCTTCGACCGCTGGCGCTTCCACACCGTGGGTGCCTTCCACGGCAGCAGCGGTGGAAGAGCCTGCGACGGTGCCGGTCACGGGAACGCCATTCAGCGTCGTGGCTGTGCCGGTCAGTTGTGGTTCTTCCCGTTGGTTATCTACCGGGACGAGGCCCGTTGGCAGCAGATCAACCGCCACCAGCGGAATCGGCACGCAACCGCGCAAGCCGAGCAACAGCCACAACAGCAGCAGCAAGAAGGGCAGCAGCAATAGCCACCACCAGCGACGCCACCACGGACGAGCGATCACCACCGGCACGACAGGCGCAACCACCGGCGCTTCGACCACCGGTGGCAGGGTGAATACGGGCGGAACCGAATAGAGGCAGTGCAATGGATCGCGATTGCGGTCGGCACCGGCATGCTCGAAACCCCAGAAAGTCAGCACCGGTTTGCCTTGCACCAGGTAAACGAAGTTTTCGTCGGGGAAATGAATGACGCGCTTGAGCAACTTGCCGAACACGGCTTTATCGCCTTGCTGCTGTTCGGCCGGGTCAGTGCCCAGGAAACGCAGGCTCAACTCGTCGAGCGCCGTCTTCAGGGCTTCCAGTTGGCGACGGGCAGGCGCGCGCTCCTCTTCGGTGGCGCTGCTCCACGGGATCACATCGCCGTCGAGGCCGCTGTACCAGTCGATCTGGTTACCGAGTTCATCGCTTTGAGGAATGGCCAGGTGATCGACCAGCTCGGGGTTCTTGCGGCGAATGGCTTCGCGCAATTGCAGGGCTGCCCGGTAGACCGGTTGACCTGTTTCGCCCAGGGCAGTGAATGACCCGCTCTTACCGCTGCGTAATAGTGCCCCGCGCATCCAAACTCCATATGATCCGTTGCGCAAAATGACAGACAAACATGTCTGTACTTGCTCCTGCATTTAGCTGGCGACCTTAATGTCATTATGATGTCGCCGTCAATCAGTCGATGGTCCAAAACCGTTTGAGACTAGTGCAAGAATCAAGAGGCTGCTTGAGGTTGATGTGTATTTGCTGGGGAGCGCCGGGACGTGTGCATTTTTTAACCTTGCTGAATCGTTTCATCAGCGCTATAAAAAATACACAAATCCAAGAAAGGCTTCCCCCATGACCCCGCTCAAACTTGTCATCACCCTTGGCGCGCTGTCCGCCGCTTCCCACGCCATGGCCTGGGATTACGTCCTCCTCGACACCGACAAAGCTGCCCAGAACTGGCAAATCACCAGCCAGCAACTGGGGGTGAAAACCGACAAACCCTTCTCCGTGACCCTGCGCACCTTGCACGGTGGTCGGCAGGAGGGCGTCAGCATCGTCGACATCGACAACGGCACGCTGAAACTCTCGGTGGTGCCGACTCGCGGGATGAACGTCCTGCAAGCGTCTGTAGGCAATGTGCGCATGGGTTGGGATTCGCCGGTCAAGGACGTGGTCAATCCGTCCTTCATCGAACTCAATGGTCGCGGCGGCCTGGGCTGGCTGGAAGGTTTCAACGAACTCGTCGCCCGCTGCGGCTACGAATGGGTCGGCCACCCCGGCCTGGACAACGGCGAACTGCTGACCCTCCATGGCCGCGCCGCCAACATCCCGGCCAGCACAGTCACCCTGCATATAGATGAAAAGCCGCCGTACGCCATCAGCCTGCGCGGCGAGTTGAAGGAACAGGCGTTCAAGAAAGTCGATTTCTCGGTGCATACCGAACTGGTCACCGAGCCCGGCAGCGTGGCGTTTGCCCTCAACGATACCTTGACCAACAACGGCGACTATCCGAAGGAGTATCAGGCGCTGTACCACAGCAATTTCAGCACTCCGTTCCTTGAACAAGGCGCCCGTTTTGTCGCACCGGTGAAACAGGTTTCGCCGTTCAACGACAAGGCCAAGGGTGACTTGCCGGACTGGCAGACTTACCGTGCGCCGACCAAGGATTACGACGAAACGGTTTACAACGTCGTGCCGTACGGCGACGCCAAGGGCGACACCCTGACTGTGCTGCACAACAAGGCGGGCAGCCTTGGGGTTTCGGTGGGCTTCAATACTCAGCAGTTGCCGGTGTTCTCGTTGTGGAAAAACACCGATACCCAAGGGCAGGGGTATGTGACGGGGCTGGAGCCGGGGACGAGTTTCTCCTACAACCGTCGGTATCAACGGCCGCTCGGTTTGGTGCCGACGATTGGGGTAAAAGAGCAGAAGCAGTTCCAGATTCGCTATAGCTTGTTGGCGGATAAAGGGGCTGTGGATAAGGCATTGGCGCGGGTGAGTGAGATTCAGGGTGGACGGGCGACTGAGGTGAGGCAGGCGCCGTTGGTGGATTTGTCCAAAGAATAAGCGGCCTTACGAGATGAGCGGTGGATACCTGTTTCCGCTGCTCATTAAAGGGCTAGAAGGGGAGTCTCATTTCTGAGGCTTGTGCAGCGTCGAACAGACGCCGGACGAAATCGAAGTCATTCCAGGTTTGGTTGGTATAAAACCGGTGTTCCTTATTTCTGATCTCATCGATGTAATAAATGACGTACTCCGCATACTTCTCATCGGCGTTGAAGCTGTAACGCAATGAAAGAGAAAATTCCTTTTCTTTGAGTTTCACAAACGAATTGTTGTCGTCGTAACTCCAGGTGAATTCACCCCGCTCCGTTCTCGCGGTGAGTGCTTTGATGAAATCGAAAAATCTAGGCGGTAGCATATTGGCGCCCTCTGGCTGGATTAACTTTTTCTAGGTTTTCTTTAATGTTTTTAAGATTGTGATGAAGAAGGATTCTGACCGGCTTTTCGAGCGGGGTGGTTGCCGTCGCGAAAACTCCTTTTCTGATACTGATTTCTGTTTCTCCAAGGATAGTGTCAATCCTTTCGAACTCCTGACCTGTACCGGGTATTTTGGCAAACAGAATCCTGAAATGCTGATAGCACTTCAGCGCCAATGGGTAGTTTTCGGTGTCAACATAACCTGCTGTTTCATTGAGCGTCGCAATGCATTCACTGACGGCTGAGGCGCCCTCTACGGCTTTTGCGTCCTTGAGTATTCTGTTGGCTTCTGCACTGATACTGCGTGAGTAACGAACAGTGTGCAAAACTTCAGATGTTGAAATGATGAGCGCGACGATCGTAATTACAGTGCCAATGTAGGAAAAGTTATTCAGGGTGGTCGGGGAGCCAACAACAAATTCCTGCTGTAAGAGCGCCGCCCATACGATAGCAATGCTTAACAGGCAATAAACAAATCTGATCCAATGACTTTTTAGTAGATCCATGTATTTCTGATGCTCCCTGTAAATAGTGATCTGCATAAATTATTTGCGGTGATGCCCATTGGTTATGTTGAGGCAGGTCGATATTGCAACGCTTCCGCCAAGTGCTCGCGGTTGATCCCGTTAACCTGTTCAAGGTCCGCCAACGTACGGGCGACTTTGAGCAGTCTGTGAGCCGCCCGCAGTGACAACGTCAGACGTTCGCAGGCGGATTCCAGCCAGGCTTCATCGGCTGTGGATAACTTGCAGTGCCGACGCAAGCCCGGCAGATCAAGGAAGGCGTTGGCGCAGCCTTGGCGTTTGTGTTGCCGTTCCCGTGCGGCGGCGACCAGCGCTGCGGCGGTGGCGGTGTCATCACCGGGTTTGGGCGAAGGATTCAACGCCGTGGCTTCCCGGGCGACGGTCAGGTGCAGGTCGATGCGATCCAGCAGCGGGCCGGAGAGTTTGTTGCGGTAGCGCTGGACCATGTCCGGTGTGCAACTGCATTTGCCGCTGGGTTCGCCAAGATATCCACAGGGGCAGGGGTTCATTGCGGCCACCAGTTGGAATCGTGCCGGGAAGCGCACTCGGTCCTTGGCACGGGATATCACGATGTGGCCGGACTCCAGCGGCTCCCTCAACACCTCCAAGACTTTGCGATCAAACTCTGGGAGTTCGTCGAGGAACAGCACGCCATGGTGGGCGAGGGTGATTTCGCCGGGTTGCGGTTTTGAGCCGCCACCGACCAGCGCCGGGCCTGATGCGGAGTGGTGGGGTTGGCGAAACGGGCGTTGGGGCCAATGACTCAACGGCATACAACTGACCACTGATTGAATCGCCGCGACTTCCAGCGCTTCCGTCTCGGCCAAGGGTGGCAACAGCCCTGGCAAGCGGCTCGCCAGCAAGGTTTTTCCCGTGCCTGGCGGACCGCTGAACAACAGGTTGTACAAAGTTACAAAACATTGTCGTGTTCACGCCGGAAGAGCTGGAAGCGCTCAAGGGAGCCACATGGGAACAGCATGTACAGCTCGTGCCGCCCAAGCCGGAAGGGTGACTGGTAGCCGTCCGTCGCTCAATTCAAAATATATCTTGCATTAGCTACGCGCTTATGCTTGACAAATCAATGCTTCCATGGTAAGATAGTATACGAATTAAAGAATTTTCCTACGCGCTTCACCCTTCCAGTTTCAAACCAATTTTCGCTACACCCAACCGGACAGCCGCCAAGCTGAATTCCGGTAAAGTCATTTCCAGAATCACCCGCACCAGTCCAAGCAACTTGCGATGGGTGTTGTTGTAGGCCGAGGCTCACCACAAGCCTCTCCAATCGCATAAGCAAGGCGATGGCCACTACTTGCCAGACCAAGACTGCAATGTCTCAAGGATCGCCTGACAGGGGCGGTGGTTGAACTCTGTCACCATTTTAAATTGCCGGTGAACTTGCTCAGCTCCTAAACTTTGGGAGTTCATCGCCATAGACAGACGTGATGAATCTGTCGGTGTTGCCGCCTACAGCACAACCGGGTAACCGGATAGGCACTATTTAAATGCAGCCTCCTTCACGGCTAACCTTTATCGGGTACGGCGTTATTGTCTACCCGATTTCTTTGGCGTGAAGGTCGTTATTCTCACCAACTTATTCTCACATCCCCAAGACATCGGAGGCCATATGGCTTTAACCGTCGTAAGACCGTGCGTGGTCTGTAACACACCAATGCAAACGCAACGAGCATCAAAACAAACATGCAGCCACAAGTGCTACATGCAACAACATCGCGCTTTAAAGCGTGAGCCACCAGCAACACTACAACAACAAACCCAAAATGAAGGAAGCAAAACCATGAGTCAATTGTTTCAGCCAGATGCAGCGCATCTAAAACGCCTACAAGACTTCGAAGTAGGCCAGTACAAAACCCGCACCCAATGCAGCATCGAAGGCCGAGAACAGCTCGGCATTATGGAAGAGTTCGACGTGCAAGGGCTCCAACAAACCTTGGATAAGTATGTTGAGTTGGTGGGGCTTGGCTATTCGGCAACCGGCGAAATTGCCCATCTTCCCAAAGTAATTCCCGCCCCTACCGTCGATTTTGTAATCCTGTCACTACGTAAGCCAGAGGCACAAGTGCAGAAGGATATCGCCGAGATCCTGGCCCAAGTGGAATCTGAATACCTTGCCCGCTTGGAAGCAGAGAAAGCCGCTGCTGTAGCGAAAGAAGTTGAGTCGCTTTTGGCCGCAACTCGCCGTAAGCAACAACAAGCCGAGTTGGATGCCAAGGCAGCCAAGGAAGCCGAAGAATATGCCCGAGTTGAAGCCGAAGTAAGACAGGCCCTTGGCCTTGGAGACCAACAATGAGAAGCCGCTTTGATACAGAAGTTGATAAACAGTTGGATATGGCGTGGGCCAAGATGGATTTGAATGCAAAGCTCTACATTACCAAGGCCCAATACGACGCTACGGTACTTGAGGCTTTTATTGAAGGTGCTCGTATTGCACTCAGTCTGCCATTGAATGAATTCGGAGGTGCAGAATGACTGATAAAATCGATCCGAGCACACTATCAGGAACTGAGTTGATTCTACGTGAGAAGTACGCAAAAGATACACTTGCTACAAGCTCTCCAGAGCCCACTACAGCAACGGTAACTAAAGAGGCTACACCAGTAGATGAGGAAGCATCTGAAGAGGATGTAGCGGCCTTCAAGAGAGCCTCGGAGCTACTTGAACTAAAAGCACGTGCAGCCGAGATTGTTAAACTTGCAAAACAAGCCAAATTGACTAAAGGAAAACAATGACAGAGAGCGCTACACCGAAGGGACTGAAAAAAATCCCGCAACACCACTCACTAACAAAAATGACCGGCCATCCAAAGATTCGTATGTTCACATGTGCGCTTGGGCAATGGCTTCGTAACTATCACGGCTTCGATGTCGAGTTTAATTACCGCTGGGTTCGTCACCAAGACGGGAGTTTGTATTTCGCTCTGTCTGGCTCTCGCTCGGTGCAAGCTGTATTCGCCGATTACCTCACCAACAACAATGGCGATTACTTCACCGATGCAACCGTTACCCAATACGGACGTAACGCAGCAGCATTCAACCGTGCATTCGACACCATGTTGAAACTGAAACACGGTCGTGGGGCTTATGGTGAGCGAGTATGAGTGTCCATAACGAAGAGATTGCACGCCTAACGGGTAAGTTGATCTTTAATATCAACGCCACACCGTTACAGCGCTTCCTGTCGATGTTGAAAACTGCTGAGGCTTCCATGGCTCGCGTTGGCAAAGAAGCTCAACAAATGCAAGCCAAGTTGAACAAGGCTTTTAACGTATCAAGTAAAGCTGCCATTGCAGAAAAGAACAAGCTCGATGCTGCTGTGACGAAATCCCAAAGCAAGGAGCTGGCAACACAACAGAAGATCGCTCGTCTACAGCATGCACAGAACACCGCTGCTATCAGTGCACAGAAGTTGGTGGCAACTGGACAGCGCGAAGAAGCTTATCTTCAGAGTGCATCTTTGAAACAGCAGGTAACGCAAGCCGTGCTCGCTGCTAAACAACAAAAAACGCAGCAAGAACTACTTAAAACAAAGTTGGGTGAATCCAAGATTCAAGCTGCTTCGGAACAATCACAAATCCGCCAAGCTCGTTACGCCAAGGTCTTGCAAGAGCGTCACGCTCAAACTGTAAGACTTCTACAGCAGCAAGCGATGCATCAAACCAAGTATCAACGTGCAGAACTTGCGTTAAGTAATGCTCGCGCCAGTGGGATTAGACAGGCCGAACGCTACAAGGCTTCTAAAGTGTCAGCCGCTGCCCGTGAAGCTCGCGCTGCTGAAAGACACCAGATTCAAGGTCAACGCTTCTCAATGCAGCAAGATCGCTTCAATGCGTGGAAGACTCGCCGGCCCGAGCCCGAGAGTACAGGCTTCGGTAGTCTCACCGTTGGTCTGGGTGCCGCTGCTGCTGGGATCTACGGTTTGGTATCTGCCATTAGTTTCCTAAACGAAAGAATCACCAAGCGTCAGGAAACAGCGGCTGATACCCAACAATTCGACAATGCCCTTTTGGCTGCTGGTAACAATGACAAAGAACGAGCACGGATCAAAGAGGCTTACATTGCCAACTCAATGGAATTCGGGATGCAGATTAGTAGGGAGAGCGCCGTAGCCTATTCGAATATGGTGCAGGGGTTCAGAAGTCAGGGCCGTACACTGGAAGAGGCAATCCAGTTGCAGAAAGACCAAGCCGCCGTTTTCCGTATTGGTAATTTGGACAAGACACAACAGTACAGCGCTGCCTTGCAGCTCAATCAGGGTTAATCATTAGCTCCGTGCATTAGAAACAGTGCAATGTACATTCCTCTAATTCGGTGAAACTCCCTCGTGGACAATACCGAGCTAAGCCCAGTGATGGGAAAGTGTAACGACTAGCCGAAAGGCGTACACCCAAGCGGGTGGAAATGGGGAAGACCGTAGTTCGATAGAACCGGTCAAGAGATAGTCTGGTCTGCATGGCAACATGCAGCAGTAGCAACGCTACGGGGGATGCTTTGCGAGCATCCTTGAACACTAACGTATTCAAAAGACCGATTCCTTGGCCAAGATCTACGCCCACTAACTGACGCCCTCGGTACACGCTTAACAACGATCCTCTACCAAGCAATTGGTAAAGCTCTTGGTTACAAGGGTGACCAGAAAAAGCTCGCTGGCTTCGTATTGGAAGCTCAACATGATGGCAAGGTTAACGGTGCGATGGTCCAGCAGGGCATGCGAGACATTGTTGCTCAATCCGCAGAACTATTGGAGCGCCATAAGCACAGTTTGGATGCTCAGGCTGTCCGTGTAGAGAATGACCAGTATTTGAGAAGTGAAGGAATCAACAAAGACCCCGAGCTGATCGAAGCGTTGGGTCAGCGATTGGATGCCGAAAGACAACTGATCGCAAGTGCCACCACATTGCAGGAAGGTTTGAAAAATCTCGATATGGGCTTGGTCAAAGTTAATACTGGCATGCTTCGCTTACTCGCTGGTAAAAACGCCGATGATTCGGTAATGACTCCGCAGGAAAAGGCTCAGCAAGTTGCAGCGGCTGGATTCCCTGAGGGTGTGGCTATTGATCCAAGTGTCATGGGTGGAGGGCCTAAACCATCTACTGGCGAGAAAGTGAGAGATCCAATCAGCATGTTGTATCGCTGGCTCACTAACACGCCTGATTACGAAGATGGGCCGGCTAATAAACCCATGCTGGATTGGACGCTAACCAGCACGTCAGGTCTCAAGTTCCCACCTCTGGACTTGTCCAAATTTGGTGTTGATCCTGAGAATATTGCCGATGGCCAATACAGACAGTTTCGCATGCCTCGCGAGTACACATCCGAAGATATCATGCGTGGGGCGGAACAACGTCAGCGTGAGAAACAACCTGCTCCAATGCCGAATTGGCTATTGCCCGGCGATTTGAACAGCGAAACTATTAACAAGCCTGTTGAAAGCAAAATCGATCAGTCACATACAGAAGTAAATAACAATGTGACCGTGAATATCACAGCACCTCCCGGCTCTGACGAACAGGAAGTGGGGCGTATTGTCCGTGATGAACTTGGCAAGGTGTTGCAAACAACTCGTGCCAATCAGAAAGAGGTGGAGTGATGAAAGCTGTCATTCAAGCGATCATGTTCTGTTGTGTGTTGCAAATGGTGGTGGGGGCAATCTTCACCACTTACCTTTTCAATCATGCCAGCGCCGTATCTGAGCAATACACTGACAATGCGCTTCGACTGCAATACAACGTGCTACAGGTGGAGCGCTCGCAAGAGCGCGAAGACCTTCATACATGGATCGATAGACGTATAGAGCTGCGTTTATCTCAACTTCCCAAGGAGCGCAAACAATGACATACGATGAAATCACCCACCAACAAGACTACATGCAAGCTTGTAGAGAATATCTCGCCGAACAATACGGTGAAGCTGTTCCACTGCAATTGCCTTCTACAGTGGAAACACTGTGGAATTCAATCTTGTCAGGTGCAACAGAAAAACTCGCCCAGCTTCATATCCTGAGTGATCACCGTCTACCACCACCAAACACGGGTAATCAACAATGATGCAACTTTACACAACTGCAATGGGGGCGGCGAAAGCCGCTCACTACTTCTCCCATCTTCTACGACGCCCTGTAACGCGCCATATGGCCGTTAGCAGGTATGGGGCGCCACTCTGGGTGGTTTCGTTAGATGACGCCTCCCACAGCGCATTGTAGAGGCTTGTATTGGTAGTTTGATTGGGTGCAACTACCAGAGTGCAATATCCCTTGACAAAACAGGGTCAACAGGCGTATAAAGGCGACTCTTTCCAGCAGTCCGAACCGACCGTTCTCGACCTACCCACAAGGTAACGTCAGGCGGCGGTATCGTGCTGTCTGGAATTTGACTCTAGCATTTGCACCGGATAGCCACAGGGGGGAAATTCCACTATGTACACAGGGGAAAATCCCCTATGTGCAGGGGGGAAATTCCACTACTAGTTATATTGATAATAATTAGAATGAAAGTAGTTAGATTGAATGCTCTGTGTGAGTCCGCTCACTACGTTCGCTGCACCGGGTGCACCCCTCTAGGTTTTCTTGCACCTACAAAGCAGAAGAGCTTTTTGTTCTGTGTGAAGAATGGTGATTGGTCGTGCAAGGATCATCAATCAACGGTGCACACACCCTATAGAAGATGTATTGAGTTCACATCGGTCATCCTGACCCCTGTGAGATATTACCGTGCAAGGAGAAGAAATGAATATTCAGTTTCGTCAACACAGTCGGGAATGGCTAAAGACCGGTAACGGTAATGGTGGTCCCAGTGCAGCAGCTCGTGTTGCACAGATGATTGAGATGATTGCCCTCTACCGAACTGGGGCATTGGAAGAATCCAAGTTCCTAGAACAAATGAAAAACCTATAATCGAAAATACGAGGAATACGATGACCGAACAATTTTGCAAGCTTACAATTGAAATGATGCGTGCTACACACTGGGTTAGTAAGACAACTGGTGAGCACTTCAAGCTTACTGCTACACAGAAAATCATCTGGGTGCATATGTGCAGTCGCCACGAACTTTTCCGCTCACTAGGTAAGTTATGGTTTGACGATCAAGAAGACATTGCCAAAGATACAGCGTGCGACGTTAGCACGGTGAAGGAGTTCATCAAGCTGTTGGAGAATCATGGGTATATGATTGTTGAGCGTAAGAAGCTACGCGGCTTTGTACACTCTAACAGTTACAAGATAGTTGCTCCGCTACAGCTACATAATAAGCATGCCTCTACTGTCGCTCCAGAGCCAATTACAGATGGTATAAAGGATGTACGTGCAGCATTGGTAGTCTTGGAGCCTAGCGAGCCCACAGTGACTTCACAGGAGGTTGTAGAGCTGCTAGCTCCAGTCTTTGAGAATGTTCCGCTAGAGGCGTATATCGACAAGCCACCAAAGGCGCCTGTAGTTGTCCTTGAAACACTCCAAGGCTTCGCTGATACATTGGATGAGGAGATTAAATTTCATGTTCCCGTACTGCCAAAGGGGGCGGGTTTTGGTTCAAGCGAGTCCGACCCATGGTGACAGCTGGCGGTATCAGTTCCTGGCCCTACGGTGTAGGGCCAACACTGTTTATTCAGTCTTCTACGCTGTCGATGGCGAAGTTTATGAATGCTGAACAGGTAATGAGCATGAATCGTGCATCTGCTTTGGTTAGTTCCGAGTTCTCCATCAGAGCGTGGCGTATGCCGTCGGAGTCATTGGTGTAACCGTATAGCGAAGAAAACGCTTTCTTGAGCGCCGGATGCAGTTTGTGACTCTTCTCCAGCACCTTTAATGCACCATCTAGAGTCGCTGAGGGCACGCCAACCAATTGCTTCGCCAAAGACTCAACAGCGCTGATGCTCTCCTTGATTGAGTTCCGATAGTCCGGATTCTGTCTATCAGTGAGCATTCCCAGCGAAGTTTGAAGATGCGTTCTTACGCCAGCGTACTGGTCAGAGCCAGAAATAGCTTGTTCAATCTCTTCGATCTCATCGTTTGATGTGATTGGAGTCACTTTTCCAGAAACAAAGCGATATGCTGAGTTCTCCCTTTCGAGAACCCTATTAAATTCCTCGACGAGGATTTGGGCAGAGCCCCTGTAATTCAGGCTTACCACAAACTCCAAAAAACTATATACGCGATGCCACTTCATCTTGAAGTAGTTCTCCCGTATAGCTTTTTTGAATTCCGACCACTTATAAGGAATGGTGTCTACCGGAACTTTATGGAACTCGGAGAAAACCAGCTCCGCAAATTCTTGAAAGTTTGACCCGCGCAGATTATCCGGATAATGCACTTTTGGCCGTATAAATCTTGCGAAGAGATTTAGAGTTAATACATTCCACAATGCATTCTGCAATGCAGGATCGATAGTATCGACTTGCGCTACCTTGATAGCTGTAGTTAGCCCCATTCGTTGCGAGAAATCCATTGTCACCATGGCACCCCATCTTTGATGTCAGTCATCGCCTTTAGCGAATCATCGGTGTGAGCATTGTACATGCTGGCAGGGAGGCCATTGGCGTTCTGCTGCAACCTCACCCATAACCCCGAATAACTACCCGGAAACCCCACGTAAACAATGCTCCTATCGCTGGTTATAATCACGTGCCCGGTTAGACCAGTGGCCTATAAGTCAGTGTTTCCGGGGCTTGGGCTGAAACCGGGTAAGCCGGTTTCTGTGAGAGCGATGCAATTTCACCTTTATGCATAAAATCGTCAGTTTTGAGCTGAAATCGTCATTTCTTGCATAAGGCCCAACCCCACCCCCAGCCAGCCACGAGCTGAGCTACGATTTCCGCACCACCCATCAAGGACGACCACCCATGACCACCGATAACACCACCGTTGCCGACGTGCTGGAATTGCTCACCCTGAACCAAGAGGCCTTGAGCGCCTGCATCGAGGAACTGGCCTTGCATCTGCTGGGTACTGGAGCAACGGAGTTGCACGCCAACATCACAGGCGCTCTCACCCGACTGGACACAAACGCCGATGGCATCGCCAGTGCGATCAGGCTTCTACGTGGTCACTGAACTTGTACCGATAGGCCCGCCCTTGGGCGTACCGAATTGGCTATAGCTCAGGCAGTACCGCTAATCGGGTAGTTTGCCCTGTACCTAAATATCGCTTTTCAGACCCTAATCGGTACACCTATAATCGGTACATCCAAAACGGTATAGAAGGGGTTGAAATGTTCATACGTGCCTACTTGAGAGCATCCACAGATTCACAAAATGCTTCACGTGCAAAAGAGCCATTGATTCAGTTTGCCGCTGACCATGGCCACAAGATCGCGGCTTTCTACACAGAGAACGAATCGGGCGCCAAGCTCGCTCGGCCTGAGCTGTTTCGCCTGCTGGACGATAGCCACGAAGGTGACGTGTTACTGGTAGAAGGCATCGACAGGCTGTCACGACTCACCCCGGATGATTGGGCAAAGTTGAAGACCATCATTGCAGCCAAGAAGGTGACAGTTGTATCCATGGACCTGACCACCAGCCACGGTGCGTTGAAAGCCAGCGACGGTATGGATGATTTCACCAAGGGCATGATTGCCGCCGTCAATGGCATGTTGCTCGATATGTTGGCTGTAATCGCTCGTAAGGACTACGAAGACCGCCGCCGTCGTCAGGCTCAAGGGATCAAGACAGGGAAGGAAGCGGGAGTCTACACAGGCCGTCCAGTTGACGAGAAACTGCACAAGCGCATCAAGGAATGTCTCGCCGCTGGCATGAGCCTACGCAAGACAGCAACGACTGTGGGTTGCGCTCTGTCTACGGTGCAGAGAGTCGCGAAGTAACGTAGTTTCTGACAGCCCATTAGCCCGCCTTGAGCGGGCTTTGTCGTGTCTGGAGTCCGTGCAAGCTGAGTCGTTTGCTGGTCTGAATCAAGCTCAGAGAGCGGCCTAGGGTGCAGGGTTATTTCTATAAAGCTGGCGACTGGACAAGGGTGTAGAGGTGAGCGTTAAACAGCGCGGCTGGTTTTCCAAAATCTCGCCAGCCTTATTTTCCAGCCATGGATTCCAGTCGCCAGAAGAGTTACACCTTGTCCGGCGAAAAAATTGGAAATCCTGAAAACTCGCCTTATTCCTGAAAGTGCAATCTTCTATAACCTTTGCTTCTTATAAGTAGCGCTATCACAGGAAATACATAATTGCAATAGGGTGGATTGACTTTTTTTCATCGTTCGTGTAGTATTGCCTCTCAACACATACCACCGGGCTCACAGAGCCTCAAGGAATTGCCTACCGAAACGAACTAACAGGAGACCCCTCTCGTATGAAAGCCCGCGCCCGCAAATCGCCTCCCCGTACACCCAGCCCCACGCCTGTAATCATTCCTCCGCACACGCCATCGAACACCCCGCCGAACACCCTCGTACACGCCATTGGATTAGTGGTGGATTGCGTCACCGGTGACATCCTCGGTTACGACAGCAAGCCCTCTGTTTACTCTTTGCCTACCGGTTACACCGTGCCAGTTTCTCGCGCCGGTCGCGCCGATGAATCAGGTTGGCTGTTCGATCCTGAGTGGGATAGAAAGGTGGAAGGCTTCGCCGAGCCTGACGCCGAGTCAGAGGAAGAGGAGGGATCGCCGCCGCCGAGTGAGAAGGAAGGACGCCCACCGAGGGTTTTTTATAATGATTGGGCCGTGTACATCGCCCTTGCCGTCGATAGAAAATTATCTTGGCTTGATGATTTTATTTACGGTGCCTGCTACGTCTGCGCTGGCGACAGTAAAGGCCGATTGAATGTCTCGCCAAAGAATGTCCGGAACGTATGCCAGCTCTCTATCGTCAGCACTGTAACGGTGAGGACCGTAGCTAAAACTCGTAAGCTCACTCGCGTCTCCACGCGCCAAGCTCAGCGCATGGTGAAGGCTGCAATCTTCGCTGTCAGGGGGATTGAGCTTTACTTGGAGCGCCATCCGGGGGAGCTGGAAAAGCTTATGCCTGAGGTCGCGGATCACACATATGACGTAGCGTATGCAGAGGCTTATCGCGAGGCGATGGCAGCGGTAGACGCCGAGTCGGATATCTTCGGCGACAGCTATTTGCCAGGACGTACAGGTGCAGTAGAGGCACCGCTTGCACAGGTGCGGCGCCCAGTCAGTTACCGTAGAAAATCGTTGTATCGGAGAAAATATTCGCGCAGCTTTCCTTTGGCTGCATAAGTCGTATCGTCCCGATTTCGGATCAGCCCACCGGCCAATACAATAATATCAATACACATCAAAGCTTTTGCTTTTGACCTGCTACACCGAAGGTGACGTGCAAAGATTGTCAGCGGACGCTGACGGGTTTACACCTGAATGCGGACGCATTCGTTTATGCACCCAAGCTAAAGATCAAGGGCAGAAACAGAGCTGGATTTTTGTAGATATTTTATTTATGTCGAGGTACATCCGCGAGGATGGCGGCGATACCACCACCGCGAGCGATAGCGGTGCTACTGACGCTATTGTTCTTTGGATCTTCTATATCCGTCGTTAAGTCTGAGAGGTGCGGTTTACCTACCTATAGCCCGAAGATTTCGCGCTGTGGCGCCCGCGCTTATTTGCTGGGGACCTTGATATCCAGCTTCGCCAGTACGTCTTCCACTAGCCCATCCAGTAGCGCGGGATCGAGTACAAACCCCTTGCGGGCTTCCTCGGAAATCTCGCCCTGTGCCACCTGTAAATCGAGAATGCGATAATCAAACGACCCCACTCTGATTTGGTCCTCGCGGTGGAAAACCATGAACGTTGCCAGGCTCTCGCTGTTGACTACATACCATTGTTCAGAAGGGCTGAGACAGGCGACAGCGATGGTCACACGTAGCCTCTTTAACAGGCTGTTGACCGCGTGCCGTCCCTCGAATGAATCCAAGTCCAGCCGCTCGAAAAAGTCCTCCTTGGACACTACCTGACTCGTTGCCAAAGTCTCTTTCAGTCGCTCCCGTTCCTGCCTCAAAGCCTCCTGTTCTCCTTCGAGCCGGGCGATCATTTGAGCCACCCCCGCCGATGGCGAAACGAAATAATCTTCGGACATTTGGGCATGTCTTTGCGTCACCGTCTCCAGTTTGCCCGCCACCGTGGTTAGCTGTTTCCGCGTCTCGCCGTCGCTGGACTGTACAAGGCTCAGGCTGTCCACTTTGGTTAGAATTTCCCGTAAGACTGCCTCGGCGCGTTCGATTCGAACATACCCGCTATCGCATACACCTTTGCGTGCGCTGTGGCATTGAATGTAGGTCGCTCCCTTGGGCGGGCGTCCCTTGTTCACAAGGTGCATGGCGTCACCGCATGTACTGCATTTGACAAGCCCTTGAAGGACATTGAAGCGCTTCGTCTGTCCCCCTGTCCTATGAATCCGGCGCTCTGCCCGTACCGCCTGTGCCTGATAGAACACATCCTCCGTCACGACCACCGGAAAGAATCCAGTAATGGGCTCGCCATCGTTTGTGCGAACGCCTCCAACAATTACCGTTGGCTGATACTCGCTAAGCAACGCCCGGTTTCCCAAAATCTTGCTAACGCTGCTGGTCCCCCATTTGCCAGAGTGGTTTCGATTGCGAGAGCCGAACACAGGCACGCCTCTCTCGTTAAGCATTCGCGGGATAACGCCTTGCCCGTATCCATCAATCGCCAATTGGAAAATGAGTTGAATCGTCGCCACCCTCTCAGGAATCGGTTGATACTTCCCGCCCACCACTTCAAGCCACGCCGGACAAGCCTTCCCCAGTGGTTTCAGTTCGGTACGTGCTAGGTGTTTTTTGTTGTCCCATGACGCCGAAAGGCGTTGAGCTTTTATCTCGCTTTCGTTGTGAGCGCGGGACATTTGCACAATGCTGATGATCAAATCCAGCTCATTGAATTCCTCGGTGTACAGGCGTCCGTCTGACAGGGTGACGACGCGTATGCCGCTGTTGAGGAGGTCCATGAATCGGGGGAGGGCAGTGCTCACCTTCTCCCGTGAAAGCCTGTCCAGCGACTCCACAAGTAGATAGGAGCCACGCTCAATAGCGCCGCTCTGTACAAGGTCAAGGAATCGCCGTAGCTGTCCTTCGTCATCTAAATGCTGACCTTTATGGGCGCTCTTGCCGCGATCAAGGAATGTGTATTCGCGGCTGGTGGCAAGCTCCAGTTCGTGTACGCGACAGTAGTTTTCAGCCGCCACCCGCTGGCGCCGGTAGCTGTCACCCTTGGCTTGCTCAGGGCTTGAAAACCTGATGTATGAGTATGCCTTGCTGGTCATGGGTAGCTTCACCGGAACGAGATGTCGTGTTTTGCAACATAACATAACGTTAACAAGTTGTGCGCGCCCGCCGCCGCGATCAGCAGCGCACGCTTGGCCGACAGTTGCCCTTGCACTTCATTCAAGTCGGGATAGGGTTTGCTGGCGTACAACAAGCCATCGGAAACGTAGGGTTCCACCGGTGTATGACCGTTGAAGTGCGCCACTGCCTGAAGCAAATGATCCACCGCAATCACCTTCAAACCCGACGCCAGGCACGCTTCTTCGGCATTCGCCCGAGGCACCACCAGCGTCCGCCCGGCCTTGCGTGCTGCCAACGCCGCCGGCAACACACCGCGAACCGCCCGCACCGCCCCTGACAGCGCCAATTCACCCAGGCATTCCACGTCATCCAGGGTCAACGTCGGCACCTGCACGCTGGCCGACAAAATCCCCAAGGCAATCGCCAGATCAAACCGCCCGCCGTCCTTCGGCAAATCCGCCGGGGCGAGATTCAACGTGATGCGCCGCGCCGGGAATTGCAGGCCGGAATTGATGATCGCGCTGCGCACCCGGTCCTTGCTTTCCTTCACGGCCGCCTCGGGCAAACCAACCATCGTCAGCGACGGCAAGCCGTTGGCCAGATGGACTTCTACGGTAACGGCGGGGGCATCGACACCAATCTGGGCGCGGCTGTGGACGATGGAGAGGGACATGGTCGTTCCTTGAGCTTTTACGGGAACCGCTTCCTGCGGTTTTTGAAGGGTAGCCGGGTCGTGTGGCGGCGCAGGCGCCAAACTTTCGCAGGATGTTGCGAGTGTCTTTCTGGTGGGGAAAGCGTAAGGGAGAGGGGAGTGCCGACGTAATCAGTCGCGGGATGAGGTTGTTGTAGGACGTTGCCTGGATCGATGAAGGACGTCGGTGAAAGCCGAATCGAAGGCGAAAAAAAACCGCCTTGAGTAGACGGTTTTTTATTTGCAGGCTTCGGTGAGGCCGAGGCCTGCACTTCCTCAATGAACACACTCACGGTGGGAAGCCTATTCAAATTTTCTCCTCCAGGCAAGCGTCGATAACAATCTGCTGATGGTAGGAACTAACAACGGCGATGAACCGGAAAAGGATTTCGCCACTTCATGATTTGATACAACTCGTTAACAGATTTGAAAGGTACGCATTGAAAGAACTGCGATAGCATTCGCCGCGATGAGGCTCGATGAGTGAGTGAGTCGCGAAGTGTGGCTGGGAGCGTAAAGATTTTCATGTTTCTCGACACGGTGTGAGAGTCGTGCCGGTGCAGGTTTTGAGGAACCCACACCCGGCCGCCTCAATGAATGCACTCACATGTATTCCCAAAGGTGCGCGTACGCCGGAAAGCGCACTGGAGGTTTGGCCTCACGCAAGGAGGGCCAAAGTATGTCTAAGTTTCTTAAACATATGTGGAGCCTCGTTAGAAACGCGTTATGGGCTTTTCGCCTGTACGAGTTTCTGCGGGACCGCTGGGATGATCCGCAGTAAGGATTGACCCGGTGGAAACCGCCCTGGCTTCGGCTGGGGCGGTTTTTCGATCTGTATGAAAGTTAAGAGCTACATGTTTCAAGCTTGCTCCGTCATTCAACGCTGAATATTCGTTGTCGGTGCCAGAGGCAATATGAGTAATGACTAAAAACGGTATGCGCCCGGTTCACCCCGGCGAGATCCTCAAAGAGGAATACCTGGAGCCTCTGAGCCTTACAGCAGCGGCGTTGGCCAGGGCATTGAGCGTTTCGACGCCTACGGTGAATGACATCGTGCTTCAGCGTCGTGGTGTCAGTGCTGATATGGCTATTAGGCTTTCTATCTGCCTGGACACGACCCCTGAGTTTTGGCTGAACCTGCAATCGACTTACGATTTGCGTAAAGCCGAGATTGAACGAGGGGCTGCGATTCGGGAACAGGTTGAGCGTCTTGCGCACTGCGCCTGATTCTCTGCTCTAGAACGAACCCCACGCTACAAACGTGGGGTTTTTTGTGTCGCTCAGAATGCCTGGAGCATTCGCGATGCACGCTTCCACCAAGGCGCATTCACCGCACGCCGTGGCCGCTCACCCTCCAACAGCATATGCGGGACATCCTGCAACCGAATCCACGGCTGGTTATTCCAGTGCAGCAAGCTCAATGACATCTCTGGCCAGTTCAGCAGGCTCAAAATCGGGCGTTCGGTTGTGGTCGATTGTTGGGCATCTCTGAGGGCTGGGACGACGTCGTGGGTCAGCCATTCGCGCAGGCCTCGGTATTCGGGGCAGTAGTGGTAGATCAGGAGTGCGTAAACGCCGGATTCGCTGATGAGCAGGGTGTTTTCGACGGTGCCGTGGCTGAGCATTTTCAGAGTCTGGTGTTGGTCGGGGTCGAGTTTGCGCACGGCGCGTTCGTCGAGGCAGAGGCGCAGGAGGCGGCCGAGGTCGCGGGCGCTGAACCAGGGTTGGTTTTGGAGGAGGAGGGCGTGGAGGTGGAGTTTGTGGCGGGTGAAGACGTGGGGGACTAGATAGTTGTCGTCCATAAACAGTTCTCAAATTCGCTTGATAGATCACTGCCACTTATCGTCGCCAAACAATAAGGGTGGCAGCTGCGTGCGGGTTGGCGAACCGGCCAAGCGAATACCGGCAGACCCGAAGGTCTCCCACACGCAGCCGCCATATTTCGAATTGGGAGAGATACCCATAATCGGATGTGGTTGCGTGCATAGCTTGGTTCCAGGTCGCCAAACCCAGTGCTGAACAAGTCAGCTGAGAATGAGCTTAGGACCCGGCGCTTTGCGACGCTATCGGACGGCGGTAGTGATCTTTGTAGGACGTTGCCGAGATTGTTGCGAGGCGCAAGATCAAAAGATCGCAGCCTTCGGCAGCTCCTGCAGGACATAGAGCGGAACGCGGAGCGTCCCTGGCGGCATTCCCACGCAGAGCGTGGGAACGATCAGTTACTCCGCGTCGGCTGGCGGGTTGAGCTTGGCTTCCAGCTCAGCAACCTTCGCCTCAAGGCTTTCCAATCGTGCCCGAGTGCGCGCCAACACCACCATCTGGCTATCAAACTCTTCCCGGCTCACCAGATCCAGTTTGCTGAAGCCGCTCTGCAACAAGGCTTTGAACTGGCTTTCGATTTCGCTTTTCGGCAGCGGGGTGTCGCCGCTGAAGAGGCGGGAGGCGGTGCCGCTCAGGGCGTCGAGGAAGTCTTTGGGCGCGAGCATGGGAAAGGTCCTGGAAACAATGGCGGGCAGTGTATCACGCAGTGTCTATAGCCAATCCCGCAGGCAGGGATGCACGCTTTTCGCGCAGGCGGACGGACGGCAGCGCACTGTTGTTGTGCGTAATGCCATTGGCATTTGTGGAAAGCAGCTTGCAGCAGCGACCAAGGGGTTGAATTCAGTGAGTTTTGGCGAGATGGCAAGGTTTCTGCTTAGTCACCCTTGACCCATGCACTGATGCAGTCGCTGTGACGAATGCAGTGCGCCACACGAAACGGGGAAGTTTCGTACGGAGTGGTTAGCTGGCGTCGGACGGGCAGGTTGGGCCGACGATGCGTTACAAAGCCAGGCACTGCGCTTAGACTTGAGACGGGTTTGTTTTCCTGGGGCAAGTCCACCAATTCGGGAGAGAGTTTTCATGAAGCTAGTCACTGCCATCATCAAGCCGTTCAAACTGGACGATGTACGCGAGTCGTTGTCCGAGATCGGCGTGCAGGGCATTACCGTTACTGAGGTCAAAGGCTTCGGTCGGCAGAAGGGTCACACCGAGCTGTATCGCGGCGCGGAGTACGTGGTCGATTTTCTGCCCAAGGTGAAGATTGATGTCGCCATTGACGACAAGGATCTTGACCGGGTTATCGAGGCGATAACCAAGGCAGCCAACACCGGCAAGATCGGTGACGGCAAGATCTTCGTGGTCAATCTGGAACAGGCGATTCGCATCCGTACCGGCGAAACCGATACCGACGCAATCTAAGCCGCCACACACCCAACGCCCCAGGAGAAAACAATATGACTCTGCGTAAATTCGCAGGGCTAGGAGCCCTGTTGTCCCTCGTAATGCCCAGCCTGGCTATGGCGGCAGACGAAGTGGCGGCCCCAGTCCTCAATTCCGGCGACACCGCCTGGATGCTGACCTCGACGGCCCTTGTGCTGTTCATGACCATTCCGGGCCTTGCGCTGTTCTACGGCGGCATGGTTCGTTCCAAAAACATTCTTTCCGTGATGATGCAGTGCTTCGCCATTACCGGTCTGATCAGCATCCTGTGGGTCATTTATGGCTACAGCGTTGCGTTCGACACCACCGGCATGGAGCAGGGCGTCGTCAATTTCAACTCGTTCTTCGGCGGCATGGGCAAGGCGTTCCTCGCCGGTGTCACGCCAGCCAGCATCACCGGTCCGGCCGCGCTGTTTCCTGAAGCGGTGTTCGTGACCTTCCAGATGACCTTCGCCATCATCACCCCGGCGCTGATCGTCGGTGCCTTCGCCGAGCGGATGAAATTCTCCGCGATGCTGATCTTCATGGGCATCTGGTTCACCCTGGTTTACGCACCGATTGCGCACATGGTCTGGTCCGGTAACGGCGGCCTGTTGTGGGACTGGGGCGTGCTCGACTTCGCGGGCGGCACCGTGGTGCACATCAACGCCGGTGTGGCCGGTCTGATCTGCTGCCTGGTGCTGGGCAAGCGCAAAGGCTTCCCGACCACCCCGATGGCTCCGCATAACCTCGGTTACACCCTGATGGGCGCGGCGATGCTGTGGGTCGGCTGGTTCGGCTTCAACGCCGGCTCTGCTGCTGCGGCCAACGGCACTGCCGGTATGGCGATGCTGGTGACCCAGATCGCAACCGCCGCCGCTGCACTGGGCTGGATGTTCGCCGAGTGGATCACCCACGGTAAACCAAGTGCCCTGGGTATCGCTTCGGGTGTGGTCGCCGGTCTGGTGGCAATCACTCCGGCCGCTGGCACCGTGGGCCCGATGGGTGCGCTGGTCATCGGCCTGGCGGCTGGCGTGGTGTGCTTCTTCTGCGCCACCACCCTGAAACGCAAACTTGGCTATGACGACTCCCTGGACGCCTTCGGCGTGCACGGTATCGGCGGTATTCTCGGCGCGATCCTGACCGGTGTGTTCGCTGCACCGTCCCTGGGTGGCTTCGGCACCGTCACCGACATCGCCGCACAAGTCTGGATTCAAACCAAAGGCGTGGGCTTCACGGTGATCTACACCGCGATCGTCACCTTCATCATCCTCAAGGTCCTGGACGCCGTCATGGGTCTGCGTGTGACCGACGAAGAAGAAGCGGTCGGCCTCGATCTGGCACAACACAACGAACGCGGCTACAACTTGTAAGACGCGCAGAAAAAAACTTGCCCGGCTTGCCGGGCATTTTTTTGTCCGGGATTTGTCATTAAAGAGGTAGCTGAAAGGTTTTTTCCTACGGCTTAAGTCGTGTTTACGACGAGCGTTTTTCTGGGGCGAAAAACTTACAGCAATGCAGGAATATTAGGGCCTTTGTTTTTTCCCAGAGCGCGCTAGAATGCGCCCCGAACGTGCGGAGAACTGTATGTGGCAACAGACTCTGATTACCCTGCGGGCAAGGCCCCGGGGCTTTCATCTGGTAACGGACGAGTTACTCGCCGGCTTGCCTGAACTCAAGGCGTGTCGGGTCGGTCTGTTGCATTTGTGGCTGCAGCATACCTCGGCGTCGTTGACCATCAACGAGAACGCCGATCCGGCGGTACGTCGCGACTTCGAACGATTTTTCAATCGTCTGATCCCACAAGGAACAGACGGCTATGAGCATAACGACGAAGGCCTGGACGACCTCCCGGCGCACTTCAAGGCCAGCGTGCTTGGCTGTCAGCTCAGTTTGCCGATTTCGGCGGGCCGACTGGCGTTGGGGACCTGGCAAGGCGTTTATCTGGGCGAGCACCGTGATTTTGGCGGTGCCCGTAAAGTCCTCGCCACCGTGCACGGTGAAGGGGCATAAGCCGCTGGTTGCCAGCGGCTGTTGATTTTTTTCCGGCGGCCTTCGACAGATGGCGAAGCTGGGCTATAACTAATCTGCTTTTCGCAAGTCATGAGGTAGAACATGAGCGACGATGATCTGGAAAACGACGACCTCGAAGTAGGCGACGAAGACGAGGCCGAAGAAGGCTTGGAAGCAGCAGCGGAAGACGTTGCTGACGACGACGGCGGTGAAACGCCGGTTCCGACCGCTAAAGGCAAGGCCAAGGCTGCTGTGTCAGTCGATGAGCTGCCGAGCGTCGAAGCCAAAAACAAGGAACGCGACGCCCTGGCCAAAGCCATGGAAGAGTTCCTGGCCAAAGGTGGCAAGGTGCAGGAAGTGGAGGCCAATGTGGTCGCCGATCCGCCCAAGAAGCCTGACAACAAGTACGGCAGCCGGCCTATCTAAGCGCCTGCTACTGGCTTGCTTGCTGAAAAAGCCCGCCGTCGCTGCGGGCTTTTTCATGGGCGCAACAAAAGCCGGGGAACGCCTGCGTAGGAGCAAAGCTTGCTCGCGATAGCGGTGGGTCAGCCAATATCAATGCCGACTGACAGGGCCCCTTCGCGGGCAAGCCTCGCTCCTACAGGGTTGATGGCGTTCATACAATTGGCGTACGACACAAGTCCGTAGGAGCGAGGCTTGCCCGCGAAGAGGCCGTCACATTCAAAATGGATGTGGCTGACCCTCCGCAATCGCGAGCAAGCTTTGCTCCTACGGGTTTTGTGTCAGGCCGAGGCTGCGTTCCAGCGGGCTAAAAGTGCCGGCAAATCGGTCAGGCTGCGAATCTCCGCATCCGGCAAACGATCCGCTTCCCAGGCCTTGCCCGCCGGGTTAAACCAGATTGCGCGCAAGCCTGCCTGTTGGGCGCCGGCAATGTCGTCGCCGGGGTGATCGCCAATGTGCACCGCCGTTTCGGCCGTCGCACCGCCACGCTGCAACGCCTCGTGAAACAGCCGCGCATCGGGCTTGGCGATGCCGATGTCTTCGGCGCACAACGCAAACTTGAAGTAATCCGCCAGCCCCAGCCGACGCACGTCGGCGTTGCCATTGGTGACCACGCCGAGGGCGTAATGGTTGGCCAGGGTTTCCAGGGTCGGCTGCACTTCCGGGAATATTTGCAGTTGATGCCGGGCGTGCAGGAACACTTCGAAGCTCTGATCCGCCAGGTCCGAAGCCTGGTCATGGGCATAACCCGCGTCTTCCAGCGCATGGAACAGCACCCGCCGACGCAGGGCACTGATGCGGTGCTTCAAGGCAGGTTCGTTGCTCAATACCCGCTCACGAATCGCCCACAAATGCTCCACCGGCACCGCGCCCAGCTTCGGTGCATGCTCGGTCAGCCATTCGCGCAACATGGCTTCGGCGCTGACGATCACCGGGGCGGTGTCCCACAGGGTGTCGTCGAGGTCGAAGGTGATCAACTGGATTCTCATGACTCATCGCCTTTGATGCGTTTGGCCCGTGGATGGGCGCTGTCGTAGACCGTGGCCAGGTGCTGGAAGTCCAGGTGGGTGTAGATCTGGGTGGTCTTGATGTCCGAGTGGCCGAGCAGTTCCTGCACCGCGCGCAGGTCCTGGGAGGATTCGAGCAGGTGGCTGGCGAAGGAGTGCCGCAGCATGTGCGGGTGCAGGTTTTGCCCCAGCTCGCGTTCGCCGGCAGCCTTGACCCGCACCTGAATCGCCCGTGGGCCGAGGCGCCGGCCTTGCTGGCTGACAAACACCGCGTCGTCCGCCGGGTTAGTCATCGCGCGCAGCGGTAGCCATAGCTCCAGCGCTTCCCGAGCCTTTTTGCCCACCGGCAGCAGGCGAGTCTTGCTGCCCTTGCCGAGCACCTGGACCATGCCGTCAGCCAGATCAAGCTGATCCATATTGAGCCCGGTCAGCTCCGAAAGCCGTAAACCCGAGGAATAGAACAATTCCAGAATCGCCTGATCCCGACGTGCCAGAAAGTCATCCTCGACCGCACCTTCCAAAAGTTGCAGCGCGCGGTCGGTGTCGAGGGTTTTCGGCAAGCGGCGTTCGCCCTTGGGCGGCGCCAGGCCGTTGGCCGGGTCGTGGTCGCACAGGCCTTCGCGATTCAGGTAGTGATAGAGCCCGCGCACCGCCGACAGCAGCCGCGCCAGGCTGCGGGACGATTGCCCCTGGGAATGCAGGCGTGCGATCAGGCTGCGCAGGCGCTGGATATCCAGCCCGGCCCAGCTGTCGATGTTCTGTTTGACACACCAGCCGAGCACTTTGTCGAGGTCGCGGCGGTAGGCGTACAAGGTGTGGGGCGACACCTGTCGCTCACTGCGCAGGTGTTCGCAGTAAGCGTCCAGTTGTCGTTCCACGATCAGCGTACCGAGCGTAGGGAGTTGTTGACCCGAGGCAACACACGGCCCATGACTTCGGCGATGTAGCTCAGGAACAGCGTGCCCACCGAACTTTTGTAGTGCTGCGGATCGCGGCTGGCGATGGCCAGGACGCCGTGGATGCCTTGATGGCTGATGGCGACGACGGCCGTGGAACCGATCTGTTTGCGTTGTTCTTCGCCAAACAGGAAGTCCAGTTCGTGTTCACGCAGGCTGCCGCTGACGCTTTTGTCTTCCGAGAGCAGGCCACCAATGGCGGTTTGTGCTTCGGCGTGGGTGACCCAGCGGCCCACCGGCATCGGGTTGTCACCGAGCAGAATCAGGCTGACGAAGGGCACCTGGAAATCCTGGCGCAGGCTGTCTTCGACGCTGATCACCACGTCTTCGAGGCTGGCGGCGTCCATCAGCGTGAGGATCAGGCGACGGGTCTTGTCGAACAGGCGATCATTGTCGCGCGCGACGTCCATCAGGTGCGACAGGCGATGGCGCAACTCGATGTTGCGGTCGCGCAGGATGGTCATCTGGCGTTCCACCAGCGAGATGGTATCGCCGCGCTGGTGGGGAATGCGCAAGGCCGGGAGCAGTTCTTCGTGTTCGACGAAGAAATCCGGATGAGCCTCCAGGTACGCGGCAATCGCCGCCGCCTCAAGGCTTTCGGAAGGAGATTCGTCGGGCTGTAGGGCGGGAACCTGAGGCTTGTCTTTCATGGATTTGGCTCTCTCAAAGACGCACTTGTCCTTCATATACGCGGACTGCCGGGCCGGTCATCAAGACCGGTTGGCCAGGGCCTGCCCATTCAATGGACAGACGCCCGCCAGGCAGGTCGATCAATAGCGGCGAATCCATCCACCCCTGGCTGATCGCGGCCACCGCCGCAGCACAGGCACCGGTGCCGCAAGCCTGGGTTTCCCCGGCCCCGCGTTCCCAGACCCGCAGCTGCGCACGGTTGCGGTCAATGACCTGGAGAAAACCGACATTGACCCGCGACGGGAAGCGCGGATGGTGTTCGATCTTCGGGCCCAGTTCATGCACCGGTGCGTTATTGATGTCGCTGACCCGCAGCACGGCATGGGGGTTGCCCATGGACACCGCCGCCAGTTCCACCGTGTTGCCGTCGACTTCGAGCTGATAGCTCAAGGCCTGGCCTTCGGCTTCGAACGGGATGTCGGCCGGTACCAGGCGCGGCGCGCCCATGTCGACGCTGATCTGGCCGTCGCTGCGGATATCCAGTTCGATGATGCCGCTTTTGGTCTCGACGCGAATCTGCCGCTTGGCGGTCAGGCGCTTGTCGAGCACGAAGCGGGCGAAGCAGCGCGCACCGTTGCCGCACTGCTCCACTTCGGAACCGTCGGAGTTGAAGATCCGGTAACGGAAATCCACGTCCGGGTTGCTCGGTGCTTCGACGATCAGCAACTGGTCGAAACCGATGCCGGTGTGCCGATCGCCCCATTGCTTGGCGTGCTTGGGCAGGATGTGCGCGTGCTGGCTGACCAGGTCGAGGACCATGAAGTCATTGCCCAGGCCGTGCATCTTGGTAAAACGCAGCAGCATGGTTTTACTCCGGCAGCAGGCTTTCGCCAGCAAACAACTCGGCTACCGTCTCACGGCGACGCACTTCAAATGCCTGATCACCGTCCACCAACACTTCAGCGGTACGCCCGCGGGTGTTGTAGTTGGAACTCATGACAAACCCGTAGGCACCGGCCGAATGCACGGCCAGCAGGTCGCCTTCTTCCAGGGCCAGTTCACGCTCCTTGGCCAGGAAGTCGCCGGTCTCGCAGATCGGGCCGACGATGTCGTAGGCGCGAGCAGCGGTATCGCGCGGGCGCACCGCGGTGACGTCCATCCAGGCCTGGTACAGCGCCGGGCGGATCAGGTCGTTCATGGCCGCATCGACGATGGCGAAGTCTTTGTGCTCGGTGTGCTTGAGGTACTCGACCTGGGTCAGCAGCACGCCGGCGTTGGCGACGATGTAGCGGCCCGGTTCGAACACCAGCGCCAGCTCGCGACCTTCGCAGCGCTCGCGCACGGCTTTGATGTAGTCGGCCACCAGCGGCGGCTCTTCATCGCGATAACGCACGCCGACGCCGCCACCGAGGTCGATGTGACGCAGGTAAATGCCGCATTCACCCAGACGATCGATCAAGCCCAGCAGGCGATCGAGGGCATCGAGGAAAGGAGGCAGGCTGGTCAGTTGCGAGCCGATGTGGCAATCGACGCCCAGCACTTCCAGGTTCGGCAGTTGCGCGGCGCGGATGTACACGTCTTCGGCGTCGGCGATGGCGATGCCGAACTTGTTCTCTTTAAGACCGGTGGAAATGTACGGGTGGGTGCCGGCATCGACGTCCGGGTTCACACGCAACGAGATCGGCGCACGGACGCCCAGTTCGGCGGCGACCACTTGCAGGCGTTCCAGCTCATCGGTGGATTCGACGTTGAAGCAATGCACGCCGACTTCCAGGGCGCGGCGCATGTCTTCACGGGTCTTGCCGACACCGGAGAACACGATCTTGTCCGGGCTGCCGCCAGCGGCGAGGACGCGTTCCAGCTCGCCACGGGAGACGATGTCAAAACCGGCGCCGAGACGGGCCAGGACATTCAGTACACCGAGGTTGGAGTTGGCCTTGACCGCAAAACAGACCAGGTGCGGCACGCCGGCCAGGGCATCGGCATACGCCAGGTACTGGGCTTCGATGTGGGCGCGGGAGTAGACGTAGGTCGGCGTGCCGAAGCGTTCGGCGATGGCGGACAGGGCCACGCCTTCCGCGAACAGCTCACCGTCACGGTAATTAAAAGCGTCCATGGCGTTCCCTTATTATTGGTAGACGTCGTGCTTGTGTGCTTTGGAGGCAGGCTGCTTTTGCGAGGACTGGGCCTGCTCGGCAGGGTCCTGGTTGTCGTCAGGCAGGTACAGCGGGCCTTTTTGACCACAGGCCGACACAAGGCAAGCGACCGCGAGGAGCGCGGCAAGGGAAGAGATCAGGCGCTTCATGGCGAAATCCTTGAAAATGCGTTAATTGCGCCGGAGTATACCGGCCACCCGTCAGCTTGCCTATGTAACGCGGCTCCCGTCCGGCGGGCCTTGGATTGAAGTGCGTTCACGGGTCCAGGGTCTTGCGTCGATATTTCATAACGCTACCGGGCGCTTGGTCGTTATCCTTTGCAATCGCCGGGGCTCGCCCGTATCTTGCGGCGCTTGAGCGTGAACAGACACTTTTTGAGGTTCCTGCAATGAGTTTGACCGAAGCCCGTTTCCACGACCTGGTCGATGCCACCCAGCAATCGCTGGAAGACATTTTCGATGAGAGTGACCTGGATATCGATCTGGAGAGCTCGGCCGGTGTGCTCACCGTCAAGTTCGAAAACGGCAGCCAGTTGATCTTCAGCCGTCAGGAACCGCTGCGCCAGTTGTGGCTGGCGGCGGTGTCCGGCGGCTTCCACTTCGACTATGACGAAGAGAGCGAGCGCTGGATGTGCGACAAGAGCGAAGAGCAGCTGGGCGAAATGCTTGAGCGCATCGTCAAGCAGCAGGCGGGCGCCGAATTCGATTTCGAAGGCCTGTGAAACCGTGACTCAGCCTGCACCGGTTCGTCCGCCCAAGCCGCTCTACAGCAACATCAGCCCGGCGGTGCCTTCGCCGTGCAGCGGCGTGTGCCGGCTGGATGAACAGAAGGTCTGCCTGGGGTGTTTTCGCCATGTCGAAGACATCCGCGAATGGCGCTCGGCCGACGACGATCGTCGTCGGGTGATCTGCGCCCAGGCGGCTGACCGCAAAGCCCTGGCATAAGAGCTTTTGTGGCGAGGGGGCTTGCCCCCGCTGGGTCGCGAAGCGGCCCCAAAAGCTCACGACTGCTTCGCAGCCGAACGGGCGGCAAGCCCCCTCGCCACAGTGTTTCTCCCCGTGTGTCTGAAGCGCCCCTTCCCCTCACTTGTATATTTATTGAGCTGTGATAGTGTCCAGAAACGCCTCAACCCATCGAGGCTCGTGAAAACCCCGCCTTTTTCTGGCGGGGTTTTGCTTTTTTTGTGCAGAAGAAAGGAGTCTGCCCGGATCATGACCGTACCTTCCATCACCCTTACTCGTCTGGACGTGCAACGTCTGGAGCGCCTGATCGACAGCCTGGATGACACGCTGCCGGGCGTTATCGCGCTGCAAACCGAACTGGACCGCGCCGATACAGTGGTCGGTCACGATGAAGTGCCCGCCGATGTCGTCACCATGAATTCCCGCGTGCATTGCCGCGAAGAGATCAGCGGCAAGGACTATCACCTGACGCTGGTATATCCCAAGGATGCCAATGCCGACGAAGGCAAGATTTCCATTCTGGCGCCCGTGGGCAGCGCCTTGCTCGGCCTGAAAGTCGGCCAGCACATCGACTGGCCGGCACCGGGTGGCAAGACCCTCAAACTGACCCTGCTGGAAGTGGAATCGCAGCCGGCCAATGGCGGCGCCTTTCCGGAATAACGCCTCAGACCTGCTCGAGCGCTTCGTTCAGTGCGCGCTCCAGGTCGGCCTTGTAGCGCAGATACAAATTGCTTGAACTCTGCCCATCACCGAGCAGGCCCGACAGGTCCAGGTCGGTGATGTAGCAGCGGTAGCGCTCAATCTCGCGGCGCTGCTCGACGATTTCCCGGGCGACCACGGTAAACAGCTGATCGCCATACTCCAGTTCCGAAAACTCCCGCTGATTGCAATACAACGTGACCTGCACCTGGCCCGGTGCGGCTTTGCCGATGATCGCCTGCACGTCGTAGAACGGTTTGTTGACCGGGGTTTGCGGCGCTGGCCGCGCTTCGACCCGACGTGCCCGGCCAGGGCCGGACGGCAATAGTTGGTAATACAAAGTGTCGAGGCTCAACGGCTGGGCGGCGTCCATCGGCAACAAGGCGTCCCGGCGATACAGGATCGATTGCAGGAAACGTTGCAGCGGCACCAGCAGGCTTTGCTCGTCGTGATACGGCAGGCGTTGCTGCCACAGCGCGTTGAATTCATCCAATACGTACAGATCGGCCTGCTGCTCGGTGATCCGGTAGAACACCTGGATGCACTCGGGCTGACCCATCGGCAACAGCAACGCGAGGTCCTGTTCTTCGAGGGCCATCGGGTCCAGGTGCAGCGGGCTGTAGCTCGCCAGCTCCTCGCCCAGGTAGTCGAACAGCGCCGGCAGGGTGGCGAGGGCGACGTGGTTGACCTGGCCGGGCACCAATTCCAGCACGTGGTAATGCTGCTGCACCTGAATCAGGTAGCGATGGTTGAGTTTGCTCAACAGCAGGTTCTGCGCGGTATCGAGGATTTCTTCGACCCGCCGCGCAATGAACTGCGCGCGGTTGTGGCAGAAACAGCGGACCCGCAAGCGCGGCTGTTGCGGCCCTTTGGGCAGGTTGTTGAGGTAATCGCGCAGGCAGTCGAGCAGCGCGTGCGGCCCGTCGTAGCGGCTGACCAGCACTTCATTCCAGCTATTGAGCGTGACCTGATCCAGGGTCAGCACCAGGTTTTCCCGCACGCCGGCGTAACTCAGGGAGTCGGTGCGCTCGGTGGTCATCAGGATGTTGAGGTCACGATGGTGCTTGAGCGGATCGACGCCGACGTTCACCAGGATCAACACTTCGCCGGGCACGCTGGGGCGCAACAGGGCATCTTCGGCGACGGTGGTCAGGGGCAGGGCGATGCTCTGCTGCAGGCTGCCGAGCAGGTTGAACAGTTCGAATTCGCTCAAGTCGCTGGTGCCGGGGTGCAAGGCCAGGCGGGTGCTGCTGTCGATCACGCCATTGCGGTGGCACCAGGTCAGCAGTTCCAGCAACTGACGGCTGCGCTTGATCGGCGCGAAATGCTCCCACTCGTGGGCGGTCAGGCTGCCGTTGTACAAACCCCATTGGGTTTGCCCCGGTTCTTTCTTGTTTGGCGCCTGCACCAGGGTCAGGGTGTCTTCGGCCAGGTCCGGGGCGATGCCCGGGTTGATGAATTCGACCTTGTCGGCCTTGCGCTCGAACGCCGCGTACAGCCGCCGGCCGAGCACGTTGAGGTCGCGCTTGTTGATCAGGCTGACAGTTTGCTCGGTGCGGGCGAACTGGGTCAGGAAGCGGTAGCTGTAATTCAGCTCGTTGACCAGCGCCCGGCGTTCGGCGCTGACCTGGCGGACTTTCCACTGGCTGCGGCTGTCGAGCAACGCCAGTTGCCGCTGATCCCAATGCCATTCGCTGGCCAGGCGTTCCAGCAGCGAGCGCTGCCAGCTCGCGGTGCGACTGTTGCTGCCGGTGAGCTTGCGATTGACCTTCAGGTACAGCGCACGGCGCACCAGTTCCAAGCGTTCGGGTTCGCCACGAGCGGTCAGGTATTCCTCGATGCGGCGGTAGACGACGATGTATGGGTCCAGCTCGTCGAGGTCCAGCCGATTGGCGAACACTGCCTGTTTGAAGCGCAGGCTCAGGCAATGGACCTTGGGGTGTTCGCTGGCGTACACCTCGATCAGCAGCAGTTTAAGCACCGACTTGTAGGGCGATTCGATGCCCTTGAACAACTGCCAGAGCCCGGCGCCGATGAACTCTCCCGGCGGAATGTGCGCCAGGTGCCCCAGGTCCAGGGTTTCGTCGGCGCGGATAAAGCGCTTGGACAGCAGCGTGTGGGTGTATTGGTGATAACCCGTCTCTTCGTAAACCGGCACCAGCCACCAGATCGGCGTGCGGCCAGCGAGCCAGATCGCCGTGCGATAGAACTCGTCCAGCAGCAAGTAATGCTGGGTGGTGCCGCAGTCTTCCGAACTCAGTTGCGTATCGCGCTCGCCGTGCATGAAGCGGGTCGGGTCGATCAGGAAAAAGTGTGCCTCGGCGCCCTGGCTGGCGGCCCAGGCTTCGAGCAGTTGGCATTTCTTGCGCAGTTCGACGAGTTCGCTTTCGCTCAGATCCGGGCCGTGGCACACCCACACGTCCATGTCGCTCTGGTCGGCCTGGGCCAGGGTGCCGAGGCTGCCCATCAGGAACAGGCCATGAATCGGTCGTGGCGGATTGCTGCCGTGGCGCGGCTTGTAGGAAAACGAACGGGTCAGGCGTTGGGCTTCGGCGAGGGTGTTGGCGTCGGGCTCGTAATTCGACAGCCCGGCCGGCGCGCTGCCGGACACGTAACCCGGCAGCAGCGGGTGATTGACGTGGAAAAACAGCGGCAGCAGGGTCAACACCCCTTGCTGGCGCGTCGACAACCCTTCCATGGCGCGGGCCATGCGGCCTTCGTTGAGCTTCAGGAAACGGGCGCGCAGCTGGCTCAGGACCTTGCGGTCGATGCCTTCGTCCAGGTCGGGGCGGATTTCATGGGTTCGGGTCATGTCAGCTCAAACCGGCTCGCGAAGCTCGGACGTAGGGTCTGCGGATGAGGGGCAGTTTAGCGCCTCGGCCCCGGGACTTTTAAGCTGTATTTGTTTTTTGGCGCCAGATTTCTATCGCGAGGCGACAAGCTGCCCGCGGAAATCCCGTCACAGGGGTTTCCGTGGGCGATGCGGTGAGGTTTAGGCTGTTTCCCGAACGCTCAGAATGGTCAGAACGGTTTGTACATTTTGCGCGGCGTCACGACCCAGGCTGGTCAGGTAACCGCCATCGGGCTGGTCGATCAGTTCTTTTTCGTGCAGGCGTTTAGCGGCGGCAATGTGTTTCGGGGCAGCGGTCTGATGAATTTTCAAACCTTCCTGGGAACTGTCCAGGTTGAAGAGTGCAAGGACTTCCAGTTCGGCAACCAACTCAGGGGTAAGCGACATAAGGACTCCAGACTTTCTAGGAATTGGACGACAGCGCCCCTAAGGTGAGCCCACTCGTGCGGCATGTCCAGTGCTGGCAGCAGGGTTTTTTCGCCTTGGGATCCGTTCCCCGATAACGGGGTGCGTACGAGTGTAGACAGGGTGTGGAAGAACGGTGGGATTTGTAGGAGCGAGGCTTGCCCGCGAAGCTTTTGGCGTTATAGAGGACGCCTTCGCGGGCAAGCCTCGCTCCTACAGGGGGGCGGTGTTTACTTCTTTTCTGGCGGCAGCTCTGGCAGTGCACGCAGGGCGGCTTCGTACCATTCGGTATTGAACGCGCGGTCTTCTTCGAGGATCGCGTCGATTTCCACCGCCAGCACGTGGGCCATCAGGTTGAGGATTTCTTCGCGCTCGTAACCCACCAGGGTCAACTTGTTGAAGGTGGCCTTGGCGGCCGGCGGGTTGTCGCTTTCGATCTGGTTTTCAATCGCTTCGATCAGGGTGTTCTCGGTGAATTCTTCTTCGTCGCTATCGATATCAGTCGGCTCGCTCATGGCAGGCTCCTCAAGTTAAGGCGGGCAGTTTACCCGCATTCAGCGCCGTGATGCTGCTGGCAAGAAACGCCTGGGCGTTCTATAAACAGGCACTGCCCACCCCGCACGGCCTGGAGGCTTTGTGATGCTCAAGCTTTATGGATTTTCCGTCAGCAACTACTACAACATGGTGAAACTGGCCCTGCTCGAGAAAGGACTGCCGTTCGAGGAAGTGCTGTTTTACCCGGCCCCGACCCCCGAGGCGTTGGCCATCAGCCCGCGTGGCAAGGTTCCGGTGCTGGGCGTCGAACAGGGTTTCGTCAACGAAACCGCCGTCATTCTTGAATACATCGAGCAAACCCAGAAAGGCACGCCGCTGCTGCCGAGCGATCCGTTCGAGCGCTCGCAGGCCCTGGCGCTGGCCAAGGAAATCGAGCTGTACATCGAGTTGCCGGGCCGCGCCTGTTATGGCGAAGCGTTTTTCGGCTCGCCTGTACCGGATGCGATCAAGGACAAGACCAAGGCCGAATTGCTGCTGGGCTTCGCCTCACTGGGCCGCCACGGCAAGTTCGCCCCGTACGTGGCGGGCGATAGCCTGAGCATTGCCGATTTGTATTTCCTCTACAGCGTGCCGCTGGCCTGTGCGGTCGGGCAGAAGCTGTTCGGGATTGATCTGTTGGCCGAAATGCCGGCGGCCAAGGCGCTGCTGGAGCGTCTGGAGCAAAACCCGCATGTGCAGCGGATTGCGGCGGACAAGGAAGCGGCGATGCCAGGGTTTTTGGCGATGGTCGCGTCCAAGAAGTAGGGTTTGTGTAGCGCATCCGAAATTGCATTCGCGGGCAAGCCTCGCTCCTACGCAGGTACAGCGCGACCTGTGTAGGAGCGAGCGGTGCGACGATTCGACTTGCCCGCGAAGCTTTTAACGGCTGGCGAGCAATGCCTGACCGCGCACCACGGCTTTCTTGACCTGCGCCGGCGCAGTCCCGCCGATATGGTCACGGGCATTCACCGAGCCTTCCAGGGTCAGCACGGCAAATACGTCCTGATCAATCTGGTCGCTGAACTTGCGCAGTTCTTCCAGGCTCATTTCCGCCAGGTCCTTGCCGCTTTCCACACCGTACTTCACCGCATGGCCAACGATTTCGTGGCAGTCACGGAACGGCAGGCCACGGCGTACCAGGTAGTCCGCCAGGTCGGTGGCGGTGGAGAAACCGCGCAGCGCCGCTTCGCGCATCATGGCGTGCTTGGGTTTGATCGCCGGGATCATGTCGGCAAAGGCCCGCAGCGAGTCGCGCAACGTATCGGCGGCGTCGAACAGTGGCTCTTTGTCTTCCTGGTTGTCCTTGTTGTAGGCCAATGGCTGGCCTTTCATCAAGGTCAGCAGGCCCATCAGCGCGCCGAACACACGGCCGGTCTTGCCACGCACCAGTTCCGGCACGTCCGGGTTTTTCTTTTGCGGCATGATCGAGCTGCCGGTGCAGAAGCGGTCCGGCAGATCGATGAACTGGAATTGCGCGCTGGTCCACAGCACCAGTTCTTCGGAGAAGCGCGACAAGTGCATCATCGCAATGCTCGCGGCCGAACAGAATTCGATGGCGAAGTCACGATCCGACACGTTGTCCAGCGAGTTACCGCCGACGGCATCGAAGCCCAGCAGTTGCGCGGTGAACTCACGGTCGATCGGGTAGGTGGTGCCGGCCAGCGCGGCGCTGCCCAGGGGCATGCGGTTGGTGCGCTTGCGGCAATCCACCAGGCGCTCGTAGTCGCGGCTGAGCATTTCGAACCAGGCCAGCATGTGGTGCCCGAAGGTCACTGGCTGCGCGGTTTGCAGGTGGGTGAAGCCCGGCATGATGCTGCCGGCTTCGCGTTCGGCCTGCTCCAGCAAGCCTTTTTGCAGGCGGGTGATTTCGGCGAGGATCAGGTCGATCTCGTCCCGCAGCCATAGGCGGATGTCGGTGGCGACCTGGTCGTTACGGCTGCGGCCGGTGTGCAGCTTTTTACCGGTCACGCCGATGCGATCGGTCAGGCGCGCCTCGATGTTCATGTGCACGTCTTCGAGGTCGATGCGCCAGTCGAACTGGCCGGCCTCGATTTCACCCTGGATGGTCTTCAGGCCATCGGTGATGCTGTCGCGCTCGGCATCGGTCAGCACGCCGACCTTGGCCAGCATGGTGGCGTGGGCGATCGAACCCATGATGTCGTGGCGATACAGGCGCTGGTCGAAAGTGACGGAGGCGGTGAAGCGGGCGACGAAGGCGTCGACGGGTTCACTGAAGCGGCCGCCCCAGGACTGATTGGTCTTGTCAGTGCTCATGAATTCGCTCGTATCGGCTTGAAGAAGGTTGGCGTTTAACGCTGGGGCGGATAATAACAGGGTTGCCAATCCTGTCGCTGACACTGGTCGATACGTTTTTTTCTCATACGCCGGCCCATACTCGGGGTATCGCCAGAAGGCGTTGCGCAACGATATTTTTCAATTGAGCAATATCACGCCGGCAACCGTCTACAGTTGGACAGTAGGATCAGCGCACTTCTGTGCGCTGGCGCTGCCTATAAAAAGAGGGGGTGTTCGTATTGTGTATCAGCAAACCCTACGGCGATGCCTCGCCAACGCGGGCCCGGGCCGCCAATCGCCCCGCAGATGAAAATTTAGCCGCCGGTCTCGCGGCACTTTTTGGCCCTCGCGCCAGTCTTAGCGTGGATCGCGGTGACGGATGTCACTTCACCTGTCTACGCTATCCTTGTGCGAGACTCACGCAGGAATCCAGCGCAATATGAATGTCCTGATCGTTGATGACGAACCCCTAGCCCGCGAGCGCCTGAGCCGAATGGTCGGTGAACTCGAGGGATACAGTGTCATGGAGCCCGGTGCCACGAACGGCGAAGAGGCGTTGGCGCTGATCGACAGCCACAAGCCGGATATCGTGCTGCTCGATATCCGCATGCCGGGCCTCGATGGCCTGCAAGTGGCTGCGCGATTGTGCGAGCGTGAAACGCCGCCGGCCGTGGTGTTTTGCAGCGGCCCGGATGAATTCGCCGCCGAGGCCTTGCAGGCCAGTGGCGTGGGTTATCTGGTCAAGCCGGTGCGCACCGAGTTATTGCTCGAAGCCTTGAAGAAGGCCGAGCGGCCCAATCGCGTGCAACTCGCCGCCCTGACACGCCCGGCCGCCGAAACCGGCAGCGGCCCGCGCAGCCACATCAGTGCCCGCACCCGCAAAGGTATTGAACTGATCCCGTTGGGTCAGGTGGTCTATTTCATTGCCGACCACAAATACGTGACCTTGCGCCACGAAGGCGGCGAAGTGCTGCTGGACGAACCGCTCAAGGCCCTGGAAGACGAATTCGGCGACCGCTTCGTGCGGATCCATCGCAACGCCCTGGTCGCCCGCGAACGCATCGAACGCCTGCAACGCACGCCCCTGGGGCATTTTCAGTTGTTCCTCAAGGGCTTGAACGGCGATGCGTTGATCGTCAGCCGTCGTCATGTGGCCGGCGTGCGCAAGATGATGCAGCAGCTTTAATCCGCCGTTCCCAGGCGGACTCCACACCCGATTGCCGGACGTCGAAGGCCAGGGAGGCCAAGCAGTTCCTGATACAAGTCAAAGTGGATTTGGCTGAGCTGTTATTATCCGCCGTATCTATTCAGTACGGATTGATCCATGTCCTCTCGCGAAATCCGCATCGCCACCCGTAAAAGTGCGCTGGCCCTCTGGCAGGCCGAATACGTCAAAGCTCGTCTTGAGCAAGCCCATCCAGGCCTGTTGGTGACGCTGGTGCCCATGGTCAGTCGCGGCGACAAGCTGCTCGACTCGCCACTGTCGAAAATCGGCGGTAAGGGCCTGTTCGTCAAGGAACTGGAAACCGCGCTGCTGGAAAACGAAGCCGACATCGCCGTGCACTCGATGAAAGACGTGCCAATGGACTTCCCCGAAGGCCTCGGTCTGTTTTGCATCTGCGAGCGCGAAGACCCGCGCGACGCTTTCGTTTCCAATACCTATGCCAGCCTCGATGAGTTGCCCCAGGGCAGCATCGTCGGCACGTCGAGCCTGCGCCGTCAGGCCCAGTTGCTGACGCGCCGGCCGGACCTGGAAATCCGCTTCCTGCGCGGCAACGTCAACACACGCCTGGCCAAGCTCGATGCCGGCGAGTACGACGCCATCATCCTCGCTGCGGCGGGTTTGATTCGCCTGGGCTTCGAAGACCGCATCACCTCGGCCATCAGCGTCGACGACAGCCTGCCGGCCGGTGGCCAGGGCGCGGTCGGGATCGAATGCCGCAGCGTCGACACTGAAATCCACGCCTTGCTCGCACCGCTGCATCACCAGGACACCGCCACCCGCGTCACCGCCGAACGTGCCCTCAACAAACATTTGAATGGCGGCTGCCAAGTGCCGATCGCCTGCTACGCCGTGCTTGAAGGCGAGCAGATCTGGTTGCGCGGGCTGGTGGGCGATCCGAGCGGTGGCCTGCTGCTCAATGCCGAAGCCCGTGCGCCGCGCAGTGACGCCGAATCCCTGGGTGTGCAGGTCGCCGAAGACCTGCTGAACCAGGGTGCCGGTGACATTCTGAAAGCGGTCTACGGCGAGGCAGGTCACGAGTGAATGGCTGGCGTCTGCTGCTGACGCGCCCCGCAGATGAGTCGGCGGCGCTGAGCAGCGTGTTGGCCGAGAGCGGGATTTTCAGCAACTGCCTGCCGCTTTTGGAAATCGAGCCGATTGCCGCCTCTGACACAATGCGCGCGGTGATCCGGGAGCTGGATCGCTATTGCGCGGTGATTGTGGTCAGCAAGCCGGCGGCCAGGCTTGGCGTTGATCTGCTCAGCCAGCAGTGGCCGCAGCCACCTCAACTGAAATGGTTCACCGTAGGCGCCGCGACCGCACAAATCCTTGAAGATTTCGGGCTCGATGTGAGCTTCCCGGTCGATGGCGATGACAGCGAAGCCTTGCTTGAACTGGCGCAGTTGCGCGAGGCTGTCGCCCGGCCTGATCCGCGTGTGTTGATCATGCGCGGGGAGGGTGGCCGCGAGTTGCTGGCCGGGCGTTTGCGTGAGCTTGGTGCTAGTGTCGAGTATCTGGAGTTATACCGTCGTGGCTTGCCGAGCTATTCGACGACTGCGCTGCCGGACCGGATCGAAGCGGAACGCTTGAACGGGCTGGTGGTCAGCAGTGGACAGGGTTTTGAGCACCTGCACCAGTTGGCCGGCGATGCCTGGCCACGGTTGGCGCAGTTGCCGTTGTTTGTTCCAAGCCCAAGGGTCGCCGAGCTGGCACGTGCCGCCGGGGCCCAAACAGTTGTGGATTGTCGTGGCGCCAGTGCCACGGCTTTGCTGACGGCGTTACGGGAGCAACCCGTACCCGTTCTCTAATGCAAAGGATGGATACGTGAGCGAAACAGTGTTGCCTAAAGATGACGTGCAGCCGGTGCTCGATGCACCCGTTGAAACTCCACCACCTGCAGCGGTGCCGCGCAGGGGCAATGGACTGGCAATCGTCGCGCTGTTGCTGGGTGCCGCCGGCGTTGCCGTGGGCGGCTGGGGAGTGTGGCAAGTGCGCCACCTGCAGGCCAACACCCAACAGCAGTTGAGTGAAGTCCAGGCGCTGAACGATCAGGCCCAGAGCCTCAAGCTTAACGATCAACGCCTGACCGCACGTTTCGAACAACTGCCCGCCGCCGATGAGCTGGAAGACCGTCGCCGTCTGGTGACCCAGCTGCAAGGCGATCAACAACGCCTGAATCAAAAGCTGGAAACCGTCCTCGGTGCCAGTCGCAAGGATTGGCGCCTGGCCGAGGCCGAGCACTTGCTGCGTCTGGCCAGCCTGCGTCTTTCCGCGTTGCAGGACATCAGCAGCGCCCAGGCCCTGGTGCAGGGTGCCGATGAAATCCTGCGCGAACAGAACGACCCCGGCGCCTTCGCCGCCCGCGAGCAAGTGGCCAAGACCCTGGTGGCCTTGCGCAGCACCGAGCAGCCGGATCGCACCGGGTTGTTCCTGAGGCTGGGTGCCTTGCGCGATCAGGTGATCAACCTCACCGAGCTGGCGCCCGAGTACAAGGACCGTGGCGAATCCCTGTTGGGCCTGACCGCCGATGGCGACGGCGCCAGTCGCTGGGCGCAATGGTGGGACGAGGTTTCGCGCTACATCCGCATCGACTTCAACGCCGACAAGAATGTGCGTCCGTTGCTGGCCGGACAAAGCCTGAGCCAGGTGCGTCTGGCCCTGAGCCTGGCGCTGGAGCAGGCGCAGTGGGCCGCGCTCAACGGCCAGGCCTCGGTGTATACCCAGTCGCTGAAGGAAGCGCGGGATGTGCTCAAGGGCAACTTCAACCCGGACAACCCGCAGAGCAAAGCGATGCTTGAGCAGGTGGCCGATCTGGGCACGCAACCGGTCACGGTCGTCACGCCGGACCTGACGGGCACGTTGAGCGCGGTTCAGGGTTACCTGGAGCGGCGTAATGTGAATGCCGAGGATTCGATCAAACCGCTGGCCAAACCTGCCGCGAACACTGCGCAGGAGGCCACGCCATGAAACGCCTCTATGTGATCCTGTTCCTGGTCATCGCCGCTGCCGGGGCGCTGGGGCTGGCGATTGCCGAGCATTCCGGCTACGTGCTGATCGCCTACAAAAGCTTCCGCTATGAGTCGAGCCTGTGGGCGACCCTGGCCTTGCTGGCGGTGCTGTGGCTGGTGTTCTGGGGCATCAAGGCGTTGGTCGAACTGGTGACGACCTCCGGCGGTGTGGTCAACCCGTGGTCCCGACGCAATCGCAGTCGCCGGGTGCAAGTGGCGATCGAACATGGTCAGCTGGATTTGGCCGAAGGGCGTTGGGCCAGTGCCCAGCGTCATCTGCATCGGGCCGCCGAAGCCGAGCGCCAGCCACTGTTGTATTACCTCGGTGCGGCGCGTGCCGCCAACGAGCAAGGTCATTACGAAGAAAGCGACAACTTGCTGGAGCGCGCGCTGGAGCGTCAGCCCCAGGCCGAGCTGGCGATTGCCTTGAGCCACGCGCAATTGCAGACCGATCGCGGCGACACCGACGGCGCCCTGGCGACCCTGGAAGCCATGCACGAGCGTCATCCGCATAACGTGCAGACCCTGCGTCAATTGCAGCGCCTGCATCAGCAGCGCGGCGACTGGTCGGCAGTGATTCGCCTGCTGCCGGAACTGCGCAAGGACAAGGTCCTGCCAGCGGCCGAGCTGGCAGAACTGGAGCGCCGGGCCTGGGGTGAAAATCTCAACCTGGCGGCGCACCGCGAGGAGGATGGCGTCGTTGGTTTGCAGTCCCTCAATCGGGCCTGGCAGCAACTCAGCACGGCGCAGCGTCAAGAGTCGCCACTGGTGCTGGCCTATGCCGAGCAATTGCGGCAGTTGGGCGCGCAGGCCGAAGCGGAAGAGGTTCTGCGTGCGGCGCTCAAGCGCAAGTACGACAGCCATCTGGCGCGCCTCTATGGGTTGGTGCGCGGCAGCGATCCGTCGCGGCAGTTGCAGACCGCCGAGGGTTGGCTCAAGGATCATCCCGCTGACCCGAGCCTGCTGCTGACCCTGGGCCGTCTGTGCCTGCAAAGCAGTCTGTGGGGCAAGGCCCGGGATTATCTGGAAAGCAGCCTGCGTGTGCAGCGCAACCCGGAAGCCTGTGCGGAGCTGGCCAGGTTGCTGGCGCAACTGGGCGATACCGAACGCAGTAACCAACTGTTCCAGGAAGGCCTTGGCCTGTTGGACGAGCGTCTGCTGGCGGCGCCGTTGCCCGTCGCCGTCCGCGCCTGATTTCCGGGTTGGCATAAATCCTGGGGCGAGGGAGCTTGCTTGTGGCGAGGGGGCTTGCCCCCGTTGGACTGCGCAGCAGTCCCATCTGAAGGCGCTTCGCACCTCTGTGAGAGCAAGCGCCTCGCCGCAAAACGCTCACTCCAGCGTCTTGTGTTTAGCTCTTGTCGTCCGCCATCGGCAACGTCCTACAAGGTGCTACATCTAATCCTTCAGATCCTGTCGGGAATTCCCTACACCTTTGGTGAAGTGTCCGTGGTGGCCCGCCTTGAAAGGCTGGCGCGCTTTCCTCTACCGTAACCGCCTGTCTCTAAAGTTACGGATTAGCCATGTCTTTGGCCTGCTCACGCTCCTTGTTTTTCATGGCTTTCACTGCAGGTGCCCTGGCCTTGGGCGTTTCCTTTTACCTGGAATATGTGGTCGGGCTCAGACCTTGCGGGTTGTGTTTATTGCAGCGGATTTTCCTCGCGCTGCTCATGCTGGTTTGCCTGGTGGCCTCGGTGCACGGCCCGCGGCGATTCGGGTCTTTTGTTTATTGGCTGATGGGGTTGTCTGCCAGCCTGGGCGGGACCGTCACCGCGTGGCGCCAGGTGCTGTTGCAAGCGGATCCGCTGCAGCAGTTGTCACTCTGCTCGCCCAATCTGGATGACGTGTACGAAAACCTGCCCTGGGCCTGCGCCGTGAAACGGATGTTCAAGGGCGGCGATGATTGCGCGCAACTCTCATGGACCTTGTTCGACCTGAGCATCCCGGAATGGAGCCTGCTGTTCTTCGTCGCGATGCTGATCCTGAGCATTTATCAGTTGCTGCGCCATGTCTGGATCGCCTGTCAGCGACCGCTCAGCGGCGTGTCGTCGCACCCGGCGGTGGCGCGTGATTAAACACTTGTATGAACTTTATCTCCTGCGTACCTTGAAGGCATTGTCGTGCGGGCATAATCTGGCCCGCACGTGTCATTGGATTTATGTTGCTCGATGACGCTCTGCCTGGCCGATTCTTGACCTTCAAGGGTGCGACAGGTGTAGAGCAGCATGACCCACAAGGGAAGAGAGATTACCATGCTCGAAAGTTGTCAGAATGCTCAGGAACGCTGGGGTGGAGTGCATCTGCTGATCGACCGCTGGTTGCAGGAGCGTCACGAACTGGTTCGGGCCTATGATGCTCTCGGCGACAAGCCTGAAGCGCTGGGTGAGAGCCGCAAACCGTTGCAGGAATTTTGCGGTGTGCTGGTCGACTACGTGTCGGCGGGGCATTTCGAGATCTACGAACAGCTCACTGGCGAAGCCAAGGCCTTTGGTGACAAGCGTGGTCTGGAGCTGGCCGAGACGATCTACCCACGCATCGACGTCATCACCGAGAAGCTGCTCGCGTTCAACGACCTGTGTGATGCAGGCAAGTGTGTGGCCGAGAAATTCAAAGAGCTGGGTGGCCTGTTGCATGAACGCTTCGAGCTGGAAGATTGCCTGATCGAAGTGCTGCACACGGCTCACAAGGAAGAGGATTCGGTTCAAGCCTGAACCCCTTCCCGCAACAACCGAAACGGTGCGCTATGCGCGCCGTTTTTCGTTTCCGCGATTCAGCTGGTGGCGTCGCGCAATTCGACTTCAAACACCAGCGGAGTGAATGGCGCGATCAAGTCGCCGGCACCATCGGCGCCATACGCCTGGGCCGATGGAATCACCAGTCGCCACTTCGCGCCAACCGGCATGTTTTGCAGCGCCGTGCGCCAGCCGGTGATCACACTGTCGAGGCTGAACCACTGCGGCTGGCTGTTCTGATCGAACACCGTGCCGTCGGGCAGGCGACCGATGTACATCACCTGAACCTTGCCATTCGGCCCGGCCTTGGCGCCGTTGCCCGGGGTCAATTCCGTCAGCAAAATTCCATCGTCCAGTTCACGAACGCCGGGCCGGGCTTTTTCCTGAGTAAGAAAACGCTGCTCTTTTTCCAGGGCTTCTTCGGTTTGCGGCGCTGGCGTTTGCAAGGCGACCTGGGCTTCGTGGTCGGCCAGGATCTGCTCGATCTGCGCGTCTTTCAGCGCCAGGGGTTTGCCTTGATAGGCTTGCTGCAGGCCATCGACCAGCGCCTGAAGTTGCAGGTCCGGAACCTCTTGGCGCAAGCGTTCGCCGAGGCTTGCCCCCAGGCTGTAGGCGAGATCGTGAGCATCATTTGCAGCGGTTTTTTCCGCGGCATGAACGACGGAAAAACACACCAGCAGGGATAAAAAAAGGTAACGCGACATGGGCACTCTCCGACCTGAGATGCGAGGGATTATGCCAGCGAGGATGGGTTGAACGGTGAACTGCTTTTGCGCCGATGCAGAACATTTTCGATTCGCTGCAACGCAACGCTTTGGATACTGTCAACATGACCTAGCGGCGGTGTCAGCAGAGGTCTAGTATGAGCCGCATTCACGTCAGCCAGGAGGTAAACCATGTCGGCCACCAAGAAGCCTGTAAATACTCCGTTGCACTTACTCCAACAACTCTCGGGCAGCCTGCTCGAGCATTTGGAAACCGCTTGTTCCCAAGCCTTGGCTGATGCTGAAAAACTGCTCGCCAAACTGGAAAAGCAGCGCGGTAAAGCACAAGAAAAACTGCACAAATCCCGTACCAAATTGCAGGACGCTGCGGCGGCCGGCAAAGCCAAGGCACAAGCCAAGGCGAAGGACGGAGTGAAGCAACTCGAAGACTTGCTCGATGCCTTGAAAGATCGTCAGTCCGAGACCCGCACCTACATTCTGCAACTCAAGCGCGATGCTCAGGAAAGCCTGAAACTGGCCCAGGGCGTCGGTCGCGTACAAGAGGCTGTGAGCAAGGCGTTGTCCCTGCGTTCGGCCAAGCCTGCTGCGGCACCTGCCAAGAAAGCCGCGGCCAAACCGGTTGCTGCAAAAGCAGCCGCCAAGCCTGCTGCCAAACCGGCTGCCAAAGCACCGGCCAAAGCCGCAGCAAAACCTGCCGCGAAAAAACCAGTGGCTGCCAGCGCTGCGAAACCAGCTGCCAGAGCGACGGCTGCCAAGCCAGCTGCCGCCAAGCCAGTTGCTGCAAAAACGGCTGCTGCCAAACCGACTGCGGCGAAAACCGCAGCCGCTAAACCTGCTGCAAAATCGGCCGCAAAACCAGCCGCAAAACCGGCTGCTAAACCAGCTGCCAGAACTGCAGCAGCGAAACCGGCTGCCAAGCCAGCCGCGAAGCCAGTAGCTGCAAAAGCCGCTGCAAAACCAGCCGCCAAGCCGGCAGCAAAACCAGCGGCTAAAACCGCAGCCGCCAAGCCTGCTGCTGCAAAATCGGCCGCCAAACCAGCAGCCGCTAAACCGGCTACTGCGAGCGCTGCAAAACCTGCCGCAGCCAAACCCGCTGCCAAGCCGGCTGCTGCAAAACCAGCTGCCGCTAAACCTGCTGCAAAACCAGCGGTGAAAAAACCGGTCGCGGCCAAACCCGCTGCGGCCAAACCGGCTACCGCGCCAGTCGCCAAGCCTGCCACCCCGGCTCCGGCAGCATCGTCTGCTCCAGCCGCTACTACCTCGACCCCGACTGCTGCGCCAACGCCAGCCGCCGCATCGAGCACTGCCACCACCCCAACCAGCGCTTCCTAAGTGCCGGTTACCGCGACGCGCAGCTGATGCAGCAGCGCGTCGCGGTCCAGGTTAGCGGCGCCTGCCGCCACACCTTCCAGCCAGGCCGATTGTTCGGTCACCTCAGCTTGCGGCCAATCCTGGGCCGTACGTTCCAATCGCAACAGCAGATGCCGTTCGGTTTCCAACTCCAGTGCCTTCACTTGTTCGCGTAACGCGTTGAGTTCGACGTCGTCCACGGCGGCGGCTTTCCATTGCATGCGCAACGCTCGCAGCGGCTGTACGACATTCATCTCCCACGGCCCGGCCACCTGAAATAGCGCCTGCAAGCGTTGCTCGGTGCAGCCCACGCCTCTTTGTTCCAGCCACAGCCCACACAGCAGCAGGCACACATTCGCCCCCGCCGCCTGCCATTGCAGGCACAGGCCTTCCACACCGGGACGGGCGTAAGTGTTCAGGGAAAAGCTCCACAGGTCAGCAGACATAGTGCTACTCGCGCCAGTTGTGAGCGAAGCTGATAGACTCCGCCGCCATTATGATCCGAATTCAGAACCTGACTTTACAGCGTGGCCCGCAACGTCTGCTAGAAGACGCCGAGCTGACCCTGCACGCCGGCCACAAAGCCGGCCTCATCGGTGCCAACGGCGCCGGCAAATCGAGCCTGTTCGCCTTGCTCCTGGGCGACCTGCACCCGGACTCGGGTGATTGCTTGCTGCCGGGCGACTGGCGCATCGCCCACATGCGCCAGGAGATCGACACCCTCGATCGCATCGCGGTCGACTACGTGCTCGATGGCGACCTGCGCCTGCGCGAGGTGCAACGTGACCTCGCCGCGGCCGAAGCGGCCCATGACGGTGCCGCCCAGGCCCGCCTGCATGCCGAGCTCGACAGCGCCGACGGTTACACCGCCGACGCCCGGGCGCGCAAGTTGCTGGCCGGCCTTGGGTTCACCAACGATCAGATGGATCGTCAGGTAGGCGATTTCTCCGGTGGCTGGCGGATGCGTCTGAACCTGGCGCAGGCTTTGATGTGTCCTTCGGACTTGCTGCTGCTCGATGAACCGACCAACCACTTGGACCTCGACGCCATCATCTGGCTCGAAGAGTGGCTCAAGAGCTACCCCGGCACCTTGATGCTGATTTCCCACGACCGGGACTTCCTCGATGCCGTGGTCGATCACGTCGCTCACGTCGATCAGCGCAAGATCACCCTGTATCGCGGCGGCTACAGCGCCTTCGAACGTGCGCGTGCCGAACGTCTGGCCCAGCAACAGCAGGCCTACGAGAAGCAGCAGGCGCAACGTGCGCACATGGAAAGCTACATCGCCCGCTTCAAGGCCCAGGCCACCAAGGCCCGTCAGGCCCAGAGCCGGATCAAGGCGCTGGAGCGGATGGAAGAACTGTCCGCCGCCCACGTCGATTCGCCGTTCGACTTCGTGTTCCGCGAGTCGCACAAAATCTCCAGCCCGTTGATTGATATCTCCGACGCTCGCCTGGGTTACGGCGAGCGCGCCGTGCTGGAGAAGGTCAAGCTGCAACTGACCCCTGGCGCGCGCATCGGCTTGCTCGGCCCCAACGGCGCGGGCAAATCGACCCTGATCAAAAACCTCGCCGGTGAACTCGAGCCATTGTCCGGTCGCCTGACCCGCGGCGAGAACACCGTGGTCGGCTACTTTGCCCAGCATCAACTGGACTCGCTCGACTCCAAGGCCAGCCCGTTGCTGCACATGCAACGCCTGGCGCCGACCGAGCGCGAGCAGACCCTGCGCGACTTCCTCGGCGGTTTCGACTTCCGCGGTGCGCGCATTGATGAGCCAGTGCTGAATTTCTCCGGTGGCGAAAAGGCCCGACTGGCGCTGGCGTTGATCGCCTGGGGCCGCCCGAACCTGTTGCTGCTCGACGAACCGACCAACCACCTGGACCTGGAAATGCGCCTGGCGCTGACCATGGCCTTGCAGGAGTTCAGTGGCGCGGTACTGGTGGTCTCCCACGACCGTCATTTGCTCAAAAGCACCACTGACAATTTCTATCTGGTGGCGGACGGTAAGGTCGAAGAGTTCGACGGCGATCTGGAGGACTACACCCGCTGGCTGGTGGAGTACCGTCAGCGCAACGCGCCGGTCAGCAACACCCCGGTGAACCCGGACAAGACCGACAAGAAGGCTCAGCGTCAGGCTGCCGCTGCGTTGCGTCAGCAACTGGCGCCGCACAAGCGTGAGGCTGACAAGCTCGAAGCCGAGCTGGGCAAGCTCCACGAGAAACTGGCGAAGATCGATGTCAGCCTCGGCGACAGCGATATCTACGAACCGATGCGCAAGAACGAATTGCGTGATCTGCTGGCCGAGCAAGCCAAGCTCAAGGTGCGTGAAGCCGAACTGGAAGAGTCCTGGATGGAAGCCCTGGAACTGCTGGAAAGCATGCAGGCGGAGCTGGAGGCGTTGTCCTGATGGACGCCTTCAAATGGCCGCTGCCGGCGGTGTGGGTCGAGCCGATCTGGCTCGTCGTGCAAATCCTGCTGATCCTGCTGGCCGGTTACTTCGCCCAGCGCTTCGTCGCCAAATGCCTGACTCGCCTCGGTGAGCGCTACCCGTTTCCGCCGCAACTGCTGATGCCGCTGCGCGGTGGCCTGCGCTGGCTGATCATGGGTAGCGCGTTGATCTTCGTGCTGGAACGCCTCGGCGTTTCGGCGACGGTGCTCTGGACCGCGTTGTCCGGGTTCGTCGCCGTAGCGGCGGTGGCGTTCTTCGCCATGTGGAGCGTGCTCTCCAACCTGCTGTGCGCGATCCTGATCTTCACCGTCGGCCCGTTCCGCATTGGTGACGTGGTCGAGCTGGTGGACACCCTCGACAAGCCCGGCGTCAAAGGCCGGGTCGTGGCGATCAATCTGCTGTTCACCACGCTGATCGAAGCCGAAGAAGCCGGGACTGGCAGCGCCATGGTGCAAGTGCCTAACAGCCTGTTCTTCCAGCGCTCGGTTCGGCGCTGGCGCGGTAGCGATGTATTCCCTTCGAGCGGTTTCGAAAAATAGGCGACACCGCCGATCACGCTGGTCGGCCGTCGTTCTGGTCCTGCAAAAAATCGGTAGTCATCGGCCCCAAGCCGCATTAGCTTAGACGTCTGTCACGAGTCTGAGTCGAGGTGTGCAATGGTGCTTCAAACATGGCTGGCGTTTTTTGCCGCCTGCTGGGTGATCAGCCTGTCTCCCGGTGCCGGCGCGATTGCGTCGATGTCCAGCGGTCTGCGATACGGTTTCTGGCGCGGTTACTGGAACGCCCTGGGCCTGCAGCTGGGCCTGGCGGTGCAGATTGCGATTGTCGGTGCGGGGGTGGGCGCCATTCTCACGGCCTCGGCAACCGCGTTCTATGCGATCAAATGGTTCGGCGTGGCGTACCTGGTTTACCTCGCGGTCAAGCAATGGCGGGCACTGCCCAGCGACATGAGCGACGACGGCGCGGTGCGCCAGATTGGCAAGCCGCTGGCTCTGATGTTCCGGGGGTTCCTGGTGAACATCAGCAACCCCAAGGCTCTGGTGTTCATGCTGGCCGTGTTGCCGCAGTTCATTGATCCCCATGCGCCGCTGCTGGCTCAATACCTGATCATCGGCGTCACCATGGTCTGCGTCGACCTGATCGTCATGGCCGGTTACACCGGGCTGGCGGCCAAAGTGTTGCGGATGTTGCGCACGCCCCAACAGCAGAAACGCATGAATCGCACGTTTGCCGGGCTGTTCATCGGTGCGGCGGCGTTCATGGCGACGTTGCGTAAAGCGGTGGTGTAAAACCGTCAGGCACAAAAAAGGCGACCTTTTCAGGTCGCCTTTTTCATTTGCCTCGTACTCATTGTGGCGAGGGAGCTTCTGTGGCGAGGGGGCTTGCCCCCGTTGAGGTGCGAAGCGCCTCCAAAATGGGCCTGCTGCGCAGTCCAACGGGGGCAAGCCCGCTCGCCACAGTGGTGTCCGGCCTGGATGTCAGCGCAGGATAACCGGCGCCGTGTCCCGCGGCAGGTTGTTACGCTGCGCGGCTGGCCCCGGCTGCTGCTCATAGCCACCGCCACCCAGTTGTTGGCTCAGTTGCGCCGCGACGTCTTCGCCCAAGGCCTTGGACACATCGCGCACCACCCGTGGGCGGTTCAGTGACACGTGGATGTCCCGGTCATTCACCAGTTTGGTGTCCTGGGCCTCACCCATGGCGGTGAAGGCCGAGGTGATTTCGAAGGTCTTGGTGTTGATCAGGCTGAAATCCGCCACCAGGGTCAACGCCAGCACCGCCGAATAGCTGTCGGTGTTGGCCAGTTCGTTCATGTCCTGGGTGAAGTCGATGTCCGACACCGTGCCAAACAGCACGTAATCGGCGCCCTTGAAGTCGCCGGCCTTGATGCGCTTGATTACGTCGTACACATCGTGCTTGGCGCTGGCCGTGTAAGGCGTGCCCTGGATCAGCTGAAACATCCCGGTCTTGAGCATTTCCCCCTTGATGTCGCCGCTGAAGCGTCGGATCTCGGTCTGCTCCAGGTAACTGTTGCGCGTGGTGTACTCGTCATAACTGGACGAGCCGCTGGCGCCGTAATAGTCCTGCTGTTGATTGTCCCGGGCCGAGATGACGTGGACGTATTGATCCACGCTGGCCTCATAGGCGAGGTCGGTGACAGCGATTTTCGGCGCGGCCTGAGCGCTCAACGCACAGGCCAGGGTGATGAAGCCAATCCATGCACGCATTGCTTAGCGCTCCGTGGTTTTGCGGATTTCTTTCTCGTCCATCCACTCGGCCAGTCCGCTTTCGACGTCGACCAGTTGCAGGCTGAATTTGTAGAAGACGTCCTTGTAGTCGTTGCTGCGCTTGACGATCGAGCTGATCGAGCCTTCCAGGCGATAGCGGGCGGCGATCATGTTGCCGGTCTTGGCCACCGTGCTTTTCTTGTACAGGCCACTCTGGTTTTGCAGCTTGAGGTGGTCGACCTGGCTTTGCATGTCGGTGTTGTCGCTGGCAAAACGCGCGGCGCCGCTGCGCATCAACTGGGTCTTGATCGAGGTGGTGATTTCCCGCGTGTCGATGTACTCGCTGGTCTTGTTCATCACGTCGTACACCTGCACCACCGGGCGGCCCTTCAGGACACCGGACTGGGCGAGGGAACGGGTCATGCTCTCGGCGATCATTTGCAGGTCGGTCGAGCCGAATTCATTGGTCACCAGCTCCACGGCCTTCGGGTCGCCATAGCTGATGTTGCCACTGCCCAATACCGGCGAGCGATTGTCGGCACAGCCACCGACCAGCAACGCGGCCAGGGCAACGCAAGAGAGGCGGGCCATCATGTGTGGGCGGTTCACGGTGTATTGATCTCCAGGCGGAAGTCCACGGCTTGTGGTACGGGGGCGATGGCGGGCAGGAAATTCGTCTGGCCGGCGTACAGGGTCAGGCTTTTCCAGGTATCGGCTTCGGCGACCGGAAATCCTTCCGGTCCCAGCCACAGATAGCGGTAATAGAGCGTTCGGTTATCGGTATCGGTATTGCTCAGCTGGGCGTTGACCGTGAGGAAGCCGTTTTCCCGGGCCATGCGCATCGGGCCGACGGCGACGTGCTGGATCGGTCCGGTGGCCATGACTTTACTGGCGGCGCTGCCGGGTTCCGGCGGCGGTGGCGGGGTGGCGCAACCGGCCAACAGGGCCAGGGCGATAACGGCGAAGCATTTCAATCCCATGAAAATCTCCGTTCAGGGTAGGGCGGGTTTGGCGTCAACGAGGGGGGCTGACTGGGCGTCTTGTCGCATGGCGAGGTCGGCGGCGTAAATCCGGTTACCCACGGCGCGCAAACTGAAGGCTTGATGGGTTTTATCAATCTCGAATTTGATCGGAAGGTATTGTGGCGCATTCGGTAGCGTCAGTTGGTGCATGCCCTTGCTCAGCCGGATTCGGGCGATCAAGGTCCTGTCGGGCAAGGTGCGCCAGACACGGGTATCGGCGTCCTCTTGCTGGGTTTGCCGCAGCATTTCCTCTTCAAGTTTCTCCGGGCTGCGTTTTTTCAGGAACGCCAGGTATTGGGCATTGGTGCGGGCGCGATGCAGCGTGCGTTGAATAATCCCCGGCATGTCGTCACGCAATGAACGGCGCGACATGTCGCCGAAGCTGTTGATCAGGGTCAGCTTCTGTTTTTTGTCGTCCACCGTTATGAAGTCCACCGGTGGCGTGGAGGTGTCGGGGACGACGGCCGGAAACGACATGTTGGTAATGAAGGTCTGGCCCTCGACGTCGACCGAAATCGGCACGCGCACCGACTGCAGCGCCGGCGCCAGACCGGTTTGCACGATCAACAGCACATCGGCCTCGCCAGCCTTGAGCGGGGATTTGGCCAGGTTGCGCAAGGCTTGTTCCAGCAGCGGTGTATTCGGGCGCAGTTCGATGGCCTGGCGATAACCCGGCGCGGCGAGGTCTTTCTCATCCAGTGATTCATAGATGAACCCGGCGAGGTAATGGCTGAACGCGCTCTGGTAGCTGTTTTTCAGCGCGACCACTTCGGGAGCGTCGAGGGTTGCCACCGGGTAGCCCTGAAGGTCTTTGTATTGCAGCGCGACCCCCTGATCCTTCGCCTGGTTTTCCAGGGCCAGGTATTCCAAGTCACGCTTGTCGGCAATGATCGCCTCGCGCTCGTGGGTTTTCTTGATCGCGACGCGAGCCTTTTCCGTCTCGGCCGCGGAGAGCAACATCAGGGCCATTTGCGTGGTCAGCGCGACTTTCTCGAAATCATGGCCGTCGTATAAGCGCACTTTGTCGTTGGCGCCGTAGCTGTTGAAGTCGGTGAAGCCTTTGAACGTGCCGAAATAGGGCGAGTTTGCCCACCCTTCGATCAAGCGGTCGGCGTAGTCCCAATTGGCGTAACTGCCGCTCATGTCACCGTTCATGCGCAACAACTCACCCCGCTCGAAGTTGTAGAGGAGGTCGCCGGGGGCAATGGGGTTGTTGCGGTCGAGCACGGCAACAGCGCTTTCGATATCGCCGCCCCTGAAATAGTAGAGGGTCTCGTCGAGCTCCGCGTTGTAGTCACGGAACGAGGTGCACGCGCTCAGTAGCAGGCACGTACTGAGGACAAACCAGAAGCGCAGGCGGGTGGCCATTTGCTGTGTGTCTTCCTTGAAGATAAGCCGCCAAGAGGCGGCAAATTATAGACTTGAATGATGGCACTTTGTTCCTGTTCGTCAGCGGCCGGCGTAGACAAAGCTTGAGTGAAACTCATTGGGAGTGAACAATGTGTTACTTCGTATTTCCATTTGAGATTCATTCATGACTGCCTCCTCTCGTTTTCTGGCGTGGCTAGTGCTGCCGGTGATCGCGCTTTGCAGCTTCAATGCGCTGGCCGAGACTGCCGAAGGCGCGCCCAAAGCGCTGCATTTACTCGACTACATTGGCGCTGATTACCCGGCGACGGTCGAGGCCGGCAAGGTCATTGATGAGTCCGAGTACCGCGAACAACAAGAGTTCATGGTGGTTCTGCAAGGTTTGATCGCCGAATTGCCGGCCAGGCCCGAGCGCGCCGAGCTGGAGCAGGGCGTTAGCAACCTGCGCGCGGCTATCGTCGCTCGCAGGGACAGCGCCGACGTCGTGCGTCAGGCCCGTCAGCTCGGTGCGAAGCTGGCCGTAGCCTATGAAGTCAGCCAGGCCCCGGTGATCACCCCGGACCCGACTCGCGGCGCGCCGCTGTATGCCCAGCAATGCTCGGTGTGCCACGGCGATGCGGGCGCCGGTGACGGCCCGGCCGGCGTTGGCATGACCCCGGCGCCGGCCAACCTGCGGGATGCAACGCGGCTGGATCGCCTGAGCCTCTACGGGATCTACAACACCCTGGGCCAGGGCGTCGAAGGCACCGACATGCCGTCCTTCGCCGACCAGCTGGATGACCGTCAGCGCTGGGATCTGGCGACTTATATTGCTGGTTTCAGCGCCGACCCGGGCGCCGCTAAATCCGAAAAGACCTACAACATCGCCGACCTGGCCCGTCAGACCCCGGCCGAAGTGCTGGCCGCCGAAGGCCCGCAAGCCGTGGCGACGTTCCGTGCGCAGCGGGCGCAACCGCCCCAGGTCAAGCGTGGCCCGGCGCAGTTGCTCGATTACACCGCCGCAACGCTCGACAAAAGCATCGCCGCCTACCGGACTGGCGAGCACGATCAGGCCTACGACCTGTCGGTGGCCGCGTACCTGGAAGGCTTCGAACTGGTCGAAAGCTCCCTGGACAACGTCGACGCCAACGTGCGCAAAGACACTGAAAAATCCCTGATGGCCTACCGTCAGTCGTTGCAGGATGGTTTGCCGCTGGCCCAGGTCGAGCAGCGTCTGGACGCGGCCAAGGCCAAGTTGAAGCAATCCGCTGGCCTGCTGGGCAGCGATGGCTTGAGCTGGTCCCTGAGCTACATCTCCGGCCTGTTGATTCTGCTGCGCGAAGGCCTGGAAGCGATTCTGGTGCTGGCGGCGATCCTCGCGTTCCTGCGCAATACCGGCCAGCAATCGGCGGTGCGCAGCGTCAACGTCGGTTGGGGGTTGGCGTTGTTGGCGGGACTCGGGACCTGGGCGCTGGCGGCGTATGTGATCGATGTCAGCGGCGCCCAGCGTGAATTGCTGGAGGGCGCGACGGCGTTGTTTGCCAGTGTCATGGTGCTTTGGCTTGGCGTGTGGATGCACGACCGTCGCCACGCGGCGGCCTGGCAGGATTACATCAAGAGCAGCCTGGTGGGCGGCGGCGGGCGTTTCGGCTTTGCGATCCTGGCGTTCTTCTCGGTGTATCGCGAACTGTTCGAAGTGATCCTGTTCTACGAAACCCTGTGGCTGCAGGCCGGTCCCGCCGGGCACAACGCGGTATTGGCCGGCGGTGCCACGGCGCTGGTGTTGCTGGTCGGCCTGGCCTGGGTGATCCTGCGCGGTTCGGCGAAACTGCCGCTGGCGCTGTTCTTCGGCATCAACGCCGGGTTGCTGTGCGCGTTGTCGGTGGTGTTTGCCGGGCATGGGGTGAAGGCGTTGCAGGAAGCCGGGATCTTCGGCACCCGGCCGGTGCCGTTCTTTGACTTCGACTGGTTGGGGATCCACGCTGATGCGTATTCGCTGAGTGCGCAGGTGGTGGCGATTATTGCGATTGTCGTGCTTTACAGTCGTAGCCGGATGGCTGAGAAGCGGCGGGTGCAGACGTCTTAAGTCCGCGTCGTCCCCATTCGCGGGCAAGCCTCGCTGCTACAGGATTCATGCGCCGGTTGCGTATAACCTGTAGGAGCAAGGCTTGCCCGCGATGCTTTTAAGAGGAAACACAATGCGTGTGTGGATCGATGCCGACGCTTGCCCAAGGGCGGCCAAGGATCTGGTGGTGAAATTCGCCCTCAAGCGCCAGTACGAAGTGGTGCTGGTGGCCGGTCAGCCGCAGATCAAGCCCGGCCTGGCGCTGGTGAAGCTGATCGTGGTGCCCAGTGGCCCGGATGCGGCCGACGATTATCTAGTGGAACACGCGGTGCCCGGTGAGCTGGTGATTTGCAGCGATGTGCCGTTGGCTGATCGCCTGGTGAAGAAGGGTGTTGCGGCGCTGGACCCGCGGGGCAAAGAGTTCGATGCGCAGAACATGGGCGACAGATTGGCGGTGCGTAATCTGTTCACTGACCTGCGCGAGCAGGGCCAGATGAGCGGCGGGCCCGCGCCATTTGGCGAGCGGGAGAAACAGGCGTTTGCCAATGCGCTGGATCGGATCCTCACTCGGCTGACCCGGGCACAATGATCGTTCCCACGCTCCGCGTGGGAATGCAGCCCGGGACGCTCCGCGTCCCATCCAGAGCCGAACGCGGAGCGTCCGTTGAGGCATTCCCACGCAGAGCGTGGGAACGATCAGGTGTCCGGTGTCAGGCGTCGTTTTCGTGGGTCAGTTCGAGCACACGGTCGACCAACTTATTGATCCCCGACGCCGCCTCGCTGATCGTCTGCGCCAACATATACGCCGGTGTACTCACCAACTTGCGCGCCTTGTCTTCGACAATATCGCCCACGGCGCAATCGGCGTGGGTCGCGCCCATTTTGTTCATGGCCGCCGCCGTTTCGGCATCATTACCAATGGTGCACGTCACGCCCGGGCCGTAGATCTTCGCCGCCAGCGCCGGCGAGATGCAGATCAACCCCACCGGTTTAGCGGCTTCGGCAAAGGCTTCGGCCAGCGCCAGGACTTGCGGTTGTACCGTGCAGCCAGCGCCTTCGACGGCAAAATTGGACAGGTTCTTCGCCGCGCCGAAACCGCCCGGCACGATCAACGCATCGAAGTCTTCGACGTTGGCTTCGCGGATGTCCTTGATATTGCCCCGGGTGATGCGCGCCGATTCCACCAGCACATTGCGCGACTCGGGCATTTCTTCGCCGGTCAGGTGGTTGATTACATGCAACTGCGCAATGTTCGGCGCGAAGCACTGCACCTGGGCACCACGCTGGTCCAGGCGCAGCAGGGTGATCACGCTTTCGTGGATTTCGGCGCCGTCGTACACGCCACAGCCGGAAAGGATCACTGCAATTTTTTTGCTCATGGGCTTTTCTCCAGGTTCATGGCGCTAAATGTCCACTAATTTGTCGCGGGTTGCCATAGGGTTAATTCGCGGCGAGGCCTAGGATCAGTCATCACAATTGCCTTCAGGTCGCGTCATGAATTTCATTCTGTATGCGGTGCCGTTTTTCTTCGTGCTGATCGCCGTCGAACTGCTGGCCGACCGTTGGCGCGGGGTGCGCAATTATCGACTGGCCGACGCGATCAACAGCATCAGCACCGGCGTGTTGTCCACCACCACCGGCCTGTTGACCAAGGGCGTTGGCCTGGTGACTTACGCGTTTGCCCTGGAGCATCTGGCGCTGTTCAAACTCTCGGGCGACAGCGTCTGGGTCTGGGTATTCGCGTTCGTCCTGTATGACTTTTGCTATTACTGGCTGCACCGCATGGGCCACGAGCGCAACATCCTGTGGGCCGCGCATTCGGTGCATCACCAGAGCGAGGACTACAACCTCTCCACCGCGTTGCGCCAGACCAGCACCGGTTTTCTGCTGAGCTGGATCTTCTACCTGCCCATGGCCGTGCTCGGCGTGCCGTTGCTGGTGTTTGTCAGCGTCGCGGCGCTGAACCTGCTGTATCAATTCTGGGTGCATACCAAACACATTCCCACGCTTGGCTGGTTCGAGTGGTGCTTCGTCACGCCATCCAATCATCGGGCCCACCATGCACAGAACGCTCTCTACATGGATCGCAACTACGGCGGGGTGTTCATTATTTGGGACCGTCTATTTGGCTCGTTCCAGGAAGAGGACGCCAACGAACCGGTGATTTTTGGCGTGACCACGCCGTTGGCGAGCTGGAATCCGCTGTGGGCCAACCTGCAGTTTTATGCGCAGTTGTGGGATGACGCGAAGCGCGCGCAGAGCAAGTGGGACAAGTTGCGGATCTGGTTCATGCGTACCGGTTGGCGCCCGGCGGACGTGGCGGCCCGGTACCCGATGCACAAGCCGGATCTGAGCCAGTTCCGCAAATTCGAAGTGCCGCTGGACGGGCGCCAGCAGCGGTATGTGGCGTTGCAGTTCGGCGTCTACATCGCGTTGGGCAGCTATTTGATGAACCTGGAACAGAGCCTGCCGGCCGCCGCGTTGCTGCTCGGCTGGAGCGCGATCGCGCTGGGTCTGTTTACCTTGGGCGTGGCCCTGGAGAATCGCCCGTGGGCGTGGAAGCTGGAGCTGCTGCGGCTGGCGTCGAACCTGCCGCTGGTGTGGCTGGCGCCGCTGGTCGGGCTGTGGCCGGCCAGCGCGGTGGGCTGGGCCGGCCTGTTCAGTTACAGCCTGCTCAGCGCCATCGGGCTCTACTGGTGTAGAAACCGCTTCACTCGATTGGCGTCTTAGGCTCGCTGATCCGGGCTTGTTCGGCTTTCAAGGCTTGCTCGTCGGCGTAGATCTTCTTCGCCAGGCGCGCATTCTTGAAGCGCCGGCGCAGCCACAGGCCCAGGCCCAGCACGAGCAGCGCGCCGAGCACCCATAGCTCGTACTTCTTGACGCTGCCCAGCATGCCTTCGAGCACCGCACCGAAGTGATAGGCCGCCGCTGCGAGCGCGGAGGCCCAGACCGCGGCACCAATCCCGTTCAGCAGCAGGTAACGTCCCGGCGGATAACCCGACAGGCCGATCGCCACTGGCATCACCGTGCGCAGGCCGTAGACAAAGCGGAAGCTCAGGACCCAGATGTCCGGGTGCTTGCGGATGTGCTCCAGCGCGCGGTCGCCCATCAATTGCCAGCGCGGTTTGCGCGCCAGCAATTTGCGGCCGTGCTTGCGCCCCAGGAAGTACCACAGCTGATCACCGGCATAACTGCCGAAGAACGCCACGACGACGACCAGATTGATGTCCATGTATCCGCGAAACGCGAGGAAGCCCGCGAGCACCAGGATGGTTTCGCCTTCGAAGAACGTGCCGAGAAAAAGGGCAAAGTAGCCGAAGTCATGCAGAAATTGTTGGAGCATTGTCTGGGTGCTGGCGAAATGAACGCGCAGCCTAACCCTTCGTGCACATTCATGAAAGTGTCCAAATGTGTCTCGACGTGAACAATTCCTACAACGACAATGGAATGCGACTACGTGTCACGGGGATAAGCACAACTGTCATCTGTTCGTCATAATGGCCGCTTATAACTGTCACGCTCGCCTGCCAGCGCGGGCTCAGGAGTCTGCCGTGAGCTTTACCCCCGCCAACCGTTTGTTTCCTGCTACCCGCCTGCGTCGCAACCGTCGTGATGAATTCTCGCGTCGACTGGTCCGTGAAAACGTCCTGACCGTCGATGACCTGATCCTGCCGGTGTTCGTGCTGGACGGTGAAAACCGTCGCGAAGCGGTGGCGTCGATGCCGGGCGTGGAACGCCTGACCATCGATCTGTTGCTGGAAGAAGCGGCGAAGTGGGTCGAGCTGGGGATTCCGGCAGTGGCGCTGTTCCCGGTCACGCCACCAGAACTCAAGTCGTTGGACGCCGCCGAAGCCTGGAACCCGGACGGCATCGCCCAGCGCGCCACCCGCGCCCTGCGTGATCGCTTCCCGGAACTGGGTGTTATCACCGACGTCGCCCTGGACCCGTTCACCACCCACGGCCAGGACGGTATCCTCGACGAAGAAGGCTACGTGCAGAACGACATCACCGTCGATGCGCTGGTCAAACAGGCGCTGTCCCACGCCGCAGCCGGCGCCCAGGTGGTGGCCCCGTCGGACATGATGGACGGGCGTATCCAGGCGATCCGCGAAGCCCTTGAGCTGGCCGATCACGTCAATGTGCGGATCATGGCTTACTCGGCGAAGTACGCCAGCGCCTATTATGGCCCGTTCCGCGATGCAGTCGGTTCGGCGCTGAACCTGGGCAAGGCCAACAAGGCCTCCTATCAGATGGACCCGGCCAACGGCAACGAAGCCCTGCACGAAGTGGCGGCGGACTTGTCAGAAGGCGCGGATATGGTCATGGTCAAGCCAGGCATGCCGTATCTGGACATCCTTTACCGGGTCAAAGAAGAATTCAAAGTGCCGACGTTTGTTTACCAAGTCAGCGGCGAATACGCCATGCACATGGCGGCGATCCAGAATGGCTGGTTGAGCGAAGGGGTTATTCTCGAATCCCTGACCGCTTTTAAACGTGCAGGCGCAGATGGCATCCTCACTTACTTTGCCGTGCGCGCTGCCCAATTGTTACGAGAGCAAAAATAAGCCCTCCCAGGAACATTCCATGAATACCGAAGGACTCACTGAAGTTGCCGTAAAAGAGGCTCAGCCCGTGGTGGAGCAAATCGACGAAACCCCGCCGGACGTAGAGCCAGCTCCCGCCGCGGTGGTGACCGAACCCGCCGTCGCGGCGCCGGCGATTGCCATCCCCGGCCTGGATGACAGCAGCCTGTACATCCATCGCGAGCTCTCGCAACTGCAGTTCAACATCCGCGTGCTGGAACAGGCGCTGGATGAGTCCTACCCGTTGCTGGAGCGGCTGAAATTCCTGCTGATCTTCTCCAGCAACCTGGACGAGTTCTTCGAGATTCGCGTGGCCGGCCTGAAGAAGCAGATCACCTTCGCCCGTGAACAGGCCGGCGCCGATGGTCTGCAACCGCATCAGGCCCTGGCCCGGATCAGCGAACTGGTGCACGGTCACGTCGACCGCCAGTACGCGATCCTCAACGACATTCTGTTGCCGGAACTGGAGAAACATCAGGTCCGCTTCATCCGTCGTCGTCACTGGACGACCAAGATCAAAACCTGGGTCCGTCGTTATTTCCGCGACGAGATCGCGCCGATCATCACCCCGATCGGCCTGGACCCGACGCACCCGTTCCCGTTGCTGGTGAACAAGAGCCTGAACTTCATCGTCGAGCTGGAAGGCATCGATGCCTTCGGTCGCGACTCCGGTCTGGCGATCATCCCGGCGCCACGTCTGCTGCCGCGCGTCATCAAGTTGCCGGAAGAGGTGGGCGGCGCAGGCGACAACTACGTGTTCCTGTCGTCGATGATCCATGCGCACGCCGATGACCTGTTCCAGGGCATGAAGGTCAAGGGCTGCTACCAGTTCCGTCTGACCCGAAACGCCGACCTCGCCGTCGACACCGAAGACGTGGAAGACCTGGCCCGCGCCCTGCGCGGCGAGTTGTTCTCCCGTCGCTACGGTGACGCGGTGCGTCTGGAAGTCGCCGACACCTGTCCGAAACACCTGTCCGACTACTTGCTCAAGCAGTTCAACCTGCACGAGACCGAGCTGTATCAGGTCAATGGTCCGGTCAACCTGACCCGCCTGTTCAGCATCACCGGTCTGGACAGTCAGCGAGCGCTGCAATACACGCCGTTCACCCCGCAGATCCCGAAACTGCTGCAAAACAGCGAGAACATCTTCAGCGTGATCAGTAAGCAGGACATCCTGCTGCTGCACCCGTTCGAGTCCTTCACTCCAGTGGTCGATCTGCTGCGCCAGGCGGCCAAGGACCCGCATGTATTGGCGGTCCGTCAGACCCTGTACCGCTCCGGCGCCAACTCGGAAATCGTCGATGCACTGGTCGACGCGGCGCGTAACGGCAAGGAAGTCACCGCGGTGATCGAATTGCGTGCGCGGTTCGACGAAGAGTCCAACCTGCAACTGGCCAGCCGTCTGCAAGCGGCCGGTGCGGTGGTGATTTACGGCGTGGTCGGCTTCAAGACCCACGCCAAGATGATGCTGATCCTGCGTCGCGAGGCCGGCGAAATCGTGCGTTACGCGCACTTGGGCACCGGCAACTACCACGCGGCCAACGCCCGTCTGTACACCGACTACAGCTTGCTGACCTCCGACGACGCCTTGTGCGAAGACGTCGGCAAACTGTTCAGCCAGTTGATCGGCATGGGCAAGACCCTGCGCATGAAGAAGTTGCTGCACGCGCCGTTCACGCTGAAGAAGGGCATGCTCGACATGATTGCCCGGGAAACCCAGTTCGCCCTCGACGGCAAACCGGCGCACATCATTGCCAAGTTCAACTCGCTGACCGATCCGAAGATCATCCGCGCGCTGTACAAGGCCAGTCAGTCGGGTGTGCGCATCGATCTGGTGGTGCGCGGCATGTGCTGCCTGCGTCCGGGCATCGCCGGGGTATCGCACAACATCCACGTGCGCTCGATCATCGGCCGCTTCCTGGAACACACCCGGGTGTTCTACTTCCTCAACGGCGGCGAAGAGCAGATGTTCCTCTCCAGCGCCGACTGGATGGAGCGCAACCTCGATAAGCGCGTCGAGACGTGCTTCCCGGTGGAAGGCAAGAAGCTGATCATGCGGGTCAAGAAAGAGCTGGAGCTTTATCTGACCGATAACACGCATAGCTGGAGCTTGCAGGCGGACGGGCGCTACATCCGCAACACCCCGACCGGCAACCAGAACCCGCGCAGTGCCCAGGCGACGTTGCTGGAGCGGTTGGGGAGTCCGATTCTGGCGGTTCGCTAACGCGCAAAACCCTGTGGGAGGGAGTCGCCTGCCGAATGGCAGGCATAAAAAAGGCCTTCCGAAGAAGGCCTTTTTCAATTTCAGTGCACGTTTCAGCGCACGTTCAGAGTGAACCCGACGCGCGTCAGCCATTCCGCTTCCAGGGCGAAGTCGGCCTGGGTCAGCTGGTTTTCGTCCAGCCAGTTTTCCGGGAACAACACATCGAGGCTGTCGCCGTTGGCGCGCAGGATGACCTGAGGCATTTCCTGGGTGCCGCGGATGTGGTGGAACAGGATCGCAAAGCGCAGCAGCACGCACAGGCGAATCAGCTTGCTGCCATCGCTGCCGAACTCGGCAAATTTGTCCTTGGGGATATTGCGGCGGTGACCGCGTACCAGCAGCGCGAGCATTTGCTGGTCTTCGCGAGAGAAGCCGGCCAGGTCCGAGTGCTCGATCAGGTAGGCGCCGTGCTTGTGGTAGTGATAGTGGGCGATGTCCAGGCCGACTTCATGGACCTTGGCGGCCCAGCCCAGCAGTTCGCGCCAGACGCCGTCGTCCAGGTCCCAGTCTTCGGCCACTTGATCGAAGGCATGCAGGGCCTTGCGTTCAACCCGCGCCGCTTGTTCCAGATCGACGTGATAACGCTCCATCAACGAGCTGAGGGTGCGCTCACGGACGTCTTCGTGATGATGACGGCCCAGCAGGTCGTAGAGCACGCCTTCACGCAGGGCGCCTTCACAGTGGTCCATGCGTTGCAGTTCGAGGGCGTCGAAGATCGCTTCGAGAATCGCCAGGCCGGCCGGGAAGATTGCGCGGCGGTCGGGCTTGATGCCCTCGAAGTCGATTTTTTCGACATCACCCAGCTTCATCAATTTGCGCTTGAGCCAGGCCAGGCCCTGGGCGTTCACTTCGCCGGTGCCGTGCCCGCCAGCCTTCAGCGCCAGGCCGATGGCGCGGATGGTGCCCGAGGAGCCGATGGCTTCATCCCAGGTCAGGCGGTGCAGGGCGTGCTCGATGCTCATGATCTCCAACCGTGCCGCGGTGTACGCCTGGGCGTAACGGGCCGGGGTGACCTTGCCATCTTTGAAGTAACGCTGGGTGTAGCTGACGCAACCCATTTGCAGGCTTTCGCGCAGCAGCGGCTCGAAGCGCTGGCCGATGATGAATTCGGTACTGCCACCGCCGATGTCGGCCACCAGGCGCTTGCCCGGGGTGTCGGCGAGGGTGTGGGAGACGCCGAGGTAGATCAGGCGAGCTTCTTCACGGCCGGAGATGACTTCCACCGGGTGGCCGAGGATTTCTTCGGCGCGGCGGATGAATTCGCCACGGTTGCGGGCTTCACGCAGGGCGTTGGTGCCAACGATGCGCACGGCGCCGGGGGGCATACCGTTGATCAGTTGGGCAAAACGCTTGAGGCAATCAAGCCCGCGCTGCATGGATTCTTCGTTGAGCTGGCGCTCGTCGTCGATGCCGGCGGCCAGTTGGACCTTTTCGCCGAGGCGCTCAAGAATACGGATTTCGCCGTTCTGGGCCTTGGCCACGACCATGTGAAAGCTGTTGGAGCCCAGGTCGATTGCGGCGATCAGGGACAGATTCTTGGCTTGGGATTGCGGCATGGTCAGGGGGTCTCGGTCGATAACCCCGACATCGTGCCACGATCAAACGCTGACGCCAACGCGTACGGCGCAAAGCCTTGATCCAGAGCACCCGAGTCCGATCGTTCCCACGCTCCGCGTAGGAATGCCTCAAGGGACGCTCTGCGTTCCAGTGGGACGCGGAGCGTCCCGGGCTGTATTCCCACGCGGGAGCGTGGGAACGATCGTTAACCGGCGGCTTCAACCGTGCCGATAAAATTCGCCAGCTCCGCCGTTTGCGGATTGGCGAACAACAGCTTCGGATCCCCCACCTCATGCACCTTGCCCTGATGCATGAACACCAACTTATCCCCCACCTCCCGGGCAAAACGCATCTCGTGGGTGACCATGATCAACGTCATGCCTTCCTTGGCCAGTTGCCGGACCACGCTCAGCACTTCATTGACCAGTTCCGGGTCCAGCGCCGAGGTGATCTCGTCGCACAGCAACACCTTGGGCGACATCGCCAGGGCCCGGGCAATCGCCACGCGCTGTTGCTGGCCGCCGGACAGTCGATCCGGGAACGCATCAAATTTTTCCCCCAGGCCGACCCGTTCCAGCATCGCTTTTGCCAGCTCTTTAGCTTTCGCCTTGGGCACTTTCTGCACTACCTGCGGCGCGAGCATCACGTTCTCGCCCACGGTCAGGTGCGGAAACAGGTTGAACTGCTGGAACACCATCCCGACCTTCTGCCGCAAGCTGCGCAGGTCGGCGCGGGCGGCGTCGAGGTATTCGCCGTCGACTTCGATCACGCCGTCGTTGATCGACTCCAAACCATTCAAGGTACGGAGCAAGGTGGATTTGCCCGAGCCACTGCGACCGATGATCGCCACCACCTGGCCTTCCTCGACACTCAGGTCGATGCCTTTGAGCACATGGTGGTCGCCGTAATATTTATGCAGGGCCGAAATTCTAAGCAGAGGCATGCAGTCTCCTTTCCAGGTAGCGCGCACTGAGGGACAAGGGGTAGCAGAGCAAAAAGTAACCAAGGGCGACCAGGCCGTAGACCATGAACGGTTCAAACGTGGCGTTGGCCAACATGCCGCCGGTCTTGGTCAGTTCGGTGAAGCCGATGATCGAGGTGACGGCGGTGCCTTTGACCACTTGCACCGAGAAACCCACGGTCGGCGCCACGGCGATGCGCAGGGCTTGCGGCAGGATCACGTAGCGCAATTGCTCCAGTGGGTTCAGCGCCAGGCTCGATGAGGCTTCCCACTGGCCATTGGGGATCGAATCGACGCAACCGCGCCAGATCTCCGCGAGATAGGCGCTGGTGAACAACGTCAATGCCACCGCCGCCGCCATCCACGGCGAAATCTCCACCCCGGCCAACGCCACGCCGAAGAACACCAGGAACAGCTGCATCAGCAGCGGCGTGCCCTGGAACAGTTCGATGTAGGTGCGGGCGAAGCTGCGGGGAAAGGTCTTTTTCGAGATGCGCATGACCATGACCAGCAAACCAATCACGCCACCGCCGATAAACGCCACCAGCGACAACGCCAGGGTCCATTGCAGGCCCGTGAGCAGGTTGCGCACCACGTCCCAGAAGGTGAAATCGCTCATTGGCTGCTCCGTGAAATGTAGCGCCGGCCAATCCAGTTCAATAGCTGGCGAATCATCAGCGCCATGCACAGGTAGATCAGCGTGGTCAGGGCGTAGGTTTCAAAGGCGCGGAAGTTGCGCGACTGAATGAAGTTGGCGGCGAAGCTCAACTCTTCGGTGGCGATCTGCGAGCACACCGCCGAGCCGAGCATGACGATGATGATCTGGCTGCTCAGCGCCGGCCACACCTTGCCCAGCGCCGGCAGCAACACCACGTGGCGAAAGGCTTCGAAGCGGCTCATCGCCAACGCGGCGGCGGCTTCCAGCTGGCCACGGGGAATCGCTTGAATGCCGGCGCGAATGATTTCAGTCGAATAAGCCCCGAGGTTGATCACCATCGCCAGCACCGCCGCCTGCCATTCGGAAATCTGCACGCCGAGCGAAGGCAGGCCGAAGAAGATGAAAAACAACTGCACCAGGAACGGCGTGTTGCGGATCAACTCGACGTAGACCCCGAAGATTGCCGAGAACGGGCGGATGTTCCATGCCCGCACCAGCGCCCCGACAATGCCCAGGCCCACGCCGAACACGGCGCCGATGGCCGTCAGTTCAAGGGTGAACAGCGCACCGCGCAGCAACAGGTCGGTGTTTTGCACCACCGGTAGAAAATCGAACTGGTAAGCCATGTTTAGTCTCCTGCGCGGCGATCAGAGATCGGCCGGCAGCGGCTCTTTGAGCCAGGTCATGGCGTTCTTTTCCAGCGAACCGTCGGTCTTGGCGGTGGCGATGATCTGGTTGACCTTGTCCAGCAACGCCGCTTCGTTCTTGTTCACGCCGACGTAGACCGGCGAGTCCTTGAGCTTCACTTTCAGCGCCGGCACGCGTTTCGGGTTTTTCTCGCTGATCGCCACCATCACCACGTTGCCGCTGGCGATCAGGTCGACCTGGCCGGCGAGGTAGGCGGCGATGGTCGAGTTGTTGTCTTCGAAGCGCTTGATGGTCACGCCTTCGGGGGCGACTTTGGTCAGCTCGATGTCTTCGATGGCGCCACGGGTGACGCTGATGGTCTTGCCCTTGAGGTCGTCCAGAGTTTTGATCGCCGCGTCTGGCGGGCCGAACACGGCGAGGTAGAACGGTGCGTAGGCGCTGGAGAAGTCGATGACTTTCTCCCGCTCAGGGTTCTTGCCGAGGCTGGAAATCACCAAGTCGACCTTGCCGGTGGTCAGGAACGGAATGCGGTTGGTGCTGTTGACCGGGGTCAGTTCGAGTTTGACCTTGAGCTGGTCGGCCAGCAGTTTGGCGGTGTCGATGTCCAGGCCCCGGGGTTTCATGTCCGGGCCGACCGAGCCGAACGGCGGGAAGTCCTGGGGCACGGCGACCTTGAGGGTGCCGCGCTTGACCACATCCTCCAGACCGTCGGCGTGGGCGGGTGCCTGGCTCAGCATCAGGCTGGCAAACAGGGCGGCGAGGAGGGCGCTGTAACGCTGGGTCATGGCAAATCTCCGAATCGGCGGGAAGTTTTCTGCGATTCGACAGAGCACGGGGCATGCCAACATCGGGCTTCTGGGGCGGCAGGCCACGGGTTTGCTGGGGTTGCTCGGTCTTACTGGTCTGAACAGTCAGGTCCGGTTTCGCACCCCGATAGCGCACCGCCGTTGCTCGCCGAACCCCGGTGGGGCACGACTTGCCGGGCGCGGCGAATAGCTTTACAACTAGCCGCTCATTGGCCTGGTTCGTCCGAAAAACCATGAACTCGATCTCTCGCGCCGTACCTGAAGTGGCGCTGCAAGCCATCCGCAAACTGATCACCGAACAAGGCTTCGGGGCGGGGGATGCCTTGCCCTCGCAACGGGACCTGGCGGTGCAATTGGGGGTTAGCCGGGCGTCGTTGCGTGAGGCGTTGTCGTCCCTGAGTGCGCTGGGGGTGATCAGCATTCAACCGGGCAAGGGTGTGTTCGTGCAGGCGCCGGTGGAGTTGCCGCGAGGTGATGCGGCGGCCAGTTGGCCGTTCGCGGCCCAGGCTTCGCCGCTGGATATTTTTCAGTTGCGCTATGCCCTGGAAGGTTTTGCGGCGGGGCTGGCGGCGGTGACGTTGAGCACGTTTGATCTCGATGCCCTGGAAGACAACGTCGCCGCCATGCGTACCGAACTGAAGGCCGGCGACTTCGATGCCGCCGCTCGTTTGGACTTCGACTTTCATCGGCGCATCCTGCTGGCCAGCGGTAATCAGGCGATGCTGAGCATCCTCACCGCCAGCGCCGACATCTTTCTGGAGAGCCAGAAGCTACCGTTCATCCGGGCCGAGCGGGCCATGGAAACCTGGCAGGAGCACCGCAAGATCCTCCGCGCACTGGCGCGCCGGGCGTCCGGGGCGGCACAGAAGGCGATGCAGGAACATGTACGCAATGCCGCACTGCGCACCGGAATTGCCTTCGTCGCCCCCGCCACCTCCTGACTTGAGCTATACCCAAACTCATGCGCCACCATAGCGAGACTCAATCATCTGCACCTTCCTGAACGAGGGAAGGACGGCTATGATGGGCCACGTTTTTTTGCTTACAACCTGGAGACTTCCATGAGCAGCGATCTTATCAAACACGTTAGCGACGCTAGCTTCGAGGCCGACGTACTCAAGGCCGAAGGCGCTGTACTGGTCGACTACTGGGCTGAATGGTGCGGCCCTTGCAAAATGATCGCTCCTGTCCTGGACGAAATTGCTGAAACGTACAAAGGCAAGCTGACCATTGCCAAACTGAACATCGATGAAAACCAGGAAACCCCGGCCAAGCACGGCGTGCGCGGTATCCCGACCCTGATGCTGTTCAAGAACGGCAACGTGGAAGCGACCAAGGTTGGCGCGCTGTCCAAGTCGCAACTGGCTGCATTCCTCGACGCCAACATCTAAGTCGGCGACGTTGTAAGAAAAGCCCCGCATATTGCGGGGCTTTTTGCGTATTCAGGGCTAGACGCTCCGAAACTCAGGTGGTACATTCGGCCCCGCACTGGTTTCTCCACTGCCCCCTGCTAGCCGTCGCCGACGCACTCCTTTTCGAATAAGTACGCGATCCTGTCGCCTTCTCTGCGGCGCGGCCTCATTAAGCCAAAAGCTTAATTTCCCCCCTCCATAAATGATTACGTCATTCCTATATGAATCTGACTGAACTCAAGCAAAAGCCGATTACCGAACTGCTCGAATTGGCCGAACAGATGGGCATAGAAAATATGGCCCGTTCGCGCAAGCAGGACGTGATTTTCTCCCTGCTCAAAAAGCACGCGAAAAGCGGCGAGGAAATCTCCGGTGATGGCGTGCTGGAGATTCTCCAGGACGGCTTCGGCTTCCTCCGCTCTGCTGACGCTTCCTATCTCGCTGGCCCAGACGATATCTACGTCTCGCCGAGCCAGATCCGTCGCTTCAACTTGCGCACCGGTGACACCATCGTTGGCAAGATCCGCCCTCCCAAGGAAGGCGAGCGTTATTTCGCACTGCTCAAGGTCGACACGATCAACTACGATCGTCCCGAGAACGCGAAAAACAAGATTCTCTTCGAGAACCTGACCCCGCTGTTCCCGACCGTGCGCATGAAGATGGAAGCCGGCAACGGTTCCACCGAAGACTTGACCGGTCGTGTCATCGACCTGTGCGCCCCGATCGGCAAAGGCCAGCGCGGTCTGATCGTTGCACCGCCCAAAGCCGGTAAAACGATCATGCTGCAGAACATCGCAGCGAACATCGCACGTAACAATCCTGAAGTTCACCTGATCGTGCTGCTGATCGATGAGCGTCCGGAAGAAGTTACCGAAATGCAGCGCACCGTGCGCGGCGAAGTGGTTGCCTCGACGTTCGATGAGCCGCCAACCCGCCACGTGCAGGTTGCCGAAATGGTGATCGAGAAGGCCAAGCGCCTGGTCGAACACAAGAAAGACGTGGTGATCCTGCTCGACTCCATCACCCGTCTGGCTCGCGCCTACAACACCGTGATCCCGAGCTCCGGCAAAGTGCTCACCGGTGGTGTCGATGCCCACGCCCTGGAGAAACCGAAACGTTTCTTCGGCGCTGCACGGAACATCGAAGAGGGCGGCTCGCTGACCATCATCGCCACCGCGCTGGTTGAAACCGGCTCGAAAATGGACGAAGTGATCTACGAGGAATTCAAAGGCACCGGCAACATGGAACTGCCTCTGGATCGCCGCATCGCTGAAAAACGCGTGTTCCCGGCCATCAACATCAACCGTTCCGGCACCCGCCGCGAAGAGTTGCTGACCGCGGACGACGAGTTGCAGCGCATGTGGATCCTGCGCAAGCTGCTGCACCCGATGGACGAAATCGCTGCCATCGAGTTCCTGGTCGACAAGCTGAAAACGACCAAGACCAACGACGAGTTCTTCTTGTCGATGAAGCGTAAGTAAGACGGTTTTTTAACCGCTAAAAATGGCGTCCTTCGGGGCGCCATTTTTTTTGCAAAAAAAAAAGGAAGGATTACGACTAGGGTTGGTCAGTACTGAAACGAAATGGGTCGACGAACCCAGAACTTCAATCTGACTGGCATTTTCTGTTTATGAGCACTCTTGCTTATCGAAGGGATATTGACGGCTTGCGGGCAATCGCCGTGATCGCGGTCGTGTTGTTCCATTTTGGCGTTCCTGGCTTTACCGGCGGCTTTGTCGGTGTCGACGTGTTCTTTGTGATATCCGGTTACCTGATTACTTCGATCATCTGGAACCAGCGCCAGGCCGGGCGTTTCAGCTTTGTCGATTTCTGGGCGCGACGTGCCCGGCGGATCCTGCCGGCGCTGTTTGTGATGATTGCTGCGGTGCTGGCGGTGGGCTGGTTCCTGATGGCACCCAAGGACTATGAAGAGCTGGGGCGCTCGGTGCGCTACCAGGTGATGTTCGTCTCCAACATCCTGTTCATGCGCCAGGACGGTTACTTCGATGTGGCGTCCGACCTCAAGCCATTGCTGCACACGTGGTCGCTGGCGGTTGAAGAGCAGTTCTACATTGTCTTCCCGCTGCTGCTGACCTTGTTGTCGAGCCGCCTCAAGCATTGGCGGCTGGCGTTGTTCGGTGTGTTGCTGGTGTCGTTCGGGCTCAGCGTCTGGGCCGTGGCGCACCACCCTGAGAAAGCCTTTTTTCTGTTGCCGATGCGTGCTTGGGAGCTATTGGCTGGCGCGATGCTGGCGGTCGCGCCACGCGGTCACTGGCGCCTGACGGCGACCGGCGCTCAAGTCGTCAGCCTGTTTGGCTTCGGGCTGATTCTGCTGGCGGTGTTCGCCTTCGATAAAAGCACGCCATTCCCCGGCGCGGCGGCGTTGTTGCCGACCCTCGGCGTGGTCACGTTGATCTGGGCCAATGGTCATAGGCAAACGCTGGTCGGTGGACTGCTGGCCAGTCGTGTGCTGGTCGGCCTCGGCCTGATTTCCTATTCCTGGTACCTGTGGCATTGGCCGGTCTTTGTCTTCGCCAGCTATGCCAGTGTCGAGGAGCCGGGGCTGGTGGATACCGCCGGTTTGATTCTGCTCACGCTGCTGCTCGGTTACCTGTCGTGGCGGTTTGTCGAGACACCGTTCCGCGAGCGCCGCTTGTTGGCCGGACGCCGGCAGATCCTGATCGCGGCCGGTTGCGGTGTGCTGGTCCTCGGTCTGGCCGGTCAAGCGCTGCGCTGGACCGATGGCTTGCCTTCGCGCCTGTCTGATCAAGCTTTGCAATACGCCAAAGGCAAGGAGTGGCGGCCCGAACTGATGCGCTGCCTGGCCGATGACAAGACCCCTGACGACAAGCTCTTTTGTCATTACGGGAAGCTTGCACCGAGCTCTACAAAGGCCTTGGTCTGGGGCGACAGTCACGCCACGGCGCTGATTCCGGTGTTCGATGATGGCGCGCAAAAGCATGGTGTCAGCGTGATTCTCGCCAGTTCTCCCGGCTGCATTCCGGTTGAAGGGCTTGAACACGATCAGCGATGTGCCCGTTTCAATCGTCGGGTCGAAGGGGCGTTGAAGCCGCAAGCAGTGGGCGACGTGGTGCTGGTCGCGCGTTGGAGCCTGTATCTCTATGGCGATGTGAAAGGCGATCTCGGGCACGTGCTGCGCGATACCCATGGCCGTTATGACCGCGCCACCGCCGAGCAACGCCTGGCTGACGGCTTGCAGGCGACCGTCCGGCAACTGCGTGAGGGCGGGCATCGCGTCTGGCTGGTCAAGGAGGTGCCGTTGCAGCAGTTCAGCCCGCCATATCGCCTGACGCGCCTGGCCATGTTGCATCGGCCGACGGATGACGTGGGTCTGGCGGTGACCGAACACTTCAAGCGCCAGGCGTTCATCAGCCAGTTGTTCGCGCAAATAGCCGCTGCCAATTCGGGGGTGAGCGTGGTGGACCCGGCGCCGTTGCTGTGTGATGACGCGGGACTTTGCCGGGTCGAGCGCGACGGCCATTCGCTGTATACCGACGACAATCACCTGTCGGAGATCGGCGCACGGTTCGTGGCGCCGGTGCTTGAGCCACTGTTCAAGCGCTTGCAGGCCCAGGCCACACTCGGCAATGGCAACGTGAATGCGGCCAAGTAAGCAGCGATAAGCTGCCAGCGGCCGGCAGAGCAGGTAGGATGTACGCCTATTTTACGGGTGCCATCATCAATGAAATTCAAGGACCTTCGGGATTTCGTGCAGCAGCTTGAGCAGCGCGGAGAGTTGAAACGCATCCAGATCCCTGTCTCTCCAGTGCTGGAGATGACTGAAGTCTGTGATCGCACGCTGCGGGCCAAAGGCCCGGCGCTGCTGTTCGAGAACCCTACCGGCTACGACATCCCGGTCCTCGGCAACCTGTTCGGCACCCCCGAGCGGGTGGCCATGGGCATGGGCGCTGAGGCCGTCAGCGAGCTGCGCGAGATCGGCAAGTTGCTGGCGTTCCTCAAGGAACCCGAGCCGCCGAAGGGCTTGAAGGATGCGTGGTCCAAGCTGCCGATCTTCCGCAAGATCATCGCCATGGCGCCGAAAGTGGTCAAAGACGCGGTGTGCCAGGAAGTGGTCATCGAAGGCGACGACGTCGACCTGGCGATGCTGCCGGTGCAGACCTGCTGGCCTGGCGACGTCGGCCCGCTGATCACCTGGGGCCTGACCGTCACCAAAGGCCCGAACAAGGACCGGCAGAACCTCGGCATCTACCGTCAGCAAGTGATCGGCCGCAACAAGGTCATCATGCGTTGGCTGAGCCACCGTGGCGGCGCGCTGGATTACCGCGAGTGGTGCGAGAAGCACCCCGGCCAGCCGTTCCCGGTGTCCGTGGCGTTGGGCGCTGACCCGGCGACCATCCTCGGCGCCGTAACGCCGGTGCCGGACAGCCTCTCCGAATACGCCTTCGCCGGTCTGCTGCGGGGTAACCGCACCGAACTGGTGAAGTGCCGTGGCAACGACCTGCAAGTGCCGGCCACCGCCGAAATCATTCTGGAAGGCGTGATCCATCCGGGCGAAATGGCCGACGAAGGCCCGTACGGCGACCACACCGGTTACTACAACGAAGTCGACAGCTTCCCGGTGTTCACCGTCGAACGCATTACCCACCGGATCAAACCGATCTACCACAGCACCTACACCGGCCGTCCACCGGATGAACCGGCGATTCTCGGTGTGGCGCTGAACGAAGTGTTCGTGCCGATCCTGCAGAAGCAGTTCCCGGAAATCACCGACTTCTACCTGCCGCCCGAAGGCTGCTCGTACCGCATGGCCATCGTGACCATGAAGAAGTCGTATCCGGGCCATGCCAAGCGGGTAATGCTCGGTGTCTGGTCGTTTTTGCGACAGTTCATGTACACCAAGTTCGTTATCGTCACTGATGACGATATCAACGCGCGGGACTGGAACGACGTGATCTGGGCCATTACCACGCGCATGGACCCCAAGCGCGACACGGTGATGATCGACAACACGCCGATCGACTACCTCGACTTCGCCTCGCCGGTGTCCGGCCTGGGGTCGAAGATGGGGCTCGATGCCACGCATAAATGGCCGGGCGAAACCACTCGCGAGTGGGGCCGGGTGATCGTCAAGGATGAAGCCGTGACAAAACGGATCGATGCCATCTGGAATCAGTTAGGAATAGATTGATGCGTGTAACCTTGCAGCCCTCCGGAGCAGTGCTAGAGATATTGCCCGGCGAGCGGATTCTCGATGGCGCGCGGCGCTTGGGCTATGAATGCCCGCAAAGCTGTCGCAACGGCAATTGCCACGTCTGCGCGGCGTTGCTGGTGGAAGGCCGGGTTGAACAGGCCGGCCATGTGCGGGACCACGGCGAGTTCTACACTTGCATAGCTGAGCCGCTGGAAGACTGCATCGTGCTGTGGGATGGCGTGCTCGCGCTGGGAGAACTGCCGGTGCGCAGCTTGTCGTGTCAGGTTATTGAATGCAGGGACGTCGGCGGGGATACCTTTCGGGTGCACCTGCGGGCGCCGGCCGGCAAGCCGCCGCGCTATCACGCCGGTCAGTATTTGATGATCGAGCGAGAGAACGGCGAGAAGTCCGCGTTCTCCCTGGCCTCGGCACCCCATGCCGGGCGCGACCTGGAAATCCATGTGCTGGCGCGCGAAAGCAGTGCGCTGAGCCTGATCGATCAGCTGCAACGCAATGCCATGGTGCGCATCGAGATGCCGTTCGGCGACACCCACCTGGCCGAGTTGCCGGACGGGCCGCTGGTGCTGATCGCCGCGGGTACCGGCATGGGCCAGATTCACAGCCTGATCGAACATTGCCGCGCCACCGGGTTCAAGCACCCGGTGCATCTGTATTGGGGCGTGCGGCGTCCTGAAGACTTTTATGAAATAGAACACTGGGACGAATGGCTGAAACTGCCCAATCTGTTCCTGCATAAAGTCGTCAGCGATCAATGCGGCTGGGAAGGGCGCTGCGGCATGTTGCATGAGGCGGTGTGCGAGGATTTCCCGGATCTGAAGGCGCTGCATGTTTACGCCAGCGGTTCTCCGGCGATGGTCTACGGCACGCTGGATGCGTTGGTTGAAGCGGGGATGGATGCGCATCAGATGCGTGCCGACGTGTTTGCCTACGCGCCGCGATCTTAATCGTTATAACTCCCTATATAGCCGATCGGTATTTATAGATTTATATAAATACCGGTAGGTTATATGTCATATGGGCAATTATTTAAGAACTGTGCCATGGCACTTAAATTGCCTTAAAACATATGTGCCTTATTGTTACAGCGGTGCGTTCTATTAAGTAATTCTTTATCCGCGGGGAGCTGAACGCTATTCGCCATGAGCGCCATTGAATCTGCTTTTCTGAATTTGCCTTACCCTCCGCGGCTCGATCTGGGGCCGCAGCTTACGCACGAACAATTGCTCAGCTCGATGCAATCGACCATGGCGCGCCACAAGGGTGGGCCGGTCTGGCTGTTCGCGTACGGCTCGCTGATCTGGCGCCCTGAATGCCCGGCGGTGGAGCGAGTGCGCGGTCGGGTTCATGGCTACCATCGCGGTTTGTACCTGTGGTCCCACGAACATCGCGGTACGCCGGAAGTGCCGGGCCTGGTATTTGGCCTGGATCGCGGCGGCTCTTGCAGCGGTTTTGCCTATCGCCTTCCCGAAGAACAACTCGAAGCCTCGCTCTACGCCTTGTGGCAGCGCGAAATGCCATTCCCGTCCTATCGCCCACATTGGCTCAACTGCCGTCTTGAAGACGGAAGCCAGGTTCAGGCCTTGGGATTTGTTTTGGAACGGCACCTGCCCAGCTATGCCGGCAACCTGCCGGATCACGTGCTGAGCCAGGTGTTCGAAAGCGCTTGCGGGCGGTACGGCACCACTCGCGATTACGTCGAGCAGACCGCCAACGCCCTGCGTAGCCACGCCATGCCAGACCGGAATCTGGAGGCGCGGCTCAAGCGTTGTCAATCAAAGTCGGATCAGGCGATTGCTTCTTCGCGGGTCTGACTGGCGCTTTGTTTGTGCCCCAGCGTGGGAGCCAGGAAAGCCATCGCCAGCAAACAAGCAGCGACCAGCAGGATGAAGCCGCCATCCCAGCCGAAATAGTCCACGGTGTAGCCCATCAGCGCACTGGCCGCGACTGACCCGCCCAGGTAACCGAACAGGCCGGTAAAGCCCGCGGCGGTACCGGCGGCCTTCTTCGGCACCAGTTCCAGCGCTTGCAAACCCACCAGCATCACCGGACCGTAGATCAGGAAGCCGATCGCGAACAGCGAGATCATGTCGATCATCGGGTTGCCCGGCGGGTTCAGCCAATACACGATCGTCGCCACGGTCACCAACCCCATGAACACCATGCCGGTCAGGCCACGGTTGCCACGGAAGACTTTGTCCGACATCCAGCCACACAGCAGCGTGCCCGGAATGCCTGCCCACTCGTAGAGGAAATACGCCCAGGACGTTTTGTCGAAGTCGAAGTGCTTGACCTCTTTGAGGTAGGTCGGCGCCCAGTCGAGGATGCCGTAGCGCAGCAGGTAGACGAAGACGTTGGCCAGGGCGATAAGCCAGAGCATTTTGTTGCGCAGCACGTATTTGACGAAGATGTCCTTGGCGCTGAATTCTTCTTCGTGGCTGGCGTCGTAGCCTTCCGGGTAATCGTTCTTGTACTTCTCGATCGGCGGCAGGCCGGTCGATTGCGGCGTATCGCGCATCACAATGAAGGCAAATACCGCGACCAGCAGCGCCACGGCGGCCGGAACGTAGAACTTGCTGTGCCAGTCGTTGAACCAGCCCATGCCGAGAATCGCCAGTGGACCAATCAACCCGCCGCCGACGTTATGCGCGGTGTTCCAGACCGACACCACCTGGCCACGTTCTTTCTGCGACCACCAGTGCACCATGGTCCGGCCGCTCGGTGGCCAGCCCATGCCTTGTGCCCAGCCGTTGATGAACAACAGGGTGAACATCATCGTCACACTCGACGTCGCCCAGGGCGCGAAACCGAAAACGAACATGACCCCGGCCGACACGATCAGCCCGAAGGGCAGGAAGTAACGTGGGTTGGAGCGGTCGGACACAATGCCCATCAAAAATTTGGACAGACCGTAGGCGATCGCAATCGCCGACATCGCCACACCCAGTTGACCCTTTGTGTAGCCCTGGGCGATCAGGTCCGGGAAGGCCAGCGTGAAGTTTTTGCGCAGCAGGTAGTAACCCGCATAGCCAATAAAAATCCCGGCGAAGATCTGCCAGCGAAGGCGTTTATAGGTGTCGTCTATTTTTTCTTCAGGCAGGGGCGCCTGATGTGCGGCAGGTCGAAAGAAAGCAAACATTCAAGAGCTCCAAATTTCTTGTTTTGACTGCGGATGCGAATGTTACAGTTTCGTTACCGAAAATAGCACCGGTTCGCATTGGTCAAACAGCGGAAAAGTTGGAGATCGCGTGTTCCTTTATGAACATGTCGCTCAGGTGTAAGTGTAGGACGGTGTGGGAAAGGTTACTGGGTGAGCCGTTGTGCGCTTTTCAAGCCAGAGTCGTGCGGGGTTTTGGGAAATGTCCTTCAAATAAAGAAGAAGCGATCCGGACTCTGCCGCCCAGATCGCTTCACTCGGTTCAGCGAACCTGTACCACCACTTTCCCGACCGCTTTACGCTGGCCAAGATCATTGATCGCCTGAGCCGCTTCACCCAGTGGATACACCTGCGACACCAGCGGCTTCAACTTGCCCTCGGCAAACCAGCCAAATAGCTGCTGGAAGTTCGCCGCGTTGTCCTGGGGTTGGCGCTGGGCGAAGGAGCCCCAGAACACGCCGACCACCGCCGCGCCTTTGAGCAAGGCGAGGTTCACGGGGAATTCGGGGATGCGTCCGCTGGCAAAGCCGACCACCAGCAGGCGGCCGTTCCAGGCGATGGCGCGCACGGCCTGGTCGAACAGGTCGCCGCCGACCGGATCGTAGATCACGTCGGCGCCCTGGCCGTCGGTCAAGCGTTTGATTTCGTCCTTGAGACTGGTTTCGCTGTAGTTGATCAGCTCATCGGCGCCGGCAGCCTTGGCCACGGCGAGTTTTTCCGCGCTGCTGGCGGCGGCAATCACCCGGGCGCCCATGGCTTTGCCGATTTCTACGGCGGCCAGGCCGACACCGCCGGACGCGCCGAGCACCAGCAAGGTTTCACCCGGTTGCAGATTGGCCCGCTGCTTGAGGGCGTGCATCGAGGTGCCATAGGTCATGCTGAACGCGGCGGCGGTGTTGAAGTCCATCGACGGCGGGATCGGCAGCACGTTGTAGCCCGGCACCGCGACCTGCTCGGCAAAGCTGCCCCAACCGGTCAGGGCCATGACCCGGTCGCCGACCTTGAGATGGCTGACCTTTTCACCCACTGCACTGACCACGCCGGCCGCCTCACCGCCCGGCGAAAACGGGAAGGGCGGTTTGAACTGGTATTTGCCCTCGATGATCAGCGTGTCCGGAAAGTTGACCCCGGCGGCGTGCACGTCCAGCAGGATTTCGTTCTTCTTGGCGACAGGACTGGCGACGTCTTCCAGCACCAGCGATTCGGCGGGGCCGAAGGCTTTGCATAGCACGGCTTTCATCAGGGCTATTCCTTTGGGAGTGATGGCCGATAAGTGTAGGTGTGTGAGTCGACGGGTCAACGAGCATGCCCGGCCCTGATAGTCAGCCATAAGCTTGTGCTTGCGCGGCGGGTCGTTATGCTAGGCCGCAAACCGGATAAGGAGCGAATTGTGAAAGCGTGGATCATGTTGTTGCTGGCCCTGTCTCTGCCTTTGGCAGCAGTGGCTGAAGAAGCCGCCAAAGAAGGTGAGGCCCCAAAGGTCAACTACATCACCCTGAGCCCGCCGTTCGTGGGCAATTATGGGTTGGACGGCACGCCAAAGTTGAAGGTGTTCAAGGCTGACGTGGCGTTGCGGGTGACCGGTGAAGAGGCGACCAAAGCGGTCAAGGCCAACGAACCGTTGATTCGCAATCAACTGGTGGCGTTGTTCAGCCAGCAGACCACCGAGGCGATGAACAGCAATGAAGGCAAGGAAAAGCTGCGTCAGGAAGCCCTGAAGCAAACCCAGCAAGTGATGAACGACGAAACCGGCAAGCCGGTGGTTGAGGATCTGTTGTTCAACAACCTGATCATTCAATAGCGTCCCTGCTGCAAAGAGGCTTTTGTGGCGAGGGAGCTTGCTCCCGCTGGGCTGCGAAGCGGCCCTGAAAAGAGGGACTGCTTTGCAGTCCAACGGGAGCAAGCTCCCTCGCCACAGGTCAGGACGCCAGACTCTTGCGAAACCGCATCAGCGCAATCGCAAAGAACACCAGCCCGATGGCGGTCAGTGCCAGCAAGTCCGGCCAGACCACGCTCAGCCCGGCGTCGCGAAACAGAATCGCGGCGCTCAAGCTGACAAAGTGCGTCGATGGCGAACCCTGCATCACCCATTGCAGCCACTGCGGCATGCTGTCGAGCGGCGTGCTGCCGCCCGATAGCAGCAACATCGGGATGATCACCGGGATGGCCAGCAAACCGAACTGCGGCGTCGAGCGGGCCAGGGTCGCGAGAAAGATTCCCAGCGCCGTACTGGCGAACAGATAAACCGCCGTCACCAGCAAAAACAAGGTCATCGAGCCGGCCAGCGGCACGCCCAGCGCGCCTTTGACGATCACTTCCAGCGAAATCCAGGTGCACAGCACCACCACCAGCATGTTGCTCCAGATTTTTGCCAGCATGATTTCCAGTGCGGTCAATGGCAGCACCAGCAAATGGTCGAGGGTGCCGTGTTCACGCTCTCGCAGCAGCGCGGTGCCGGTGAGGATGATGGCGAGAATGGTGATGTTGTTGACGATCTGGATCACCGCCAGAAACCAGCCACCTTCCAGATTTGGATTGAACAGCGAGCGCGTGGTCAGCAGCGCCGGCGCTTTGCTGGCGGGATCATTCTGGCCGCTGTAGTTCAGCAGCTCGCGCTGGAAAATCCGCCCGATGTAACCCGCGCCCATGAACGCCTGGCTCATGGCCGTGGCGTCAACATTGACCTGCACCGCCGGTTGGCGACCGGCCAGCAAATCGGTCTGGAAATTCACCGGCACATTGATCACAAACGTGTACTGGCCGCTGTCCATGACTTGATCCAGTTGCTCATAAGGCAGCAGCACCGGACGCTGGAATTCCGGTGGTTGCAGGGCCTGGGTCAATTCCCGTGAGAGGTGACTGCGGTCTTCGTCTACCACGGCCACGCTGGCGTTGTGCACGCCGATGACCGAGCCGGCGGCCGGCATGTAGATCGCCACGGTAAAGGCGTAGAACAGAAACAGCAGCAACACGCTGTCGTGGCGCAGGCTGGTCAGTTCCTTGAGGCCGAGTCGCAAGATATGCGCAAGCTTGTGCATCAGGCCTCCTGCTTTTTCAGCATGACCAGGCTGAGCCCGGTGAATCCGAGGAAGAACCCGAACAGCGCCAGGCATTGCGGCCATAGCTGTCGCAGGTCCAGCGCTTTGGTGAACGTGCCGACGGCGATATCGAGGAAATACCCCGCCGGAAACAGCATCCCCATGACCGAAGCCGCGCCTTCGAGGGAGGAGCGCGGCACGATCAGCCCGGAAAACTGGATGGTCGGCAGGCTGGTGATGATCATGGTGCCGAGGATCGCGGCGATCTGGGTTCGGGTGAACGCCGAAATCAGCAGGCCCATGCTGGTGGTGGCCAGTACGTAGAGCAATCCGCCGAAGGCCAGGGTCAGGCCGCTGCCCTTGAACGGCACGCCAAACAGCCAGCGGTTCATGGCCACCAGCACCGCCAGGTTGATCAGGCTGATCGCCAGATAGGGCGCCTGTTTACCCAGCAGGAATTCCAGTCGGGTCAGGGGCGTGGCGTAGAAGTTGGTGATCGACCCCAACTCCTTCTCGCGCACGATCCCCAGCGCCGTGAGCATGGCCGGGATGAAGGCGAGAATCAGCGCCATCACCCCGGGGCCGATGGCGTTGACGCTGACCACGTCCTGGTTGTAGCGGAACCGGGTTTCCAGTTTGGCCGCTGCGGGTCGGTTGCGCGCGGGGCTGCTCTGTTCGGCCAGTTGCTCAAGGTTGGCTTGATGCACTGCTTCCACGTAATTGCGGCTGGTCTCGGCCCGAAACGGCATGCCGCCATCCAGCCAGGCGGCGACGGTGGGTTGGCGCCCGGCGTACAGGTCGCGGCCAAAGCCTGGCGGGATCTCCAGCGCCAGTTTGATTTCCGAGCGTTGAAGGCGTCGATGCAATTCTTTGCTGTCGCGGATCGGTGATTGTTCGGCGAAATAGCGAGAACTGCGGAACGCTTCCAGATACGTGCGGCTTTGGGGCGTCTGGTCCTGGTCGAACACGGCGAAGGCGAGTTTTTCCACGTCCAGGGAAATGCCGTAGCCGAAGATCACCATCATGAAAATCGCCCCCAGCAGGGCGAACGCCATCCGCACTTTGTCGCGCAGCAATTCCTTGCCTTCACGACTGGCCACGGCTACCAGGCGGCCGACGCTGAAACCACGTTCTTTCATTGGCGTTGTCGGTGCGACTGGCGTGTCGGCGGGCACTTGCGGCGTCGGTGCTTCGCTAGCGCCCTGGGCCTGCTCCAGGCAGGTGACAAACGCCGCTTCCAGGGTGTCGCCCTTGAACTGCTGTTGCAGCGCCGCCGGGGTATCGCAGGCCAGTACTTTGCCGGCGTGCATCAGCGAAATGCGGTCGCAGCGCTGGGCTTCGTTCATGAAATGGGTGGACAGGAAAATCGTCACGCCTTGCTCGCGGGACAACTCGATCAGCAGCCGCCAGAAGTCATCCCGCGCCGCCGGGTCGACGCCGGAAGTCGGTTCATCGAGGATCAGCACTTCCGGGCGATGCAACACCGCCACGGCCAGGGACAATCGTTGGCGCAAACCCAGGGGCAGGGCGCCGGACTGTTGATCGGCCACGTTGACCAGATTGAAGCGCTGGATCAGTTCGTCGATGCGTTGGGCGCTGTCGGCCTTGGGCAAATCGAACAGGCGCGCGTGCAAGTCGAGGTTTTGCCGCACGCTGAGTTCGCCATACAGCGAGAAACTCTGGGACATGAAACCGACGCGCTTGCGCGTGGCCAGGTCCTTGGCGTTCACCGCGTTGCCCAGCAATGTGGCGCTGCCCTCACTGGCCGGCATCAGCCCGGTAAGGACTTTCATGGTGGTGGTTTTGCCACAGCCGTTGGAACCGAGAAAACCGAAAATCTCCCCGCGACCGATGGCGAAGCTGACCTTGTCCACGGCGGTGAAATCGCCGAAGCGCAAGGTCAGGTCGTGGGCTTCGATGGCGATGTCAGTGTTGGCGCCGGTGCGGGGTGGAATCACCAGTGGCTGATTGTCGTGGCCACTGTCGCCCTGAAAGTGGGTGAAGGCTTCATCGAGTTTGCCGCTGGCAGTCGCGGCGGCCAATTCGCTGCTCAGACCGGTGGCGATCAGCTTGCCGCCGTCGAGCATCAGGCAATGTTCGAATTGCTCGGCCTCTTCCATGTACGCGGTGGCGACCAGCAGCGTCAGTTGCGGGCGTTGGCCGCGCACATCATCTACCAGCTCCCAGAAGCGCCGTCGGGACAAGGGATCGACGCCGGTGGTGGGTTCGTCGAGGATCAACAGGTCCGGTTCGTGGATCAGCGCGCAACAGAGCCCGAGTTTCTGCTTCATGCCACCGGAGAGCTTGCCGGCCGGGCGGTCCGCGAAGCGCAGCAGGTCGGTGGCCAACAACAGGCTGTGCATGCGCTGGTCGCATTCGGCTTTCGACAGGCCGAACAGGGTGGCGAAAAAGTGGATGTTCTCGCTGATCGACAATTCGGGATACAGGTTGCCGCCCAGGCCTTGCGGCATGAAGGCGATGCGTGGGTAGAGGCTGTTGCGATGGCGACGGTCCTGGATCGAGCCGCCCAGCACTTCCAGCTGACCTTGTTGCAGGGTTTTCACCCCGGCGATCAGGCCCAGCAAACTCGACTTGCCGGCGCCGTCCGGGCCAATCAACCCGCAGCGCGTGCCGGCGGGCAGGCTGAAGGTGATGTCGGCCAGGGCCTGCTGTTTGCCGTAACGGTGGTTGATGCCGGTCGCTTGCAGCGCCAGGTCGGTCATTGCAGGTTGGCCGGCCAGCTAATCGGCGCGGTGCGCACATAACCGGCGCCGGGCATGCCCGGCTTGGCCTGGGGCAGGGCGCTCGGGTCGGTCAGCCGCAGTTTGACGCGGAACACCAGTTTCTGGCGTTCGTCACGGGTTTCGACTTCTCTGGGCGTGAACTGTGATTTGCCGGCGACGAAAGTGATTTTGGCTGGCACCGGGTGGTCGGGCAGGGCGTCGAGCAGGATGCGCGCGTCATCGCCAACGGCCACGCGCCCGGTGACGGAGGCCGGGAGGTAGAGGTTCATGTATTGGTCGCTCGGATCAATCAGCAGCAGCACTCGTCCGCCGGCGCCGAGCACTTCGCCCGGTTCGGCCATGCGCAACTGGATCACCCCGTCTATGGACGCCCGCAAGCTGCTGTCATCTATTTCGCTGGTCAGCATCGCGACCTGGGCCTGGGCCGCGCCAATCGCGGCGCCGACCGCCGACACCTGGGCGCGGGACGCGGCGACTGCCGCACTGCCGGTGTCCAGGCGTGCCTGTTGTTGATCGATGATCTGGCCGCTGACGAAACCGTGCTTGAACAGTTCCTGGGAACGCTTGAGTTCTTGTTGGGCGAGCAGTTGTTCGCTCTGGCGCAATTGCACGTTGGCCTGGGCCGCGGCGAGGTTTTCCCGGGCGCGCAGCACCTCGGCTTCGGCCTGATTGCGCTGGGCTTCGAGGGTGCGGGTGTCCATGCGGGCCAGCAGTTGGCCCTTGGTGACTTTATCGCCCTCATCGACGAGCACCTCGGCCAAGCGCCCGGGTGTTTTGCTGGCGATCTGCACTTCTGTGGCTTCGAGGCGACCGTTGCCGACATACAAGCCTTCGGGCAGACGGTCATGCATCGACTTCCAGTAACCGAACCCTCCGGCGGCCAGCAGTAAAACCATCAAGGAACTGGCGAAAAAAATCGAAGAGCGACTGTGCGTAGACATGCGGGCATCCTGCGGCTGTAACGTCCTAGTCTGGCTGATCGAGCGCCGAAGCGGCTTGATGCCAGTCAACTAAGGCGCAAGCCTAACCCCATTGAGCAGGGAAAAGAGGATGACCGGGCAGTTCTGCTTTATTTAACGCAAGCCGAGTACCGCAGCCCATTGTTCGGCGGTGACGGGCATCACCGACAGTCGGGTGCCTTTCTGCACCAGCGGCATCTCGGCCAGCGCCGTCTGCTGCTTCAGATAATCCAGCTTCAGCACTTTGGCAAACGTCTCGACATGCGCGACATCAATCGCGCTCCACGCGTTTTTCTCCGGGGTGGCCTTCGGATCGTAGTAATGACTCTGCGGCTCAAGGGCCGTCGGGTCCGGGTACGCCGCTTCGACAATCTGGCCGATCCCGGCAATCCCCGGCTCCGGGCAACTGGAGTGATAGAAGAAGAACTCGTCACCCACCGCCATCGCCCGCAGGAAATTGCGCGCCTGGTAGTTGCGAACCCCGTCCCAGCGCGCTTTGCCAAGCTTCTCAAGGTCTTTGATCGAGAGCTCGTCGGGCTCGGATTTCATCAGCCAATAGGCCATGGTTTTTGCTCCTTGCGAGAGGGGTGGGCAAGTTGTCGGGCAATTTTATGACAAACCGACAGTCGGTTGACGCCAGTGTTTGCGTGTCGGTTCACGTTGTCGCAAAATGCCGGCCTTCTAAGCTTTACGCTGCTGCACGGCCTACAACGGAAACCGCTGCTGTCATCGTGTTGATATGCCTTTGGGGGGCAATCGATGAAACGCAAACCGGATTTACTATGGATTTTGGTTATTTTGTTCGGCCTCGGCGTCGTGACCACTGGCTACGCCCAAAGCCTATGGAACAACAAGACCGACGCACCGATCGAAATCGCGCAGCAACAACAGCCGTCGGCCTTCAAGCGCTGATCTCTGTCTTTCGGACGCCGCACCCGCAGCAGCAAAGCTTGCTCGCGATGACGGCGTCACCTTCAACATCCATGTGCCTGTAGGACCGCTATCGCGAGCAAGCTTTGCTCCTACAGTGCGGCGCCTGCGAAATACCACGCCTTGTCTGTCACCGTTCCTTGCAACGGCACATCCCAGCTCGCTTGAGCCAATCGTTCGACCTTCTGACATTCATGGGCCAGCCCCAGCAGCGTCGGCTTGCGCCAGGTTTTGCGCCGCGCCAGATACGCCAGGCTGCGGTCATAGAAGCCGCCGCCCATGCCCAGGCGTCCGCCGACATCGTCAAATCCAACCAATGGCAACAACACTAAATCAAGCGCCCAGACTTTGCGTTGCCGGGCGAGGTTGTGCCTTGGTTCCAGAATACGGAAACGGTTGGGTTTCAATTTGTCGCCGGGGCGAACGCGCTGGAACACCATTTTGGTTCGCGGCCAGGCGCTGAGCACCGGCAGATACGTCGCCTTGCCCCGACGTTGAGCGGCACGCAGCAAAACACGCGGATCGATTTCACCGTCTGTAGGCAGATAAAGAGAGATATGTCTGGCGCGGCGAAACAGCGGGTGCTGGGCCAATTGCTTGTACAGCCCGCGAGCGGCCTGGCGCTGCTGACTGGGTGTCAGTGCGCGGCGGGCCTTGCGCAGCATGCGTCGAAGTTGCGGGCGGGGAAGCAGCGCAGGTTCGTTCATGAATTAGGCTTCGGCAGGGCGGGTACACAAAGCGTACCCGTAAAAAAGCCGATGCCGGTAATTAAACCGGCATCGGACTGGAATCAGGCTCCCCGGATGAACCGCTGCTGACTTAGCCCTTGAACCCGAAAGTTCAAGGTGGAAGAAGCAGTAGGCTTTAAGGCTTTCCGTCTAGCGGACATGCACACCAGCCCAACGTGCAACTTCCAGGGTAGTGCGAATCGGCTCAGGGACATCGTCAACTGGCAAGCACCCCAGGGAGTGATGCGAGTATACCCCAAGCGATTCCACGAATCAGCCCTTGGTGACGTCCGGATCAGTTGCCAGCACCAGATCGACGCGATCCAGCAGGTCGCGAACCTGCTCGCGGGTCGAACCGCTGGCCTGTACGTCCGGGCGTTCTTCCTTGTGCAGCAGGTCGTGGGTGATGTTCAGCGCGGCCATCACGGCGATGCGGTCGGCGCCGATGACTTTGCCGCTGCTGCGGATTTCGCGCATCTTGCCGTCCAGGTAGCGGGCGGCACTCACCAGGTTGCTGCGCTCTTCCTGGGGGCAGATGATCGAATATTCTTTATCGAGGATCTGCACGGTAACGCTATTGCTTGAACTCATGAGTCTTGCTCCAGGGCCTTGAGGCGCGAAATCATCGATTCGACCTTACGCCGGGCGATTTCGTTTTTTTCAATGAGGTGAGCGCGTTCCTCGCGCCAGGTCTTTTCCTGAGCTAATAGGAGTCCATTTTGGCTCTTTAGTTGCTCGACTCGGCTAATTAGCAACTCGAGTCTTGCCATCAGCGCTTGCAGATCGGTGTCTTCCATTGTGTCCACTGAATATGTGTCTGATGGGTGGCAGGCTCTGTAGGAAACTGCCGACGCGTCGGGCGCGCCTAGTTTCGTACAGCTCCAGGCTGGCGGACAGCCTTTAATAGTCTTGGCGAGTCTGTCGATGTAGGATACAAGGCCTTCATTCTAGACATAGCGCCGTCTGGCGCCTAGCTGCCCATGCCCATTCAGAATTCCCCGTACCAAGCCTTCGCCACCCTGCTGACTTCCAGCGGCCATAACGTCTCGCCTGCCGAACTGCATGGCCTGTTGCTCGGCCGCAGTTGCGCCGGTGCCGGCTTCGAAGCCGACAGCTGGCTGGCCGATGCCGCCGAGCTGCTTGAAGGCGAGCCACAAGACAACGTTCGCAATGCCCTGATCGGCCTGCAAGAGATGGTCAAGGGCGAGCTGACCGGCGACGACATGACCGTTGTCCTGCTGCTGCCCACCGACGACGCCCCGCTGGCCGACCGCGCCGCTGCGCTGGGCCAATGGTGCCAGGGCTTCCTGACCGGCTTCGGTCTGACCCGTCGTGAATATGCCCTGACCACCGAAGCGACCGAAGTGTTGCAGGATCTGGCCGCCATCGCCCAGGTGCAAGACGCCCTGGAAGAGTCTGACGACGGCGAAAGCGATTACATGGAAGTGATGGAGTACCTGCGCGTGGCTCCGTTGCTGCTGTTCACGGAAACCAAGAAAACCGACGAAGCCGCCGCCAAACCGTCGTTGCATTAATCGCCTGCCAGGGAACGCCATCTGCCCATGATTCATATCCCGAAATCGGAATACAGCCGTCGCCGCAAGGCCTTGATGGCGCAGATGGAACCCAACAGCATCGCGATCCTGCCCGCCGCCGCAGTGGCCATTCGCAACCGCGACGTTGAGCATGTCTATCGCCAGGACAGCGATTTCCAGTACCTCAGCGGTTTCCCCGAGCCCCAAGCCGTCATTGTCTTGATGCCCGGCCGTGAGCACGGCGAATACCTGCTGTTTTGCCGGGAGCGCAACGTCGAGCGGGAGCTGTGGGACGGCCTGCGCGCCGGGCAGGAAGGCGCGATCCGCGACTTCGGCGCCGATGACGCCTTCCCCATCACTGACATCGACGACATCCTGCCGGGCCTGATCGAAGGGCGTGACCGGGTGTATTCGGCCATGGGCAGCAACCCTGAATTCGACCGGCACCTGATGGACTGGATCAACGTGATCCGCTCTAAAGCGCACCTTGGCGCCCAGCCACCGAACGAATTCGTTGCCCTGGATCATCTGCTGCACGACATGCGCCTGTATAAATCGGCGGCAGAAGTGAAGGTGATGCGCGAGGCCGCACGGATTTCCGCACAGGCGCATATCCGCGCGATGCAGGCCAGCCGCGCCGGTTTGCACGAGTTCAGCCTCGAAGCCGAGCTTGATTACGAGTTCCGCAAGGGCGGGGCGAAGATGCCGGCGTACGGCTCGATCGTCGCCGCCGGGCGCAACAGCTGCATCCTGCATTACCAGCAGAATGACGCCGTGCTCAAGGACGGCGACCTGGTGCTGATCGACGCCGGTTGCGAGATCGACTGCTACGCCAGCGACATCACCCGCACCTGGCCGGTCAACGGCAAGTATTCAGCGGAACAGAAGGCGATCTACGAGTTGGTGCTGGCTTCGCAAGAAGCGGCGTTCGCCGAGATTGCCCCGAACAAGCATTGGAATCAGGCCCACGAAGCCACGGTCCGGGTCATTACGACCGGGCTGGTGAAACTGGGGCTGTTGCAGGGCGACGTCGACGAGTTGATCGCCAGCGAAGCCTATAAAGCTTTCTATATGCACCGCGCCGGCCACTGGCTGGGCATGGATGTGCATGACGTCGGCGAGTACAAGGTCGGCGGCGAGTGGCGCGTGCTGGAGGTCGGCATGGCGCTGACCGTGGAGCCGGGGATCTACATCGCCCCGGACAACCCGAACGTGGCAAAGAAATGGCGTGGCATTGGCGTGCGCATCGAGGACGACGTGGTAGTGACCAAGACCGGTTGTGAAATCCTGACCCAAGGCGTGCCGAAAACGGTCGCTGAAATCGAGGCCTTGATGGCCCAAGCACGGGCACACGCGGCATGAGTCGAGTCAATCTGGCAATCATCGGTGGCGGCCTGGTCGGCGCGAGTCTGGCGTTGGCCTTGCAGGCCGGGGCCAAGGCGCGCGGCTGGAAGATCGTGCTGATCGAACCGTTCGCCCCCGGTGACACCTATCAACCGAGCTACGACGCCCGTTCTTCGGCGCTGTCCTACGGCGCCCGGCAGATTTATCAACGGCTGGGCGTGTGGCAGGAAATCTCCCGCCGCGCCGAGCCGATCAAGCAGATTCACGTGTCCGACCGTGGGCGTTTCTCCACGGCGCGACTGTCGGCGATGGAAGAGGGCGTTCCGGCCCTCGGCTATGTGGTGGAAAACGCCTGGCTCGGCCAATGCCTCTGGCAAGGCCTGGACAAGGACGTGGTCAGCTGGCGTTGCCCGGCGGAAGTCACCCGCATGGAACCGCTGACCGACGGCTATCGCCTGACCCTCAACGACGAAACCACCCTGGAATGCGACCTCGCGGTACTCGCCGATGGCGGCCGCTCCGGCCTGCGCGAGCAACTGGGGATCGGCATCAAGACGCGCCCGTATAACCAGAGTGCGCTGATCGCCAACATTACCCCGAGCGAAGCCCATAACGGCATGGCGTTCGAGCGTTTCACCGACGAAGGCCCGATGGCCTTGTTGCCGTTGCCGGATAATCGCTGCGCCTTGGTCTGGACCCGTCTGGGCATGGACGCGCAACGATTGGCCGCCCTCGATGAAAAGAGTTTCCTCAGCGAGTTGCAAGGCGTGTTCGGTTATCGCCTCGGTACCTTGAAGCAGGTTGGCGCGCGGCATTTGTACCCGCTGACCTTGATCGAGGCCGAAGAGCAGGTGCGCCCGCATCTGGCGATTCTCGGCAACGCCGCCCACAGCCTGCACCCGATTGCCGGCCAGGGTTTCAACCTGTCGTTGCGCGATGCCCAGGCCCTGGCCGATGCATTGCTGGCCAGCGAAACCGGGCCCGGCGACTTCGCGACCTTGCAGGCTTATCGCGAACGCCAGCGCATGGACCAGAACCTCACCGTCGGTTTCTCCGACCAGGTCACCCGCTTGTTTGGCAGCACTCAGCCACTGGTGTCCCTGGGCCGCAACATTGGCTTGCTTGGCCTTGATCTGTTGCCGCCGGCCAAACGCTGGTTCGCCCGGCAGGCCATGGGTTTGGGTACTCGCCCGGATGCTTGAGTGGCTGACTGCAACATTCGGCAAGGCGCGGTTGATGCGCTGGGTCATGACGTTTTACCCGCCGTATCTCGGCGCCGGGGTACGGGTTCGGCACATCAGCGATGACTTCCGGGACATCAAGGTGTCGATGGGTCTGGGCTGGTACAACCGCAATTACGTCGGCACCCAGTTCGGTGGCAGCCTGTATTCGATGGTCGATCCGTTCTACATGCTGATGCTGATGGAAAACCTCGGGCGTCAATACATCGTCTGGGACAAAGCCGCCGACATCGATTTCATTGCGCCGGGCAAAGGCCCGGTGTTCGCTCGTTTCAACATCGACGAGACCTTGCTCGACGAGATCCGCCGGCAGACGGCGAGTGGCGAAAAATACCTGCCGCAGTTGCAGGTCGATATTCACGACGGCGCCGGCACCTTGGTGGCGCGGGTCGAAAAAACCCTTTACGTGCGGCTCAAGCCGCAAGCGAGACAGGCTTAAAGCATGGACATGCGCGCAGATCTGCTGATTGTCGGGGCCGGAATGGTCGGCAGCGCCCTGGCGCTGGCGTTACAGGACAGCGGGCTGGAAGTCCTGCTGCTGGACGGCAGCCCGATGAGCGTCAAACCCTTCGATGGTCAGGCACCGTTCGAACCGCGAGTGAGCGCCTTGTCGGCCGCCAGTCAGCGAATTCTTGAACGCCTCGGCGTCTGGGACGGCATCGCCAATCGGCGCAGCAGCCCCTACACCGACATGCACGTCTGGGACGGCAGCGGCACCGGACAGATCCACTTCTCGGCCACCAGTGTGCATGCCGAGGTGCTCGGCCATATCGTCGAGAACCGCGTGGTGCAGGACGCCTTGCTCGACCGCTTGCACGACTGCGACCTCGGGATGCTGGCCAATGCGCGCCTGGAGCAGATGCGTCGCTCCGGCGATGACTGGCTGCTGACCCTGGCCGATGGCCGCACCTTGCGTGCGCCGTTGGTGATCGCGGCGGATGGCGCCAATTCGGCCGTGCGCCGGTTGACCGGTGTCGCCACCCGGGAGTGGGATTATCTGCATCACGCCATCGTGACCAGCGTGCGCAGTTCCAAAGCGCATCAGATGACCGCTTGGCAGCGTTTTACCGATAACGGTCCGCTGGCGTTTTTGCCGCTGGAGCGGGACGGTCAGCAGGATTGGTGTTCGATCGTCTGGTCGACCACGCCGAGCGAAGCCGAACGCTTGATGGCGTTGGATGACGAAGGTTTCTGTCGTGAACTGGAACGGGCCTTCGAGGGGCGTTTGGGCACGGTGCTCAGCGCCGATCCGCGCCTGTGCGTGCCGCTGCGTCAGCGCCATGCCAAGCGTTATGTGGCCGAAGGCCTGGCGCTGATCGGCGATGCGGCGCACACCATTCACCCGCTGGCCGGGCAGGGCGTGAACCTGGGCTTCCTCGATGCGGCGGTGCTGGCTGAAGTGCTGTTGCAAGCGGCGCAACGCGGCGAGCGCCTGGCGGATGTGAAAGTCCTCAGCCGCTACGAGCGCCGGCGCATGCCGCACAACCTGGCGTTGATGGCGGCGATGGAAGGCTTTGAACGGTTGTTCCAGGCTAATCCGCTGCCGGTGCGCTGGTTGCGCAATGCCGGGTTGAAAATGGTCGAGCAGATGCCGGAGGCCAAGGCGTTGTTTGTGCGTGAGGCGCTGGGGTTGACCGGGGATTTGCCGGCGCTCGCCAAGGCCTGACATCTTCGTCGAGGCTGATGGCCTCTTCGCGGGCAAGCCTCGCTCCTACAAGGGCAACGCATTCCCCTGTAGGAGCGAGGCTTGCCCGCGAAGGCGTCGGCACATCCACCGCACATTTCAAACTGTGCAACATCTGGTAACTCCTCCGCAAAGTGTTCGATTGAGCTGGCAAATGTGAGTCCTTATCATTTGGCCTCATTTTTCAATCGAGAGACCGCTCCCATGTTGGCATCCAAGCGTCTATTGACCGCGCTGGCCCTGACCCTGATCGGCAGCACCGCCGCCCAGGCCGCCGACGAGGTGGTGGTCTACTCCTCGCGCATCGACGAACTGATCAAGCCTGTGTTCGATGCCTACACCGCGAAAACCGGTGTGCAGGTGAAGTTCATCACCGACAAGGAAGCGCCGCTGATGCAGCGCATCAAGGCCGAGGGCGAAAACGCCACCGCCGACCTGCTGCTCACCGTCGATGCCGGCAACCTCTGGCAGGCCGAGCAGATGGGCATTCTCCAGCCCTTCACCTCGAAAACCATCGACGCCAACATCCCGCTGCAATATCGCTCCTCGGCCCACGCCTGGACCGGCCTGAGCCTGCGGGCGCGGACCATCGCTTACTCCACCGACCGAGTGAAGCCGGGTGAACTGACCACGTACGAAGGCCTGGCCGACAAGAACTGGGAAGGTCGCCTGTGCCTGCGCACGGCGAAGAAGGTCTACAACCAGTCACTGACCGCCACCATGATCGAAGTCCACGGCGCCGATAAAACCGAGCAGATCCTCAAGGGCTGGGTGAGCAACCTGTCCACCGACGTGTTCTCCGACGACATCGCGGTGCTGGAGGCGATCAACGCCGGCCAGTGCGACGTCGGCATCGTCAACACCTACTACTACGGTCGCTTGCACAAGCAGAAACCGGACCTGGCGGTGAAGCTGTTCTGGCCGAACCAGGGCGACCGTGGCGTGCACGTCAACCTGTCGGGCATCGGCCTGACCAAGCATGCGCCGCACCCGGAAGCAGCCAAGGCCCTGGTCGAGTGGATGACCACGCCTGAGGCGCAGAAGATCTTTGCGGATGTTAACCAGGAATTCCCGGCCAACCCTGCCGTTGCACCTTCTGCGGAAGTGGCAAGTTGGGGCACGTTTGTTGCCGATACCTTGCCGGTGGAAATCGCTGGCAAGCGTCAGGCTGAAGCGATTCGCATGATGGATCGGGCGGGTTGGAACTGAGTCTGTGGCGAGGGGGCTTGCCCCCGTTCGAGCGCGAAGCGGTCGCAATTTGGCGTGTAGGGTTTGTCTGAAAAAATGCAGGGGGCTGCTTCGCAGCCCAACGGGGGCAAGCCCCCTCGCCACAGAGAGACCGGCGTTAAGCTAGCGTCGCTCAACACCTTCTAGAGAACGCCCTTGGCCCACCCCGCCCAACGCCGCTGGTACCCCCTGGTCTTCGCCATCGCTGCGCTGGTCCTGCTGCCCCTGAGCGTGCTGTTTTTCTCCTGGCAAACCATCGATCAACAGATCTGGTCCCACCTCTGGGACACGCAGATGCCACGTCTGTTGGGCAACACCCTGACCCTGGTCGTCGGTGTCGGCATCGGCGTGACGCTGTTGGGCGTGAGCCTGGCTTGGCTCACCAGTCTTTGCGAATTCCCCGGCCGACGTTGGCTGGACTGGGCGCTGATGCTGCCCTTTGCGATTCCCGCCTATGTGCTGGCGTTCGTCTTCGTCGGTCTGCTGGACTTCGCCGGCCCGGTGCAAACCCTGCTGCGGGAATGGTTCGGCAGCGGGCTGCGCTTGCCGAGAGTGCGCTCCACCGGCGGGGTGATCCTGGTGCTGGTGCTGGTGTTTTATCCCTACGTTTACCTGCTGGCCCGCACCGCGTTCCTCGCCCAGGGCAAAGGCTTGATGGAGGCTGCCCGGGTCCTCGGGCAATCGCCGTGGCAAGCGTTCTGGCGTGTGGCATTGCCGATGGCGCGTCCGGCCATTGGTGCCGGCGTGGCGTTGGCGTTGATGGAAACCCTGGCGGATTTCGGCGCGGTGTCAGTGTTCAACTTCGACACCTTCACCACCGCCATCTACAAGACCTGGTACGGCTTCTTCAGCCTGTCGACCGCCGCGCAACTGGCCAGCCTGTTGCTGCTGGTGGTGATGGTGGTGCTGTACGGCGAGCGTCGCGCCCGAGGCGCCAATCGGGCGAGCAACGAGCGACCGCGGGTCAAGGCGCTGTATCACCTGCGCGGCTCCAAGGCGTTGGCGGCAACGGCTTGGTGCGGGTTGGTGTTCGCCTGCGCCTTCGTCATTCCAATGCTCCAACTGGTGGTGTGGTTCTGGCAGCGCGGGCGCTTCGATCTGGATGAGCGCTACGCCGGCCTGATCGTCCACACCCTGTACCTGGGCGGCATGGCGGCGCTGATCACGGTTAGCGTGGCGTTGCTGCTGGCGTTTGCCCGACGCCTGGCGCCAACCCGGGCGATCCGCTCCGGCGTCAGCCTGGCCAACCTCGGCTACGCCTTGCCCGGCTCGGTGCTGGCGGTGTCGATCATGCTGGCGTTCAGTTACCTGGACCGCGAACTGGTCGTACCGCTGTGGGGCAAACCGTTGCTGTTGGGCAGTCTGTCGGCACTGATCCTGGCTTATCTGGTGCGTTTCATCGCGGTGGCTTACGGACCACTGGAAAGCAGCCTGGCGCGAATACGGCCTTCTTTGCCCGAAGCAGCACGTAGCCTTGGGGTCAGTGGGCCACGACTGTTTTTCAAAGTGTATCTGCCACTTTTGCTGCCGGGCACGTTGAGCGCGGCGTTGCTGGTGTTTGTCGATGTGCTCAAGGAAATGCCGGCGACCCTGCTGATGCGCCCGTTTGGCTGGGACACGCTGGCCGTGCGCATCTTTGAAATGACCAGCGAAGGCGAGTGGGCGAGGGCCTCGTTGCCGGCGCTGACCCTGGTTTTGGTCGGGCTGTTACCGGTCATCGGATTGATTCGACGTTCGGCGCATCGAAACGCCTAGGTGCCAGTCCTACACCATGCGGCTACAATGCGCGGCATTCGGTACGGTCCGTCTGACAGACCAGGTAGCTGAAATCGGCTGTAGGCCTTCTATTTCAAGGCTTTCAGCTGTAAGCGCCTGTCCGCACCTTCGCCACGCCCGGAAGGAGAAACCCATGGGACAGCGTACGCCTCTGTATGACCTTCATCTCGCCCTCGGCGCGAAGATGGTCGATTTTGGCGGTTGGGATATGCCACTGCATTACGGCTCGCAGGTCGAGGAACACCATCAGGTGCGCCGCGATTGCGGGGTTTTCGATGTATCCCACATGACCGTGATCGATGTCGACGGCCCCCAGGCCAAGGCCTGGCTCCAGCAGTTGCTGGCCAATGACGTCGAACGCCTGCACAGCCCCGGCCGTGCCTTGTACAGCACCATGCTCAACGAGCGTGGCGGCATCGTCGATGACATGCTCGTCTACCGTCTCGAAGACGGTTATCGCCTGGTGGTCAACGCTTCCACCCGGGATCAGGACCTGGCCTGGATGCAAGCCCATGTCGGCGCCTTCAAGGTCCAGCTCCACGAGCGTTCCGAGTTGGCGATGCTGGCGATTCAAGGTCCCCAGGCCCGGCACAAGATTGCCGAGCTGGTCACGCAGTCTCGCGGCAATCTCATTCAAATTCTCAAGCCTTTCGAAGGCCGGTCCGACGGTGACTGGTTTATCGCCCGCACCGGTTACACCGGCGAAGACGGGTTGGAAATCGTGTTGCCCGCTGATCAGGCACCCGGATTCTTCAACGATCTGGTCGGCGCGGGCATCTCGCCCATCGGACTTGGCGCCCGCGACACCTTGCGGGTCGAGGCCGGGATGAACCTCTACGGCCAGGACATTCATCAAGACGTCTCGCCGCTGGCCTCTAATATGGCCTGGAGCATTGCCTGGGAACCGGCCACCCGCCAGTTCATCGGTCGCGCTGCCCTGGAAGCCGAAAAGGCCAACGGCGTGCAGCACAAACTGGTCGGTCTGGTGCTTGAAGAGCGCGGGGTTTTGCGCGCCCATCAAGTGGTCCGTATCGCCAATGTTGGCGAAGGGGAGATCACCAGTGGTAGTTTCTCTCCTACGCTTAGCAAGTCGATTGCACTGGCGCGCGTGCCGATGGCGACCGCCGACCGCGCAGAAGTGGAAATCCGTGGCAAGTGGTACCCGGTCCGAGTGGTCAAACCGACCTTCGTACGCCATGGCAAAACCTTGATTTAAACTTTTCTGGCGGGCATCGACCGCTGACATTCTTCTTGAGGACACTGAACATGAGCGATATCCCTGCCGGCCTGCGTTTCGCCGAAAGTCACGAATGGGCGCGTCTGGAAGCCGATGGCACCGTCACCGTAGGCATCAGCGATCACGCTCAGGAAGCCTTGGGCGACGTGGTGTTCGTTGAGCTGACCGAAGTGGGCAAAGAGTTCGCTGCCGGCGATCAAGCCGGAGTGGTCGAGTCGGTTAAAGCCGCTTCCGACATCTACTCCCCGATTTCCGGTGAAGTGATCGCGATCAACGAAGAGCTGGGTGGTTCGCCTGAACTGCTCAACACCGACCCGTACGGTGCGTGGATCTTCAAGCTCAAGCCAAGCGACAAGGCTGAGCTGGACAAGCTGCTCGACGCGGCCGGTTACAAAGCCGCAATCGGCGAATAATCTTCGCCCCTGTAGGAGCAAGGCTTGCCCGCGATGGCGTCCTCGAAAACGCCATCGCGGGCAAGCCATGCTCCTACAAGGAACGATTCAAGGCTTCAGTACGGCTTTGACCGCTGCGACTGAACGCTCGACATCCGTCTTGTTCATGGTGGTAAACATCGGCAATGACACGATCAAACGGCCGACACGCTCTGCCACCGGGAACATCCCCTCCTTGAAACCGCGTTCGCGGTAAAGACTCAGCAAGTGAATCGGCGGGTAGTGATAACCGATGCCGACGCCCAATCCCTGCATCTGTTCCATAAACATCGCCCGTGGCTTGCGCTCCGGCAACACCAGCTGAAACAGATGCCAGTTGCTGTTCTCGAAATCCGCCGGCGGCAGTTGTGCCCCGTACTGCGCTTCGAAATCCGCGCCGAAACACGTGAAGTAGTGCCGCGCCAGCTCACGTCGATGCGCCGTGATCGCTTCAATGTGGGCAAATTGCCCCAGGCCAATGGCCGCCGCGACGTCGGTCATATTGAACTTGCCGCCCAGCACATCCACATCCAGGCCATCGAAGCCAGTGCGGGTGACGCCCTGCAGACGGTACTTCTCCGCCAGTCGCACCTCTTCAGGCGTGTTCAGCACCAGGCAACCGCCCTCCGAGCAGGTGACGTTCTTGTTCGCCTGGAAACTGAACGACACGAAATCGCCGGTAGCGCCGATGCGCTGGCCGTTCCAGCTCGAACCCAGGGCTTGCGCCGCGTCTTCGACAATTCGTAAGCCGTGTTTTTGCGCGATGGCATACAGCCGAGTCATGTCCAGAGGCAACCCGGCGAGGTACACCGGAATGATCGCCTTGGTGCGTGGCGTGATCGCCGCTTCCAGTTGATCGAGGTCGATGTTGCGGGTCACTGGGTCGATGTCGGCAAACACCGGGGTGGCGCCCACTTCCGGAATCACGTTGGCGGTGGCGACCCAGGAAATCGGCGTGGTGATCACTTCATCCCCCGGCCCGACGCCGGCAATGCGCAACGCAATCTCCATCGTGCAGGTGCCGGAGTTGAAGGTGCGCACCGTGCGCCCGCCAAAGAACGCCGACAGTTGCGCTTCAAAGGCCTGGACCTTGGGGCCGCTGGTGATCCAGCCCGAGCGCAGTACATCGCCGACCGCGGCAATGGTGGCTTCATCGATGACCGGTTTGGAAAATGGCAAAAACGGCAATTGGCTCATAAGCGATAGACACCCGATAGCGGACGTTAAGTAGGCGCCGAACATGATGATCGGGATTGGCCGAAGGCGCTACGCCATCCGCTCGGGTATCGACTGCTATGCTGGTTTGACCGTGTTGCATCGACGCCGAGCGCCAGTCAAGAGAGAGCCCGTCATGTCCCAGTTGCCGTCCTTGAGCCAGTTACGCGACCCCAATGCCTTCCTGCGCCGCCATCTGGGGCCCGACGCCGCCGAGCAGCAGGCGATGCTCGACAGCCTCGGTGTTGGCAGCCGGGTCGAGCTGATTGAGCAGACCGTGCCGCCGGGCATTCGCCTCAACCGTGAACTGGACTTGCCGCCGGCCCTCGATGAAGAAGCCGCGCTGGCCAAGCTGCGCGGCTATGCCGAACAGAACCAGGTCTGGACCAGCCTGATCGGCATGGGCTACCACGGCACCCTCACGCCGACGGTGATCCTGCGCAACGTGCTGGAAAATCCCGGCTGGTACACCGCCTACACGCCGTATCAACCGGAGATTGCCCAGGGCCGGCTCGAAGCACTGCTCAATTTCCAGCAACTGACCATCGACCTCACGGGTCTGGAACTGGCCAACGCTTCGCTGCTGGATGAGGCTACGGCTGCGGCGGAAGCCATGGCGCTGGCCAAGCGCGTCGCCAAGTCCAAGAGCAATCTGTTTTTCGTCGACGAGAACTGTCATCCGCAGACCATTTCTGTGGTCCAGACCCGGGCCGAGGGCTTCGGTTTCGAGCTGATCATCGACGCTGTGGATAACTTGAAACAGCATCAAGTGTTCGGTGCGTTGCTGCAGTACCCCGACACCCACGGCGAGATCCGCGATTTGCGGCCGCTGATCGATCATCTGCATGCCCAGCAAGCCTTGGCCTGCGTCGCGGCGGATCTGCTGAGCCTGTTGCTGCTGACGCCACCGGGGGAGTTGGGGGCTGATGTGGTGTTCGGTTCATCGCAGCGTTTCGGCGTACCGATGGGCTACGGCGGACCCCACGCGGCGTTTTTCGCCAGTCGCGACGAGTACAAACGGGCGATTCCCGGACGGATCATCGGTGTGTCGAAAGATGCCCGTGGCAACGTCGCCTTGCGCATGGCCCTGCAAACCCGCGAGCAACATATCCGTAGGGAGAAGGCCAACTCGAACATTTGCACCGCCCAGGTGCTGCTGGCCAATATCGCGAGTTTCTACGCGGTCTATCACGGGCCGGAAGGGTTGAAACGGATCGCCCAGCGTGTGCATCGGCTGACCTGCATCCTCGCGACCGGCCTGGAGCGGCACGGTATTACTCGGCTCAACCAACAGTTCTTCGACACCCTGACCCTCGAAGTCGGCGGCACCCAAACGGCGATCATTGAAAGCGCCCAGGCCGCACAAATCAATTTGCGCATTCTCGGGCGCGGGCAATTGGGCTTGAGCCTGGATGAAACCTGCGATGAAAGCACCGTGGCGAAATTGTTCGATGTGTTCCTCGGTGCCGATCATGGGCTCAACGTCGAGGAACTGGACGCTGAAACCCTGGCCTGCGGGATTCCTGATGGATTATTGCGAACCACGCCTTACCTGCGTCACCCGGTGTTCAGCGCCCATCACAGCGAAACCGAAATGCTGCGCTACCTCAAGCAACTGGAGAACAAGGACCTGGCGCTGAACCAGTCGATGATCCCGCTGGGCTCCTGCACCATGAAGCTCAACGCCACCAGCGAGATGATCCCGATCACCTGGCCGCAATTCGCCAATCTGCATCCGTTCGTACCCAAGGAACAAGCCGTTGGTTATGGGCTGATGATCGAGGAACTGGAGCGCTGGCTCTGCGCGATCACCGGTTTCGATGCGATCTGCATGCAGCCCAACTCTGGCGCCCAGGGCGAGTACGCCGGGTTGCTGGCGATCCGCAAATACCACGAGAACCGGCATCAGGGTGGCCGAGACATTTGCCTGATCCCATCCTCGGCCCACGGCACCAACCCGGCCTCGGCGCAAATGGCCGGGATGCGCGTGGTGATCGTCGAGTGCGACGAGGCGGGCAACGTCGATCTGGACGACCTGAAGGACAAAGCCTCGGCGGCGGGGGACAAGCTCGCGGCCCTGATGGCGACGTATCCTTCAACCCACGGCGTGTACGAGGAAGGCATCAGCGAAATCTGCGAAGTTATCCACAGCCACGGCGGCCAGGTCTACATGGATGGCGCCAACCTCAACGCTCAAGTTGGCTTGGCGCGGCCAGCGGACATTGGCGCCGACGTTTCCCACATGAACCTGCACAAAACCTTCTGCATTCCCCACGGTGGCGGCGGGCCGGGGATGGGGCCGATTGGTGTGCGGGCACATCTGGCGCCGTTCGTGGCCAATCACCCGGTGGTGCCGATCGACGGCCCGCAACCGCAGAACGGTGCCGTCAGCGCCGCGCCTTGGGGCAGTGCAAGCATTTTGCCGATCAGTTGGATGTATATCGCGATGATGGGGCCGCAACTGGCGGACGCCAGTGAGGTGGCGATCCTGGCGGCGAATTACCTGGCGCAGCATTTGTCCGGCGCCTTCCCGGTGCTCTACACCGGGCGTAACGAGCGCGTGGCCCACGAATGCATCCTCGATCTGCGGCCGCTCAAGGCACTGACCGGGATCAGCGAAGAAGACGTGGCCAAGCGCCTGATGGACTACGGCTTCCATGCGCCGACCATGTCCTTCCCGGTGCCGGGGACGTTGATGGTCGAGCCGACCGAGAGCGAATCCAAGGCCGAGCTGGACCGATTTATCGGGGCGATGCTGAGCATCCGTGCGGAAATCACCGAAGTGCAAAGCGGGAACTGGGACCCGGAAGACAATCCTCTGAAACGCTCGCCCCACACCCTGGCTGACATCACCGGCGTGTGGGAGCGGCCTTACAGCATCGAGCAAGCGGTGACACCGGATGCGCACACCAAGGCCCATAAGTATTGGCCGGCGGTGAACCGCGTCGATAACGTCTACGGTGACCGCAATCTGTTTTGCGCGTGTGTCCCGGTGGACGATTACCGATGAGAAGACCAAAAGATCGCAGCATTCGGCAACTCGTACAGGAAGATGCGTTTCCATAGAGCTGCCGAAGGCTGCGATCTTTTGCTTTTTATGGTCGATGAATCAGAACGTCATACGCGCCTCGACGTACAGGTTCTGCTCCCGCAACTTGCCCTTGAGCTGTTCGTCCCGGGCATTGATGCGGTTGGCGAAGGTGTTGTACCCGGTTTCGATTTTGCCCATGTCGACATAGCGATAACCGGCGCCGAGGCTAATTTGCTGGTTGAGCTTGAGGTCAGCCCCGACACCCATGGCGTAGGCGAAGTTGTTCTGGCTGTTGTTGGCGAATCGTCGCGAAGGGTTGGTTTGATAACCTTCGGAGTTGACGTGCGCGACCCCCACGCCGGCCATTGCATACAGCGACAGGTAGTCGTTAAGCGGGAAATCCTTGTAGCCGTTGAGCATCAGGCGCTTGGACGAGACTTGCATGTTGTTGACGTTGGCGTTGAACGGCGCCCAGCGGCTCTTGAACTCCGAATCCTGCTTGATGCTGTATTCGGCTTCCAGGCGCCAATCGCCCTTGAATCCGTAGCCCAGCGCCACAGAGCCGCCAACATCTTTGTTGGTGTCCGGGCTGGCCACGCGATTGTTGACCCGGGGGCTGGTGAGCAGGGCGCTTTCCAGGTCTTGCTGGACGCTCTGGATTTTGACCGAGCCGTACAGGCCCTCGGCATGGGACACATTGCTGAACGCTGCAGCGAGCAGCAATAACGGCAGACCTGGGTTTTTCATGGGTATCGATTCGCTTGTGTAGGGTGTTCGAATCGACAAAGTTTGCAGGCCCGCAGCCGCCGCAAAAATCAGAGCATTCCTCAGTCATGCGCTGAATTCTCGTTAGGGTGGTGGGGAATTGGCATTCATCGCTGTAGGAAAATGCCCCATAAAAAATGCCGCTCATATGAGCGGCATTTCTACAGCTGGAAAAGTTTAGTCCGACGCGACGGCATTTTTCGCCAGGATCGCGTTCGCCAACTCCATGTCCGTGGCTTGCAGGCCCGGGTTGTCGGCACGGACTTTCTGCATCGCCGCTTCCAGGTAAGGGCCGCGGATGCCGCCGTCACTGGCGACGAAACTGCCGGCATCGTCCTGTGCCGCGACGATCAGCTTGTGATCCTTGAAGGTCAGGTAGGTCGAACCGGTGGTTGCACCGGACGAAATGACGTTACGCCAAAAGCTGTCGGCCATTGCTGAACCAACGGGGAGGGACAGCAAGGCAAGGGTAGCGACAGCAAGTTTGAGACGCATGATGGGTGACTCCACTGGGGTTAACTACGGGGTTGGATCGTCATTTACCCAATCGAGTTCCATGACCGCTCAGTCAGCCGGTTCCACCAGCAGAATCGCCCCTTGCTGGCTGACCACGCGCACGCGGCTACCCAGCGCCGCATCTGGCCCGCGCGCCATCCACACGCCATCGGCGACTTTGATCTTGCCGCGACCGTCGACAATCGCCTCGTGTACCACAAAGGTTTTGCCGATCAGTTCCTGGCCGCGCAGGTTGAGGTTCGGCTGATCACTCTCGCGCACGGCGCTGCGCTGGCGTCGCCACCAGTACACGGCGGTGGCGATCGAGAGCAGGCCGAACAGCAAAAATTGCAGCTCCCAGGACATGCTCGGCAGCACAAAGGTCAGCACGCCCACCGCTGCGGCGGCCATGCCGATCCACAGCAAGTAACCCCCGGCGCCGAACACTTCAAGAATCAGCAGCACCGTGCCCAGTGCCAACCAGTCCCAGAACGACAGATGTTGCAGGAATGCCCACATGGTGCGCGCCTCAGGCTTTCTTGTTGTCGAACGTGGCCTTGACGATTTCGCCGATGCCACCGACGGCACCGATCATCGAGCTGGCCTCAAGCGGCATCAGGATCACTTTGCTGTTGTTGGCCGAGGCCAGCTTGCCCAGGGCATCGATGTACTTTTGCGCGACGAAGTAGTTCACCGCCTGCACGTTGCCATTGGCGATCGCCTCGGACACCACTTTGGTGGCCTGGGCTTCGGCTTCGGCCTGACGCTCCCGGGCTTCGGACTCAAGGAAAGCGGCCTGACGACCCCCTTCTGCCTCCAGGATCTGCGCCTGCTTCTTGCCTTCTGCGGTCAGGATCGCCGCGGCCCGCAGGCCTTCGGCTTCGAGGATTTGCGCGCGCTTGATCCGCTCGGCTTTCATCTGGCCGGACATGGCGGCCATCAAGTCCGCTGGCGGGCTGATGTCCTTGATCTCGATCCGGGTAATCTTGATGCCCCACGGTGCCGTTGCTTCATCGACCGTGCGCAGCAGTTTTTCGTTGATGTTGTCGCGCTGGCTGAGCATCGCGTCCAGCTCCATCGAGCCGAGCACCGTACGGATATTGGTTTGCAGCAGGTTACGCACGGCGTGCTCGAGGTTGTTCACCTCGTAGGCAGCCTGGGCGGTGTTGACCACCTGGAAGAAACACACGGCATCGATCTGCACCGTGGCGTTATCGGCGGTGATGACTTCCTGGGGCGGAATATCCAGCACGCTTTCCATCACGTTGATCTTGCGACCAATGCGATCCATCACCGGAATGATGATGTTCAGGCCGGGCTTGAGGGTGTTGGTGTAACGACCAAAACGCTCGACCGTCCACTGATAACCCTGGGGCACGACCTTGAAACCCATGAACAGAATGGCGACGACCAGGCCGACAAACAGTAAAAGCACACTACCGATCTGCATAACGAATCCTTGTTGATGAATTGGCGATGGCAGGAGTGTAACGGCGCGCGTCGGCCAGCAGAACTGCTTAGTCACGCCTCGCATCATCAGGAGACATAAAAGGTTTCATTTCTGCTCACTCTGCGGCGTCACCCGCAACACCTCCTCAATCGTCGTGAGCCCCGCCGCCACTTTCTGCGCGCCGGACAGCCGCAAGCTACGCATGCCTTCCTTGAACGCCTGGCGCCGGATCGCCAGCAAGTCGGTATCGGGGGTGATCAGGGCTTTGACGCTGTCGGTCAGTTGCATGATTTCGTAGACCCCGGCGCGGCCGCGATAGCCGGTGTCGCGGCATTCCAGGCAGCCGATGGCGCGGTGGGCGTTGTTGGGTAGCGGGGCTTGCCAGGGCCGGGTCAGGGTTTGCCAGTCTTCTTCGCCGAGGGTCAGCGGCGCCTTGCAGTGTGGGCACAAGGTGCGGACCAGGCGCTGGGCCATGACTCCGAGCACCGTGGCTTTGATCAGGTAATGCGGCACGCCGAGTTCCAGCAGGCGGCTGATGGCGCTCGGTGCGTCGTTGGTGTGCAGGGTCGAGAGCACGAGGTGACCGGTGAGCGCGGCCTGGATCGCCATTTCGGCAGTTTCGAGGTCGCGGATCTCGCCGATCATGATGATGTCCGGGTCTTGCCGCATCAGTGCGCGCACGCCGGCAGCGAAGGTCAGGTCGATGTTGTGCTGGACCTGCATCTGGTTGAACGCTGGCTCGACCATCTCAATCGGGTCTTCGATGGTGCAGAGGTTGACCTCCGGCGTCGCCAGTTTCTTCAGTGTTGTATAGAGCGTGGTGGTCTTGCCCGAACCAGTCGGCCCGGTCACCAGGATGATGCCGTTGGGCTGGCGGGTCATGTCCTGCCAGCGGCGCAGGTCATCGGCGGAGAAACCCAACTGATCGAAGTCCTTGAGCAGCACTTCCGGATCGAAGATCCGCATGACCATTTTTTCGCCGAACGCGGTGGGCAGCGTCGATAGCCGCAGTTCCACTTCACCGCCGTCCGGGGTCTTGGTCTTGACCCGGCCGTCCTGGGGTTTGCGTTTCTCCGCGACGTTCATCCGGCCCAGGCTTTTCAAGCGGCTGACGATGGCCATGGTCACCTGGGGCGGGAATTGATAGACGTTGTGCAGCACGCCGTCGATGCGAAACCGCACCGTGCCTTGCTCGCGCCGGGGCTCGATATGGATATCACTGGCGCGCTGCTGGAACGCGTACTGGAACAGCCAGTCGACGATATTGACGATGTGCGCGTCGTTGGCGTCCGGCTCCTGATCGCTGGCGCCGAGGTTCAGCAGTTGCTCGAAATTGCCGAGGGTGCTGGTCTGCTGATCGGCATTGGTGGCGCCGGTGACCGACTTGGCCAGGCGGAAAAACTCCACGCTGAAGCGCTGGATATCCGCCGGGTTGGCCACCACGCGCTTGATCGGCAGCTTCAATACGTGAGTCAGGTCGGCTTCCCAGCCCGTGACGTAGGGCTGGGCACTGGCCACGGTCACCGCATCGCGGTCGATGGAAACGGCGAGGATTTTGTGGCGCTGGGCGAAGGCGTAGGACATCAGCGGCGTAATGGCCGCGACGTTGATCTTCAGCGGGTCGATGCGCAGGTAAGGCTGGCCGGCCTGTTGCGACAACCACAGGGTCAGGCTTTCGAGGTCGAGGTGTTTGCCGGGACGGCTGAGGTCGTCCAGGTGTTGGCTGGCAATAAACTCCAACGGATGCAACTGGCCATTGGCGGCATGCCGGCGTCGGGCGTTGAGCGCGAGTTCGGCCGAATCCTGGTTGATAAAGCCCTGGGCGACCAGCTCTCGCAGCAAATCATTGAGATCCAGCCAGCGGTCCTGAGTGGCAAGTTGAACGGACATGCGGGTTCCTTTTGAACAATCCTGCAAACAGCGATCTAGACCGCAGTGTGCAAAGGATAGTCGCGGACCCGCTGACCGTTGGGCCACTACCCGACGAAGCCGTTTCCAGTTCTTTCAGCCGGTCGCTTGCGCCTGCTCATCCCACGCAGAATCGGCACTTTGCAGGTTCACCGAACAGACGCTAATCAGGTTACGAAGTTTTTCCGCGATCACTTGGGCGCGATGCCAGGTCAGGCCGTCGATCACAATGTCAATCGACAGCAGATCGTCCATGCGCTGCACGTTGACCTGCTCCGGCGTCAAAAACTGCATGGCGAACAGGTTGAGTGCTCGGCACAGTAAGTCCGGCTCGGCTTCGGCCAGCAGTTGGTAGTGCACGCGGCAATGGGCGTTGCTGACATTCCAGACATCGACGCGGGTCGGTGGGGTGTTCACGGCTTCTAGATGCGGCATGGGTCGGGCTCCAAAATCACTGGAGGAATTTTTACATTCGGTGCCGGGCATTTCTTGGCTATGATCGGGTGTATTACCGATTTATCGAATCGTTTGATTCAACAAGTAGTCAATCAAGGGTTTTTCTATGCACGCCGAGCTGGATGGCTACGACCGCAAGATTCTCGCGTTGCTGCAAGAGGACGCTTCGCTGTCCAGCGCGCAGATCGCCGAACAGGTGGGGCTTTCGCAATCACCGTGCTGGCGGCGGATTCAGCGGATGAAGGAGGAGGGGATCATTCGCGGTCAGGTGACGTTGCTCGACCGCAAGAAAATCGGCCTGAACACGCAGATCTTCGCCGAAATCAAACTCAACGCCCACGGGCGTTCCAACTTCACGGAGTTCACCGAGGCAATTCGCGGTTTTCCCGAAGTGCTGGAGTGTTATGTGCTGATGGGGTCGGTGGATTTTTTGCTGCGGATTGTCACGGCGGATATCGAGGCGTATGAGCGGTTTTTCTTCGAGAAGCTGTCGATGGTGCCGGGGATTCAGGAAGTGAATTCGATAGTGGCGTTGTCGGAGATCAAGTCGACGACGAGTTTGCCGGTGTTGCGCTAAGTGATCGTTCCCACGCTCCTGCGTGGGAATGCAGCCGGTGACGCTCCGCGTCACCTGGACGCAGAGCGTGGGAACGATCATGTGGGGGGCGGGCTTACATACGCAGCAACATTTTCCAGGCACGGTTCTGATACACGGCGATGGCCTGCTGCTTACGCGCATCCAGGCTTTCGTCGGTGATCGGCTCGTTGGCCAGTTGCGCCAGTTTGTTCAGTTCGCCGTACAGGCGATCCATTTCCGGGATGTCCAGCACGCCACGGGCATGGTGCATCCAGGCCTGGATGCGTTCGATGCGCGGCAGTTGCTCGGCCAGGTCTTCGGGCTGTTGCTGGTAGCGTTGCAATTGCAGCGACGTGGCTTCTTCGCCCAGCAGGCGCGGCAGCCAGTTGGCCAGTTGTGCAGCGCCTTGGCGATTGCCACGCACGTTGCGGTCGGCAGCCCAGGTGCGAGCCAGCAACCAACGGGAAGTGTTCAGCGAGAACAGGCCCCAGCGCGGGTCTTGCAGTTCTTCGAGGAACTGCTCCGGCGCGGCTTTGCGCACGTCTTCGTCGTCCAGGCCGGCTTGCACCAGTGGGCGCCAGTCTTCCAGCAAGGCGTCCAGCGCAAGGCGCAGGTCGTGGGTCGACTGACGCGGTGCGGCTTGGCCAAGGCTGCTCAGCAGTGCGCGCAGTTCGCCGAGGTTTTCGACCCAGTCCTGCAACAGGCGCCAGTGGCCATTGAAGCGATATTGCTCAGCCAGACGCTGACTGCTGCCCAGCAAGTGCCAGCTCAGCGCGGCGAAAGCGTCGTCCAGCGGCATTTCGGCGGTGATTTGCGGCGCCGGCAGGCTCAGCGAATAGCTGTTGGCGTCGTACAAACGGTAGCCGCGCTCGGCCTTGCTGATGTCACACGGCATCAGGGCCAGGGTCGCGGCCAATTCAGCGGCCAGTTCCAGCAGCGCGGCAGGTTCGCCTTCACGCAGTTCCAGTTCCAGCTCGCAGATTTCTTCTTTCTGCTTGCCGACGACCACGTGGCCGAAGTCCAGCGCCGCTTCGATGACCACTTTGGTCTTGCCGCGACCCCAAGCGATCTCGGCGCGTTCGCGCACGAAATCGGTGGTGAAGATGGCTTTCAGGGTTTTCTTGTCCAGCTCCGCCAGCTCTTCAGGCCAGCATTCGCCGTCGAGTTTCTTCACGTCGAGCTTGGCTTTGGGCAGGTTCCAGTCGTATTCGTTACGTTCGGACAGACCGGCAACACTCTGGCCACGGGTCTTGAGGGTCTGGATCACTTCTTCGCCATCGCGGCGCAGGCGCAGGGCAACCTTGGCACGGGCCAGGTCGCGCTCAGGCGTGTCGAAGTACTGGTTCATCAACTCACGGCGTTCCCAGCCACTTTTGTTGCGTTTTTTCAGGAGCGGGTGCTCGCGCAGGGCAGCGAGGGTTTCGCGGCTGACGCGGAGTTTGATTTCGGTTTCTTTCTGCATGGCCGGAAAATCCAGGATCGGGAGCGCAGCCGGGGGAATGTGTGGCTGCCAAGGTCGTGCAGTGTACAGGAGTAGCCTGTCCTACGCGCCGCGACGGTTTATTCCTGTCGCCGGATGGTTCTATGATGGACTTCAATTCGGGAGTTGGAGTCAGCGATGCCTTTGCCGTCCATGAAAGATCAGTTCGCTGCGCTGATCGCTGCGCCGTCCGTCAGCTGTACCCAGCCGAGTCTCGATCAGACCAATCGCCCGGTGATCGATTTGCTGGCAACCTGGCTCGGCGATCTGGGTTTTACCTGCGATATCCAGCAGGTCAGCCCCGGCAAATTCAACCTGCTTGCCAGTTTCGGTTCCGGCCCGGGCGGCCTGGTGCTGGCCGGGCACAGCGACACCGTGCCGTTCGATGGCGCGTTGTGGCAGACCGATCCGTTGAAGCTGACCGAAGTGGACGGCCGCTGGGTGGGCCTGGGCAGTTGCGACATGAAGGGCTTTTTCGCCCTGGCCATCGAGGCGGTGATCCCGCTGCTCGGCCAACCGTTCAAACAGCCGTTGCTGATCCTCGCCACCTGCGATGAAGAAAGCTCGATGTCCGGCGCGCGTGCCCTGGCCAAAGCCGGGCGTCCGCTGGGCCGGGCGGCGGTGATCGGCGAGCCGACCGGGCTCAAGCCGATCCGCATGCACAAAGGCATCATGATGGAGCGCATCGACATCCTCGGGCAGAGCGGCCATTCCTCCGACCCGCGCCTGGGCCACAGCGCCCTCGAAGCGATGCACGATGCCATCGGCGAACTGCGCGGCTTGCGCCTGTTGTGGCAGCGCGAATTCCGCAATCCGCAGTTTGGCGTGCCGACCCCGACGATGAATTTCGGCTGCATCCATGGCGGCGACAACCCCAATCGCATCTGTGGTCAATGCTCGCTGGAATTCGACCTGCGGCCGCTGCCGGGCATGGACCCCAAAGCCCTGCGTGCGGAAATCCTGGCGCGCCTCAAGCCGGTTGCCGAACGCCATCAGGTGAAGATCGACTACGCGCCGCTGTTCCCCGAAGTGCCCCCGTTCGAGCAGGCCGAGGACGCCGAATTGGTCCGTGTCGCGGAAAAGCTCACGGGCCATCGCGCCGAAGCAGTAGCGTTCGGCACCGAAGCGCCTTATCTTCAGCGTCTTGGCTGCGAAACACTGGTGCTTGGCCCGGGCGACATCGCCTGTGCTCACCAACCGGGGGAATACCTCGAAATGTCACGTTTGCAGCCTACCGTGCATCTATTACGTCAATTGATTGAACATTACTGCCTGACGCCGGCCCAAAGCCCTACGTTGGCCAATTGAACGCAACACCTGTAGGAGCAACGCTTGCGCGCGATGGCTGCATTAAATCCAACAGCACAGTTGGCTGATACACCGCTATCGCGAGCAAGCTTTGCTCCTACAGAAATATATAAATTACCGGTGTCCCAACCCGTATTCATGAGGAGAGCTCGCGTGTCGCCAAGCCTGTTCCGACGATAACCACCAGCCCGTTGTGCGTTTTTTGCTTCGCCCATTTTTTTGGCTGCTATTTATTACAGGCCCAGGTTCATGCCCGACTACGTTAATTGGCTTCGTCACGCGTCTCCTTACATCAATGCCCACCGCGATTGCACGTTCGTCGTCATGCTGCCCGGTGACGGTGTGGAGCATCCGAACTTCGGCAATATCGTCCACGACCTGGTGCTGTTGCACAGCCTTGGTGTGCGACTGGTGTTGGTCCACGGTTCCCGTCCGCAAATCGAAACCCGCCTGGCCGCACGCGGCCTGATCCCGCATTACCACCACGGCATGCGCATCACCGATGCCGCGACCCTGGAATGCGTGATCGATGCCGTCGGCCAGTTGCGTATCGCCATCGAAGCGCGGTTGTCCATGGACATGGCTTCGTCGCCGATGCAGGGCTCGCGCCTGCGGGTGGCCAGCGGCAACCTGGTGACGGCACGGCCGATCGGCGTGCTTGAAGGCGTCGATTATCACCACACCGGCGAAGTGCGCCGGGTCGATCGCAAGGGCATCAATCGCCTGTTGGACGAGCGCTCCATCGTGCTGTTGTCGCCGCTCGGCTACTCGCCGACCGGTGAAATATTCAACCTCGCTTGCGAAGACGTCGCCACCCGCGCGGCCATCGACCTGGGTGCGGATAAATTGCTGTTGTTCGGCGCCGACCTGGGCCTGATCGATGAAAACGGTCGCCTGGTTCGCGAACTGCGTCCGCAACAAGTGCCGGCGCACCTGCAACGTCTGGGCAACAACTATCAGGGCGAACTGCTGGATGCGGCGGCTGAAGCCTGCCGTGGTGGCGTAGCCCGTAGCCATATCGTCAGCTACGCCGAAGACGGCGCGCTGCTGACCGAACTGTTCACCCGTGACGGTGGCGGTACGCTGGTGGCCCAGGAGCAATTCGAACTGGTGCGCGAAGCGGCGATTGAAGACGTCGGCGGTTTGCTGGATTTGATCAGCCCGCTGGAAGAGCAGGGGATTCTGGTGCGTCGTTCCCGGGAAGTGCTGGAACGCGAGATCGAGCAGTTCAGCGTGGTCGAGCGGGAAGGCATGATCATCGCGTGCGCGGCGCTGTATCAGATTGCCGACTCGGATGCCGGGGAGCTGGCGTGCCTGGCGGTGAACCCGGAGTATCGCCATGGCGGTCGCGGCGATGAATTGCTGGAGCGGATCGAAACCCGCGCCCGGGCCCAGGGGTTGAAAACCTTGTTCGTCCTCACCACCCGCACCGCGCACTGGTTCCGCGAGCGCGGTTTCGAACCGAGCAGCGTCGAGCGCCTGCCGTCGGCGCGGGCGTCGCTGTACAACTACCAGCGCAATTCGAAGATCTTCGAAAAGACCCTGTAACCGTAGCGCCACCCTCCTGTAGGAGCGAGGCTTGCCCGCGAAGGCGTCGTCACAGCCACTATCAATATCGGGCGTGATGGCCTCTTCGCGGGCAAGCCTCGCTCCTACGGGAGGTGGTGTTACTCGGTGACGAACTTCGCGCTGACATACGGCGAATAATCCGGCAGCACCGTCTCCACCTTTCCTTGTTCCTTCAAAAACTTCGCCGTCTCGCCGATCGCCTTGGCTGTGCCACCCTCGAGCCGCGCGGTGGTTTGCCGGGCCTTGGCCTCCGGAAAGTTGAACCGGCGACCACCTCGGGATGCTTTTCGGCGTAATCCTCGTACACAGACTTCAAAAGTCGGCGCTCCCCCATTGGCCAACCTGCGCCGCGTCGGTGAGGCGCCTGTCAGTCTTGCGAATGGCCCCCAGCGCTGGCGACCAGCCATACGCACCCTCAATGGCACCGGATGCAGATGCCGGTGACCACCTGCAAACCGCTTTTAAAACGGCGTCAGTCGATTTTATGACCTATGGTCTTCTCACAAATCCCATCGGCCTCGGCGCTTTGCTCGGGTCGATACCGGTTTGTAGCCAAGAGTGAGGCTGGCTGGCTGGGCTTCCAAAAATCTTAATATCGATACACAAACTGTAACAATTGAGCCGGATAGTTCGCGTTTGATTGTCATGGCGTGGCTTTTGATGAGATGGATTGCGAGTGCTTTAAAAAACGAGTGGATCTAAAAAAATACTAATAAATACCTTTTAGGAATTGGTTTGTGAGCCGCCATTTCAGCGGGCAGCAGCGCAGATCAATTCCTAAAGGGTATGAGAAAGGGTCTGCTGATTCTTTTTAGGCTTATGAAAATTCATGACCTTGCAGGGACCAAATCAGAGGGGGGATTAGACCATGGTCGTAGACACATAAAGTTACGATTGACTTGTGGGTCACGGTCTGGCGCTAATCGCCAATCCTAGAAACCCTGGGCTATTGACTCAGGGCCAGGAACACAAAAATTAGAAACGAGAGGAGCTTAACAATGAACAAGTCCACCTTGGCCTTGGCTGTGGCCGTAGGGGTTTTGGCGCAGCAGGCAGGCGCCGCGGGTTTCCTGGAAGACAGCAAGGCTTCCGTCAGTTCCCGCACCATGTATTACAACAACGACAATCGTGATGGCGGTGCGGATCAGAAAGAGACCGCTGAGGGGCTCAAGTTCGATTACCTGTCCGGCTTCACGCAAGGCGTTGTCGGTTTTGGTCTTGACGCCCAAGCGCTTGTCGGCATCCATCTTGATGGTGGTCGCGGCCATCACCCGGACAACAACTCGTTCACTCCAAGCGACTCCGATGGTTCTGCGACGGATAGCTGGAGCCGTGTGGCTGCTAACGTTAAGGCGCGATTCTCCAAGACCGAAGCCCACTTGGGCGGCGCTTTGCAACCCAGCCTGCCGATTCTGGTCGCGAACGACAGCCGTCTGCTGCCGCAAACCTTTGAAGGTGGCACCATCACCTCGAAGGAAATCGACAACGTGACCTTCAACGCCGGTCAGCTTGAACACGCCGTGGGTCGCGCCTCATCCAACAGCACCGGTCTGGCTGTAGCTGGCGGTACTGAGGAAAGCAACCAGTTCCGTTACGGCGGCGCTGACTGGAAGGTCACCAAAGACCTGATGTTGCAGTACTACTATGCAAACCTGCAGGACTACTACAAGCAGAACTTCCTCGGCCTGGTGCATGTCTTCCCGATCACGCCTAACCAGTCCTTCAAGACAGATCTTCGTTATTTCGACAGCAGCTCCGACGGCAAGAACGGCGATGCTGGTTACCGCTTCAACAACAATGGTGGTTTCGCCAGGAACCCGGGCGAGGTCGATAACAAGACCTGGAGCGCCATGTTCACTTACACCCTGGGTCCTAACGCATTCCTGGTTGGTCATCAGCGTGTGAACGATGACGGTGGTTTCGTTTATCTGGGTCAAGGCAATGTTGTTGATGGCAACGGTCGAAATGAAGGGGCTGGTGGCTCAAGCTTCTACCTGTTCACCGACAGCATGGTTAACGGGTTTGTTCGCGCAGGTGAGAACACCACCTTCGGTCAATACACCCTTGATTTCGCCGCTTTGGGTGTTCCTGGCTTGAAAACCTCGATCGCTTATTTGCATGGCGATAACATCAAGGCTGCGAACGGTATTGGCAGTGATCAGTCCGAGTGGGAGCGCGACATGCGCGTGGATTACACTGTCCAGCAGGGTCCCTTCAAAGGTTTCGGCACAACACTGCGACACGGCACATACCGTGGCAGCGATACCGGTATCGCCAGCCAGGACCAGACCCGCCTGATCTTCAACTACACCTACAGCTTCATGTAATTACCATCAGGAAAAAGCCTCGCCCCATCGGCGAGGTTTTTTTTGCGGTTTTTTTGATATTCCAAAAACGCTATATTTGATGTTTTTTTATTCTTTTTAGCTTTTTGTTCTGGCGCATAAAGTAAGCCCCGTCCGGTACTCATTGCGAGTCTCCGGTTTTGGCAATTTTGTCCCTGGACAATCGAAAGGTTTAGGAATCGGGTTCTCTGCCGATACCTCAATCTGTAGTACGCAGTTATATTCCTAAATGGAATTAAAAATACTATTTTAAATTCTTTTTAGGCTTGTGCAGGTTTCCTAAAAAGGGATCAGAAGACCGCTTCGGCCGGTCTGGCGTGAAACGCGCGTCTCAGGATCCTGGGCATTCGACCCGGGGCCGGGAACACGAAAACTAAAAATGTGAGGAGCGAAACAATGAACAAGTCCACCTTGGCCCTGGCTGTGGCCGTAGGGGTTTTGGCGCAGCAGGCAGGCGCCGCCGGTTTTATCGAAGACAGCAAGGCCACGCTGGGTCTGCGTAACTTCTACATCAACACCGATAACCGTGATGGCACCGCCAGCCCAAGTCGAAACGAAGAGTGGGGCCAAGGCTTCGACCTGCGCTTCATTTCCGGTTACACCCAAGGCACCGTCGGCTTCGGTATCGACGCCATCGGCCTGCTGGGCGTACGCCTGGATTCGGGCGGCGGCACTAACGGCAACGTTGCCGCGAATGGCAGCCCTGGTGCCGCTTACGGCGGCACTGTTTTCCCAAGCGAGTCCAACGGCCAGGCGGTTGATAACTTCTCCAGCCTGGGCTTGACCGCCAAAGCCAAGATCTCCCAGACCGAATTGAAGTTGGGCACTCTGCAGCCGAAGAACCCGGTGATTGTGACCAACGACGGTCGTCTGCTGCCGCAAACCTGGCAGGGCGGTCAGATCACTTCCGGCGAAATCAAGGACCTGACCCTGGTTGGCGGTCAGATCGAAGCTGTGAAGGGGCGTAACTCCAGCAACAACGAGAACCTGTCCATTAACGGTGCCTCCCCGCGTACCGCCAACAGCAACAAGTTCATCTACGCCGGTGGTGACTACAAAATCACCAAGGACCTGACTGCTCAGTACTACTACGGCAACCTGGAAGACTTCTACAAGCAACACTTCCTGGGTCTGGTTCACAACTGGGCCATCGGCCCGGGCGTATTGAAGTCCGACTTGCGCTACTTCAACAGCTCCGATGACGGCAAGAACGGCACCGATCCGCTGTACTACAGCACCGGTAACTACAGCAGCACTGCCAACGGTAAAGGCAAGGTCGACAACAACCTGTACAGCGGCCTGTTCCTGTACTCCGTTGCCGGTCACACCTTCGGTGGCGGTTACCAGGTGAGCAATGGCAGCAGCGACTTCCCTTGGCTGAACCAAGGTGACGGCTCGTCGAACTACACCATCACCGATATGCAGATCCAGAAGTTCGGCCGTGCCGGCGAGAAAACCTGGCAGGCTCGCTACTCGTATGATTTCGCCAAGGTCGGCTTGCCTGGCTTGACGGCTGGTATGGTTTATCTGCGTGGCGACGGTATCGACACCAACAGAACCTCTACTGCTGCCGCTGGCAACAACAGCACCGAGTGGGAACGTGACCTGACTGTTGGTTACGTCGTACCGGAAGGCCCGTTGAAAAACGTGGGCTTCATGTGGAAAAACGCTACTTGGCGCACCAACATCCCGGGCGTTCGCTCCCAGGACGAAAACCGCCTGATCCTCAGCTACTCGATCCCGCTGCTGTAATAGCGCGCTCAAGCACACCTGAGTAAAAAAAGCCCCGCCCGGCACCTCGCCGGGCGGGGCTTTTGCGTTTCAGGGCGGAGTCACCCCCGTAATCCCGCCCTGAAATTCCCCTCTTTTGCAGCAACTCAAGGCCTTCTCGAACCTTGTGGGCGATGTTGGCCGCGATGGCGGGCGAGGTCCAGTGAACAGATGTTTAATATTCACTTATGATCTAAATAAATCGATATTTACTCTTTTTAATTCAATCGGAATGCAGGCACAGTTGAGCTCAACAAGCACTCACCAGGAGCAGCACCATGAGCCTCAGACTTGGCGATATCGCCCCCGATTTCGAACAGGATTCCAGCGCCGGCACCATCCGTTTCCACGAATGGCTGGGCGATAGCTGGGGCGTGCTGTTTTCCCATCCGGCGGACTTCACCCCGGTGTGCACCACCGAACTGGGCTTTACCGCCAAGCTCAAGGATGAATTCTCCAAACGTGGCGTCAAAGCCATCGCCCTGTCGGTGGACCCGGTGGACTCGCACCACAAGTGGATCGAGGACATCAACGAAACCCAGAACACGATCGTCAACTTCCCGATCCTCGCCGACGCCGATCGCAAGGTCTCGGACCTGTACGACCTGATTCACCCGAACGCCAACGACACTCTGACCGTACGCTCGCTGTTCGTGATCGACCCGAACAAGAAGGTTCGGCTAACCATCACCTACCCGGCGAGCACCGGCCGTAACTTCCATGAAATCCTGCGGGTGATCGACTCGCTGCAACTCACCGACAACTACAAGGTGGCCACCCCGGCCAACTGGCAGGACGGTGATGAAGTGGTGATCGTGCCGTCGCTCAAGGACGAAGACGAAATCAAGAAACGCTTTCCCAAGGGCTATCGCGCGGTGAAGCCGTACCTGCGCCTGACGCCGCAGCCGAATCGTTAATGATCGTTCCTACGCTCTGCGTGGGAGCGATCAGCAACCCCTGTAGGAGCGAGGCTTGCCCGCGAAGGCGTCATCAAGGCCACCATTGATGCAAGCCGTGATGGCCTCTTCGCGGGCAAGCCTCGCTCCTACAGGGGGGTATGTGTATTCACAAAGCAGGGGATTTTTCAGGCCGTTTTTACGGCCTGTTTTTTTGTCTGGAAAAAGGTGTATCGCATAGTTCTTTAAAGAATAACCAAATGAATAAATATGATTTATGGATATATAAATCACCTGTTAAGGTCACTTCCATCAAAGCGAGATCGCACACTGCGAATCGCCACACCGCTCAAGGAATCACCTGAATGCTGGTCGTCTCACTCGGTGGCAGCCCCAGCCAACGCTCTCGTTCCGGGGTGTTGCTGGAGCGTTCGCAACGCTGGTTGCAGGTACAAGGGGTGGAAGTGGTGAGTTATCAGGTACGGGACTTCCCGGCCGAAGACTTGCTGCACGCACGCTTCGACAGCCCGAAGGTAATCGACCTGCTGCAACAGATTGAAAACGCCGACGGCCTGCTGATCGCGACGCCGGTGTACAAGGCGTCGTTCTCCGGTGCCTTGAAAACCGTACTCGACTTGCTGCCCGAGCGCGCCCTGGCGCACAAAGTGGTGTTGCCAATGGCGACCGGCGGCAGCATCGCCCACATGCTGGCGGTGGATTACGCGCTCAAACCAGTGCTGTCGGCACTCAAGGCCCAGGAAATGCTCCACGGGATTTTCGCCGTGGACAGCCAGATCGCTTACGGCGAAGGCAGTGCCCAGGCGCAATTGGCGCCGGAGCTGGAGCAACGATTGACTGAATCCCTGGAGCTGTTTTTCAGCGCCATGGCGCGACGGCCCAAGCCGATCGACCCGAACCTCTTGAACGAACGTTTGTTGAGTGCTCGCTGGAGCATTTGAGCCTTACCCCGAATTTGATCCACTCACCTTACTCAGCCGCCAACGGCCAAGCAGGTGCAGCCAACACCCAACAGCAAATAGGAGAGCGCTATGCGCACTGTCATTTTGCGTCGTGGTCTGGTCGCCCTGTTTGTGGCGGCTGTGTCCTTCGGCGTTATTTTCCAAGCACAAGCCGAGACATTGCGAATCGGTTATCAGAAGTACGGCACCCTGGTGCTGCTCAAGGCCAAAGGCACCCTGGAAAAACGCCTCGCCGCCCAAGGCGTGGACGTGCAATGGACTGAATTCCCCGGTGGCCCGCAACTGCTGGAAGGCCTGAACGTCGGCTCGATTGACTTCGGTGTCACCGGCGAAACCCCGCCCGTCTTCGCTCAAGCCGCCGGCGCCGATCTGCTCTACGTCGCCTACGAACCGCCAGCGCCGCACAGCGAAGCGATCCTGGTGCCGAAGGACTCGACAATCAAATCCGTTGCCGACCTCAAGGGCAAGAAAGTCGTCCTGAACAAGGGCTCCAACGTTCATTACCTGCTGGTCCGCGCCCTCGAAGACGCCGGCCTCAAGTACACCGATATCCAGACCGTATTCCTGCCACCCGCCGATGCCCGCGCTGCGTTCGAACGCGGCAGCGTCGATGCCTGGGTGATCTGGGATCCGTACCAGGCGGCCGCCGAACAGCAACTGCAAGCACGCACCCTGCGTGATGGCCAAGGCATCGTCGACAACCATCAGTTCTACCTGGCGACCAAGCCTTACGCACAGAAAAACCCCGAGGTGATCAAGACCCTCGTCGAAGAAGTGCGCGCCGTTGGGGAATGGTCCAAAGCCAACCCGGAAGACGTGACCAAACAGGTGTCGCCACTGCTCGGCCTGTCGCCGGAGATCACCCTGACTTCGGTAAAACGCCAGGGCTACGGCGCGCTGTTTCTGACCCCGGAAGTGGTCGCCGCGCAACAGAAAATCGCCGACAGCTTCTACCAGCTCAAGCTGATTCCCAAGCCGCTCAGCATTAAAGACGTGATCTGGACGCCACCGGCAGCCGTTGCCAAAGCGCAGTAATTCGAATTTCCCAAGGAGACCACTCCATGAGCCTCAATATTTTCTGGTTCCTGCCTACCCACGGCGACGGCCATTACCTTGGCACCGCCGAAGGCGCTCGCGCCGTTGACCACGGTTATTTGCAGCAGATTGCCCAGGCAGCGGATCGCCTGGGTTTCGGCGGGGTGTTGATCCCGACCGGCCGCTCCTGTGAAGACTCGTGGCTGGTGGCCGCGTCGCTGATCCCGGTGACCCAGCGTCTGAAATTCCTTGTCGCCCTGCGCCCCGGGATCATTTCCCCGACGGTGGCGGCGCGGCAGGCAGCGACCCTGGATCGACTGTCCGGCGGTCGTGCGCTGTTCAACCTGGTGACCGGTGGCGATCCGGATGAACTGGCCGGCGATGGTTTGTTCCTCAGCCACGAAGAGCGTTATCAGGCGTCGGTGGAATTCACCCGCATCTGGCGCCGGGTGCTGGAAGGCGAAACCGTGGATTACGACGGTCAGCACATCAGCGTGAAGGGCGCGAAGTTGCTCTATCCGCCGATCCAGCAACCGCGTCCGCCGCTGTACTTCGGCGGTTCTTCGGAAGCAGCTCAAGACTTGGCTGCCGAGCAAGTGGAGATGGTCCTGACCTGGGGCGAACCTCCAGCGGCCGTGGCCGAGAAGATTGAACAAGTGCGCGCCAAAGCGGCGAAGCTCGGGCGTACCGTGCGCTTCGGTATTCGTTTGCATGTGATCGTGCGGGAAACCAACGAGGAAGCGTGGGCGGCGGCGGATCGGCTGATCTCCCATGTGGACGACGAAACCATCGCTCGGGCGCAAGCGTCCCTGTCGCGTTTCGATTCGGTCGGCCAGCAACGCATGGCCGCGCTGCATGGCGGCAGCCGCGACAACCTGGAAGTCAGCCCTAACCTGTGGGCCGGCGTAGGCCTGGTGCGCGGCGGTGCCGGGACGGCGCTGGTAGGCGACGGTCCGACCGTGGCTGCGCGGATGAAGGAATACGCGGACCTGGGCATCGACACGTTCATCTTCTCCGGTTATCCACACCTGGAAGAGGCTTACCGCGTGGCCGAATTGCTGTTCCCGCACATCGACGTGCAGCGTCCGGAACAACCCCAAGGTGCCAACTTCGTCAGCCCGTTCGGCGAAATGGTGGCCAACGACATTCTTCCCAAAGCCGCGTCCCAGAGCTGAGGCGCCGCCATGAAAAGAATTATCCACAACCTCGCGCCCTGGGCGTTGCCGGTGTTGCTGTTGGCGGTGTGGCAGTTGTCGGTGTCGGCGGGCTGGTTGTCGACGCGGATCCTGCCGGCGCCCATCGCGGTGATCGAGGCCGGCGTGAGCCTGGTGCGCAGCGGTGAAATCTGGACCCACCTGGCCATCAGCGGCTGGCGTGCGGCACTCGGTTTCACCATTGGTGGCGGCATTGGTCTGGCCTTGGGTTTCATCACCGGTCTGTCGAAGTGGGGCGAACGCCTGCTCGACAGTTCGGTGCAGATGATCCGCAACGTGCCGCACCTGGCGCTGATTCCGCTGGTGATCCTGTGGTTCGGCATCGATGAGTCGGCGAAGATTTTCCTCGTGGCCCTGGGCACGTTGTTCCCGATCTACCTCAACACCTATCACGGCATCCGCAACGTCGATCCGGCGCTGGTAGAGATGGCGCGCAGTTATGGCTTGTCCGGTTTCAGCCTGTTCCGTCAGGTGATTTTGCCGGGGGCGTTGCCTTCGATTCTGGTCGGTGTGCGTTTCGCTCTGGGGTTCATGTGGCTGACGCTGATCGTGGCCGAAACCATTTCCGCCAGTTCCGGCATCGGCTACCTGGCGATGAATGCCCGGGAGTTTTTGCAGACCGACGTGGTGGTGCTGGCGATTCTGTTGTACGCGGTGCTCGGCAAACTGGCTGACCTCGCGGCCCGTGGACTTGAGCGCGTTTGGTTGCGCTGGCATCCGGCGTATCAGGTTGCCAAAGGAGGTGCCGCATGACCGCTCAACAACCTCCACGCCTGCTGCGCGGGATTCCGCTGGCCGTGCGCAAGCTGCAAAAGACCTTTGGTTCGCGGCAAGTGCTGCGCGAGGTCGACCTGCATATTCCGGCCGGGCAATTCGTGGCGGTGGTCGGTCGCAGCGGCTGTGGCAAAAGTACCCTGCTGCGCTTGCTCGCCGGTCTCGACAAGCCTACGGGCGGCGAGCTGCTGGCCGGTTCGGCGCCACTGAGCGATGCCCGGGAAGACACGCGATTGATGTTCCAGGAAGCGCGTTTGCTGCCGTGGAAAAAGGTCATCGACAACGTCGGCCTGGGGCTTAAGGGCAACTGGCGCCCTCAGGCGTTGGAAGCGCTGGAGTCGGTGGGCCTGGCGGATCGCGCCAATGAGTGGCCAGCCGCGCTGTCCGGTGGACAGAAGCAACGTGTGGCCCTGGCCCGCGCGCTGATCCACCAACCGCGCTTGCTGCTGCTGGATGAGCCTTTGGGCGCCCTGGATGCCCTGACCCGAATTGAAATGCAGCAGCTGATCGAACGGCTCTGGCAAAAGCACGGCTTCACTGTGTTGCTGGTGACCCACGACGTCAGTGAAGCGGTGGCGATTGCCGATCGGGTGATCCTGATCGAAGACGGCGAAGTCGGCCTCGACCTGCACGTGGAACTGCCGCGCCCTCGGGTCCGCGGCTCCCATCGGCTGGCGGCGCTGGAAACCGAAGTCCTCAATCGCGTGCTGTCCCTGCCGGGCGAGCCGCCCGAACCGGAACCCGTTTCACCCTTGCCTACGCAACTGCGTTGGGCGCAATAGAAGCAGCGGCAAGCTTCAAGCTTCAAGCGGCAAGAAGAAGCAGAGCGCTTTTACTTGCGGCTTGTAGCTTGCCACTTGCGGCTCATTTCGACTCGAGGAGAAATCGCATGACTATCAAAGCCATCAACGTTCGTAACCAGTTCAAAGGCTCGATCAAGGAAATCGTGCTGGGTGACGTGCTGTCGGAAATCGACGTGCAGACCGCGTCGGGCATCGTTACTTCCGTCATCACTACCCGTTCGGTGAAAGAGCTGGAACTGGTGGTCGGCAGCGAAGTGATTGCCTTCGTGAAATCCACTGAAGTGTCGATCGCCAAGTTGTAAACAATGCCGAAAGGTGAGCCCCGATCGTTCCCACGCTCTGCGTGGGAATGCAGCCCGGGACGCTCCGCGTCCCATTGGAACGCAGAGCGTCTCTGGAGGCATTCCCCCGTGGTGCGTGGGAACGATCAGAGGATGCGCTTGGGCAGGTACGGCGGCAGGTAAAGCCCCAGATACGCATCGAACACCCGCATCCCTTCCTCGGCCATTCGCGGCGTGATCTGCCCGTGCTGCTGCACCGAACGTGCATACACCCGATCCCCCAGCTCCATGGCCAGCGCAAACACATCGACATCCTTGGGCAGCCTCGGCAGCTCGAAGTGATGATCGAACAGCTTGTGCATCAAGTCGCCCAGTTCGATGTCGTGCTGACGGTCGGCCTGGGTGACTTCGGTCAGGCCGTGCTGGGCAAGGATCAACTGGCGGGCGGCGGCGTCTTCGCCGTAGATGTCGAGCATGCGTTGTTCCACCAGCCGCGACAGGTCACGCCAGCCGCTGAGGGCTGCGTGGTCGATCGGTTCTAGCAGGCAGGCGCGGAACGCGGCGTGGACGTCGGCGGTCAGGGCTTCGAGCAGGGCCGGAACGCTGGCGAAGAAGTGGTAGACGGAGGAGGGCGGAATCTCCGCACGCTCGGCGACGCTGTAGATCGACAGGCTGGCCACGCCCTCGGCGGCGAGCAGCGTGCGGGCGGCATCGAGGATCGAATCGATCCGCGCCTGGCTGCGTGCGCGGGGTTTGCGGATAGGGGCGGGGCGCGTCATTGGAGTCTCCTGCGGGGCAGCGGGCATTGTACGAGCAGGGTTGTGTTGTTGTCTGCCAGGACGCCATCGCGGGCAAGCCTTGCTCCTACGGTCATGCGCCAATTTGAAAACGGCGCATGACTGTAGGAGCGAGGCTTGCCCGCGAACCGCCGCAGGCGGCCATAAAAAAACGCCGTCAGCTTCATCAGCCGACGGCGTTGTTTTTTTACGGCAACCGCTTAAACGGTATGCAGGTACCAGTTGTACTCAAGGTCGGAGATGGAGTGTTCGAATTCCTCCAGCTCACTTTCCTTGCAGGCCACGAAGATATCGATGTATTTCGGATCGATGTACTTGGCCATGACTTCGCTGTCGTCCAGCTCGCGCAGTGCATCACGCAGGTTGTTCGGCAGGCTTTGCTCGTTCTGCTCGTAGGAGTTGCCTTCCACGGGCGCGCCCGGCTCGATCTTGTTGGTCAGGCCGTGATGCACGCCTGCCAGGACCGAAGCCATCAGCAGGTACGGGTTGGCATCGGCGCCGGCCACGCGGTGCTCGATACGCACCGCATCGGACGAGCCGGTCGGTACGCGAATCGCCACGGTCCGGTTGTCCAGGCCCCAGCACGGCGAGTTCGGCACGTAGAACTGTGCGCCGAAACGACGGTACGAGTTGACGTTCGGGCACAGGAAAGCCATTTGCGCCGGTAGGGTCTCGAGCACACCGCCGATCGCGTGACGCAGTGCGGCGTTCTGCTCGGGATCCTCGCTGGCAAAAATATTCTTGCCGTCACGGTCGAGAATCGAGATGTGGACGTGCAGCCCGTTACCCGCCTGGCCTGGGTAAGGCTTGGCCATGAAGGTGGTGTCCATCTCATGGTCGTAGGCGATGTTCTTGATCAGGCGCTTGAGCAGTACCGCGTAGTCGCAAGCCTTGATCGGGTCGGCGACGTGGTGCAGGTTCACTTCGAACTGCGCCGGGGCACTTTCCTTGACGATGGCGTCGGCCGGGATGCCTTGCTCCTTCGCACCTTCCAGAATGTCCTGGAGGCAGTCGACGTATTCGTCGAGGTCGTCGATCAGGTAGACCTGTGTCGAATGCGGGCGTTTGCCGGAGATCGGCGAGCGTGGCGGTTGCGGTCGGCCGTTCACGTTCTCCTGGTCGATCAGGTAGAACTCCAGTTCGAACGCGGCACAGATCGTCAGACCCATGTCATCGAACTTGGTCACCACTTGACGCAAGACTTCACGGGGATCCGCGAAGAAAGGTTCACCTTCGATTTCGTGCATGGTCATCAGCAGTTGCGCGGTAGGGCGCTTTTGCCAAGGCTCATTGCACAGGGTGTCGGGGATTGGATAGCAGATTCGGTCAGCATCGCCGATGTCCAGGCCCAGGCCGGTGCTTTCCACCGTCGAGCCATTGATATCCAGAGCAAATAGAGAGGCCGGCAGGTTGATGCCTTTCTCGTAAACCTTGTGGAGGCTGGTGCGTTCAATGCGCTTGCCGCGCACCACACCATTCATATCCGCAATCAGAAGGTCAACGTACAGAACCTCAGGATGTTCCTTAAGGAACGCGTTCGCTTCGTTAAGCTGAACGGCACGCGGGGGTACCGACATGATGCAACACCTTTGTTGTTAAAAATATCAATCATTGATCTCTTCGGGTTTCAGTCAACCCGAACGGCATGCCGAAGTCAAGCGAGGCCTTTTTTGCCCTAAAAAAGCGCTCACGCGGCTTTTTTGAGGCAGTTTGGGGCGTTTTTATGCCTTTGGACGCTTTGGCGCCCGCAGGCTTGAGCGGGCCGTGTTGTATTTTTTACGGGGGTGTTGTGTAAAAAAATGAACAAGGCTAAGCTCGATTCAAACCCATAACAGCAATAATACCGGGGTGCTTCATGTCTCGCCTGCCGTCAATCGGCGTCGCCGTCTGCTCTGGGCAGAACGGTCTGCATGCTTATCACATCAGTGGCGATCGTTGCGTTCACGCCAAGGCCCAAGTTGCCAAAGGCGTGCCGTCGACTCTTCCTTCCCCGGTGGCCTCGCTGGCCCCGTCCGATATTCTGGACGGTCTGCACGACATTCTCTTTACTGCCCGTACTCCCAATATAGAACCGTTTTACTTCAGCGGCCCGGCCAATGCGTCGGGCCCTGCTCATGATTCTGCACGTCCGGCTACGCTCTCTCTCACCCACGCCCTGGTCGCGGCGGGTGTTTGTGCGCGGCCCTTGCAGTGGCAATCTGTAACACGCGACGCCGATGCGTCAAACAACGCCTGACTTATCAGAGTCAGGAAACTCAGCCCAGAGGCATTTATGAGTAACAACCTCGACCAGCTCACCGATTGGTTGAAAGACCACAAGATCACAGAAGTCGAATGCATGATCGCCGACTTGACCGGGATCACCCGGGGCAAGATTTCGCCGACCAACAAGTTCATTGCCGAAAAAGGCATGCGCCTGCCCGAGAGCGTTCTGTTGCAGACCGTGACCGGCGACTATGTCGAAGACGACATCTATTACGAACTGCTCGACCCGGCCGACATCGACATGATCTGTCGCCCCGACCAGAACGCGGTGTACCTGGTGCCCTGGTCTATCGAGCCCACGGCTCAGGTGATCCACGACACCTACGACAAGCAAGGCAACCCGATCGAGCTGTCGCCGCGCAACGTATTGAAGAAGGTCCTGAAACTCTATGCCGACAAGGGCTGGCAGCCGATCGTGGCGCCGGAAATGGAGTTTTACCTGACCAAACGCTGCGAAGACCCGGACTTCCCGCTGCAACCGCCCATCGGCCGTTCCGGTCGCCCGGAAACCGGTCGCCAGTCGTTCTCGATCGAAGCGGCAAACGAATTCGACCCGCTGTTCGAAGACGTCTACGACTGGTGCGAACTGCAGCAGCTGGACCTCGACACACTGATCCACGAGGACGGCACGGCGCAGATGGAAATCAACTTCCGTCACGGCGATGCCCTGTCCCTGGCCGACCAGATCCTGGTGTTCAAACGCACCATGCGCGAAGCCGCGCTCAAGCACGACGTCGCGGCGACGTTCATGGCCAAGCCCATGACCGGCGAACCCGGCAGCGCGATGCATATCCACCAGAGCATCATCGATATCGAGACCGGCAAGAACGTCTTCTCCAATGAAGACGGGACCATGAGCCAGTTGTTCCTGCATCACATCGGTGGTTTGCAGAAACTGATCCCCGAGCTGCTGCCGCTGTTCGCCCCGAACGTCAACTCGTTCCGCCGCTTCCTGCCGGACACCTCGGCACCGGTGAACGTTGAGTGGGGCGAAGAGAACCGCACCGTAGGCCTGCGCGTGCCGGATGCCGGCCCGCAAAACCGTCGGGTGGAAAACCGCCTGCCGGGCGCCGACGCCAACCCGTACCTGGCGATTGCCGCGAGCCTGCTCTGCGGCTACATCGGCATGGTCGAAGGCTTGAACCCGAGTGCGCCGGTGGTGGGCCGTGGCTATGAACGCCGCAACCTGCGTCTGCCACTGACCATCGAAGACGCGCTGGAACGCATGGAACACAGCGCGACCATCGAGAAATACCTGGGCAAGAAATTCATTACTGGCTACGTCGCGGTCAAGCGGGCCGAGCATGAAAACTTCAAGCGCGTGATCAGTTCGTGGGAGCGGGAATTCCTGCTCTTCGCCGTCTGATACGCCGGGGCGCGGACGGAAGTTTCCGCGCCCTTCACTGGATAACTAGGAGAATTCGCATGACCAGCAACAACCCGCAAACCCGTGAATGGCAAGCCTTGAGCAGCGAGCACCACCTGGCGCCGTTCAGCGATTTCAAGCAGCTCAAAGAGAAAGGCCCGCGCATCATCACCAGCGCCAAGGGTGTTTATCTGTGGGACAGCGAAGGCAACAAGATCCTCGACGGCATGGCCGGCCTGTGGTGCGTGGCGATCGGTTACGGTCGCGATGAACTGGCTGACGCCGCTGCCAAGCAGATGCGCGAACTGCCTTATTACAACCTGTTCTTCCAGACCGCTCACCCGCCGGTACTGGAGCTGGCCAAGGCGATTTCCGACATCGCGCCGGAAGGCATGAACCACGTGTTCTTCACCGGTTCCGGCTCCGAAGGCAACGACACCATGCTGCGCATGGTCCGCCACTATTGGGCGATCAAGGGCCAGCCGAACAAGAAAGTCATCATCAGCCGCAAGAACGGTTATCACGGTTCCACCGTGGCCGGCGCGAGCCTGGGCGGCATGACGTACATGCACGAACAGGGCGACTTGCCGATCCCGGGCATCGTCCACATTGCCCAGCCGTACTGGTTCGGTGAAGGCGGCGACATGAGCCCGGACGAGTTCGGTATCTGGGCCGCCAATCAACTGGAAGAGAAAATCCTGGAACTGGGCGTGGATAACGTCGGTGCCTTTATTGCCGAGCCGATCCAGGGCGCCGGTGGCGTGATCGTGCCGCCCGACAGCTACTGGCCGCGCATCAAGGAAATCCTCGCCAAGTACGACATCCTGTTCGTGGCCGACGAAGTGATCTGTGGTTTCGGTCGTACTGGTGAGTGGTTCGGTAGCGATTACTACGATCTGAAGCCCGACATGATGACCATCGCCAAGGGCCTGACCTCCGGCTACATCCCGATGGGTGGCCTGATCGTGCGTGACGAAGTGGTGAAGGTGCTCAACGAGGGTGGCGATTTCAACCACGGTTTCACCTACTCCGGGCACCCGGTAGCCGCAGCGGTAGCGTTGGAAAACATCCGCATCCTGCGCGAAGAAAAAATTATCGAGCGCGTCCACGCCGAAACGGCACCCTATTTGCAAAAGCGTCTACGGGAACTGAACGATCACCCGTTGGTGGGGGAAGTGCGCGGCGTCGGTCTGTTGGGGGCCATCGAACTGGTCCAGGACAAGGCCACTCGCAAACGTTACGAAGGCAAGGGCGTGGGCATGATTTGCCGCACTTTCTGCTTCGACAACGGCCTGATCATGCGTGCCGTGGGCGACACCATGATCATCTCCCCGCCATTGGTGATTACCAAGGCGGAAATCGATGAGTTGGTGGCCAAGGCGCGCAAGTGCCTGGACCTGACCCTGAGTGCGTTGCAGGGCTAAGTGCTAGGCTCTGGGCGAGGTGTGCGGTCGGCACTTCGCCCAGTGCAAATAAAGGAGGGGTCTTTCCTTGAAAGCCTGCCTCGGAACTTGCCAGACTACCGGTTGTTCGGATGCCCAGTAACAGGCCGCTGAGCGCGTGGTTAAAAAGAAAAATTGGAGCATTACCCACATGAAGGCATTAGGTATGAAGATAGCTGGCAAGACCCTCCTCGCCATGTCCCTGATGGGCGTGATGGCGGGTGCAGTACAGGCCGATGACAAGGTACTGCACGTCTATAACTGGTCCGACTACATTGCACCGGACACCATCGCGAACTTCGAGAAAGAGTCCGGGATCAAGGTGGTGTACGACGTTTTCGACAGCAACGAAACCCTGGAAGCCAAGTTGCTGGCAGGCAAGTCCGGTTACGACGTGGTCGTGCCGTCGAACAACTTCCTCGCCAAGCAGATCAAGGCCGGGGTTTACCAGGAGCTGGACAAGTCCAAGCTGTCCAACTACGGCAACCTTAACAAATCGCTGCTTAAAGCGGTTTCCGTAAGCGACCCGGACAACAAACACGCCTTCCCTTACATGTGGGGCTCGATCGGCATCGGTTACAACGCGGAGAAAGTCAAAGCCGCGTTGGGCGTCGACACCATCGATTCCTGGGACATCCTGTTCAAGCCTGAAAACATCGCCAAGCTCAAGGGCTGCGGTGTGAGCTTCCTCGATTCGCCGACCGAAATGCTGCCGGTCGCGCTGCACTACCTGGGCCTGCCAACCGACAGCCAGAAGAAAGAAGACATCAAGAAAGCCGAAGAGCTGTTCCTCAAGATTCGTCCTTCGGTCACCTACTTCCACTCGTCCAAGTACATCTCCGACCTGGCCAACGGCAACATCTGCGTAGCCGTGGGTTACTCGGGTGACGTGCAACAAGCCAAGTCCCGTGCTGCTGAAGCCGGTGACAAGGTCAAAGTCAGCTACGCCATTCCGAAAGAAGGCGCGGGCAGCTTCTACGACATGGTCGCTATTCCGAAAGACGCGGAAAACGTCGACGGTGCCTACAAGTTCATGAACTACCTGTTGCAGCCGAAAGTGATGGCCGACATCACCAACGCCGTGCGTTTCCCTAACGGTAACGCCGAAGCGACCCAGTTCGTGAGCAAGGACATCACCTCGGACCCAGGCATCTACCCGACAGCCGACGTGCAGGCCAAGTTGTACGCGATTGCCGATTTGCCGGCCGCTACTCAGCGTGATCTGACCCGCAGCTGGACCAAGATCAAATCCGGTAAATAAGCCGGTTTGAGGCGACATCCTGTTGCCGCTGCCTGCGCGGTGGCGGCAACAGGAATAATTAAATGACGGAAAGTTTTGCTGGAAAGGTTTATCGAGGGTAAGTTGCGCGCCGGTTTTGTTGCCAGGCAGCCATGGCTGTCATGTAACGCTGGGCAACTTGGGCCCAACTAATTTTAGAGGACCTCCACGTGCCTATTTTTTCTTTGTTACGCAATGCCCTGCTGGTCGGCGCCGGGCTGACGCTTGCCGTCAGTGTCCAGGCCGCCGGTACGGTGCATGTTTATAACTGGTCGGATTACATCGGCTCGACCACCCTGGCCGACTTCCAGAAAGAAACCGGGATCAAACCGGTGTACGACGTGTTCGACAGTAACGAAACCCTGGAAGGCAAGTTGCTGGCCGGGCGTACCGGCTACGACGTGGTCGTGCCGTCCAACCACTTCCTCGGCAAGCAGATCAAGGCGGGCGCGTTCCAGAAGCTCGACCGCAAGTTGCTGACCAACTACGCCAACCTCGACCCGGTGCTGCTCAAGCGCCTGGAACAGAACGATCCGGGCAACCAGTACGCCGTGCCGTACCTGTGGGGCACCAACGGCATCGGTTACAACGTCGACAAGATCAAGCAAGTGCTGGGCGTCGACAAGATCGATTCCTGGAGCGTGCTGTTCGAGCCGGAGAACATCAAGAAACTGCACAGCTGCGGCGTGGCGTTCCTCGATTCCGCCGATGAAATGATGCCCACCGTGCTCAACTACATGGGCCTCAACGCCAACAGCACCAACCCTGACGATTACAAAAAGGCCACCGCCAAGCTGCTCGCGGTGCGCCCGTACGTGACCTACTTCCACTCGTCCAAATACATCACCGACCTGGCCAACGGCGACATCTGCATCGCCATCGGTTTCTCCGGCGACATGTTCCAGGCCAAGGCCAGGGCCGCCGAAGCGGGCAAGGGCGTGAAGGTGGCCTACACCATTCCGAAAGAGGGTGGGGCGCTGTGGTTCGACATGCTGGCGATTCCAAAGGACTCGTCCAACGTCAAGGAAGCCCACGCCTTCATCAACTATTTGCTCAAACCTGAAGTGATTGCCCAGGTCAGTGATTCGGTCGGCTATGCCAACCCCAACCCTGGCTCGGACAAATTGATGGAGCAATCCATCCGCACGGACGAATCGGTGTATCCACCGCAGGCCGTGCTCGACAAGACCTACGTGTCGGTCGAGCTGCCGCCCAAGATTCAACGTTTGATGACCCGCAGCTGGACCACGGTCAAGACGGGTAAATAGCTTCAAGGCTCAAACTATCCAAAGTTGGCCCACCTCGGGCGAACTGCACTCTTTTTTTCTGGGAGTTTCGTAAATGGCAGTTGCCTCCGGCGCCTATAAGAAAGCCCTCGAGGGCGACCAGACACCTAAACAGGTGTTGGTCAAAATCGACCGGGTCACGAAGAAGTTCGACGAGACGATTGCCGTGGACGACGTGTCCCTGGAAATCAAGAAAGGCGAGATCTTCGCCCTGCTCGGCGGTTCGGGATCGGGCAAATCCACCTTGCTGCGCATGCTCGCAGGGTTTGAACGGCCCACGGAGGGGCGCATTTACCTCGACGGCGTCGACATCACCGAGATGCCGCCGTACGAGCGACCGATCAACATGATGTTCCAGTCCTACGCCTTGTTCCCGCACATGACCGTGGCGCAGAACATCGCCTTCGGCCTTAAGCAAGACAAGATCCCCGCCGCTGAAGTCGATGCCCGTGTCGCGGACATGCTCAAGCTGGTTCAGATGACGCAGTACGCCAAGCGCAAGCCGCATCAGTTGTCCGGTGGCCAGCGTCAGCGTGTGGCCCTGGCCCGTTCGCTGGCCAAGCGGCCGAAGCTGTTGCTGCTCGACGAACCGATGGGCGCACTGGATAAAAAGCTGCGTTCGCAAATGCAGCTGGAGCTGGTCGAGATCATCGAGCGCGTCGGTGTGACCTGCGTGATGGTGACCCACGACCAGGAAGAGGCCATGACCATGGCCGAGCGCATCGCGATCATGCACCTGGGCTGGATCGCCCAGATCGGCAGCCCGATCGACATCTACGAAACCCCGACCAGTCGCCTGGTCTGCGAATTCATCGGCAACGTCAACATCTTCGAAGGCGAAGTGATCGACGACGCTGAAGGCCACGCGACCATCACCTGCAAAGACCTGGATCGGCAGATCTACGTCGGCCACGGCATCAGCACCTCGGTGCAGGACAAGTCCGTCACCTACGCGATCCGCCCGGAGAAACTGCTGGTCACCGCCGAAATGCCGACCTGCGAGTACAACTGGTCCAGCGGCAAGGTGCATGACATCGCCTACCTCGGCGGTCATTCGGTGTTCTACGTCGAATTGCCGAGCGGCAAACTGGTGCAGTCCTTCGTCGCCAACGCCGAGCGCCGTGGCCAGCGTCCGACCTGGGGCGATCAGGTCTACGTGTACTGGGAAGACGATAGCGGCGTGGTACTTCGCTCATGAACATGCGCAAATTCAAACGCCGCCTCAACCGAATAATTCCCGGTGGCCGCCAACTGGTCATCGGGGTTCCGTTCATCTGGCTGTTCATGTTCTTCATGCTGCCGTTCTTCATCGTCTTGAAGATCAGCTTTGCCGAAGCCGACGTGGCCATCCCGCCGTACACCGAGATCTACAGCTACATCGACCAGAAGCTCCAGGTGCTGTTGAACCTGGGCAACTACGCGATGCTCGGCAACGACGAGTTGTACATCGCCGCCTACCTCGGCTCGCTGAAGATGGCGCTGATCAGCACCGTGCTGTGCCTGCTGATCGGTTACCCGATGGCCTACGCCATTGCCAGCGCCCGTAAAGAGCTGCAAACGGTGCTGGTGCTGCTGATCATGATGCCGACCTGGACCGCAATCCTGATCCGCGTTTACGCGTGGATGGGCATCCTCAGCAACAACGGTCTGCTCAACGGTTTCCTGATGACCATGGGCTGGATCAACGAACCGCTGCAGATCCTCAACACCAACCTCGCGGTGTACATCGGCGTTGTGTATTCGTACCTGCCGTTCATGATCCTGCCGCTCTACGCCAACCTGGTGAAACACGACTACAGCCTGCTGGAAGCCGCGTCCGACCTGGGCTCGAGCACCTTCAACAGCTTCTGGAAGATCACCATTCCGCTGTCGAAAAACGGCATCGTCGCCGGCTGCATGCTGGTGTTCATTCCGGTGGTGGGCGAGTTCGTGATCCCGGAACTGCTCGGCGGTCCGGAAACCCTGATGATCGGTAAAGTGCTGTGGCAAGAGTTCTTCAACAACCGTGACTGGCCGGTGGCGTCCGCCCTGGCGGTGGTGATGCTGGCGATCCTGATTGTGCCGATCATCCTGTTCAACCGCAGTCAGGCTAAGGAAATGGAGGGCAAAGAATGAAGAACTTCCGTTTCTCCAGCCTGATGCTGGTGTTGGGTCTGCTGTTCATCTACGCACCGATGCTGATCCTGGTGATCTACTCGTTCAACGCCTCGAAACTGGTGACGGTGTGGGGTGGCTGGTCGATCAAGTGGTACGTCGGTTTGCTCGACAACACCCAACTGATGGGCTCGGTGGTGCGTTCGCTGGAAATCGCCTGCTACACCGCGATTGCGGCCGTAGCGCTGGGCACATTGGCGGCGTTCGTCCTGACGCGGATCACGCGCTTCAAGGGCCGCACGCTGTTCGGTGGCCTGGTCACCGCGCCGTTGGTGATGCCGGAAGTGATCACCGGTCTGTCGCTGTTGCTGCTGTTCGTGGCCATGGCGCAGATGATCGGTTGGCCCCAGGAACGTGGCATCGTCACCATCTGGATCGCCCACACCACGTTCTGTGCGGCGTATGTGGCGGTGGTGGTGTCGGCGCGCTTGCGTGAGCTGGACCTGTCCATCGAAGAGGCCGCCATGGACTTGGGTGCGCGGCCGTGGAAGGTGTTCTTCCTGATCACCATTCCGATGATCGCGCCATCGCTGGCGGCGGGCGGGATGATGTCCTTCGCGCTGTCGCTGGATGACCTGGTGTTGGCGAGCTTCGTGTCGGGTCCGGGGTCGACGACCCTGCCGATGGAAGTGTTCTCGGCGGTACGCCTGGGCGTGAAGCCGGAGATCAACGCGGTGGCCAGTCTGATTCTGCTGGCGGTGTCGATCGTGACCTTCCTAGTGTGGTTCTTCAGCCGCCGCGCCGAAGAGTCGCGCAAAAAGGCGATTCAGCAAGCGATCGAAGAAGGCGCTGCCGATTCCTGGAAGCAACCGGACGTGCGCCGGGCGCAACAGGCGCCGGAAGTGGCCTGATGATCGTTCCCACGCTCCGCGTGGGAATGCCTCTTGTGACGCTCCGCGTCACGCTTTGGGACGCGGAGCGTCCCGGGCTGCATTCCCACGCAGAACCTGGGAACGATCAGTGTGGGGTCAGGCAGCCCAAGGGGATTTGCGGATGATCTCGACAAAGTTCATCGGCTTGAACCCCGGCTCGCTGTCCACCAGCACATCCGCGTTCACCGTGCCAAACGTGGTGTCGGGCTTGTGTTTGAAGCCATTGGCGAACGCACACAGGATGCATTCCTTGAAGCCTTCGCCACGGGGGTGGGCATGCACCACCGCCTCACGCTGCGCCGTCGGGAACGCGGCGTAATCGATACCCAACACATCCATCTCAACCCCCGCCGTGACCAGCGCCACATTCGGCCGCAGGTGTTGCGGCACGCCTGGCGTGGTGTGCAGGGCAATCGACAACCACACCTGCTCGATATCGTCGTCGCTCAACCCGTAAGGCTTGAGGAAGGCCTTGGCCGCATTGGCACTGTCGACTTCAAACCGCTCGTTATCGCTGCGCTGACCTTCCACCAGACCCAGGTCGTGGAACATCGCGCCGACGTAGAGCAACTCCGGGTTGTAAGCCAGTTGCTTGCGTTCACCGCTCAAGGCGCCGAACAGGAATACCCGGCGCGAGTGGTGGAACAGCAGGTCGGATTCGACGTCGCGGATGTATTCGGTGGTGGCCCTGGCCAATGCGCTGTCGGGGATTTTGATACCGGCAATGATGCTGCTCATGGTGCTTTCCTCGTGGGGAACGCCGTGGCGGCGCTGATGGGGAAAGTCTGTGCCCGCACCCGAAACCGGACAATCGATCCATGGCTGCGATCCCGGCCAATGAGCATGCATATCGCGCCAACCTCGCTTGTTGGGCGGTGTTTCGCTAGGGTTGGAGTGTGATTGCGCATTTGAACCAGATGATTGCCTGTGGCGAGGGAGCTTGCTCCCGCTGGGCTGCGAAGCGGCCCCAAAAGCTGCAATCGGATTCTGTCAGGCTTATCGCATCCAGAGGTTTTACGACGGCTGCGCAGCCGAGCGGGAGCAAGCTCCCTCGCCACAGGTCCGTGTAGATGCTTGAAATCAGAGAGGCGAGCCGAACCATGCAAAAATCCGTCGCCATCGTGGTGTTTTCCGGTGTGCAGTCCCTGGACGTCACCGGCCCCATGGATGTGTTCGCCGAGGCCAATCGGTTCCTCGCGCCCGAGGATCACTATCGGCTGGAGGTGATCGGGGTCGAGCGCGGGATGATGCCGTGTTCCAACGGCTTGTCCCTGAACGCGCATCGGCATTTCAGCGAAGCGCTGGAGGCTTACGACCTGCTGTTGGTGGCGGGCGGGCCGCAGTTGCCGTTTCTGAATTTCGGCGCGACGTTCGACACCTGGCTGCACGAGGCCTGCGCGCGGGCGCAGCGGTTTGGTTCGATCTGCAACGGTGCGTTCATGTTGGCGCGGGCCGGGTTGCTCGATGGGCGCACCGTCACCACGCATTGGGGCGATGCGGTGGCGCTGGCGGCTTTGTGTCCGTCCGCCCAGGTGGACGCGGATCGGTTGTACGTGCAGGACGGCGAGCTCTACACCTCGGCGGGGGTCACGGCGGGAATCGATCTGTCGCTGTATCTGCTGGGGCGCGATCACGGCCCGGAAGTGGCGCTCAGCGTGGCCAAGCGTTTGGTGGTGTTCACCCAGCGCTCTGGCGGGCAATCGCAGTTCAGTCCGTTCCTCACGCCCCACGCCGAGCCGACCTCGGCGGTGGCGCTGGTGCAGCTCTATGTGCTCGCCAACCTCACCGGCGACTTGGCCCTCGCCGATCTCGCGAATGCGGCCAACATGAGCGCGCGCAATTTTTCACGGGTGTTTGCCAAGGAAGCGAAAGTGACCCCGGCGGAATTCGTCGAGCGGGCGCGGGTGGATGCGGCGCGGGTGCTGTTGGAAAGCACCACGTCGCCGCTGAAGACGGTGGCGTATCAATGCGGGTTTCGCGATGCCCAGCACATGCGCAGCGTGTTCAACCGCCGGCTGGGCGTGACGCCGCAGCAGTTCAGGCTGAACTTTGCGGCGATGGTCTAACGCTGATCGTTCCCACGCTCTGCGTGGGAATGCATCCCGGGACGCTCCGCGTCCCAAAGGCGGACGCAGAGCGTCCATGGCGGCATTCCCACGCAGAGCGTGGGAATGATCGGTGCGCTCAACCTTTCAGTGAGTCATACGCCTCCAGCGTGCGCAGCGAGTAGATGTACGCCGCCCCGGCATTCAGCGAAATTGCCGTCGCCAGTGTCGCGGCGACTTCTTCGCGACTCGCCCCAGCCTTGATCGCCGCATCCGTATGCGCCGCGATACACCCATCACAACGGGTAGTGATCGCCACGGCAATGGAAATCAGCTCGCGGGTCTTGGCATCCAGCACATCGTTTTCCGCAGCCGCTTCGCCAAGGGCCATGTAGGCCTTGACCATTTTCGGGTTGCTCTTGCCCAGGGCGCCAAAGGCTTTCTGGATGGTGGGCAGCAGTTCGGACCAGTTATGGAACATAGCGTTAACTCCTCAGCGGGTTGGGTGTACTGTTTCGACACGCTCAGTTTTGTCCTTTGGCGCGGTTCGGGTTTGTTCGATCCGCTCAGTTCTTTCTTCGATGCGCTCAAATGAATCCGATCGATAAACTCATCACTTTGGCCAACGTGCGCGGCACGCTGGATTTGCGCTGCCAGTTCCAGGGCGACTGGGCTCTGGCCCACGAGCAGCAAGCGCTGGGCATGGCGCCGTACCACATCGTGTTGGCCGGCGAGTGCCGCGTGGAATTTCCCGATGGCCAGCGCCTGCCCATGCGCGCGGGCGACATCCTGCTGCTGCCCGGCGGCACGCCTCACGTGATCCACAGCCCCGGGAAAACCGTCGCGCCCACGGCACAAAAGATCATCCGCGGCGGCGCGTTGCCGGTGCATCGCATCGGTGGCGCCAGTGCCGATCTGGACATGCTCTGCGGGACCTTTCACTACAACCGCGCCTCGCTGCTGTTTGCGTCGCTGCCGGACTATCTGGTGATCCCCAACGGCGCGTTGCCGGCGAACGGGCCGTTGCCAGCGTTGGTCCAGGTGTTGCGCGGGGAGGCGGAGGGCAATCAGGCCGGGGCGAAGTTTTTGCTCGACGCCCTGTCCCAGGCGTTGTTCACCCTGATGCTGCGGGCGCACCTGGCGACGCTGGGCCCGGCCAGCGGCACCCTGGCGCTGCTCGGCGACAAACGCCTGGGTCGTGCCTGGCAAGCGATGCTGGCCGATCCGGCTCACGAGTGGACCATCGAAAGTCTGGCGGAAGCGGCGAGCATGTCCCGGGCCACGTTCATGCGCGCGTTTGTGAAGGTGGCCGGGGTGTCACCGTGGGTGTTGCTGACGCAGGTGCGGATGGAATTGGCGTTCAGTTTGTTGAGCCAATCGCATCTGGGGTTGAGTGATATTGCGGTGCAGGTGGGGTATCAGTCCCAAGCGGCGTTCAGCAAGAAATTCAAGGAGATTTATGGGGAGGCGCCGGGGCGGGTGCGGCGCGGGATTTAGATTTTTGGTGTCAGTGACGGCCTCTTCGCGGGCACCAAAAATCTACCGCGCCGGCAACAGCTTCAACGTACTCCGTGTATTCGCCATCACTTCCTCATCACTGAAATGCGCCTGCATGTACATCCCCTCGACATACGCCTCCGCCTGATCCTCATAGTGACTGTCAAACGGCACGCCACTCTGGCCGACCGGGTTGATGGTCAGGCTGTGGGCCGGGTCGGCGAAGTCGATCAGGCGTCGGGTCGAAGGACCGTAGGTCACCGGCCATGGCGCCGGGCCGATCCGGGCCGAGAGGTTGTTCGGCACTTCGTGGGTGCCGGGCGCGTCGAACGGGCCGACGTTGAAGATCCGGTCCAACGGCTTCTGCGCCCCCAGCGGATGACCGTGAGTCAGCGTGTGCACCTTGCCCCACTGCCACTGCGCGAAATCAGGACCGAGGACGGTCTTGAGGTGCGCGATGCTCGCCTGCCACGCCACTTTCACCGTGTCGGCGCGGGTTTCCCTGGCCGGGGTGTTGCGGTTGTCCCACCACGGCGAATCGGCGCTGGCGGCCAGACGCGGTAGCGCGGCGTCGATCACCCGGGTCGAGAGCAGGGTTTCAAAGAAGTCGTTGCCCAACTCATCGTGCAGCGTCGCGTCGGTCAGGTTGAACAGGAACTGGTTGAACACCGTGGCGCTGATCGAACTGAGCGGGTAATCGCCTGGCCACTGGGCCAGTTGCTCCACCAGTTTGAGTTCGGCCGGGTCGCTTACAACGTCACGCAGCACCGGCAGCAACGGCGCGAGCAGGCGCGGGCCGTAAGCGGTGGTGGTGCCCAGTTGCAGCTTCTGGTTGGCGTCGTTGTCCCATTTCACGCTCTTGTCGCTGAGCTGGCGATTGAGCTGCTGACCGCGATCCGAAAGGTTGTAGTAACCGGGAATCTCCATCCCGGTCGGCGAAACCGGCTGGAAGTTGGCCGAGACGATATAGCCCCGTGCCGGGTTCTCTTCCTGGGGATTGGCGCTGAAGGGGTAGAAGCCTTCCTTGTCCGGTTGATTAGTGCTGCCGTCGAGGATGAAGCCGGGCTTCACTCCAGCCGCACGCTTGGGCAGCAACGCCGAGGCCCACCAGCCGATATCACCCTTGGCGTTGGCATACACGATGTTCAATCCCGGCGCCTGCACCTTGGCAGCGGCGGCGCGGGCCTTGGCCAGGGTGTCGGCGCGGTTGAGCTGGTAGAAGCCTTCGAGAATCGGGTTCGGCGTTTCGAGGAACGCCCACCACATTGCCACCGGGGTCTTGCCGGCGGCGGTGCCGAGGGCGTCGTTGATGATCGGGCCGTGGGGCGACTGGCGCAGGGTCAGCGTCACCGGCGCCTGGCCCTTCACCGCGATCTGCTGCTCGGTCTTGACCATGTCCACCCATTTGCCGCGATACCAGACCTGGTTCGGATTGTCCGGGTTGACCTTCTCGGCGATCAAATCCAGGTCGTCGTTCTGGAACATGGTCAGGCTCCAGCCGAAATCCAGGTTGTGGCCGAGAAAGGCAAACGGCACCAGCGCCTGATGATGGCCGTACAGTTCGAAGCCCGGCGCCGACAGTTGCGCCTCGTACCACACCGACGGCACCGAGAAGCGAATATGCGGATCACCGGCCAGCAGTGGCTTGCCGCTTTTGCTGCGGTTGCCGGAGATGGCCCAGGCGTTGCTGCCTTCGAACTGCGGCAGGCCATTGTCGGCCAGGGCTTGGTCGCTCAAACGGGCGAGAGCGTTCAGGTCTTGCCAGTCGCCGGCGGCCAGGGCCGGGCCCGGTTTGCTGCGTGCCTTGACCAGCACGCCTTTGGGCTGCCAGTCGAGGTCGAAGATGTTCAGGTACTCGGGGCCGAGCTGATCGCGCACGTAGGTCAGCAACGGTTCGGTGCGAAACGCCGCGGCAAAGCTGTAGGCCATGTAGCCGGCGACGCTGATGGTGTCTTCGGCGGTGAAGGGGCGCTTATGGATCCCCAGCACGTCAAACTCGGCGGGCGCGGCGTGGGTGTCCTGATATTGGTTGATCCCGTCCAGGTAGGCTTGCAGGGCCTTCCACGCCGGTGACTGACGATCGAGCGCGGCCACATAACTCTCGGCGCGCTCGCGGATGCGCAGGCTGCGGAACAGTTTGTCGGTGTCCACCAGTTTCGGCCCGAGGACTTCCGCCAGTTCACCCCGGGCGAGGCGACGCATGGCTTCCATCTGAAACAAGCGGTCCTGGGCGTGCACGTAGCCGAGGGCGCGGTAGAGGTCGGTTTCGTTTTCGGCGCGGATATGCGGCACACCGCGCTCGTCGTAGCGCACGGTCACCGAGCCCTGGAGATTGTTCAACGTCACCTGGCCCTGGCGCGTCGGCTGCTTGCTGTAGACGTAGCCGCCAACCCCGATGGCGAGGGCGACGAGCAGCAAGGCGAGTACGGTCAGGACGCGTTTCATGGTGACTCCTTGTTCTTTTCGGTTGCCACCCGTGTGGGCTGCAAACATGTAGCACAGACCTTCCGTGCCGGGCACCACCGTCCTCGAATTGTCCGCAATGCCTTATTTCACTTCCACCGGCCACGGGCAGTAGCAACCCACCGCCAGGGTGTGGGTGGCGTTGACTGTGCGGCCTTCGTTCAGTGCTTGCAGGATCGGCTCGATAAAGCTGTTACTCGAATTGCAGGTCAGGCCTTCGCTGTAAGGGCCGAAATACGCGAGTTTGCCGGCGCGGTCCCAGATCGCCACCGCCGGGCTGGCGGGGATCTGCTCGGAACCGGGCAGCACGGTGATGGTTTTCAGGCGGCTCAAGGTGCTGGGCAACTGGCCGTGGCTACCGGGTTTTTGGACTGCGTAAAACTCGACGCCCTTGGGTACATACAGCTCGACGAGTTCGGTGAGGTGTTGTTGGTTGCCGACGTTGCACGGGCAGGCCGGGTCCCAGAAATGCACCAGGCGGACGGCACCGGGGCCGGCGAGGTCGTCGGGCAGGCGCAACGGATCGCCGGAAAACACCGCGGTGTGCTCGCTGAATGCCCGCAGGTAGCGCCCCTGAAACCAGTCGTAAGCGGCCCACAGCACGCCGGCGCACACAAGGGCGAGCAGGCTGGCAAGCAGTGTGGTGCGGTAGGCCGAACGCATGGGTTTCAATCCTCGAAGGTCGCCCAGCTTGCCATGCTTGCCGCGACAGATGAATATCGCAGGCCCATAAAGTCTGTTTCGCGTTCTGGAATTACCCATGCTTGCTACTTTCGACCCCGATCATTTGCGCGCCAGCCTGCGGCCATTGGCTGATTGGCAGCCGCTGTCGACGGAGGGCCTGGCCTATCAAGCGTTCTATGGGCTGGATTTGCCGGGGCGCACGCTGCGCCGTGGTCTGGGGCGGTTTCAGGTCGATGGTTATGAAGTGGTCAGCCAGGTCTGGTGGCCGGAGCGGGCGAAGGCGACGATGTTCCTGTTTCACGGTTTCTACGATCACACGGGGCTGTATCGGCATGTGATCGAGTGGGCGCTGGATCAGGGGTTCGCGGTGATTGCCTGCGACTTGCCGGGGCATGGCCTGTCCAGTGGCGAGCGCGCGAGCATCAAGGATTTCGCCGAGTATCAGGACACCTTGCAAGGCTTGTTCGCCGAAGCGCGGTCCCTGGAATTACCACAGCCGTGGCACTTGTTCGGACAGAGCACCGGCGGGGCGATTGTGATCGACCATGTGCTGAGTCAGGGCGCGGAGAGCCCGGCGCAAGGTCAGGTGATCCTGCTGTCGCCGCTGGTACGACCACGGGCCTGGGGCTGGTCGCAGTTGAGTTATTACCTGCTCAAGCCCTTCGTCAACGGCATCGCCCGGCGCTTCAGCGAGAACTCCAATGACCCGGCGTTCCTGCCCTTCCTGCAAGCCGACCCGTTGCAGCCGCTGCGTTTGCCGACCGCGTGGGTCGGTGCGCTGAAACGCTGGATCAAGCGTATCGAGGCGTCGACGAACAGTCCGCGGCGGCCACTGATTGTGCAGGGGCAGGCAGACATGACCGTGGATTGGGAGCACAACCTGGAGGTGTTGAAGGCCAAGTTCGATCGGCCGCAGGTGTTGATGCTGCCGGAGGCGCGGCACCATTTGGCGAATGAGACGGTGGCGTTTCGGGAGGAGTATTTCGGGTTTCTGACGAAGCGGATCAAGGGGCGGAATCTCTAGCGGTCGTTCCGGCCTCTTCCCGGGCAAGCCTCGCTCCTACAGCGAAGGCAATCTTCCGGGCGGCGAAAATCCTACTGCCCCACCGCCAACCCCGCCCGAATCGCCGCCAACGCTGCCTGGTAATACGCCTTGCCCTCATCCGACTCGGCAAAGGTCGCAAACTCTTCCAGTTCGTTATCCGACAAGTCGCGATAGACGTAGAGCAGCGTGTTGTTCAGATCGGCGCCGATCTGATCCATCAGCCGCTGGCGCTGACCATTCAACATCCCGGGGGCCTGACCGCCGCCGAGCAGGCCCGGGATCATCGAACTCAAGCTGTCCGCCGCGACGCCGGCAATCGCCAGGGTGACTTCGGCACCGGCCTCGCGGGCGGGCAGGGCCTGGGCCAGGTGGCCGATGATCAGCAGGCGCGTGTCACTGGCCTCAATCTTGGGCAAGCCCTTGGCGTTTTTCGCCAGTTGATCGCGTCGGGTCGCCAGCAACTCGGCGGCGACGACCTTCTTGCCCAGCGGGGTCTGGAAAAACGCCAGGGCCGGTTTCGGATCGGCGAGGGTCTTGCGCAGTTGCGCTTCGGCGCGCTGATCCATGGCCTGGGGGGCGAAGCGCTGGTTGCTGTTGTTGACCAACGCTTGGAAGACGGCGGGCGGCAGGCTGTTCTGGTAGCGCTGCTGGGCGGCCGAGAGGGCGTCGTTAAAATGCGCACGTTGGTCTGGCCAACCGGCGACCTTGTACAACTGGTCGTGGCCGTCTGCCCAGGCGGGCAAAACACAGAGCATCAACAGTGAAAAAAGCAAACGGCGCATAGGGACTCCTGTCGGCAGGCGACTATTCTCCGTGCGGTACAGGAACTTGTCGAGAATTCGTATCAGCCCGCCGCGCGGCTCTGTCGGATTTGCAGGCACAGGAATACTATGCGCGCCATGCAAATACCCTCTGATCACCCGCTGCTGTTACGTATCGTCGACGACCTGGCCGAACGGGGCTGGTCGCAGCAGAATATTTTCCTGCCTCTGGATCTGACCCGAGCGTTGGCGGCTGAGTGCCGTAAACGTGCGGCCGAAGGTGAACTGGCCCCGGCGGCGGTGGGGCGCGGACCGACGTCGGAGATTCGCGAAGGAATACGTGGTGATCACATCCAGTGGCTCGAACCCGGCGAGACAGAGGCCTGCGACAGTTATCTGAGCTTGATGGACAGCCTGCGCGAGGCGATGAATCGTGGCCTGTTCCTCGGTCTGGAAGATTTCGAAAGCCACTTCGCCCTGTACCCGCCCGGCGCGTTCTACCTCAAGCACGTGGACCGTTTTCGCGACGATGACCGGCGCATGGTCTCGGCGGTGATCTACCTCAACGATGCCTGGCTGCCGGAACACGGCGGCGAACTGCGCATGTACCTGGACGGTGGCGTTGAACACAATGTGGTGCCCACCGGCGGCTGCCTGGTGGTGTTCCTGTCGGGCGAGGTGCCCCACGAAGTCCTGCCCGCGACCCGGGATCGCCTGTCATTGACCGGTTGGTTCCGCCGTCGCGGTAACGAGCCGTTCTGATCATGCAAAAAATTCTGGTAAGCCGCTGCCTGCTAGGCCATCGCGTGCGTTACGACGGCGGGGCGAGTGGGCCGTTTGATCTATTGGACCAATGGATCGCCGAGGGCCGGGTGGTGCCGTTGTGCCCGGAAGTGGCTGGCGGGTTGCCGACGCCGAGGGCGGCGGCGGAGATTCCGGGTGGGCAGGGTGGTGAGGTGCTGGATGGGCATGCGTCGGTGATGACCACTGAAGGTGAAGACGTCAGTGCCGAGTTTCTGTCGGGGGCTTATCAAGCGCTGGAGTTGGTGCAAAAGCACGGCATCCGGATTGCGGTGTTGAAGGCCAACAGTCCGTCTTGCGGGAATTTGCTGACCTATGACGGGACTTTCAGCGGCGTGAAAGTCAGTGGCGAAGGGGTGACGGCGGCATTGCTCAAGCGCCATGGCGTTCAAGTGTTCAGCGAACTGGAATTGGCCGAAGCCGCCGCTTTGCTCACACAAGACTGACGACTTAGACAAACCTTTAAGGGGCGAGCCTAAGATCAGGGCTTGGCCTCGACACTCGTATCCGCCCCAAACCACTTCTGCGTCAACGCCTCCAGCCGACCATCCGCCTTGATCCGCTGCAACGCGTTATCGAGGCTGGCGTGGAATGCCGGGTTACCTTTCTGGAACGGAATCGCCAGGCTCACCGGCTCGCTGGCTTTCGGCACCGCTTCCTTCAACGTCTGCACCAGCAACATCGACTGTGGCTGCTCTTCTTTCTGCGCGATCAGTTGCGCATCGGTGTGGCTGTAAGGCGCGCTGAAGTCGAAACGATCCTTCAGATCCGCGGTCATTGCTATGTGGTTGATGGCGACGTCGTACTTGCCGGTTTCAACACCTGGCAGCAGATCGGCGGCATCGGTCACGACGAAGTCGGCGCGCACATCCAGTTCATTGGCCAGCAGCTGACCCAACTCGACTTCGAACCCGGTCAGTTTGCCGTCGTCCTTGAAATTGAATGGCGGTGTATTAGCCTCAAGAGCAATGCGCAATTCGCCGCGGTCGAACACATCATCAATCAGTTCGGCATGAGCCAAAGGGCTCAAAAGGGGTAGCAGGCAGATCAGGCCAGGCAAGAAACGCATGGTCACTCCTTTGAATTCATTATTGCGACGCTCTGATTCAGGCGCGCTTTGCTATGGTTGTCGAGTGCCTTCGACAACGAATGGCCGTGAAGTTAGATACGGTCACGCGGATTTTACGGAAAAACTGGAGAAGAGAATGAAAACGTTTATGTCACGAGCAGCATTGGCTGGCCTGTTGATGGGTGTGTCGGTGCTCGCCAGCGCTGCTACCCCGGCCCCTAAAGGTGCGGAAGTGTCCATCGTTTCTCCTGAAGATGGTGGGACTGTCCAGAAAACCTTCAAGGTTAAATTCGCTGTCGAGAATGTTGCGCTGGCGCCCGCGGGCGATACCACCAAGAACACCGGCCACCACCATTTGCTGATCGATGCCAAGGATGTTGTGGCTGCAGGCGCAGTCATCCCGGCAGATGCCAATCACGTTCATTTTGGCAAGGCGCAAACCGAAACCGAGCTGACGCTGACACCTGGCAAGCACACCTTGCAGTTGGAATTAGGCGACATGAACCATATGGCCTTCGATCCGCCCATCGTGTCGAAAAAGATCACCGTCAATGTGAAATAAAAAAAGGGAGCCCCTTTCGGGGGCTCCCTTTTTTTATAGCTGCAAGCTTCAAGCTATAAGCCTCAAGTCAAAGCAAAAGCGAACTCAACTTGCCGCTTGAAGCTTGCCGCTTGCCACTGTCTTAGAACAAGACCCGGCAACGAATGGTGCCGTTGATGTGCTGCAGTTTCTCCTGGGCGATTTCCGAGTAATCGGCATCGACGTCGATCACGACGTAGCCGACTTTCTCGTTGGTCTGCAGGAACTGACCGGAAATGTTGATGCCGTTTTCGGCGAAGACCTTGTTGATCTCGCTCATCACACCCGGGATGTTCTCGTGGATGTGCAGCAAACGGTGCTTGCCAGGGTGAGCCGGCAGGGCCACTTCCGGGAAGTTCACCGACGATACGGACGTACCGTTGTCGCTGTACTTGACCAGTTTTTCCGCCACTTCCAGACCGATGTTGGCTTGCGCTTCAGCGGTGGAACCACCGATGTGCGGGGTCAGTATCACGTTGTCCAGGCCACGCAGCGGGCTTTCGAACTCTTCGTCGTTGGAGCGCGGCTCCACCGGGAACACGTCGATGGCCGCGCCGATCAGGTGCTTGTCCTTGATCGCGTCTGCCAGGGCTTGCAACTCAACCACAGTGCCGCGCGCGGCGTTGATCAGGATGCCGCCCTTCTTGATGGCGCGGATTTCCTTCTCGCCGATCATCCACTGGGTGGCGGCGGTTTCCGGAACGTGCAGGGTGACGATGTCGGACATGGCCAGCAGGTCGGTCAGTTTGCCGACCTGAGTCGCGTTGCCCAACGGCAGCTTGGTCACGGTGTCGTAGAAGAACACCTGCATGCCCAGGCCTTCAGCCAGAACCGACAGCTGAGTACCGATCGAGCCGTAACCGACGATGCCGAGCTTCTTGCCACGGATTTCGAAGGAATTGGCCGCGCTCTTGATCCAGCCGCCACGGTGGCAGGAAGCGTTCTTCTCAGGGATGCCGCGCAGCAACAGGATCGCTTCGGCCAGCACCAGCTCGGCCACGGAGCGGGTGTTGGAGTACGGCGCGTTGAACACGGCGATACCGCGTTCGCGGGCAGCGTTCAGGTCAACCTGGTTGGTGCCGATGCAGAAACACCCTACCGCCACGAGCTTCTTCGCGTGATCGAAGATCTCTTCGGTCAGTTGAGTGCGGGAGCGAATGCCGATGAAGTGCGCATCAGCGATCTTTTCCTTCAACTGGGCTTCCGGCAGAGAACCGGTGAGGTACTCGATGCTGGTGTAGCCAGCCGACTTGAGAACGTCGACAGCCGATTGGTGGACGCCTTCGAGAAGAAGGAACTTGATCTTGCTCTTATCGAGAGAAGTCTTGCTCATCTGCGTAAACCTGTATCCCGGAGAAAAATGGCAGGAAATGGTCAACAGATGCTGACCCGGACGGCAACAATGCCATCACCGCAGAATAGCCGTTGGGCACTACCCTGCGGGGTCGGTATGCTAGCATACGCACCCCGCTAAACACTCATTCCTGCGACGTGAAGCGTTCTCAGGATGACCATGAATTGTTCGAGAGTTCTGTCGATGACCAATCCTGCCCTGATTGAAGAGCTGAAGACCCTGGTTGAGCCTGGCAAGGTCCTGACCGATGCCGACTCCCTCAATGCTTATGGCAAGGATTGGACCAAGCATTTCGCCCCGGCCCCGACGGCCATCGTGTTTCCCAAGACCACCGAACAAGTCCAGGCCATCGTGCGTTGGGCCAATGAACACAAGGTGGCGCTGGTACCGTCCGGCGGTCGCACCGGGCTTTCCGCTGCTGCGGTGGCCGCGAATGGCGAAGTGGTCGTCTCGTTCGACTACATGAACCAGATCCTCGACGTGAACCTCACCGACCGCACCGCCGTTTGTCAGCCAGGCGTGGTCACCGAGCATCTGCAGAACGTCGCTGAAGAAAAAGGCCTGTACTACCCGGTGGATTTCGCGTCCGCAGGTTCGAGCCAGATTGGTGGCAATATCGGCACCAATGCCGGCGGGATCAAGGTGATTCGCTATGGCATGACCCGTAACTGGGTGGCTGGCATGAAAGTCGTCACCGGCAAGGGCGATCTGTTGGAGCTGAACCGCGACCTGATCAAGAACGCCACCGGCTACGACCTGCGTCAGTTGTTCATCGGCGCTGAAGGCACCCTCGGTTTCGTGGTCGAAGCGACCATGCGCCTGGACCGGGCGCCGAAAAACCTCACCGCCATGGTCCTCGGCACCGCCGATTTCGACTCGATCATGCCGGTATTGCACGCGTTCCAGAGCAAACTCGACCTGACCGCCTTCGAGTTCTTCTCCGACAAAGCCCTGGCCAAGGTCATGGGGCGCGGTGACGTGCCGGCGCCGTTCGAAACCGATTGCCCGTTCTACGCGTTGCTGGAATTCGAAGCGACCACCGAAGAAGTGGCCAACCACGCCCTGGAAACCTTCGAGCACTGCGTCGAGCAGGGTTGGGTGCTGGACGGTGTGATGAGCCAGAGCGAAACCCAGTTGCAGAACCTGTGGAAGCTGCGCGAGTACATCTCCGAGACCATCTCCCACTGGACGCCGTACAAGAACGACATCTCGGTCACCGTCTCGAAAGTCCCGGCGTTCCTGAAGGAAATCGACGCGATTGTCGGTGAACACTACCCGGACTTCGAAATCGTCTGGTTCGGCCACATCGGCGACGGCAACCTGCACTTGAACATCCTCAAGCCGGAAAACCTGAGCAAGGACGAGTTCTTTGCCAAGTGCGCGACCGTGAACAAGTGGGTGTTCGAAACCGTCGAGAAGTACAACGGTTCGATTTCCGCCGAACACGGCGTGGGCATGACCAAGCGTGACTACTTGACCTACAGCCGTTCCCCGGTTGAGATCGAGTACATGAAAGCCGTGAAAGCGGTGTTCGACCCGAACGGCATCATGAACCCGGGCAAAATTTTTGCTGTTTGAATCAACGAGCAGGAGTCGGTAATGAGCTATCAGCACCAGTATGTCGACGGTACGCGTATTCACTTCCCGCTGGGGAAAGTGGTGTGCATCGGCCGTAACTATGCCGAACACGCCAAGGAACTGGACAACCCGGTGCCTACCGAGCCGCTGCTGTTCATCAAGCCGGGCAGTTGCGTGGTGCCGCTGGAAGGCGGTTTTGCCATTCCGACCGAGCGCGGTTCGGTGCACTACGAAGCGGAAATAGCCGTGTTGATCGGCAAGCCGCTGTCGACCAAACCGAGCCGTGAAGAAGTGCTCGACGCCATCTCCGGTTTCGCCCCGGCCCTGGACCTGACCCTGCGCGACAAACAGGCCGAGCTGAAATCCAAGGGCCTGCCCTGGGAAATTGCCAAGTCCTTCGATGGCGCGGCGGTGCTTGCCCCGTTCGTGTCCGCCGGCAGCTTCGCCGACCTGACCGACATCGGCATCCGCCTGACCATCAATGGCGAAGTGCGCCAGGATGGCAACAGCAAGGACATGCTCAACCCGATCGTGCCGATGATCCAGTACATGGCCGGCTGCTTCTCGCTGCAGGCCGGCGACGTGATCCTCACCGGTACGCCGGTGGGGGTCGGCCCGCTGAATGTCGGTGACGAACTGGTGCTGGAATTGCCGGGTGTCAGCAGCTTCAACAGCAGCGTTCGCTGATCTACGCATGATCGTTCCCACGCTCTGCGTGGGAATGCATCCCGTGATGCTCCGCGTCACATTCGAAGCGGACGCGGAGCGTCCATGGCGGCATTCCCGCGCAGTGCGAGGGAACGATCAGGCGCAGGGCTTTCCCGCCATTTCCCGTTTTTTTCACATCCCTTCTGGATAATTCCTCGGTTCCTGGCGTCTGAGCCTGCCCGATTGTGCTATTACCTTTAGCCTGAATTTCTGGAACGCATCCCCTGATGGCCACACCACCGCTCCCGACCCTGCCAACTCCTCGTCGTCCACGATTCCTCATGCGCTGGTATTACTGGTTGTTGCTGGCCGTTGCAGCGGGTTATGGCCTGGCGTTTGCGATGCATTGGGACGACCGCGGTGCGCTTTGGCTGATGGAGCGTTTTGAAAGCCCGGCCGAGCGCCAACAGAGTGTCTGGCTCCCGGATTACCGGGCGGTGATCGACGCCAAACTGCTGCCGGGCATGGAAAAGGACGAAGCCTCGGACCTGTCCTACGACCCGCAGACCAAAACCCTGTTCTCGGTGATGGGCAAGAACCCGTTCCTGGTCGAACTGACCCTGCAGGGCGATGTGCTGCGCAAGATGCCACTGGTGGGCTGGACCAATCCGGAAGGCGTGACGACCATGGGCAATGGCTTGATCGCCATTACCGATGAGCGCGAGCACATGTTGTCGATCATCAAGGTCGATGCCAACACCCGTGAACTGCACCGCGAAGACTTCCCGAAATACGACCTGGGCCCGTCGAAAGACCAGAACAAGGCGTTCGAAGCCATCGTCTGGGATCCGCGCAATCAGCAACTGTTGCTGGGCGAAGAGCGCCCGCCGCAGCTGTTCAGCTGGAAAAGCGACGGCAGCCAGACCCTCACCGGCGATAAACAGAAACTGGCCAGCAACGAACTGGATATCCGCAACCTGTCGGCCCTGGCCATTGACCCGCGCACCGGCCATACGCTGGCGCTGTCCGCCGACTCGCACCTGCTGCTGGAGCTGGACGAGAAGGGCGAGCAGGTCAGCTTCATGACCCTGCTCGGCGGCTTCAACGGTCTGAAAAAGACGATCCCCCGCGCCGAAGGCGTAACCATGGACGAAGCGGGCACGCTGTACATGGTCAGCGAGCCGAATCTGTTTTATCGCTTCGAAAAACAGAAATAGCCTACAGATGCGGGGTGGCGCGCGGTCGCCGGTTAAGGTAAACCTGCGGGGCCGCGGCCATAGGCCATTAAGTTTGGATTCAGTCAGCCGTGGTATTTCATCCGCCCGCCCTGATTTCGAGCTTGCCTGAATGCGTCGACTTGCCCGCCCCAAACCCCTGATTCTGATCCTGTCGGTGATTGCGCTGATCGTGCTGGTCGCGGTCGGCCAGTACCTGCGTCTGTTCGAGCGCGCCTGGTTCAATGTGCACACGCTGTGGCAGCCGATGAATGCCGAGGCCATTGGCCTGGATCAGTATCGGGTCGAGATCGAGGCGCAAGTGATCGACGGGCTGGACGATGACGTCTCGGCGCTGACCTACGATCCGGTGCGCCACAGCCTGTTCACGGTGACCAACAAAAACGCCGAGCTGATTGAGCTGTCCCTGGACGGCAAGATCCTGCGGCGTATCGCGCTGATCGGTTTTGGCGACCCGGAGGCGGTGGAGTTCATCAGCGCCGACACCTACGTGGTCACCGACGAACGCCAGCAGCGCCTGATCAAGATTCACCTGGAGAAAGACACCACGTTCCTCGACGCCGCGGACGCCGAGCAGATGACGCTTGGTGTGCACATGAGCGGCAACAAGGGTTTCGAAGGGTTGGCGTATGACTCGGTGGGCAAGCGCCTGTTTGTCGCCAAGGAGCGCGACCCGATGCTGATCTACGAAGTGCAGGGCTTCCCGCATTACAACCCGGAGAAGTCCTACGCGGTGCACGTGGTCAACAACCCCAAGCGCGATGCCGGGATGTTCGTGCGCGACCTGTCGAGCCTGCAATACGACGAACGCAGCGGCCACTTGATGGCGCTGTCCGATGAATCGCGGCTGATTATCGAGCTGGATGTGGATGGGCGACCGTTGAGCACGATGTCATTAAATAGCGGGCGTCAGGGCCTGAAAAAGACCGTGCCGCAAGCGGAAGGCATCGCCATGGACGACGAGGGCACGCTGTATCTCGTCAGCGAGCCAAACCTGTTCTACACCTTCAAAAAACCTGCACAGCCCTGACCATCACCACAATCCCCTGTAGGAGCGAAGCTTGCTCGCGAAGGGGCCGTAACTTTCAACATCTCAGTCGACTGTTATGGCCTCTTCGCGAGCAAGCTTCGCTCCTACAGGGTAACGCGTCAGGCCTTGAGGGTTTTTACGCCTTCAGGGGTACCCAACAACAGCAAATCCGCCGGACGCGCCGCGAACAGGCCATTGGTAACCACGCCGACGATCGCATTGATCTGCGTCTCCAGCTCCACCGGGTTGGTGATCTGCATGTTGAACACGTCGAGGATGATGTTGCCGTTGTCGGTCAGCACGCCTTCGCGGTAAACCGGGTCGCCGCCCAGTTTCACCAGCTCGCGGGCCACGTGGCTGCGGGCCATCGGGATGACTTCCACCGGCAGCGGGAACGCACCGAGCAACGGCACCAGTTTGCTGCCATCGGCGATGCAGATGAAAGTCTTGGCCACGGCCGCAACGATCTTCTCGCGGGTCAGGGCCGCGCCGCCGCCCTTGATCAGGTTCAGGTGCTCGTCGCTTTCGTCGGCACCGTCGACGTAGAACTCCAGGTCGCTGACCGTGTTCAGCTCATACACCGGAATACCGTGGCCCTTGAGGCGCGCGGCGGTGGCTTCGGAGCTGGCGACCGCGCCATCGAACGCGCCCTTGTGCTTGGCCAGTGCATCGATGAAGCAGTTGGCGGTGGAGCCGGTGCCGACACCGACGACGCTCTTGTCGTCGAGTTTCGGGAGGATGAAGTCGACGGCGGCCTGGGCCACTGCCTGTTTGAGTTGATCCTGGGTCATGCGGGCTCCGAAGCGGGCAAGGGGAGAACGGAAAGGCCGGCATTATAGGCTTCGGGGCGGGGAAGGTCATTGGCCGATTGGCAGGCCGCGACGGTTACCTGTAGGAGCGAGGCTTGCCCGCGAAGAGGCCGTCACATCCAGCATAAATGTTGGCAGTAAGATCGCTTTCGCGGGCAAGCCTCGCTCCTACAGGTCCGAGATCTGTTCGGGAGAGGTAAAACCACCCGTTTAGTGTGGTCGCTCAGGCGAAAGCCGGGTTAGACTCCTTGGCCCTGCCCAACCCGCTCAGTGATGCTTTCCGATGCTCGAACAGTACGTCAAGAAGATCCTCACCTCGCGCGTTTATGACGTTGCCGTAGAAACCCCATTGCAGACTGCTCGCCAGCTCTCCGAGCGGCTGGGCAACAGTATTTGGCTCAAGCGCGAAGACTTGCAGCCCGTGTTCTCGTTCAAGATTCGCGGCGCTTACAACAAGCTGACGCAGCTGAGCGATGAAGAACGGGCGCGCGGTGTGGTTACCGCATCGGCGGGCAACCATGCTCAAGGCCTGGCCCTGGCGGCCAAGGTGTTGGGCGTGAAAGCCACCATCGTGATGCCCAAGACCACCCCCGAGATCAAGGTCGAAGGCGTGCGTTCCCGTGGCGGCAAAGTGGTGCTGCACGGCGATTCGTTCCCGGAAGCCCTGGCCTACTCGCTGAAACTGGTCGACGAAAAAGGCTACGTCTACATCCACCCCTACGACGATCCCCACACCATTGCCGGGCAGGGCACAGTGGCGATGGAGATTCTGCGCCAGCACCCGGGCCGTCTCGACGCGATTTTCGTCCCGGTGGGCGGCGGCGGCTTGATCGCTGGCATCGCCGCTTACGTGAAATACCTGCGCCCGGAAATCAAGATCATCGGCGTCGAGCCGGATGACTCCAACTGCCTGCAAGCCGCCATGGCCGCTGGCGAACGGGTGATTCTGCCGACCGTGGGCATCTTCGCCGACGGTGTGGCCGTGGCGCAGATTGGCCAGCACACCTTTGATATCTGCAAACACTATGTCGATGAAGTGATCACCGTCAGCACCGATGAAATCTGCGCGGCGATCAAGGACATCTACGACGATACCCGCTCGATCACCGAACCTGCCGGCGCCCTGGGCGTGGCCGGGATCAAGAAGTACGTCGAGCAACGCGGCGTCACCGGGCACACGTTCGTGGCCATCGACTCCGGCGCCAACGTCAACTTCGACCGCCTGCGCCACGTTGCCGAGCGCGCCGAGCTGGGCGAGGGCCGCGAAGCCATCATCGCCGTGACCATCCCCGAGAAACCGGGCAGCTTCAAAGCCTTCTGCGAAGCCGTCGGCAAACGCCAGATCACCGAATTCAACTACCGCTACAACACCGGCAGCGAAGCGCACATCTTCGTTGGCGTACAGACGCACCCGGACACCGATCCGCGCAGCGCGTTGATCACCAGCCTGAGCGAACAGGGCTTTCCGGTGTTGGACCTGACCGACAACGAACTGGCCAAGCTGCACATCCGCCATATGGTCGGTGGCCGTGCGGCCCAGGTTGTCGATGAAGTGGTGCTGCGCTTTGAGTTCCCGGAACGTCCGGGAGCGCTGTTCAACTTCCTCAACAAACTCGGCGGGCGCTGGAACATCTCGATGTTCCACTACCGCAACCACGGCGCGGCGGATGGCCGGGTAGTCGCCGGCCTGCAAGTGCCCCACGACGAACGTCATCTGGTGCCCGCAGCGCTGGAAGAAATCGGCTACCCGTACTGGGATGAAAGCGACAACCCGGCCTACAAACTGTTTCTCGGCTGAGCGGCTACGCTGATGGGCACGTCATAAGGAAATCGAACCATGGAAACATTAACCGCCCTCAAAGTGGCGCATGTGGTGGCGACGGTGTTGCTGCTGGCCAGCGCATTGGGCCTGGCGATCTGGGTCGGGCTTGCGCGGCGTAAGGGTGATGCCACGGCGGGCAGTCGCACGCTGCAACGGCCACGGGTGTTCGTCTGGCTGCTGATGGGCCTGGCCTTGCTGAGTATGCCGTTCACCGGTTGGTGGATGGTGCATCTGGTGGGCTGGCCGCTGGGGCAGACCTGGATTCTGGCGTCGAGCGTGCTCTACACCCTGGCGGCGCTGGCGTGGTTCTGGCTGCTGGTGCGGCTGAACAAGCTGCGCAAGGCGCCGGGTGGCGTGGGGAAGTTTACCTTTGCGTTGGCGTTGTTCAGTTTTGTCTGCTTGATCGCGATTGCGGGTTTGATGGGCGCGAAACCGGTTTAAGGCTTTTGACCGAGTCGGCCCCTTCGCGGGCAAGTCGAATCGTCGCACCGCTCGCTCCTGCGGTTTATGCGCCGTGTCCATTTCCGGCGCGCAACACAAATCCTGTAGGAGCGAGGCCGCGAAGGCGATATCAGTCGCGCAGAGTCATCACCGGCCAACCGCGCTTCTCGGCTTCAGCCCGCAGATTCGGATCAGGGTCCACCGCGACCGGATGCGTCACCTGCTCCAGCAACGGCAAATCATTCATCGAATCGCTATAGAAATAGCTGTCTTCCAGCGAATGCCCGGTTTCTTCCAGCCAGCGACTCAAGCGCGTGACCTTGCCTTCACGGAAGCACGGAATGTCGGTGCTGCGCCCGGTGTAGCGGCCTTCGATCATTTCGCATTCGGTGGCGATCAGGGTGTCGACGCCCAGGCGCCGGGCAATCGGCCCGGTGACGAAACGGTTGGTGGCGGTGATGATCACCAGTTTGTCGCCGGCTTCGCGGTGTTTGGCCAGCAGGGCCAGGGCCTTGGGCAACACGATCGGTTCGATGCAGTCGCGCATGTAGTCCAGATGCCATTGATCCAGGGTGGCCATCTCGGTGCGGCCGAGGATTTCCAGGCAAAAGTTCAGGTACTCGGCGTTATCCAGCTTGCCCGCGAGGTAATCCTGATAGAACTCGTCGTTGCGTGCCTTGTACGTCACGGCATCGAGAAAGCCGCGTTCGCACAGGTAATCGCCCCAGGCGTGGTCGCTGTCGCCGCCCAAAAGCGTGTTGTCCAAGTCGAATAAAGCCAGGCGCATTGCAGTTACTCGCTGAAAAGTCTGTAGAAAGGCGCCCAGAATACGTACTTTTCACAAGAGTGCACATAAGGTGGGCCGGCTCGTTGCTGCCTTCACAACCTTTGTGGAACAATGCGGCGACATGCGTTTGCGAGGTTGTTGCCGTGATCGACCCCGATGGTTTCCGCCCCAATGTCGGGATCATTCTCACGAATGATGCCGGCCAGGTGCTATGGGCTCGCCGTATCAATCAAGATGCCTGGCAGTTTCCACAGGGCGGAATCAACCCCCAGGAGACGCCGGAAGACGCCTTGTATCGCGAGTTGAACGAAGAAGTGGGTCTTGAGCGCGAAGATGTTGAAATTCTCGCCTGCACCCGGGGCTGGTTGCGCTATCGTTTGCCGCAACGTCTGGTCCGTACCCACAGCCAACCGCTGTGCATCGGCCAGAAACAGAAATGGTTTCTCCTGCGCCTGATCTCCAACGAGCAGCGGGTGCGGATGGATTTGACCGGTAAACCGGAATTCGATGGCTGGCGCTGGGTCAGTTATTGGTATCCGTTGGGCCAGGTGGTGACATTCAAGCGCGAGGTGTATCGACGCGCTCTCAAAGAGCTTGCCCCGCGCCTTTTAACGCGCGACTGACGACGGAGTTCGACCCCGAGCCATGCTCAATACGCTGCGCAAGATCGTCCAGGAAGTTAACTCCGCCAAGGATCTCAAGGCGGCGTTGGGGATTATTGTGTTGCGCGTCAAAGAGGCCATGGGCAGCCAGGTCTGCTCGGTCTACCTGCTTGATCCGGAAACCAACCGCTTCGTACTGATGGCCACCGAGGGCTTGAACAAGCGCTCGATCGGCAAAGTCAGCATGGCGCCCAACGAAGGTCTGGTTGGCCTGGTCGGCACGCGTGAAGAACCCCTGAACCTCGAAAACGCCGCGGATCACCCGCGCTACCGTTACTTCGCCGAGACCGGTGAAGAACGCTACGCCTCATTCCTCGGGGCGCCGATCATTCACCACCGTCGCGTCGTCGGCGTGTTGGTCATTCAGCAAAAAGAACGCCGCCAGTTCGATGAAGGTGAAGAAGCCTTCCTCGTGACCATGAGCGCGCAACTGGCGGGCGTTATCGCCCACGCCGAGGCCACCGGTTCGATCCGTGGCCTGGGCCGCCAGGGCAAAGGCATCCAGGAAGCCAAGTTCGTCGGCGTGCCGGGTTCGCCGGGTGCGGCGGTCGGGACCGCGGTGGTCATGCTGCCACCCGCCGACCTGGACGTGGTGCCGGACAAGACCATCACCGACATCAACGCCGAACTCGGGCTGTTCAAGACCGCCATCGAAGGCGTGCGCGCCGACATGCGCGCCTTGTCCGCCAAGCTCGCGACCCAGCTGCGGCCGGAAGAGCGCGCGCTGTTCGACGTCTACCTGATGATGCTCGACGATGCCTCCCTGGGCAGCGAAATCACCACGGTGATCAAGACCGGCCAGTGGGCCCAGGGCGCGTTGCGCCAGGTGGTCACCGAGCACGTCAACCGTTTCGAATTGATGGACGACGCCTACCTGCGTGAGCGCGCCTCCGACGTCAAGGACCTGGGCCGGCGCTTGCTGGCTTACTTGCAGGAAGAGCGTCAGCAGACCCTGGTCTACCCCGACAACACCATTCTGATCAGCGAAGAACTGACGCCGGCGATGCTCGGCGAGGTGCCGGAAGGCAAGCTGGTGGGTTTGGTGTCGGTACTCGGCTCCGGTAACTCCCACGTTGCAATCCTGGCCCGTGCCATGGGTATTCCGACGGTGATGGGCCTGGTCGATCTGCCGTATTCCAAGGTCGACGGCATCCAGATGATCGTCGACGGCTACCACGGCGAGGTTTACACCAACCCGAGTGACGTACTGCGCAAGCAGTTCGCCGAAGTGGTCGAGGAAGAGAAACAACTGTCCCTGGGGCTGGATAAGCTGCGGGACTTGCCGTGCGTGACCCTCGACGGCCACCGCATGCCGCTGTGGGTCAACACCGGCCTGCTGGCGGACGTGGCGCGGGCGCAGAAGCGTGGCGCCGAAGGCGTTGGCCTGTACCGCACCGAAGTGCCGTTCATGATCAACCAGCGCTTCCCGAGCGAAAAAGAGCAACTGGCGATCTATCGCGAGCAGCTCGCCGCGTTCCACCCGCAACCGGTGACCATGCGCAGCCTGGACATCGGCGGCGACAAGTCGCTGTCGTACTTCCCGATCAAGGAAGACAACCCGTTCCTCGGCTGGCGCGGCATTCGCGTCACCCTCGACCACCCGGAAATCTTCCTGGTCCAGACCCGCGCCATGCTCAAGGCCAGCGAAGGCTTGAACAACCTGCGGATCCTGCTGCCGATGATCTCCGGCATCCACGAACTCGAAGAAGCCCTGCACCTGATCCACCGGGCCTGGGGCGAAGTCCGCGACGAAGGCACTGACGTGCCGATGCCGCCGATTGGGGTGATGATCGAGATTCCGGCGGCGGTGTACCAGACCAAGGAACTGGCGCGGATGGTGGACTTCCTGTCGGTCGGCTCCAACGACCTGACTCAGTACCTGCTGGCCGTGGACCGCAATAACCCGCGGGTGGCCGACCTTTACGACTACCTGCACCCGGCGGTGCTGCAAGCCCTGCAGAACGTCGTGCGTGACGCCCATGCCGAAGGCAAGCCAGTGAGTATCTGCGGCGAGATGGCCGGCGACCCGGCAGCGGCGGTGCTGTTGATGGCGATGGGCTTCGACAGCCTGTCGATGAACGCCACCAACTTGCCGAAAGTGAAGTGGATGCTGCGTCAGATCAACCTGAGCAAGGCCAAGGAATTACTGGCGGAGTTGATGACCATCGACAACCCGCAAGTTATCCACAGCTCGCTGCAATTGGCGCTGAAGAACCTTGGGTTGGCGCGGATGATCAATCCGGCTTCGGTCAAGACCCTCTGAAAGGCTGATGGCCCCTTCGCGGGCAAGCCTCGCTCCTACAGGTCTGGTGTTGTTCGCGGATATCGCAAATCACCTGTAGGAGCGAGGCTTGCCCGCGAAGGCGTCGGCACAATCACCGCAATCTAAACCCTGATCTCCACTTCCCCCAAATGCCCGCCATACGGCCCGAAACTCCTTTCGACCATCACCCGCGTCCCATCCGCCGAAACAATCAACGCCGTACTCGCCCGGGTCCCATACGTCGGGCTGGCAATAAACACACTCGACAACAACGTCTCGGTGGCCAATCCAACCCCGGTATCCGGCAGCTCCGTGAGCGGCGCCGTTGCCGAGTCCGCCAAAATCGCCAGCAACGCCGCAGGTTGCGGATCATCCAGTAGTTCGCTCAATGCAGCCTTGGCCTTGAGCACCTTGGGCCACGGCGTATCCAGCCCCGCGTTCGACAGCCCATAAACCCCGGGCGCCAGCATCACCGCCTCGGTATCCCAAGCATTGAAGTGCCACAGCTCGTTGGAATTGCCGACCAGCAGGTTAAACCCGGCGTATTCCGCCGAACGGGCGACAACGTCGCTTAAATAGTCATCAATCGACATCTCGCCGCTGAGAAATCCTGCGACCAGTTCACCCCGTGATTTCGGTGACGCTGGTTGATCGGGTTTGCGGATATTGGTCAGCGCGGCAAAGCGCCCATTGGCACCGATACCGAGCCAGGTACCGCCCGCTTCCAGATCCCGACCGGCATGGACATGAGGTGCATCGGCCCATTGCGCCAGGGGCTGGGTGGGCCGTGCATAGAATTCGTCGCGGTTGGCCGCCACGATCAGCGGCTGGGCGTGGCCCGGTCGCCAAGCGAAAACAATCAGGCACATAAGGTGGTCCTTGTGTGTTTTTGCTCACTCTACGCAGACATTGCGCGCGCATCCATCGCCATCCAGTAGAGCTTGAGGCCATGCATCCGTTACCATGCCGCTCCTATTTTCGGGATGCGTGGACTACGGCCATGGAATTTCTGCTCTACCTGGCGCTGGGCGCCTGTGCAGGCGTGCTGGCCGGGTTGTTTGGCGTCGGCGGCGGGATCATTATCGTCCCGGTGCTGGTCTTCAGCTTCAAGTTGCAGGGCTTCGATCCGTCGATCCTCACGCACCTGGCCGTCGGCACGTCCCTGGCGACGATCATTTTTACTTCGGTCAATGCAATCCGCGAGCATCACCGTCGCGGCGCCGTGCGTTGGCCGATCTTTGCCTGGATGACCCTCGGCATCCTGATCGGCGCCGGTTTCGGTGCGCTGACCGCCGAAGCGATCTCCGGCCCGCATTTGCAGAAGATCATCGGCGTCTTCGCGCTGATCGTCGCCGCGCAGCTCGCTTTGGACTTCAAACCCAAGGCCAGCCGAACGGTGCCGGGCAAAGTCGGTCTGACCGTGGCCGGCAGTGTGATTGGCTGGGCCTCGGCGATTTTCGGGATTGGCGGCGGGTCGTTGACGGTGCCGTTCCTGACCTGGCGCAGCGTGCCGATGCAGCAGGCGGTGGCCACGTCATCGGCCTGCGGGCTGCCCATCGCTCTGGCAAGTGCATTAAGTTTCATGATTCTGGGCTGGCACGATCCATTGTTGCCGGCCCATAGTCTCGGTTTTATTTATTTGCCGGCGCTGCTGGGGATCGCCCTGACCAGCATGTTCTTCGCCCGCTTCGGCGCGCGACTGGCGCACAATTTGTCGCCGCGCTTGCTCAAAAGACTGTTCGCCGCTTTGCTGTTGTGCGTCGGCCTGAATTTCCTGCTCTGACAATCCCGGCTTAATCCTGAGGTGGCAACGTCCCCCGGGAATTTTGAAGGTTTCAACTCTAACGAGGAGTCGCAATGCTGCCTTACCCGCAGATCGACCCGGTGGCCCTGGCCATCGGTCCGCTGAAAATCCACTGGTACGGCCTGATGTACCTGATCGGCATCGGCGGCGCCTGGCTGCTGGCGTCCCGTCGCCTGAACCGCTTCGACCCGACCTGGAGCAAGGAGAAACTCTCCGACATGGTCTTCTGGATGTCGATGGGGGTGATTGTCGGCGGCCGCCTGGGCTACGTGCTGTTCTACGACCTGAGCGCGTACCTGGCCAACCCGATGCTGATTCTCGAAGTGTGGAAGGGCGGCATGTCGTTCCACGGCGGGTTTATCGGCGTGATGCTGGCGGCGTTGTGGTTCGGCAAGAAGAACAACAAGTCGTTCTTCCAGTTGATGGACTTCGTTGCACCGATGGTGCCGATCGGCCTGGGTGCCGGGCGCATCGGTAACTTCATCAACGCCGAGTTGTGGGGCAAGCCGACCGATGTGGCGTGGGCGATGGTCTTCCCGACCGATCCGGCGCAGCTGGCACGTCATCCTTCGCAGCTGTATCAGTTCGCGCTGGAAGGCGTGGCGCTGTTCCTGATCTTGTGGATCTTCTCGCGCAAGCCACGGCCAACCATGGCGGTGTCCGGGATGTTCACGCTGTTCTACGGCATCTTCCGTTTCATCGTCGAATTCGTCCGTGTGCCGGACGCGCAACTGGGCTATCTGGCCTGGGGCTGGCTGACCATGGGTCAGGTGCTGTGCGTACCGATGGTGCTCGCCGGTCTGTTCCTGATCTGGCTGGCGTATCATCGCGCCCCGGCAGCGCCAGCGGCGGCCGTATAAATTCGAATCCCGGGGGCGACGGCTCCCGGGTTCAAGGACACAGGTAACTCATGAAGCAATATCTCGATCTGGTGGCCCACGTCATCAAGAACGGCACCAAGCAAGCCAACCGCACTGGCGTGAACACCATCAGCTTCCCTGGCGCGATGCTGCGCTATGACCTGAAGGAAGGTTTCCCGGCGATCACCACCCGCAAAATGGCTTTCAAATCGGCCATCGGCGAGATGTGCGGTTTCCTGCGTGGCGTGAACAACGCCGCCGAATTCCGCGCCCTGGGCTGCAAGGTCTGGGACCAGAACGCCAACGAAAACGCGCAGTGGCTGGCCAACCCGTTCCGTCAGGGCGAAGACGACCTCGGCGAGATCTACGGCGTGCAATGGCGCAAATGGCCGGCGTACAAGCAGATCCCGGTCAGCAACACCGCCGCCATCGAGCAGACCTTGAGCCAGGGCTATCGGCAGATTGCCGAAGGCGAAGAAGACGGCCAGGCCTACGTGGTGCTGTACAAGGCGATCGACCAGATTCGTCAGTGCGTCGACACGATCATTAAAGACCCGGGCAGCCGCCGCATCCTGTTCCACGGCTGGAACGTTGCCCAGCTCGATGAAATGGCCCTGCCGCCGTGCCACTTGCTGTACCAGTTTCACCCGAATGTCGAGACCAAGGAAATCTCCCTGACCCTCTACATCCGTTCCAATGATTTGGGCCTGGGCACGCCGTTCAACCTCACCGAAGGCGCCGCGCTGCTGAGCCTGATCGGGCGCCTGACCGGCTACACGCCGCGCTGGTTCACCTATTTCATCGGCGATGCGCACGTCTACGAAAACCACCTGGACATGCTGAATGAACAGCTCAAGCGCGAGCCATTCCCGATGCCAAAACTGGTAATCAGTGATCGTGTGCCGGCGTTTGCCGAGACGGGTGTGTATCAGCCGGAATGGCTGGAGCTGATCGAACCGAGCGATTTCTCGCTTGAGGGTTATCAGCACCACGCGCCGATGACCGCGCCGATGGCGGTCTAATCAGGCACCGCTTCGCGGTGTTCGCGGGCAAGCCTCGCTCCTACAGGGAAATGCGATGATCGTTCCCACGCTCTGCGTGGGAATGAATCCCGTGACGCTCTGCGTCACAGTGGACGCGGAGCGTCCATGGCGGCATTCCCACGCGGAGCGTGGGAACGATCAGGCCGGGTTATGCGGTGTGTTTAATGGCCGTGACTGCGGCCTACATGGGAATGCTCAACCTCCGTCGCCACCACCCCGCCACTCACTTCCAACCGCTGCAAAATCCCACAATGATCGACATTCGGCCCTTCACCACAACGTTGGCGCAGGTCGAGCAGTTGTGTCTGCAAGGCCAGCAAGCCGTCGATCCGTGCCTTGACGTGGTGGATGTGTTCGTCGATCAGCGCATTCACGTTTTCACACTGATCCTGCGGGCTGTCGCGCAGGGTCAGCAGGCTGCGGATTTCTTCGAGGGTCATGTCGAGGGTGCGGCAGTTGCGGATAAACGTCAGGCGTTCGGCGTGGGCCTGGGTGTAGACGCGGTAGTTGCCGTCGCTGCGGGCGGGCTCTGGCAGCAGGCTTTCGCGCTCGTAATAACGGATGGTTTCCACCGCGCAGTCGGTCAGTTTGGCCAGTTCTCCGATCTTCATCGCGACAATCTCCAAAAGGTTGCTTGACCCTATAGTGGCTACAGGGTCTTTACTTGGCAACAGGCACCTTTCATGGACGCGACCCGATGAGCGATTCCCTTCACACCCACAAACCCGAGGCTGATCACGATCACGATCACGATCACGATCATGATCACAGCCACAAGCTGCAGCCTGTGCAAAAGCACGCCCATGGCGGCCATGGCGATTCCTGCTGTTCGTCGAAAGCGGCAGCGCCATCGCTGATCAAGTTAAGCGAAACCTCGACCGACGGCGCGCGGCTGAGCAGTTTCCGCATCGATGCCATGGACTGCCCGACCGAGCAAACGCTGATTCAGAACAAGCTTGGAAAATTGACCGGCATCCAGCAGTTGGAGTTCAACCTGATCAACCGGGTACTGGGCGTGACCCACGACCTGCCGAGCACCGCACCGATCATCGACGCGATCAAGTCGCTGGGCATGGTGGCCGAGCCGTTGGAAAAAGGTGTTGAAGCCCCTGCGCCGGTCGCCGAGAAGAAGCACTGGTGGCCATTGGCGCTGTCCGGCGTGGGTGCCCTGGCGGCTGAAGTGATCCACTTCACCAACGCCGCGCCGAACTGGGTGGTGGCCATCATTGCGCTGGTGTCGATCCTCAGTGGCGGCCTGACCACTTACAAAAAAGGCTGGATCGCCCTCAAGAACCTCAACCTGAACATCAACGCGCTGATGAGCATCGCGGTGACCGGCGCGATCCTGATCGGCCAGTGGCCGGAAGCGGCCATGGTGATGTTCCTTTTCACCGTGGCCGAGTTGATCGAAGCCAAGTCCCTGGACCGTGCGCGCAACGCCATCGGCGGGCTGATGCAGATGACCCCGGAACAGGCCACGGTGCAGCAGGCTGATGGCAGTTGGGTCGAACAGGACGTTAAAAGCATCGAACTGGGCGCGCGGGTGCGGGTGCGACCGGGCGAGCGAATTGGTCTCGACGGTGAAGTCGTGTCTGGCACGTCCACCATCGATCAGGCGCCGATCACCGGCGAAAGCCTGCCGATCGAGAAAACGGTGGGCGATAAAGTCTTCGCCGGCACCATCAACCAGGCGGGCTCTCTGGAATACACGGTGACCGCTGCCGCCAACAACTCGACCCTGGCGCGGATCATCCACGCCGTGGAGCAGGCCCAAGGCGCCCGGGCACCGACCCAGCGCTTCGTCGATCAATTCTCGAAAATCTACACCCCGGCGGTGTTTGTCCTCGCCCTGGCCGTGGCGGTCATCCCGCCGCTGTTCATGGGCGCGGTGTGGTTCGACTGGATTTACCGGGCGCTGGTGTTGCTGGTGGTCGCTTGCCCATGTGCGCTGGTGATTTCCACTCCGGTGACCATCGTCAGCGGCCTCGCGGCAGCGGCGCGCAAAGGGATCCTGGTCAAGGGCGGCGTCTATCTGGAGGGCGGTTACAAGCTCGATTACCTGGCCCTGGACAAGACCGGCACCATCACCCATGGCAAACCGGTGCAGACCGATTTCCTGTTGCTCGTGCCGACCGCCGCAGACACGGCCCCGGCGATTGCGGCGGCGCTGGCTGGCCGCTCCGATCACCCGGTATCGCTGGCCATCGCCAACGCGTCTGTGGATAAACAATTCGCGCCGCAGGTTGTGGATAACTTCGAAGCCCTGGCCGGACGCGGTGTGCGCGGCGAGGTTAACGGTCAGGTCTACCACTTGGGCAACCATCGCCTGGTGGAAGAGCTCAACCTCTGCTCGCCAGAACTGGAAGAGAAACTGTTCGCTCTGGAGAAGCAAGGCAAATCCGTGGTGCTGCTGCTCGATCAGTCCGGTCCATTGGCGCTGTTCGCCGTGGCCGACACGGTCAAGGAATCCAGCCGCGAAGCGATCCAGCAACTCCACGACCTGGGCATCAAAACCCTGATGCTCACCGGCGACAACGTCCACACCGCCCAGGCGATTGCCGCACAAGTGGGCATCGACGAAGCCAAGGGCGATCTGTTGCCGACCGATAAGCTGCAAGCCATCGAAGCCTTGTATGCACAGGGTCACAACGTCGGCATGGTCGGCGACGGCATCAACGACGCCCCGGCGCTGGCCCGGGCGGAAATCGGTTTCGCCATGGCTGCGGCGGGCACCGATACCGCCATTGAGACCGCCGATGTCGCCCTGATGGACGACGATCTGCGCAAGATCCCCGCGTTCATTCGCCTGTCGCGGCAAACCTCGAGCATCCTGAAACAGAACATCGCCCTCGCTTTGGTCATCAAGGCGATCTTTCTTGGGGTAACCTTCGCCGGGATCGCCACCATGTGGATGGCGGTGTTCGCCGACATGGGCGTGAGCCTGTTGGTGGTGTTCAATGGTTTGCGCCTGTTGCGCAAATAAACAATGAGGGAAGGGTGTGCTGAGTGCCGAGCTGAAGGCGTTTTACATGGTGGCCCGCCTGGGCAGCATTACCCTGGCGGCGAAGAAGCTCGGCCTGAGCCAACCCACCGTGACCACGCAGATTCGCAATCTGGAAAGCCAGTACTCGGTTGAGCTGTTCTACCGTGGCGGACGCCGCCTCAGCGTCAGTGACGAAGGCGCGCGGCTACTGCCGATGGTCAAGGCGCTGTTGCAGCAGGAAGCCGATATCGAGTTTTTCCTGCGCAACAGCGGCCAGGTCCAGGGCACTTTACGCATTGCGGCCACGGCGCCGTATTACATCCTCGATCTGGTGAAGACCTTTCGCGAGCGCTTGCCGCAAGTGGAAGTGTCGGTGGAAATCGGCAACTCCCAGCAAGTTCTCGAAGCGCTGGAGGATTACCGGGTCGATGTCGCCGCCTCTTCGCAGTTGCTGGACGATGCGCGGCTGATCCGCCGGGTGCTCGGCAGCGACCCATTGGTGCTGGCGGTGCACCGTAATCATCCGCTGGCGGTGCACGACCATGTGCCGCTCAGTGCGTTGGCTGGGCATACGTTGTTGATGCGTGAGTCGGGTTCGACCACTCGGCGGTTGACCGAAGAATTGCTGGCCGGCGCCGGGGTGAGTTTCGGGCCGTTGCTGGAGATTGGCAGCCGCGAGTCGATTCGCGAGGCCGTGCTGCGCAATATCGGCATCAGCATCATCGCCCGGCAGGAAGTACCCCATGATCCGCAGCTGCGGGTGCTGACGATTGAGAATGCGCCGCAGATTCCCGAGTATTTGTATTGCCTCAAGGAACGCAAAGGCGCGCGGTTGCCGGCGGCGTTTCTGGGGTTGGCGCAGGAAATGGCCCCCGCGTAATGATCGTTCCCACGCTCCGCGTGGGAATGCAGCCCGGGACGCTCTGCGTCCCATCCCGAGCCGAACGCGGAGCGTCCGTTGAGGCATTCCCACGCTCCGCGTGGGAACGATCGGCGGTGAACCAAAATCCCCGAATACCACTATCAACCGTTTTTGCCTCACTGCCACATGACGGACGCATTACAAACCTAGGATGGGCCTCATCTGCTTGATGAGGTCTGTCCATGAACCACTCGATCGCAACTGCCCTGACCAACCCCGGCGCACCGATGAAGGTGCGTGGCGTGCAGAAACGCTTCGGCGCGTTCACTGCGCTGGATAACGTCTCCCTCGACGTGGCGGCCGGTGAGCTGGTGTGTCTGCTGGGCCCGTCGGGTTGTGGCAAAACCACCTTGCTGCGCTGCATCGCCGGCCTGGAGAAACAAGACAGCGGCGAGTTGTACCTCGGCGAGCGCGATGTTTCCCACCTGGCGCCGCAAGCCCGGGACTACGGAATCCTGTTCCAGTCCTACGCGCTGTTCCCCAATCTGACCGTCGAAGCGAACATTGCCTACGGCCTCGCCGGCAGTGGTCGCGATGAAGTGCGCAAGCGCGTCGGCCAGATGCTGGAACTGGTCGGCCTGCTCGGCAGTGAGAAAAAGTACCCCGGCCAATTGTCCGGCGGCCAGCAACAGCGGGTTGCCCTCGCTCGGGCCCTGGCCCCGGCGCCTTCGTTGTTGCTGCTCGATGAACCGATGTCCGCCCTCGATGCCCGGGTCCGCGAGCACCTGTGCACCGAGCTGCGCCAACTGCAACGCAACCTCGGCGTCACCACGCTGATGGTCACCCACAACCAGGACGAGGCCATGCTGATGGCCGACCGTATCGCCGTGATGAACAACGGCAAGGTCGAGCAGTACGCCACGCCGCAGGAAATCTACGACCGCCCGGCCACGCCATTCGTGGCGGAGTTTGTCGGCCAGGGCAACTGGCTGCCGTTCCATCGCAGCAGCGACAGCCACGCCCAGGTCGGTGGCATGAATATGCGCCTGGCCGAAGGCAGTGCCAAAACCGCTTCCGGCCGTCTGTTCTGCCGCCCGGAGGCGATCAACGTCAACCCGCCGGTACATGAAGAAAACCTGTTCCCGGCCAAGGTTCGTGAAATCACCTTCCTCGGCAATCGTTGCCGCATGAGCTTCGAGCTCGATCAACTGCCGGGCCACGCCTTGCTCGCGGAACTCGCCCCGGATGCCATGCCGCGCCTCGGCGCCCAGCACATCATGGTCGCCTTGCCTCCACGCAGCCTGCAGGTGTTTGCCTGATGAGCGCGAACCTCGCGCTGCCGATACCGCACAAGCAGGTTCGGCAGACCTCCCGTGCCGAGATCGGCGACCGGGTGTTCGTGGTCGGCGGCAAAGTCCTGTTGCTGGTGTTGCTCGGCCTCGCGGTGTTGATGCCGTTGCTGGCGATCTTCTGGCGCGGCTTCAGCGCCGAAGCCGGGCAGGGCGGTGGTTTGGTCGCTGCTCGTGAACTGGTCACCAGCGCGAATTTCCATTGGTTGCTCGGCAATAGCCTGAAAGTTTCCCTCAGCGTCGCGGCGATTGTCGTACCGCTGGCCTACCTGTTTGCCTACGCATTGCAACGCACCTTGATTCCGGGCAAAGGCATCTGGCGCGGCATGTCGTTGTTGCCGCTGATGGCGCCGTCGATGCTGCCGGGGATTGCGCTGGTTTACCTGTTCGGCAATCAGGGCCTGTTGCGCGGATTGCTCTCGGACAATATCTACGGCTTCTGGGGCATTGTTCTGGGTGAGGTGATCTACACCTTCCCACATGCCTTGATGATTCTTCTGTCGGCGCTTTCGTTGGCGGATGCGCGACTGTTCGATGCGGCGTCGAGCATGGGCGCCAGTCCGGCCAAAGCCTTTCGCAGCATTACCTGGCCGGCGACGCGTCAGGCGGTGTTCGCGGCGTTCTGTTTAGTCTTCACGTTGACCATCACCGACTTCGGCGTGCCCGTAGTAGTCGGCGGTGATTACCAAGTGCTGGCGCTGGAAGCCTACAAAGCCGTGGTCGGCCAGCAACAGTTCGGTCGTGGCGCGTTGATCGGCATGGTGTTGCTGCTGCCGGCGCTGTTCAGCTTCGGGGTCGACGCCTGGTTGCGTCGACGTCACGGCGATTCCATGAGCGGCCGCGCGCAAGTGTTCAAACCGGCGCCATCGCAGCTGCGGGACGGCTGCTACCTGGCCATCGTCCTATTGATCTGCGCGGTGTTGCTGCTGGTGTTCGGCATGGCGGTGTACTCGTCGCTGGTGAAATTCTGGCCGTACAACCTGTCGCTGTCGCTCAACCATTACCAGTTCAACGACACGGCGGGCGGCGGCTGGCTGGCCTATGGCAACAGCGTGAAGATGGCGTTGTGCACGGCGTTGATCGGCAGCGTGCTGATCTTCACTGGCGCCTACCTGATGGAAAAAACCAAGGGCCAGCGCGGACTGAATCTGACACTGCGCATGCTCAGTTTCGTACCGATGGCGGTGCCGGGACTGGTGTTGGGTCTGGGTTACGTCTTCTTCTTCAACCTCAGCGGCAACCCGCTGCATGTGCTCTACGGGACCATGACGTTGCTGGTGGTCTGCACCATTGCTCACTATTTGACCACCGCGCAAATGACCGCCACCACCGCGCTGCGCCAGCTCGACGCCGAGTTCGAAGCCGCCGCGCTGTCGCTCAAGGCGCCGCTGTATCGGCATTACCTGCGGGTCACCGTGCCGATCTGTCTGCCGGCGCTGCTGGACATCGTGCGCTACCTGTTCGTCTCGGCCATGACCACCGTCTCGGCGGCGATCTTCCTCTACAGCCCCGACACCATCCTCGCGGCGGTGGCGGTGCTGAACATGGACGACGCGGGCAACGTCGGCGGCGCGGCGGCGATGTCGACCCTGATTCTGTTCACCTCGGCGGGCGTGTCCCTGCTGCTGGCCTGGGCTTCGCGCGGTTTGCTGCGTCGCTCCCAGGCCTGGCGGCAGACCGCGCCTGGCAACTGATTCAATAAATAAATCTGTCCCCATAAAAGGAACCGCATCATGTTCAAGCCTTTGGCCCTGGCCGCTGCTGTCCTCACCACTTTCAGCCTGAACGCCTTCGCGGCGAAAACCGAGTTGACGGTGTACACCGCCCTCGAAGCCGAACAATTGAAGACCTACAAGGACGCCTTCGAAAAGGCCAACCCGGACGTTGAGATCAAGTGGGTGCGTGATTCCACCGGGATCATCACCGCCAAGTTGCTGGCCGAGAAAGAGCGCCCGCAAGCCGATGCGGTCTGGGGCCTGGCCGCGTCGAGCCTGGCGATTCTCGATCAACAAGGCATGCTGCAAAGCTACGCGCCGAAGGACCTGGGCAAGATCGGTGGCAACTACCGCGACGCCGCCAACCCGCCCGCCTGGGTCGGCATGGACGTGTGGGCCGCGACCATTTGCTTCAACACTGTCGAAGCCGAGAAGCAGGGCCTGACCAAACCCGTGAGCTGGCAAGACCTGACCAAGCCTGAGTACAAAGGCAAGATCGTCATGCCCAACCCGGCCTCGTCCGGCACCGGTTTCCTCGACGTCAGCGCCTGGCTGCAAACCTTCGGCGAGAAGCAGGGCTGGGCCTACATGGATGGCCTGCACCAGAACATCGGCCAGTACGTTCACTCCGGTTCCAAGCCGTGCAAACTCGCGGCTTCCGGGGAATTCCCGATTGGTATTTCCTTTGAATACCCGGCGGTTCAACTGAAACGCCAGGGCGCGCCACTGGATATCATCCTGCCGAAAGAAGGCCTGGGCTGGGAAATCGAAGCCACCGCCGTGATCAAGGGCACCGCCCACGAAGACGCGGCGAAGAAACTGGCCGACTTCTCCGCCAGCCCGGCGGCGATGGAGCTCTATAAAGAGAACTTCGCGGTCCTCGCGCAGCCAGGTATCGCCAAGCCGCAGACCGAATTGCCGGCAGATTACGAGCAGCGTCTGATCAAGAACGACTTCGCCTGGGCCTCGAAAAATCGCGACGAGATCCTGACCGAGTGGCGCAAGCGCTATGACGGCAAGTCCGAGAAAGTGGTTGCCAAGTAACCGACACCGCTCGACCGATCGTTCCCACGCTCTGCGTGGGAATGCAGCCAAGGACGCTCCGCGTCCTCTGTGACGCAGAGCGTCACGGGATTCATTCCCACGCGGAGCGTGGGAACGATCATTGGGGGAACTCTATGACGCAACACCACGACATGCTCATCGTCGGCGCCGGCATCCTCGGCCTGTCCCATGCCTACGCCGCCGCCAAGCGCGGTCTGAAAGTCAGCGTTTTCGAACGCAGCGAAACACCTTTGGGCGCCTCGGTCCGCAACTTTGGCCAGGCCCTGGTCACCGGCCAGCCACCGGGTCCGATGCTCGAACTGGCCAAAGCCAGCCGCGACATCTGGGGCCATTGGGCCAACGTCGCCGGCCTGCCACTCAAGCGCAACGGCTCGTACCTGTTCGCCCGCACCGAAGCCGAAGAACACCTGCTGCAAGCCTTCTGCAACGGTCGCGCCGTGGAACACAACTACAACGTCGAACTGCTGCGCGGTGCTGCCCTGCGGGATTTGTACGGCGGCCAGTTCAGCCATCACCGCGCCGCGCTGCACGGCATCGACGATCAGCAACTGTATTCCCGCGAAGCGATTCCGGCGCTGATCGATTACCTGCGCCGCGAACTCGGCGTCGAGTTTCACTTCTCCACCCTGGTGCGCGACATTGAGCCCGGTCGCTTGCACAGCACCGCCGGCAGCTTCAGCGCCGGGCAGATCATCGTTTGTTCGGGGCACGACTATCAGACCTTGCTGGCCGAACCGATCGCCGCGCTCAACCCGCACATCTGCCGCCTGCAAATGCTCCGCGCCCGGCCGCAGATCGATCTGAATCTGCAACACGCATTGCTCACCGGATTGAGCTGCGTGCATTACGGCGCATTCGCCGACCTGCCGGAAGCCGCCGCCGTACAGGCGCAAATCCTGCGCGATGCCCCGCACCTGCACGACAACGGAATCCACCTGCTGATCAGCCCGACGCCTTACGGCGAATTGATCATCGGCGATTCCCATCACTACGGCAGCGATCCCTCACCGTTCAACGCCGAGCAGGTGGACGACTGGATGATCGAACTGGCCGAACAGACGTTGGGCTGCAAGATTCAGGTCATCGAGCGCTGGCAGGGGGTCTATGGTTCCAAGGGGCCGGGCCCGTTCTCGTTCCTGCGCCCGCAACCCGGCGTCAGCGTGGCGCTGATGCACACTGGCGTCGGCATGAGTGTCGGGCCGGCGATGGCCGAGCGTAACGTCGGCCTTCTATTGGGAGAGGATTGATGGCGCGGCATGAACAAGTGATTGCCGAGGTGTTCGCCCTGTACGAACGCTTCGGCGACAGCGACTACATCGGCGAACCGGTGTCGCAGATCGAGCACATGTCCCAGGCCGCCGAATTGGCCATGGCCGAAGGCTTCGACGATGAAGTGGTGTTGGCGGCGTTCTTTCACGATATCGGGCATATCTGCACCGAGAGTGCCGAGAACATGGGCGGTTTCGGCGTGGTCAGCCATGAACGCCTCGGTGCTGACTATCTGCGCCGCGCCGGTTTCAGCGAACGCATGGCGCGGCTGGTGGAATACCACGTGCATGCCAAGCGGTATCTGACGCTGAAAGAGCCGGGGTACTACGAACGCTTGAGCGAGGCCAGTCGCCGGACCCTGGAATATCAGGGCGGGGTGATGACGCCGGCCGAGGCTGAGGCGTTCGAGCAGGACCCTTTGTGTGCGGTGAGTTTGCGCATGCGCCAGTGGGATGAGCAGGCCAAGGAGATGTGGGTGCCGGTGTTGGATCTTGGTCTTTTGAAGGCAAAGGCGTTGCGCCTGTTGGCGGCGTAAAGGTTGAAACCGAGTCGCGGCATTCGCGGGCAAGCCTTGCTCCTACAAGGGATCAGCGCCACCCTCCTGTAGGAGCAAGGCGTGCCCGCGATGGCGTATAGATAGATCGTTCCCACGCTCGGCGTGGGAATGCCTCAAGGGACGCTCCGCGTTCCAGTGACGCAGAGCGTCACGGGCTGCATTCCCACGCCGAGCGTGGGAACGATCACTCAACCACTTTCGCAGCCAACCCCTCAACCTGCTCCTGCCGCTCCGCCTGGCTCAACTTCGCCTGGGGATTGAGCGACGACCACTGCGGATGCGCCCGCGCCTTGTTCAGCGCCTCGGGCAGTTTGCCTTCGCGCCAGGTCTTGTCCTGGGGCGTGGCCACCTGGATGCTGTCCATCGCCGCATGCCCGCGCTGGTTCAAGGCTTGTACCAGTTGCCGCTGACGCAGGGCCAATAGCCGCAACACGCTGTCATCGACGGTCAATTCGCGCTGGCCCTTGATCTTGCCCAGCAAGCGCCCGCCGTAACTGCGGGCGGTTTGCAGGGCACCGCCAGCAATCGCCCCGGCCAATGCCGCCACGCCGAGGGTCAGGCCGCCGACCAGCAGATCCACGCCAGCCCCCGCCGCCGCACCCGCCGCAATGCCACCGCCAACCCGCACGCCCAATTGCTTGAGGGTTTCGGGGTTGAACAAGTCATCGCCCCAACGGCCGTCAAGCAGCGGCAAGTCACTGGCCGCCGCGTCTTGCGGGCGGAAGGCGTAGAGCTTGAGCAAGGCTTCGACGCAACGCTGTTCCCGTTGGCGCACGGCTTTGCGCAGTTCGCTGATGGCTTGTTGTTCCTGTTCCGCCTCGCTGACCACGCTGCGTCGGCACGCAGCGCAATCGATCAATAAATCGGCAATCAGCCGCGCCGCGCTGTGCTGACGGGCGATGCGCTGGGCCTGTTGATCGGCGATCAGGCGATCCAGTTGCGGGCGGGCGTTTTCCAGCAACAGCGCGAGGCTTTCATAGAGGCGGCGTTCGCCATCCTCCGGCGGGGCGACGCTGTCGAAACGCACCAACGCATGCAGCCCGAGACGCGCCAGAGCTTCACGCCAATCCGGCTCGCGATGCTGGGCGCTGCTGACGAAATTCAGCACCGGCAGCAGCGGTTTACCGCAACTGGCCAACACTTCCAGTTCATCGCGGTACTTGGCCAGCACCGGTTCCCGGGCGTCGATCACATAGAGGCCGGCGTCCGAGGCCAATAGTTGGCGCAGCACTTTGGCTTCCTGTTCGAAACGCTGCCGAGCTTCGCTGCCCTCAAGGAATCGCGTCAGTCGCGCCGGGCCGTCGAGGCGTTCGCCCGGGCGCTCCAGGCGTTCGAGGTAGTCGAGCAGGGCGATGGCGTCTTCCAACCCGGGCGTGTCGTAGAGGTCGAGCAACGGTTCGCCGTCCACCGACAGCCGGGCACCTTCGACATGCCGAGTGGTGCTGGGCCGATGGGACACTTCGCCGAAACCGACATCTCGGGTCAGGGTGCGCAGCAATGAGGTCTTGCCGACGTTGGTGTGGCCGACCACCGCGAGTTTCAAAGGCTTAGTCATGACCGCTCTCCAGCCAATTCAACGGCGCGCAATCGGCGAAGGGCAGTTCGAGTTGCTGCAAGGCCACGTGCCAGTCGCCGAGGCGCTCGGCATCCAGCGCTTCGCCGGGCGGTGCTTGCAGCAGCCAGACGCGGGTGGCGCTGGCGTTGCGTGCCAGCTCGGCGATCAAGGCCAGGCTGCCGCGATCCGGCGAACGCCGTGGATCGCAGGCAATCGCGAGGCGTGCCGGGGGAAAACGGCTCAATTGTTCGAGGAGTTTGTTACGGGATTCGCGGCTGTCGAGGATGCCCGCATCGCTGACGGATTTGGGCAGGGCCGGCGGCCACGGGCGTTGATCGTCGAGTTCGATGGCCACCAACAGTGCGCCTTCGGTTTGCAGGTCACTGACGCCGCTTTCGACGCGGTGAAGCTGATCCGGCGCGGCATCGCTGATCCCGAGGCGTTCGCTGGTGGGCATCAGGCGTTCGCGCAATTGCGCGTAGCCGGGCAGGTTCAGGTCCAGACGCAGGGTCGCGCGCCCGCGCCTCCAGCGCCAGCGGCAGAACAGCATCAAAAACAAACGCGGCAATACGCCGTAAATCAGCACGGCACCGACCAGCCAAATGGCCCAGCTCTGACGTACCAGCTCCCGGTTGTAATCGGTGTCCAGGGTGACACGAATCATGTCGACTCGGGGTGCGCTCCAGCCCAGCGCATGGGGCACGGCCGCCAAGGCGTCAGTCAGGGCCGCAAAAAAGTCGGCGCCAAACAGCGTGCTTTCCCAGATGAAGTCATAGCGCCGGGTGGCCATCATGAGCACCAGTAACGTCAGGGCGCTGAGCATGATCAGCAACCAGAGACCGTTGACCAGCGTTCCGATGGCCCAGCGATTGAGTTTATGGCGTTGCAGCAACAGCAGCAGGGCGGGTGGCAGCTGTGCGGCTTTGGTATCGCGCGCGAATTTTTCGCTGAGCCACAACCACAGACGGCCGAGGGCGGCGCCATGCTCACCGGCAAACACCAGGCCCATCGCCCAACTCAGCATCAGAATCAGGTTCAGGCCCAACAGCGTACCCAACGCCCAGAACACATTGACCGGCTGTGTGCCGTTGCCCAATGCCGAGAACGCCAGGCCGGCGCCGCTAATGGCCGCCAGCACGATCATCAACAACAACGCCAGGCGCGCCCCTTGCAGCCAATGTTTGAGCGCGCTGGTCAGTCCATCGCGCTCGGCCAGCCACAGGGCGCGGCGTTGAATCCGTGTCGGCAGATCGCCGCCGGCACTGCGGGCCAGTCGGTTGGCTTCCAGGTCGTCCAGAGGGCCGGCGTGTTCTTCGCGCAGGCGGATGGTTTCTGTCAGCCAGAGGTTATTCAGTTCAGTCACGCGGCATCCCGTCGCTTAGATGAACGGTGAGCATAACCGCTGTGGCGCTTATCGGGAAAAGGGAGGCTCTGGTATCCTCGCCGGCATGACTAAATCACTCCCCCTCAGCCTGATCGCAGCCCTCGGTGAAAACCGCGTGATCGGCGTCGACAACAGCATGCCCTGGCACTTGCCGGGGGACTTCAAATACTTCAAGGCCACCACCCTGGGCAAGCCGATCATCATGGGTCGCAAGACCTGGGATTCCCTCGGTCGTCCGCTGCCGGGCCGGTTGAACATCGTGGTCAGCCGTCAGGTGGATCTGGTGCTGGAAGGCGCGGAGGTTTATCCGTCGCTGGAAACTGCCGTCGTTCGCGCTGAAGAATGGGCAAAAGCGCAGGGCGTCGATGAGTTGATGCTGATTGGCGGGGCGCAGTTGTATGCGCAAGGGTTGGCGCAGGCTGATCGGCTGTATCTGACGCGCGTGGCGTTGAGCCCGGAAGGGGATGCATGGTTTCCAGAGTTTGATTTGAACCAATGGACGTTGGTGTCGAACATCGAGAATCCGGCAGAAGGGGATAAGCCGGCGTACGCGTTTGAGGTTTGGCAGCGCACATAGACCGTTCCCACGCTTTGCGTGGGAATGCAGCCCGTGACGCTCCGCGTCACTGGACGCGGAGCGTCCCTAGAGGCATTCCCACGCGGGAGCGTGGGAACGATCGGTGCTGCAAGTACAAGCGGATGGGCTTTTTCTTGCAGCTTGCAGCTTGCAGCTTGCAGCTTGCAGCTTGCAGCTTATAGCTCAGCTAGCTCGCTAGCTGCGCATGCTCATCCGCATCCAGCAGCGCTTTATCGGTCTGCTGCATCATCTGGCTGGTAATCGCCCCGGCCGTAATCGACCCGCTGACGTTCAGCGCCGTACGGCCCATGTCGATCAGCGGCTCAACCGAAATCAGCAACGCCACCAGTGACACCGGCAAGCCCATGGCCGGCAGCACGATCAGCGCGGCAAACGTCGCGCCGCCACCCACGCCCGCCACACCGGCCGAACTCAGGGTCACAATCGCCACCAATGTCGCGATCCACAATGGGTCCAACGGGTTGATGCCCACGGTCGGCGCAACCATCACCGCCAACATCGCCGGGTACAGACCGGCACAGCCGTTCTGGCCTATGGTCGCGCCGAACGAAGCGGCGAAACTGGCGATGGATTGCGGAATGCCCAAACGACGGGTCTGCGCTTCGATGCTCAGCGGAATGCTCGCGGCGCTGGAGCGGCTGGTGAAGGCAAAGGTCAGCACCGGCCAGATTTTGCGGAAGAAGCGCAGCGGGTTGATCCCGGCCGCCGACACCAGCAGACCGTGGACCACGAACATCAGGCCCAGGCCGATGTAGGACACCACCACAAAACTGCCGAGCTTGATGATGTCTTGCAGGTTGGAACCGGCGACCACTTTGGTCATCAGCGCCAGCACGCCGTACGGGGTCAGTTTCATCACCAGGCGCACCAGGCGCATCACCCAGGCTTGCAGGGTGTCGATGGCGTTGATCACTTTCTGACCTTTTTCGACGTCATCTTTCAGCAGTTGCAGCGCGGCGACTCCGAGGAACGCAGCGAAGATCACCACGCTGATGATCGAGGTCGGCTTGGCCCGGGCCAGGTCGGCGAACGGGTTCTGCGGGATGAACGACAGCAGCAACTGCGGCACATTCAGGTCCGCCACCTTGCCGGCGTAGTCGGTCTGGATCGTTTGCAGGCGCGCCATTTCCTGGGTGCCGGCGACCAGGCCTTCGGCGGTCAGGCCGAACAGGTTGGTCAGGCCGATGCCGATCAGCGCCGCGATGGCGGTGGTGAACAGCAGCGTGCCGATGGTCAGGAAGCTGATCTTGCCCAACGACGAAGCGTTGTGCAGACGGGCCACGGCACTGAGGATCGAGGCGAACACCAGCGGGATCACGATCATTTGCAGCAACTGCACGTAACCGTTGCCGACCAGATCGAACCAGCTGATCGAGGCTTTCAGCACCGGGTTGCCGGCGCCGTAAATCGTGTGCAAGGCCACGCCAAACGCCACGCCCAAGGCCAGTGCGAGCAGGACCTTCTTGGCTAAGCTCCAAGAGGTGTGACGGGTTTGCGCCAGGCCCAAGAGCAGGGCGAGGAACACCAGCAGATTGAGAATCAGCGGCAGATTCATAGAGACTCCATAGACTTGTGCCAGCCACCTTCGTGTGTGACTGCGAACCGGCAAGCCTAACAGCTTGATATCTAATGAATTAATACCAAAAACCGAGGCGGACTGTCGTTTTTGGAATAAGCCGGTGTCGCTGTCAGGGATGCAACTGGCGCGAAGGGGACGCAAGCGGTCGCGGGCAGGCGGGAACTGTCACACTTTTTTGTTAGCGTCGATGTCTTTGAATCTGGGTCTCTACAAGGAAGCATGCCGATGAAATTCGCACCGAAAATGCTGGCTGCCGCACTGGGTTTAGGGTTGGGCCTCGCCCTCGCCAGCCAGGCGTTCGCCACGGATTTGAAACACTGGCCAGCCGATCAGGCCAAGGCGCTGGACGCGATGATCGCGGCCAATGCCAACAAGGGTAACTTCGCGGTGTTCGACATGGACAACACCAGTTACCGCTACGACCTCGAAGAGTCGTTGCTGCCGTTCATGGAAAACAAGGGCCTGATCACCCGCGAAACCCTCGATCCCTCCCTGAAACTGATCCCGTTCAAGGACACCGCCGACCACAAGGAAAGCCTGTTCAGCTATTACTACCGCCTCTGCGAAATCGACGACATGGTTTGCTACCCATGGGTCGCGCAGGTGTTCTCCGGCTTCACCCTGCAAGAACTCAAGGGCTATGTCGATGAGCTGATGGCGTCCGGCAAACCAGTGCCGAGCACGTATTACGACGGCGATGTGGTCAAGACCATCGACGTCCAGCCGCCGAAAGTCTTCACCGGCCAGGCCGAGCTGTACAACAAGCTGATGGAGAACGGTATCGAGGTCTACGTCATGACCGCCGCCTCCGAAGAACTGGTGCGCATGGTCGCGGCCGATCCGAAGTACGGCTACAACGTCAAACCGCAGAACGTGATCGGCGTGACCACGCTGCTCAAGGACCGCAAGACCGGCGAGCTGACGACCGCGCGCAAACAGATCAGCGCCGGCAAGTATGACGAGAAGGCCAACCTCGGCCTGGAACTGACCCCGTACCTGTGGACCCCGGCGACCTGGATGGCCGGCAAGCAAGCGGCGATCCTGACTTACATCGATGAATGGAAAAAACCGGTGCTGGTGGGCGGCGATACCCCGAGCAGCGACGGCTACATGCTGTTCCACAGCGTCGACGTGGCCAAGGGCGGCATTCATTTGTGGGTCAACCGCAAAGACAAATACATGACCCAGATTAACGGCATGATGGCCAAGCACGCCGCGGCCCAGGCCAAGGAAGGGTTGCCGGTGACGGCGGACAAGAATTGGGTGATCGTGAAACCGGAAGAGATTCAGTAAGACCCGGCGCTCGATTCCACCGTGATGATCGTTCCCACGCTCCTGCGTGGGAATGCAGCCCGTGACGCTCCGCGTCACTGGACGCGGAGCGTCCCTTGAGGCATTCCCACGCGGGAGCGTGGGAACGAACAAGCGGCGAGCTGCAAGCCGCAAGTAAGAACCGCTTTGCTCTTTCTTGCCGCTTGTAGCTCATTGCTTGTAACTGCTTTAGATCCCGTCGAGCATCGCCTTGTTACGCACGGCACCCTTGTCGGCGCTGGTGGCGAGCAGGGCGTAGGCTTTGAGTGCGGTGGTCACCTTGCGTGGACGTTTTTCCACCGGTTTCCAGCCTTTCTGATCCTGCTCGACCCGGCGTGCCGCCAGTTCTTCATCGCTGATCAACAGGTTGATCGAGCGGTTTGGAATGTCGATCAGTACCTTGTCGCCATCCTGCACCAGGCCAATTGCGCCGCCGGCAGCGGCTTCTGGCGAAGCGTGGCCGATGGACAGGCCCGAGGTGCCGCCGGAGAAGCGACCGTCGGTGAGCAAGGCGCAAGCTTTGCCCAGGCCTTTGGATTTCAGGTAGGACGTCGGGTACAGCATTTCCTGCATGCCCGGGCCGCCTTTCGGGCCTTCGTAGCGAATGATCACGATATCGCCGGCCTTCACTTCGTCCGCAAGGATGCCGCGCACGGCGCTGTCCTGGCTTTCAAAGATCTTCGCGTTGCCTTCGAACACATGGATCGACTCGTCGACGCCAGCGGTTTTCACCACGCAACCGTCGAGGGCGATGTTGCCGTACAGAACGGCCAGGCCACCTTCTTGCGAATAAGCGTGCTCGACACTGCGGATGCAGCCGTTTTCACGGTCGTCGTCCAGGGTTTCCCAACGGGTCGACTGGCTGAACGCGGTTTGCGTCGGGATGCCCGCAGGACCGGCCTTGAAGAAGTGATGCACGGCCTCGTCGGTGGTCTGGGTGATGTCCCACTTGGCAATGCCTTCGGCCATGGACTTGCTGTGCACGGTCGGCAGCTCGGTGTGCAGCAGGCCGCCACGGGCCAGCGAGCCGAGGATGCTGAAGATCCCGCCGGCACGGTGCACGTCTTCCATGTGGTACTTCTGGATGTTCGGCGCGACTTTGCACAGTTGCGGTACGTGGCGGGAGAGGCGGTCGATGTCCTTCAGGTCGAAGTCGATCTCGGCTTCCTGGGCGGCGGCCAGCAAGTGCAGGATGGTGTTGGTGGAACCGCCCATGGCGATGTCCAGGGTCATGGCGTTTTCGAACGCCTTGAAGTTGGCGATGTTGCGCGGCAACACCGACTCATCGTTGTCGCCGTAGTAACGCTTGCACAGGTCGACGATGGTGCGGCCAGCCTGCAGGAACAGCTGTTCGCGGTCGCTGTGGGTCGCGAGGGTCGAACCGTTGCCCGGCAAGGCCAGGCCCAGGGCTTCGACCAGGCAGTTCATCGAGTTGGCGGTGAACATGCCGGAGCACGAACCGCACGTCGGGCAGGCGCTGCGCTCGTACTCAGCGACTTTCTCGTCAGAAGCGCTGGAGTCGGCGGCGATCACCATGGCATCGACCAGGTCGAGGCCGTGGCTGGCCAGTTTGGTCTTGCCGGCTTCCATCGGGCCGCCGGACACGAAGATCACCGGGATGTTCAGGCGCAAAGCGGCCATCAGCATGCCTGGGGTGATCTTGTCGCAGTTGGAGATGCAGACGATGGCGTCGGCGCAGTGGGCGTTGACCATGTATTCGACGGAGTCGGCGATGATCTCGCGGCTCGGCAGCGAATAGAGCATGCCGTCGTGGCCCATGGCGATGCCGTCATCCACAGCGATGGTGTTGAATTCTTTGGCAACGCCACCGGCCCGTTCGATCTCGCGGGCGACCAGTTGGCCCAGGTCCTTGAGGTGGACGTGGCCCGGTACGAACTGGGTGAAGGAGTTGGCAATGGCGATGATCGGCTTCTTGAAGTCGTCATCTTTCATCCCCGTGGCGCGCCACAGTGCGCGGGCACCGGCCATGTTGCGGCCGTGGGTGGATGTTTTCGAGCGGTAATCAGGCATGGAGCACTCCGGGCGGCTAATCAGGTATCAAAGGGGAGTGAGCTTCTATTGACGTCTGGAACACTCAGAAATGGCCGTGTGTCCGGAAGTTGCCGATGACTTTGCGGGATCGCCGCTTGCCTCAGCCTGAGCTCATAAACCCGCCGGGGGATGAATGGCGATGAATCTCGCGATTCTACACCGCTGGCGTCAGGAGGGAATGGCTCAAAGTGTTGATCCAGCCCTGACGCCGTGTGCGGGATGACCATCGGTAAGGTGAACAAGCCTCCCGTGGGGATATCAGCACACGGGACGCTTGGCTAAACTGCCGCCCTTCGCGTAATCGCACCAAAAGGAATTGGCATGCCGCTGTTCAATCGCTCGTTGTGGTTTTACCTGCTCGTCGGTCTGTGCCAGGGGGTGGTTTTCTGGCAGATCGAGTCATTTGGTTCACGCGGCGTGCTGGCGGCGAGCCTGACGCTGGTCGTGGTCGGGGGGCTGGTCCTGCAACTGCTCGGCCCAAAACTCAAGGACCGCCGGGTTTTGGCCCTGACGCTGGGCTTTTGCCTGTTGATGATGGCAATCAGTTCCTGGGTCCAACAGACCGGCCTCGATAACGGCAATCGTTGGTTGATGGAGAATTGGCTGTTAACCGGTGTGCCGTTGAGCTATGTGGTGTGTGCGTTTCTCGCCAGTTGGCCCTCGGGCACCGGCCGGCGCTGGGACTATGCTGATCTGTACCACAGCGCCTGGAGCCATGTGTTCGTGGTGTTTTTTGCACTGATGCTGACGGGCGTGTTCAGCCTGTTGCTGCTGCTCTGGAGCAAGTTGTTCCTCATGCTGGGCATCGATTTTTTTGCCGAGCAGTTCTCCTCCCGGGTCTTTATCTGCCTCAGCCTGTCGGTTGTCTTCTCCCTGGCCATGCGCCTGGGCCTGCACAACGAAAGAGTCATCGGCATGTTGCGGGGCGTCTTGTTGGCGGCCTGTCATTTCCTGTTGCCGTTGATCACCCTGATCACCGTCCTGTTTACCGTGACATTGCCCTTTACCGGCGTGCAAAAGATCTGGGACACCGGCTACTCGACCCCGATTCTGTTGTGCCTGGTGGGGACGTACCTGTTTTTGCTCAACGGGGTGTTCCAGGACGGGCGCCAGGCCAAGCCTTATCCGGCGTGGCTGATGCGCTGTGTCGAGGCGGGTTTGCTGTGCTTGCCGGTGCTGGTGGCGTTGTCCGGGTATTCCAGCTGGCTGCGTGTCGAGCAATACGGCTTGTCGCCCCGGCGTTTTATGGGGCTGTTGCTGGTCGCGATCTTCGCGGCGTACAGCCTGGCGGCGATGTTGGCCGTGGTGCAACGCAATGCCTTGTGGCTCAACGGGCTGCGGCGCAGCAACCCGGCCCTGGCCTTGGCGGTATGCCTGCTATTGGTGCTGATTAATACACCCTGGTTCAACGGCCAATCCTTCAGCGCACGGGATCAGGTGCACCGCTTGCTGGATGGCCGCACGTCGGTGCTGACGTTCGATAGCAATTACCTGCGCAATGGTTTGGGTACGGCCGGTCGGCAGCAGTTCGAGGCGTTGTCCGAACGGGTTGAACGCGATGAGGTGCTCGATGCGCCTTCGCGAGAGGTGCTGCGCGCCCAGATCAAACGCACGCCCGGTGAATCCACGGTTGAGCCCCGGCCCTATACACCGAGCCCGGTGAACCTGAAATGGATCGGCCCGAAAGTGGACGGCAGCGAGCAATTCATCAGCCTCAACAGTCGCCAGCTTCAGTGCCAGGATGCTGGTTGCGTGATGTGGGGCGTCGACCTTGATGGCGATGGCCAGGCTGAAGTGGTGCAATTCAACCAGCAGCCGTGGGACCACCGGGCGTTGCTCTACAAACGTGCCGCTGACGGCGAGTGGCAATACGTCACCGTGCTGCTGGGCGCCAATCTCTCGCCGCAGAACCTGAATCGGCTGCGCGCCGGTGACGTCAAGATCATCGAGCCGCGCTTCAAGAGCGTGCAAATAGGCGACCTCACATTGGCCCCCGAACCTGAGGAGCAATGACTTCCACTGGCTTCAGGCCTCACTCAAGGCCGGGCTGCGCAGGCGGAGATGGCTGCACACCACCAGCCCGATGCTGCTCAGGACGATGAAGGCGAGTGCCAGCGTCAGTTGCAATTCGAAGGGACTCAGGCTGATCAGGGCGCTGATCAGGCCGCCCGAGACGAAGATCAGGGAACTGCCGGCTGACGCCGAGGTGCCGGCCATTTCCGGAAAAACGTCCATCGCCATCGAAGTGGCGACTGGCCGGGCGATGGTGGTGCCGGCGGTGCAGATGATCATCGGGACCAGTACGGTGAAGGTCGACAACCCCAGCCACGCTGAAAGCACCAGCATCACCAGGCCCGAAAAGAGGATCAGGCCCAGGCCCACGACGATCTGCGTAGTGGGTGCGATCCGGCCGCCGAGAAACCGGGCGACGATGCCGCCGATGATGTAGGCCAGGCCATAGAGCAGCAGGATCAGCGAAAATTCGTAGGGCGTGAGGTGCAACTGCTCCATGAAAATCAGCGGCGAAATGACGATGAAGGAAAAGTGGCAGGCAAAGGCGATTGAGGAGATCAGCCAATACCCCATGAACCCGGCATCGCGATAGACCAGGCGGTATGACTGGGCGATGCTGCGCCGTATGACGTTGGCGGGACGCTGGTTTTCAAGAAACAGGCAGGCTTTCAGAAACACCGCGCCGGCCAGGACGATGAAGATCACAAAGCTGCCGGGCCAGTCCATGGCTTGTTGCAGCAGGGTCCCGGCCAGAGGCGAAATGGAAATGCAGATGCCGCTGGCGGTCACCAACAGTATCCGTAAGCGATCCCGATCCTTGCCTTCGAACAGGTCTTGCACCAGGGCTTGCGTGAGCACGAAGCAGCCGCAGCCGACAGCCTGGACCACACGGAACAGCAGGAACCAGGAATACTCGGTGGAAAGCATGCAACCCGCCGCGCCGATGATCGCAACGGCCATTCCGGACAGCAGCAGGCCTTTGCGCCCAATGATGTCCGACAACGGCCCGATCAGCAGTTGAGACAGGGAGATACCGACGGCGAACAGGCTGATGGATAACGCAATGTCGGTCGGGGTGGTCTGAAAGTGTTGGGCCAGTGCCGGAAACGACGGCAACAGAACATCCAGCGGAAAGACCCCGAGCACCACCATGGTCATTAACAGGATGACGGCGGCACGTCGTTTATCAGCAGGTTTTCCTTCATCCATCCACGAGCCCTGCCTGTGCGAAAAGTTGCTGGTTGGCGCGCAGGTCGAAGAACCCTGCGCTGTGTAAGGCCTGGAGCGTGGCGCCGGCCCCCGAGCGAGCCCGCAGCACGGTGGCTTGCTCGCCCGTCAGCCCATCGAGAATGTCTGCGATAACGGCATTGTTCAGACCCACGCTGTGCAGGCTTGCCTTCAGCCATCGCTCATCGACTTCAAAGAACAACAGAATGATGTCCACCAGCAGTTTGGCGGTGAACGTGCGTTGACTGCTGTTCAGGGTCAGCCACAGGTAGTGGAACACTTCTGAAAAATAGCGACTGTGGCGCGCCTCGTCCGTCAGGTGATCCCTGAGCATTTCCTGGACGCTGGAGACCAGTGCATCACGGCAAACTTCGAGCAGTTCCCGGGCGATGATCGTCTCTGACACGAAGCCGACCATAAACCAGGCCAGTGCCTTGTGCCGGTCCGGGGCCTGGTCCAGCAGGGCATTGAGCCGGTATATCCGCCGTGGCATCGCTGGCCGCTGGGTGATGCCGTAATGACCGGCAACCTGCTCGGCGAGGCTGTTGGAGAACAACGCGTGAAAACCTTCATCGGTGTAGAGCTGCAAGGCCGCGGTTTTCATGCGCGGCGGGATGCTCACATCCAGTTCGCCGTGGACGATGGTTTCTACGGCGCGGTTGACGATGCGATGTTCGAGCAGGGTGGTGTAGTCGAGGAAATACACCAGGTGGTTGGCCGATAAGCGATGGATGACCGATTGGCCCGCGGCTTCGATGCTCGGGTGACTGAGGTAGGGTAGAAAGGCTGGCGGAAACCAGTGACGGGTTTCCAGTTGCTGCTTCAGGTCCGGCGGCAAGAGGTAGGTGTGCTCGCTGGCGCGCACCGAGGCTCGGGTATCCCATTCGCCAAGGGTGAAACGCCGGGCCCAGAATTCCGGGACAGAGGAGGCACCGGTCATTGTTGCGGGCCCTCGTTCAACAACGCTTTCAACTCCTTGCACATCGCCTGGCCATCGCTCTGGCCGCAACCGACAAAAAACAACGGTTGTTCCGCGCTGTCTTCAAGTCCCAGCAGTGTTTCCACCTGATCGTCCGTCAGTGCCCCCGTCAGCCAGGTATTCAGGCCCAGTGCAGTCGCCACCAGTTGGAACGTCTGGGAAATATGACCGGCCTCGACGTAGGCCATTCGGTAGGCCCGGGAGTGTTGGTATTTCCACCACAGTTTGTCGAAGCGCGCACTGATGAACAGGCCCACGGGCAAGTTGTTGATGAAGTGTTGCCCGCACAGCAACTGACCCAGCGGCGAGCCGGGCAACGGGTTGATAAAGCTGAGCGCGTGATCAGCCGGATGGTAGGCGTAGAGCCCGGGCTCCAGGCCTGTGACGTTCTGCGCCAGAAGAAACCCTTCACAGGCATTCAAGCCTCCCCCCGAAGGGCTGCTGCGGCGGGCGGCCAGGCCTTCGGCGATCGTTTCATCGACGTCGTCTTCGCGCTCTTTAAGGTAGCCGAGGGACAAATACAGCAGGTTACTGATATCGCCGAGAGAAACCGCTTCACCGGTGAACGAGCGACAGGTCTTGCGGCGGACCAGGGCATCGCCGAGACTCTCGGCCGGCAACCCGGAAGGCGCGGGCAGGGCAATCATCCCGGTGGCCGCACGGTGCGCGAGATCGGCGTCGGGTGCGCCGCAGGTCAATACTTCGGTGCAATGGTCCAGATAGTGTCTCGACCATTCATTAATATTCTGCGGTATGTGTTGGCAAGGTATGTTCTTGGTGCCGATATGAAAGATCTTTGATAGTTCATCCCAGCCCCAGTCTTGAGGCACTTCTATTGAAGTTGTCAGTATTCCTGTGTTCAAGAATTGAGTGTCGATTATATTGGCGCTGTCGAATACTTCTGGATTGTCGATAAGTTGTGCAAGCCGGATTGAGTAATCCAGGTTTAGTTCGAATTGCTTGTGGTTTCTGTAATCCCAGGCTATTTGCCCGGGTGTGCGAGGCAGTATGAATAGATGAGGGTTTATCTGCATGACGGGCGCTTCACTCTGGGCTGGGCCATGGAAAACGCTGGGTAAGCCGGCACTCCCCAGCGTCTTGTCTACTTAACGGGCTTTAGGGGCAACCAGAAAAGCCAGGTTAGCGATTTTGTTGGTTTCCAGAGTAACTGCTTTCATGTTTTTAACTCCTTGTAAGTGATAGTGAGTGCCACCGCTTGGTGACAACTCAATCATAGTTTGTAATGAGTTCTTATCAAGGGGTAAAACGGTAGGAAATATCCAGTAATTTTGTGGGAGCGATCTTTAGGTTGAAGGGTGCTTGTAAGTCTTATTCTTTAGAATAAAAGATGCAGGGAAACTTCCTGCACGTCTGTAGGACGGCAAGTGTAAGAAATAGAAGGATTCAGTGGGGGTAGAACGCAAACGGGGAGCCTGCTGACTCCCCGTCAAACCCGCGTAATCAGCTGTTTGGCAGCAGGCGGCAGGTGATGCTCTTGATGTAGCGGGTCTCGGCGATGGCCGGATGTACCGGATGATCCGGGCCCTGACCGCCACGTTCCAGCATCTGGATGTTGCGATCCAGGTGACGGGCGCTGGTCAGCAGGATGTTCTGCAGGTCATCTTCCGGCAGGTGCATGGAGCACGAAGCACTGATGAGGATGCCGTCCTTGCTGAGCAGGCGCATGGCTTGCTCGTTCAGGCGACGGTAAGCGCCTTCACCGTTCTTCATGTCTTTCTTGCGTTTGATGAACGCCGGCGGGTCGGCCACGATCACGTCGAAACGCTCTTCGCTGGCTTTCAGCTCTTTCAGGGCTTCGAAGACATCGCCTTCGACGCAGGTCATTTTCTCGGCGACGCCGTTCAGTGCGGCGTTGCGCTCGACGCCGTCGAGGGCGAAGGCCGACGAGTCGACGCAGAACACTTCACTGGCGCCGAACGCGGCCGCTTGCACGCCCCAGCCGCCGATGTAGCTGTACAGGTCCAGCACGCGTTTGCCTTTGGCATACGGCGCCAGGCGTGCGCGGTTCATGCGGTGGTCGTAGAACCAGCCGGTTTTCTGGCCCTGGATGACCGGCGCTTCGAATTTCACGCCGTTCTCTTCCAGCGCCACCCACTCCGGCACCAGGCCGAACACGGTTTCGACGTAGCGGTTGAGGCCTTCGGCGTCGCGAGCGGCGGAATCGTTCTTGAACAGAATCCCGCTTGGCTTGAGCACTTGGGTCAGCGCCGCGATCACGTCATCTTTATGGGCTTCCATGGTCGCCGAAGCGATCTGCACGACCAGGATGTCGCCGAAACGGTCGACCACCAGGCCTGGCAACAGGTCGGAATCACCGTAGACCAGGCGATAGAACGGCTTGTCGAACAGGCGATCGCGCAGGGACAGGGCGACGTTCAGGCGATGCACCAGCAGCGATTTGTCCAGCGGCAACTTGATGTCGCGCGACAGCAGGCGGGCGCAGATCAGGTTGTTCGGGCTCATGGCGACGATGCCCAGCGGCTTGCCGCCGGCGGCTTCGAGGATCGCCTGGTCACCGGCCTTGAAGCCGTGCAACGGGGTGGCGGCCACGTCGATTTCGTTGCTGTAGACCCACAAGTGGCCGTTTCGCAGGCGTCGGTCGGCGTTGGCTTTGAGGCGCAGGCTAGGCAGGGACATGACGTCGCTCCGGAAAAAAGAGCGGGAGTATAGCGTGTTGCGCCTAAGGTTAGGTCTGCGAGTAGACCTGTGGCGAGGGGGCTTGTCGGAATGCCGCATCACCCCGTTCGGCTGCGAAGCAGTCGTTGCTTTTTGGGCCGGCTCCGCCGTCCAACGGGGGCAAGCCCCCTCGCCACAGGAAGCCGCCTGAGCTTGGGCACTCGATGAAATTTTCGTCGATCTGCCGGCCAGTGTGTCGGATCCAACTTTATAAGGGTTAGAATCGCCGCCTGTCCCAGAGTGTGTACTTATGTCCCAAGAGCTGAGTTCCGAACAGATTCAACAGTCCCTGCAAGGCATCAGCGTGCCGGCCCAGCCGCAGATCATGGTGGATCTGCAGATGGAGCAGTACATGCCCGACCCAGACCTGGAAGTGATCGCGAAGCTGATTTCCCAGGACCCGGGCCTCTCCGGGGCGCTGCTGAAAATCGTCAACTCGCCGTATTACGGCTTGAGTAACAAGATCGCCTCGATCCAGCGTGCGGTGAACCTGCTGGGCAGCCGCTCGATCATCAACCTGATCAATGCGCAGTCGATCAAGGGCGAGATGAACGACGACACGATCGTCACCCTGAACCGGTTCTGGGACACGGCTCAGGATGTGGCGATGACCTGCCTGACCCTGGCTAAGCGCATCGGCTCCCAGGCCGGCGACGAGGCGTATGCGCTGGGCCTGTTCCACGATTGCGGCGTGCCGCTGATGCTCAAGCGTTTCCCGGATTACATGAAGACCCTGGAACTGGCCTACGCCGACGCCAGCGCTGAAAACCGGGTCGTGGACACCGAAAACCGCGTGTTCAACACCAACCATGCGGTGGTCGGCTATTACACCGCCAAGTCCTGGCGTCTGCCGGAACACATCACCTCTGCCATCGCCAATCACCACAACGCCCTGGCGATCTTCACCGATGAGTCCTCGCGCAACACGCAGATGAAAAACCTGCTGTCGATCCTGAAAATGGCCGAGCACATTTGCGCGTCCTATCGGGTGTTGGGCAATCAGACCGAAGATCATGAGTGGAACAGCGTCGGGCCGTTGGTGCTCGATTATGTCGGCCTGTCGGATTACGATTTCGAGACCCTGAAACAAACGATCCGCGACCTGGGTAGCCACCACTGAAGATCAGCCATTGCCTGATCAATCGCGTCTGATTCGAGAGCACCATGCCTGAACTGCCGGAAGTTGAAACCACCCGCCGGGGCATCGCCCCGCACCTGGAAGGCCAGCGCGTCAGCCGGGTCATCGTGCGTGAGCGGCGCCTGCGCTGGCCGATTCCCGAAGACCTGGACGTGCGCCTGTCCGGCCAGCGCATCGTGCTGGTGGAGCGTCGCGCCAAGTACCTGTTGATCAATGCCGAAGTCGGGACGCTGATCAGCCACTTGGGCATGTCGGGCAACCTGCGGCTGGTGGAAGTCGGCTCGCCGGCGGCCAAGCATGAGCATGTGGACATCGAGCTGGAATCCGGCCTGGCCCTGCGCTACACCGACCCACGGCGGTTTGGCGCGATGCTCTGGAGCCTCGATCCGCTCAATCACGAATTGCTGATTCGCCTGGGGCCGGAGCCGTTGACCGACCTGTTCGACGGCGAGCGTCTGTTCCAGCAATCGCGCAACCGCTCGATGGCGGTCAAGCCGTTCATCATGGACAACGCGGTGGTGGTGGGGGTGGGCAATATCTATGCGACCGAAGCCTTGTTCGCCGCCGGCATCGACCCGCGCCGTGAAGCCAAGAGCATTTCCCGGGCGCGTTACCTGAAACTGGCGATCGAGATCAAACGCATCCTCGCCCACGCCATCGAACGGGGCGGCACTACGTTGCGCGACTTTATCGGCGGTGACGGCCAGCCGGGTTATTTCCAGCAGGAACTGTTCGTCTATGGCCGTGGCAGTGAGCCGTGCAAAGTCTGCGGCACGGAGTTGCGCAGTGTGATGCTGGGCCAGCGCGCCAGCGTCTTTTGCCCACGCTGCCAGAGCTGATACGCGCGACGGTCTATAGTCAGTGTTCTGACTGCCTAGCCGAAGGACCGTGCCATGAATTCGTTTCGAACCTTTGTCGTTGCCTTGCTGCTGAGCACCGGCCTGCCGGGGCTGGCGGCTGACAACGGCAGTGGCGACCCGCGCTACACCATCCAGAACCCACCGGCCTACGCCATGATCGGCGACTTGCTGATTGCCCGACCCTTGCTGGTCGCGGCGACGGTGATTGGTGCGGGGGTGTTTGTGGTGTCGTTGCCGTTTACCGCGCTGGGTGGCGGGGTGGGCGATGCGGGGCAGGCGTTGGTGGTCGATCCGGCGAAAGCCGCGTTTGTGCGGTGCCTGGGGTGTGTCGGGGAAGGGTTTGAGCAGCGGGAGTGAGCTTTAAAAGCTTCGCGGGCAAGCCTCGCTCCTACAGGGATCGCGCTAATTCATGATTGGCGCAAGACCTGTAGGAGCGAGGCTTGCCCGCGAAGGCGCCCTCATAGACGCCAAAGGAATCAAGCCTTGCCAGTAATGACCCGATACTTCGCCATCAACTGCTCTTCAGTCTCCGGATGTGCCTCGTCCAGCGGAATGCAATCCACCGGGCAGACCTGTTGGCACTGAGGCTCGTCGTAGTGGCCGACACATTGTGTGCACAGGTTCGGGTCGATCACGTAGATCTCTTCGCCCTGGGAAATGGCGGCGTTCGGGCACTCGGGTTCGCAGACGTCGCAGTTGATGCAATCGTCGGTGATGATCAGGGACATGCTAACTCCAGCCGGGGCGGCAGGCCCGGGCGCAATAAACCAATGCGCGCAATTGTGCCGCATTGGCGCCCGCAGTGCACGCGGGCGCCGCTTGAGCGGTCGTTACTTCTTGAAGCGCTCGGTGAGGGCGTCCGCCACCGCCGGGTGGACAAACTTGGTGATATCGCCGCCCAGGGCCGCGATTTCACGCACCAGCGTCGAGGAAATGAACGAATAACGTTCGGAAGGCGTAAGAAACAGGCTTTCCACATCCGGCGCCAATTGGCGGTTCATGTTGGCCAGCTGGAATTCGTATTCGAAGTCTGACACTGCGCGCAAGCCACGCAGGAACACATTGGCGTTCTTCTCTTTGGCAAAGTGCGCCAGCAGTGTCGAGAAGCCGACGACTTCCACGTTGGGCAGATGTTTAGTGACCTCGCGGGCCAGCTCCACACGCTGTTCCAGGGGAAACAACGGGTTTTTCTTCGGGCTGGCAGCGACGGCGATGATCACGTGATCGAACAGGCGCGCGGCGCGTTCGACCAGATCGCCATGGCCCTTGGTAATAGGGTCGAAGGTACCTGGGTACAACACTCGGTTCATCGCGTCGTCCTGGCGGGAGTCCGTTGGGGACTCGGATGGTATCGCAGCCTTCCCGGTCGGGAAAGTCGCCTGTTAGGTAAGAAAGCACTATAGACGATAGGAATAGTGTGGTTTTTCATGGGTTTTTCAGGCGTTCGGCTAAGGCTGTCGCCAGTTGCGCCGTCAATCCATACACCGACAATTGCGGGTTTGCGCCAATGCTGGTGGGGAACAGCGAGCCGTCGTGGATCGACAGATTACTCAGTTGGTGATGCCGGCCAAGGCTGTCGGTCACGGCATTCTTCGGGTCTTCGCCCATCGCGCAACCGCCCATCACATGGGCGCTGCCCAGGCGTGTGCGATACAGCTCAAGGCTCAAACCGTCGATCAGGCTGCGAGCCTCGGCGAGGGTTTTGACGTAACGCGCATCGGCGTGCATCGGCATGACCGCTTTGGCGCCGCCAGCGAACTGGATCTCGGCCATGCTGTGGAACGCCCGGCGTAAACCGTCCCAGGCGTAGGGCGAAACCTGATAATCGAGCACTGGCGTGCCGTCGCCGCGCAACTCGACACTGCCGCCGGGGCTGTCCGGGTGGAAACCGTCCCGCAGCAAGGCCAGCATGGCGTGGGTGTGGGGCAGGTTTTCCATGTGCTGGGAGTTTTCTTTACCAAAGCCGCCGAGCAAGGTCGCCGCCAACGCCGGTTGCAGCGGCGGCACTTCGAGTTTGTAAGACATTTTGCCGGTGGTGCCGTCCTGCCATTGGAAATGGTCGGAGTAGATCGACTGCGGTGCACCGTAGAACGGGTTGATCACCTCGTCGAACAGCCCGGCGGACATGTTCACCAGATGCAGGAAGGTGCGGGTGCCCAGGCGTTTATGCGGGTCTGGCGCATCGGAACGCAGCAGCAATGCCGGGCTGTTGATCCCGCCACCGGCTAGTATGTAATGCCGCGCCTTGACCGTGATGCGGCGACCGGTCGGCGCCACGCAACGCTCATCCATCGCCACGCAATTCAGGCCAGTGACCTTGCCATCCTTGATCGACAACTTTTCGGCGCGGGCCAGGTACAGCAGCTCGCCGCCCTTTTCCAGGGTCGCCGGAATGGTCGTCACCATCATCGATTGCTTGGCGTTGGTCGGGCAGCCCATGCCGCAATAGCCGAGGTTCCAGCAGCCGCGCACGTTGCGCGGGATCACGTGCCAGCTGTAGCCGAGTTGCTCGCAGCCTTTGCGGATCACGTCGTTGTTGGCATTGGGCGGAACCAGCCACGGGGCGACGCCGAGGCGTTGTTCCATTTTCTCGAACCACGGCGCCATCTCGGCCGGGCTGTGACCTTTGACGTTGTGTTCTTTGGCCCAGTGTTCGAGGGTCGGGTCCGGGGTGCGGAAGCTTGAGGTCCAGTTGATCAACGTGGTGCCGCCCACCGCCCGGCCCTGGAGAATGGTGATCGCGCCGTCCTTGCTCATGCGCCCGATGCCTTCCTGGTAGAGGCTGGCGTAGGCCTGGTCTTCAAGCATCTTGAAGTCGCTGCTGGTCTTGAGCGGGCCTTCTTCGATCAGCAACACCTTGTAGCCGGCGGCGCTAAGGATTTCCGCCGTGGTGCCGCCGCCGGCACCGCTGCCGATGATGGCCACGTCGGCTTCCAGGGTCAGGTCCTGGGTCAGTTGCGCGCCGTTGTAGGTTTTCCAGCCGCGGGCCAGGCCTTCGCGGAACGGATCGGGTACGGGCATGTTTGGGGTCTCTTCTTATTTTGGATTTGGTGGTGGGGCGACAGACGCCTTCGCGGGCAAGCCTCGCTCCTACAAGGGGAACGCGTGCCTTCGTAGGAGCGAGGCTTGCCCGCGAAGGGCGAGACACGGTCTTAAACGGTAGGCGGCCCGGGATAACCGCAATGCGCCCAGGACTCCGCCCGGCTGTACCACGCCATCATCACCAGTTGCAGCAACGAGCTATGCCCCATGCGCAGCAAGCTCAGCGAACTGTTTTCCCAGCGATCCAGGAAGTGCCGGATCTCATCGGCGGAAGCATTTTCCCAACTGCCCCAGATCCCGGTCAGCGGCCCACGGGTCACGGCCATGCCGAGCACATCGAATAATTGCCGGGTCAGTTTGAGCATTTCCGGCGACAGGTGATTGAGGCCGTTATCCAGGGTTTTCAGGGTGCCATCGACGGCGGCCGGCATGTTTGCGCTGACCACGGCGCCGTCGAGCATCACCGGGATCAGCGCGCGCAGAAACAGCAGGTCGCCGCTGCGCAGAATCGCGAAACCGTCAGCGGAAATACTGGAGGAGCAACCGCTGAGGCTGGCGCCCAATCCCGCCGTGGCGAGGAAGACGCTGGCGCCCAGACTGAATTTCAGCAGGCCGCGCCGTGACAGCGCGGGTGTAGCGGACAGGCTTGGGTTCATTATTGTTATTACCCGGCGGCGATGATTGTTAGCGGATAAACAGCTTCTGAATCAGTTTCTGGATGGCTTTGCCGTACGGCGGGTAAATCAGCTTCGCCGCGTTGAACCGCTGTTTGATCAGCACACCCTTGGCCTTGCTGAAGGTCAGGAAACCTTCGTGGCCGTGGTAATGGCCCATGCCCGAGGCACCGATGCCGCCGAACGGCATGTCGTCCTGGGCTACGTGCAGCAGCGTGTCGTTGAGGCAAACGCCGCCGGAATGGGTCTCGTGGAGCACGCGGTTTTGCTCGCGCTTGTCGTAGCCGAAGTAGTACAGCGCCAGCGGACGAGGCCGTTGATTGATGTAGGCAAACGCCTGGTCCAGATCGCTGTACGGCACGATCGGCAGCACCGGGCCGAAGATTTCATCCTGCATCACCGTCATGTCGTCGCTGACATTGAGCAGCAGGCTATGGCCCATCCGCCGGCCCTGGCCCTGGTCAAACAGCGGAATCAGCAGCGCACCCTTGCTGGTCGCGTCGCTGAGGTAGCCGTTAAGCCGCGCCAGTTGTCGGTCATTGATGATCGCGGTGTAGTCCGGGTTGTCAGCCAGGGTCGGATAAAACCCGCGAACCGCCTGGCGATAAGCTTCGACGAAGGAGCCGACGCGGTCTTCCGGCACCAGCACGTAGTCCGGGGCCACGCAGGTTTGCCCGGCGTTGAGGGTCTTGCCGAAGGCGATGCGCTCGGCGGCGTCCTTGAGCGGCACGTCCCGGGAGACGATGGCCGGGGACTTGCCGCCCAGCTCGAGGGTCACCGGGGTCAGGTTCTCCGCTGCCGCGCGCATCACGTGTTTGCCGATGCTGGTGGCGCCGGTAAACAGCAAATGATCGAAACGCAGGCGGGAGAACGCGACGCCGATATCCGCCTCGCCCAGTACCACGCAGACCAGATCTGTCGGAAAGATCCGTGCGAGCAATGCCTTGAGCAGCAAGCCCGTGGCGGGCGTGGACTCGCTGAGTTTGAGCATCACCCGATTACCCGCCGCCAACGCTCCCACCAGCGGGCCGATGGCCAGGTACAGCGGGTAGTTCCAGGGCACGATCACGCCGACCACGCCCAATGGCTGGTAAACGACTTTGGCTGAAGCGGGTTGAAAGGCGATGCCGACCTTGCGCCGCGACGGTTTCATCCAGCCTTTGAGGTGCTGGCTGGCGTAATGGATGCCGTGCAGGCTGGGCATCAGCTCGGCGAGCAGGGTTTCATCGGCGCTGCGGTGGCTGAAATCCTGGCTGATCGCATCGATCAGGGCTTGGCGTTCATTACTCAGCAGATCGCGCAATGCCTTGAGCCATTGCTGGCGCTGACCGGCGGTTGGCATCGGGTTGGCGGCGTAAGCGGCGCGCTGCGCATTGAACAAAGTCTGGAGCTCATCCAAAGGCTGCTGTAGGTTCTGCAGGTAGGCAATGTCGGCAGTCATCGTCGGCTCCGGATTTATTGTAATGAGGAACTTTTTAGAGTCTATGCTCTAGAAAGTCAAATGACTTCCTGATGCAGCATGGTTTTATCCACCACCGGATAGGCCGTAAGATGCTCCGTCACCGCACTCTGAATTAAAGCTCAAGCCATGGCCCCCAGGATCAAAACCAGCGAGCGCATCGTGCAGAACAGCCTGGAACTGTTCAATCAGCAGGGTGAGCGCAGCATCAGCACCAACCACATTGCAGCCCACATGGAAATTTCCCCGGGCAACCTGTACTACCACTTCCCCAACAAGCAGGCGATCATCGCCGTGTTGTTCAGTGAGTACGAAACCCTGGTGGACAGCTTCCTGCGCCCACCCCAGGGCCGCGCCGCCACGGTCGAAGACAAGCGCTACTACCTCAAGGAGCTGCTGTCGGCGATGTGGCGCTACCGCTTCCTGCACCGCGACCTCGAGCACTTGCTGGAAAGCGACCCGGACCTGGCTGCCCGTTACCGACGCTTTTCACAGCGCTGCGTGATTCAGGGCACCGCCATCTACGTCGGCTTCGTCGAGGCCGGCATCCTCAACATGGATCGCGTGCAGATCGAATCCCTGACCATCAATGCCTGGATCATTCTCACGTCCTGGGTGCGTTTCCTGTGCACCACGCGGGAAAACTCCAATCACCTGAGCGAACAGGCGATCAAGCGCGGCGTGTACCAGGTGCTGGTGCTGGAAGCGGGGTTTGTCACCGAGCAGGCGCGCGGCGAGGTGAATGCCCTGTTCGAAGAGTTTTACGTGCCGTTGGCCCAAGCCCTGGAAGAAGTGCAGTAGGATCAGACACCGACTTAAGCACAGGAGCCCGTTATGCCCATTGCGCAACTGATCAGCCCGCAAGCGTTGGACCTGAAAAAGGAGCCGCCGGGGCTGGTGGTTCTGGATTGTCGTTTTGCCCTCGAAGACCCGGATTACGGTCAGCGCAGCTACTCGGAGGGGCATATCGCCGGGGCGCGCTTTGCCGATCTTGAGCGTGATCTGAGCGGGCCAGTGGTGAAGGGCGTCACCGGGCGTCATCCGCTGCCGGAACCTGAAGCCTTGATCGAACGCCTGCAAGCCTGGGGCATCAACGCCGACAGCGAAGTGGTTTTATACGATGACGGTCCCGGTGCCTTCGCGGCGCGGGCCTGGTGGTTGCTGGCCTGGCTGGGCAAGCGTGACGGCGTGTTTATCCTCGATGGCGGGCTCAAGGCCTGGCACGCGGCGGGGCTGCCGTTGAGTCTCGATGCGCCTTCCGTTATCCGTGGCACCTTCAGCGGCAAGCCGGATGCTTCGTTGCTGCTCAGCGCCGAACAACTCCAGCAACGTCTAGGCCAACCTGCGCTGACCCTGCTCGACGCCCGGGCTTTGCCACGCTTCAAGGGCGAAGTGGAACCGATCGACCCGATCGCCGGGCACATCCCCGGTGCGCAATGCGCGGCGTTCACCGAGAACCTGGGCAGTGACGGGCGTTTCCTGCCAGCGGACCAGCTCAAGCAACGCTTTGCCGCGAAACTCGGTGATCGCTCGCCAACGGAGTTGGTGGCGTATTGCGGCTCCGGCGTGACGGCGTGCCACAACCTGTTTGCGTTGTGCCTGGCGGGTTATCCGTTGGCGGCGTTGTATGCCGGGTCTTGGAGCGAGTGGATCAATGAGCCGGCGCGGGGCATCGCTACCGGCGAATAACCCCGTAGCCCTTGGACCTGTCTTAATTCCTGAGGGGTGTTCGCGCACTGCGATACGCCCCCGGCCCAACCCCGTAAACCTGCTTGAACTGCCGGCTCAAGTGACTCTGGTCGGCAAACCCCAGTTGGGTCGCAACTTCCAGCGGCAGGCAACCACCCTGTAACAACGCCCGCGCCCGCGCAATACGTTGCTGCATCAGCCAGGTGTGCGGCGGCATGCCGGTGGCGCGGCGGAACACCCGGGCGAAGTGGAAGGGCGACAGGTTCACCGCGCTGGCCAGTTCTTCCAGCGACGGCGGCGCCGCCAGTTGCGAGTGCAACAAGTCCTTGGCCAGGGTCACCGCCCGGTGTTCCTTGCCGGGTTTGCCGGCAATCGGCACGGCGGCGTGGCGTTGCAGCAGCGACAGCATCATTTCCCGCCACACCGTTTGCTGTTGCAGCGCCGTGGACGGGCTCTCCAGCAGACGATGCAACTGACAGAAGCCCTTCACCAGATCCGGGTCGCGATACAGCGTGGCGCCGAACGCCGGCAACTCATTGGTGGGCAATTCCAGTTCGGCCAGCAGCGACAGGATCTGCCCGCTGTCGGGGTAAAACGCCCGGTACAACCAGCCGTCCTCCGTGCCTTTATGGCCGGTGTGCAGTTCATCGGGGTTGATCAACACCAGCGTGCCGCTGCCCGCCAGGTGTTCGGCGCCGCGATAACGGTAACGCTGGGCGCCGGCCATGATCATGCCGATCACATAGCCGTCGTGCACATGGGGCGCGAAGCGGTGTTCGATGTAGCGCGCCGACAACAGCTCGACCCCGGCCAGCGGCGCTGTTTGCCAGAAGTGGATCGACTCGCCCTGATCGACGTCCATGACTTACTCGCGACCTGGGCTGGCCAGCCAGCGGGGGATGCGGCGTTCCAGGTAATAACTCGGCTGCCGGAACGAGCCGTCAACGAAACCGACATGCCCGCCCTTGGCCTGCAATTCGAACTGGGTGCTGGCGGACAACTCGCTGGCATCGGGCAGGCTGTGGGGAAAGACGAAGGGATCGTCGGCGGCCTGGATGATCAAGGTCGGCGTACGAATTTCCCCGAGGAAATAACGACTCGACGCGCGGCGATAGTAATCCTCGGCGTCGACAAAACCATTCAGCGGCGCCGTCACCCGGCCATCGAAATCCCAGAAGGTGCGCATGTTCTCCAGCGAACCCAGTGCCGCCAATGCCGCGAGGCCATCCTCGCGCCCGTCATGCTGGAACTGCCGTTGCTTGTTCTTGATGTAGGCGACCATCTCGCGCATGAAATGCGCCTGGTAGACCTTGGAAAAACCTTTGCCGATCCGGTCCGCACACTGGTCGAGACGAAACGGCACCGACACCGCCACCGCGCCGAGCACACCGCTGTCGCTGCCGGTTTCGCCCAAGTGCTTGAGCAACACGTTGCCGCCCAGGGAATAGCCGACCGCGTACAACGGCGCGAGCGGGCGTTTGGCTTTCAGGTGTTTGATGGCTTCGGCCAGGTCTTCGCTGGCGCCAGAGTGATAGCTGCGGGGCAACAGATTCGGCTCCCCCGAGCAGCCGCGCCAGTTCAGCGCGACGCTGGCCCAACCTTGATCCCCGAGGACTTTTTGCAGGCCGGCGACATAAGGCGAGTTCGACGAGCCGGTCAGCCCGTGCAGCACCAGCACCAACGGCGCATCGACGGTGTGCGGGCCGTGCCAGTCGAGGTCGAGGAAGTCGCCATCGTCGAGCCACAGGCGTTCACGGTCACGTTGGATATGGGTGGTTTTGCGCCATAGCGGCCCCCACAAGGTTTGCAAGTGCGGGTTGCCGAGGCCGAAGGCCGGGGTGAAGCGTTCGCTGGGCTGGAGCACGGTGGTTCTCTGCAAGGTAAAACAATCGGCGGCAGGGCTGGAGCCTGCCACCGATGTCCAAAGAATCTAACTTGCCACAATCCCCGGCTCGGCGCGACACGTGCTCTGGGTGGCCCCGCTGATCGGCAAGGGCAATGGCTGCTGTTCCACCGTCGGGCCGACGGTCACCACCGACCATTGGTCCGGGTCAAAATGCCGGTTCAACGCCGTTTTGATGTGCTCGGTCGTCAACCCTTGGGCCTGCTCAATGGTGAAGTCCAGGTCCAGGGGCAAGTTGTAGTGGTTGATCGCGACCAGTCGCTTCAGGATCTGTGCGTTGCTCGAACTGTTCAGCGCGGAGTGGCTGCGCAGCTGGCGCAGGGTGTCATCGAGTTCCTGTTGGGTCGGACCGGTTTGCAAAAACTCGCGATACATCGACTGCACCTTGTTCACTACGCCCTCACTGAACTGCGGGCTGGTCTGCAGGCTGACGATGGCGCTGCCGCCGCCCTGCCAGGGCGTGGTCTTCAGGTGTACGCCGTAGGTCACCCCGCGTTTTTCCCGTAGCTCGGCCATCAAGCGAGAGGTCAGTTTCTGGCCGCCGAAAATCGTATGACCCACTGTCAATGCCACGTAATCAGGATGCAGGCGCGGCACGCTTGGTTGGCCGAGCATGATCTGTGTCTGGCTCGCCGCTCGCTCGATATGCCGTGACGGTGCGTCGCCTTGTCGGCGGGGAACTGGCGGCACGGGGGCTAATTCGGCACCGGCCGGTAGCCTGTTGAACACATGCAGGCTGATGGCCTGGGCTTGCTCCAGCGTCAGGTCGCCCACCAGGGTGATCCGCGCGTTGGAGCCGGTGTAGGCCTGCCGATGAAACGCCCGTATCTGCTCCCGAGAGAGTGCGGCCACGCCGGGTTCGGTGCCCAGGACTGGCCTGGCATAGGGGTGACCCGCCATCAGCAAATCATTCATGGCTTGGGCGGTCTGCGATTCGGGGTTCTGCGGCCCGGCCTGGATCAGCTCGACGAGTTGTTTCTTGACGTGGATCAGCGCTTCTTCGGCCAACAAGGGTTGGCCAAGGATCTGGGTGAACAGCGCCAGCGCGGGGGCGCTTTTGTCCTTGGCGGTCAGGCTGCGCAAGGACAACGAGACCTGATCCTGATCGATGTTCATGGCAAATCGGGCGCCGAGCCCGTCAAAGGTTTCGGTAATCGCGGCCAGGTCCTTGCCCGACACACCCTCGTTCAGCAGGCTGAACGTCGCGGCCGCCAGCCCCGGATGTTCGCCGTCCCGCGCGCTGCCGGCGGGGAAGCTCACATGCAGGTCGAACATCGGCAGTTCCGGGGTGTGGACAAACAGCACCTTGCCGCCAACCGGTGACTTCCAGCCGCGGATTTCCAGGGCGCGTTTGGCGCTGACCGTTTCGTCCAGCTCGGCCAGGGATTGCAGGCGCGGGGGCTCGCTGTCGGCCAGGGCCAGGCAACCTTGCAGGCCACTGATCAGCAGCCATAGGGTCACGCAAGTGAGCTTATTCATGGGGTTTCTCCACGTGGACATGGGCCGAACTCAGGCGTTGGCGGGTCAGGTAGGTGATGGCGGCGTGCTGGATGTCGGCGGGGGTGACCTGATTCAGTTCGTGGGTGTCCTGTTCCGTCAGTTGCCAGGGAAGACCGACGCTCTCAAATGTACCCAGGAGGGACGCCTGGCTTTCGATGGCGTCGCGGTCGTAAACCTGCCGGGCGATCAGTTGGGTGCGGGCGCGTTCCAGTTCGGCGGGGGCGGGCGGGGTGGTCTTCAATTCCTCCAGCAGCGCCCAGATGCGTGCCTGTGCCTGATCGAGGCTTTCAGTGCGATGGGGGTTGAGTTGGGCAGTGAGGGTCAAAAGGCTGTCGCCGCGATACAGGGCGTTGTAATGGGAGGTCGCGCTGGAAAACAGCCGGTCGCTGAGTTGCAGGCGTTTGGGCAGGCGTGCGCTGGGGGAATCGCCGAGCAAGATGTTGAGCAGCCGCAAGGCATGTACCGAACGGCGGTTTTCAGCCGTGACCAGGCTCGGGACGTTGAAAGACATGATCAGCCGAGGCGCAGCAATGGCTTGGTGCAGGGTGATGGTTCGCTCGCCGGGCTCGGCCAGTTCCAGGGAGGTTGTCGGGGCGATAAAAGGCTTGGCCGGGACGACACCGAAGTAGCGCTCGGCCAAGGGTTTGATCGTCTCCAGCGAGACATCGCCGACCAGCACCAGCGTCGCGTTGCCGGGGGCGTAGCGGGTTTGATACCAATGGCGCAGGTCGTCGGCGGTCAGGCGTTGGATGTCGTGCATCCAGCCGATGATTGGTGCGCCAGAACTGCTGGCGGGGTAGGCGATACGGGTGAGGCGCTCATGGGCGATCTCGTCCGGATTGTCATCGGTGCGCAGCCGGCGCTCTTGCTGGATGACCGCCCGTTCGGGGATGAAATCCTCGGCGCGCAGGGTCGCCGTGGACATCATGTCGGCCATCAGTTCGAACGCGACGCCCAGTTGGTGGGGCTGCAAGGTCTGGTGATAAGTGGTCACGTCCTGGTCGGTAAAGGCGTTATGGTTCGCGCCCAGGTTGTCCAGGATGGCCGTGGCCTCGCCGGTGCAGGTCTTGCTGCTGCCCTTGAACAGCATGTGTTCCAGGGCGTGGGACAGGCCGGACTTGCCCGGCGGTTCATCGCTGGAGCCGACGCGAAACCAGAGTTGTGCGGTTACCACCGGCGCGCGGTGGTCTTCGCGCACCAGGACCTTGAGGCCGTTGCCGAGCGTGAATTCGTGGGTGGGTTGTGCGGGTTCGGCCAATGCCGAGAAGGGCAATAGCCAGGAAAAGAGCAGCATCCTGCTGCGAGCGACGTTCATCCGTGTTCATCCTCAGTGGTTTACGAAACATGCGTAAACCACTGTGGCGAATCGGACGCGGCGCCTGGCGGTAATTATCTACCGCACGGGCCGGGGTGTTTCAGGGATGGCGGCTCAGTTCGCCAGCGGGCTGCGCTGCCACAGCGCGTAGTAAACGCGCCCGGACTTCTGCTCCCGGTGCAGGCGCCAGTTACCCGGCAAACCCAGCACCGACGGCGCGTTCTCGCTTTCGGTGTAGACCCAGGCGTCATCGGCCAGCCACTGCCGCTCTTCGAGCAAGGCGCACACGCCTGGCAACAGGTTCTGGTTGAACGGCGGGTCGAGGAACACCACGTCGTAGGCGGTCGCTGGCTGGATTTCCAGGTAGCGCAAAGCGTCGGCGGTCTGGACCTGGCCGGTGGTGCAGCGCAGGGTGCCCAGGTGTTCCTTGATGCTGGACACCGCGATGTTGCTCGCGTCCAGCGCCTGGCCCATGGCGGCGCCGCGGGACAGGGCTTCGAGAAACAGCGCGCCGCTACCCGCGAACGGGTCCAGCACCTTGGCCCCGGCGATATACGGTGCCAGCCAGTTGAACAAGGTTTCACGCACCCGGTCCGGGGTCGGACGCAGGCCCGGGGCGTCAGGGAAACTCAGCTTCCGGCTGCCCCATTCGCCGCCGATGATGCGCAGTTGGTTCACGCCGTTGTGCACGTTGTGAACAGGTTTTTTTGGACGAGTGGCCATTAATGCTCCGGAACCCCGAGCGGCTGCTCGGCGGGTTTATCAGATGGGGCCGGTAACGGCTTTTGCGGCACGGTCGGGCCAGCGCTGACGATGACCATTTTGTCCGTGCTCAGGTGTTTGTTCAGTGCGTTTTTCACCTGCTCGACCGTCAGGCTCTGGGACTGCTGCATGAAGTCCTCAAGGTAGGTCAGCGGCAGGTTGTAGAAACCCATGGCGCCGAGCTGGCCGACGATATCGGCGTTGCTGGCGGTGGACAGCGGGAAGCTGCCGGCCAGTTCGCGCTTGGCGTCGTCGAGTTCTTTTTCGGTCGGGCCGGTTTTAAGGTAGTCGGCGAGTACGTCCTGCACCAGTTTCAGCGTGCCTTCGCTCATTTCGGCGCGGGTCTGCAGGTTGATCATGAACGGGCCACGGGCCTGCATCGGGGTGAAGCCCGAGTAGACGCCGTAAGCCAGGCCACGCTTCTCGCGCACTTCGCTCATCAAGCGGGTGCCGAAGCCACCGCCGCCGAGGATCTGGTTGCCCATGGACAGCGCCGCGTAGTCCGGGTCATCGCGGTCGATGCCCAGTTGCGCGAGCATCAGGTTGGTCTGCTTGGACGGGAACTCGATGTGGCCGATGCTGGCCTTGGGTTCAACCGGTTGCGGGATCTTCGCCAGGGCCGGGCCTTTTGGCAGCGCGCTGGAGACTTGCGCGGCAATCGCTTCGGCCTCGGCACGGGACAGGTCGCCCACCAGCGCAATCACCACGTTGCCAGCGGCGTAGGCTTTCTCGTGGAAGGCCCGCAACTGCGCCAGGGTGATCGCCGGAACGGATTTCGCCGTGCCATCGCTGGAATTGGCGTAAGGATGATCGCCGTACAAGCGTTTCATCAGCTCAAGGCCGGCCAGTTTGCCGGGGTTCTGCTTTTGGTATTCGAAACCGGCGAGCAGCTGGTTCTTGATCCGCGCGAACGAGTCGGCGGGGAAGGTCGGTTTGCCGATGACTTCGGAAAACAGCTTCAAGGCTGGCTCGCGTTTGTCGGCGGCGCTCAAACTGCGCAGCGAAGCAACGGCCATGTCTTTGTAGGCGCCGTTGCCAAAGTCTGCCCCCAGGCCTTCGAAACCCTGGGCGATGGCGCCGACATCTTTACCGGCCACGCCTTCGTTGAGCATGGCATTGGTCAGCAGCGCGAGGCCCGGCGCATTGCCGTCCTGGCTGCTGCCGGCGGCGAAGATCAGGCGCATGTCGAACATCGGCAGCTCCCGGGCTTCGACAAACATCACCTTGGCGCCTTCGGCGGTGGTCCAGGTCTGCACGTCCATGTTGCGGTGGCTCGGGGCCTTGCCGTCGAGTTCGGCCAGAGATTGCAGCTTCTGGCTGGACTTGGCCTTGTCGAGGGCTTCGCTGGCCGTGGACTCGTCGGGCCGCAACAGGTAGACGGTAGCCGAGCCGATCAGTGCAACGAGGATCAGGCCAATCAGCGCCAGGCGCGGTTTTTTACGCTCACTCATGAGTCGTCTCCAGTGGAAGTACATGGGCGACGCTGAGACGTTCGCGGGTGAAATACAGCTTGGCGGCTTTCTGGATGTCGTCGGGGGTGACGCTTTCCAGGTCGGCGAGTTCGGTGTCCATCAGTTTCCACGACAAGCCGACGGTTTCCAGTTGGCCGATGGCGGTGGCCTGGCTGGTGATCGAATCCCGCTCGTAGACCAGACCGGCAATGACCTGGGCCCGCACGCGCTCCAGCTCTTCAGCCGATGGCGCGGTGGTTTTCAACTGTTCGAGCAGCTTCCACAGGCCGGCTTCCGCCTGGGCGATGGTTTTCTTCTTTTGCGAGTTCGGGCTGGCCGACAGGGTGAACAGGCTGTCGCCACGGGTGTAGGCGTCGTAGCTCGACGAACCGCCGGACACCAGCTCTTCGCCGCGCTCCAGTTGCGTCGGGATGCGTCCGCTGTAGCCGCCGTCGAGCAGGGCCGAGATCAGGCGCAAGGCATTCACCGAACGTTTGTCTTCGGCGGTGGCGATGCTCGGCACGTTGAAGGCCAGCATCAGGCTCGGCAGTTGGGTCTGCACGTGCAGGGTGATCTGCCGTTCGCCGGGCTCGGCCAGTTCCAGCGGGATTTTCGCCGGTGGCACGTCACGCTTGGCAATCGGGCCGAAGTAACGCTGGGCCAGGGTTTTGACTTCATCCGGGGTGACGTCGCCGACCACGACGAGGGTGGCGTTGTTCGGCACGTACCAGGATTTGTACCAATTGCGCAGTTCTTCGACTTTCATGCGCTCAAGGTCAGCCATCCAGCCGATAGTCGGCGTGTGATAGCCGCTGGCCGGGTAAGCCATGGCCTTGAAGCGTTCGTAGGCCTTGGACATCGGCTTGTCGTCGGTGCGCAGGCGACGTTCTTCCTTAATAACCTCGATTTCGCGGCTGAATTCGTCGGCCGGGAGTTTCAGGTTGGCCATGCGGTCGGCTTCGAGTTCGAAGGCCACGCCCAGGCGATCCCGGGCCAACACTTGGTAATAGGCGGTGAAGTCGTCGCTGGTGAAGGCGTTTTCTTCGGCGCCGAGGTCGCGCAGGATCAGCGACGCTTCGCCGGGGCCGACTTTCTCGCTGCCCTTGAACATCATGTGTTCCAGGGCGTGGGACAAACCGGTCTGACCCGGGGTCTCGTAGCTGGAGCCGACCTTGTACCAGACTTGGGAAACCACCACCGGCGCCCGATGGTCTTCGCGCACGACGACCTTCAAGCCGTTGTCGAGGGTGAATTCATGGGTGGGTTGCGGATCGGCAGCCAGGGCCGAGAGGGGCAGACAAACTGCGCTGAACAGCAGGCCTGCAGCGCGGCGGGCTAGAGCATTCATACGTTTTTAAACCTTTGGGGCTGCCCGCTTGTTCTTAGCGTCAGCGGGCGAGAGGGTGCTAGGATACTGATCCGTTTTACTGGCGGCCACGCCTGTGAGCCTTTTATCGGCGCGCAGGTTGTCTGGGTTCTCGGCAGAAGCTTTGAGTTTGTCCGCTAAACTCTGCGTTTTCGCCGACGATGCCGGTCCAGTCCTTCGTATTAGTCGACCTTTGAGGTGCCGTTGGCACCTCTACAAATTGTTGCGCGTGAACAAGCTGGGTGAATCGCAGTCTGTTCTGCATCGAATATTTATTTGCCGGGGCGCCCTTTGGCGCGTCGCTACCGTGAGATAGCCGTCCTCCATGTTTGGTTCCAACGACGACAAGAAGACCCCAGCTGCGGCTGGCGAGAAGAAAGGCCTGTTCGGATGGCTGCGCAAAAAGCCGCAGGAAACCGTCGTCGAACAGCCACAATCCATTCCTGAGCCTGTTCCCGCACCGGTAATAGAAGAAGAGCCGGCACCGGTTGTTCTGCCGAATGTCGAGCCGGTATTGCAACCGGTGGTTGAGACCGAGCCTGAAGTCGTGGCCGAATTGCCGCTGACGCCAGCCGCTGAGCCTTGGCTGACTTTGCCGGTCGCGGAAGAGCCGGTGGCGTTGGTTGAGGATGAGCAGGCGCCGCACATTGCTCCGCCTATTCCAGCGCCAATTGCGTTTAGCCCTGAGCCGATTCATGTGCCGGTGATGGAGCCGGTTGTCGCGCCAGTCTTCGTGGCCGAACCTGAACCGGTGGTTGTTCCAGAGCCAGAAGCGCCGGCCTTCGTAGCGCCTGTCGCGCCGATTGTCCAGGCGCCTGCGCCTGTGCCGGTTGTCGCTCCCGTTGTCGAAGCACCTGTCGCCCTCGTTGAAACCCCGGCCGAGCCGCCGCGCACCGAGGAAACCAAAGCCGGTTTCTTCGCCCGTCTCAAGCAGGGCCTGTCCAAGACCAGCGCCAGCATCGGCGAAGGCATGGCCAGTCTGTTCCTGGGCCGCAAGACCATCGATGACGAACTGCTCGAAGACATCGAAACCCGCCTGCTGACCGCTGACGTGGGTGTCGAGGCGACCTCGGTGATCATTCAGCGCCTGACCCAGAAGGTCGCGCGCAAAGAATTGGCCGACGCCGACGCGCTGTACAAATCCCTGCAAGCTGAACTGGCGGCGATGCTCAAGCCAGTCGAGCAGCCGCTGAAAATCACCTCGCAGAACAAGCCATTCGTGATTCTGGTCGTCGGCGTCAACGGCGCTGGCAAGACCACCACCATCGGCAAACTGGCGAAGAAGCTGCAACTGGAAGGCAAGAAAGTCATGCTGGCCGCCGGTGACACCTTCCGCGCCGCCGCGGTGGAGCAATTGCAGGTCTGGGGTGAGCGCAACAAGATCCCGGTGATCGCCCAGCACACCGGCGCCGATTCGGCTTCGGTGATCTTCGACGCCGTGCAGGCTGCCAAGGCCCGTGGCATCGATGTGTTGATCGCCGACACCGCCGGTCGTCTGCACACCAAAGACAACCTGATGGAAGAGTTGAAAAAGGTGCGCCGGGTAATCAGCAAGCTCGACGCCGACGCGCCCCACGAGGTGCTGCTGGTGCTCGACGCCGGCACTGGCCAGAACGCGATCAACCAGGCCAAGCAGTTCAACCAGACCGTGCAACTGACGGGCCTAGCGCTGACCAAGCTCGACGGCACCGCCAAGGGTGGGGTGATTTTCGCCCTGGCCAAACAGTTTGGCTTGCCCATCCGCTACATCGGTGTCGGTGAAGGCATCGATGATTTGCGTACCTTTGAAGCAGAACCCTTTGTCCAGGCATTGTTTGCCGAGCGGGAGCGTTCATGATTCGTTTCGAACAGGTCGGTAAACGCTACCCGAACGGTCACGTCGGCTTGCATGAGCTGAGCTTTCGAGTCCGTCGGGGCGAATTCTTGTTTGTCACCGGCCATTCCGGCGCCGGTAAAAGCACCTTGTTGCGGCTGTTGTTGGCGATGGAACGCCCGAGTACCGGCAAGTTGCTGCTGGCCGGGCAAGACCTGAGCACCATCAGCAACGCACAGATTCCTTACCTGCGTCGGCAGATCGGCGTGGTGTTCCAGAACCACCAGTTGCTGTTTGATCGCACGGTGTTCAATAACGTCGCGCTGCCGTTGCAGATTCTTGGCCTGTCCAAGGCCGAAATCGTCAAGCGGGTGGATTCGGCCCTGGAGCGTGTGGCGCTCTCGGACAAGACCGATCTGTATCCCGGTGACTTGTCCACCGGTCAGCAACAGCGCGTCGGCATTGCCCGCGCCATCGTGCATCGCCCGGCCTTGCTGCTGGCGGACGAACCGACCGGTAACCTCGACCCGCGCCTGGCGGCCGAGATCATGGGCGTGTTTGAAGACATCAACCGTCTGGGCACCAGCGTGCTCATCGCCAGTCACGACCTGGCGCTGATCGCCCGTATGCGCCACCGCATGCTGACCCTGCAGCGCGGCCGCTTGATCGGCGACGGGGAGGCTGGCGTATGAGTGCGACACGCAGCCCCAAGGTTTCCGAGCGCGTGGCCCCGAAGGCCGCCGATCCGCAACCACAAAAGAAAAAACGCGACGATGACGACGGCCCGGATTTCGCCACGCTGCTGCGCGCCTGGATCGAAAGCCATCGTGCCAGCCTGGTGGACAGCCTGCGTCGGTTGGGCAAACAGCCGATCGGCAGTTTTTTCACCTGCCTGGTGATGGCGGTAGCCCTGAGTTTGCCGATGGGGCTGTCACTTTTGCTGAATAACGTCGAGCGGCTGGGCGGCTCCTGGCAGCGTGCGGCGCAGATTTCCCTGTACTTGCAACTCGACGCCAGCCCAGAGCAGGGCGAGTCGTTGCGCGAGCAGATCAAAGGCATGCCCGGCGTCGCGGAGGCGGAATATGTCGGTCGCGACCAGGCGCTGGAGGAATTCCAGCAGCAGTCCGGTTTGGGCGAGGCGCTCAAGGAGCTGCCGGAAAACCCGCTGCCGGGCGTGGTGCTGGTGACGCCGAACGAAGTCGACAAGCCAACGCTTGAAGCATTAAGACAAAAACTTTCCGAGCTGCCGAAGGTACAACAGGCTCAACTTGATCTAGTCTGGGTCGAGCGTCTGGCCGCCATCCTCAAGCTCGGAGACCGGTTTGTCTTCGGCCTGACCGTGCTTTTGGTGTCTGCATTACTTTTGGTGATAGGCAATACCATTCGTCTTCATATTGAAAACCGCCGCACAGAGATAGAAGTGATTAAACTCGTCGGCGGCACGGACAGCTATGTGCGCAGGCCCTTTCTGTATATGGGCGCGCTTTATGGCTTCGGTGCGGGGATTCTTTCCTGGGGCGTATTGGCGTTCGGCCTGAACTGGTTGAACGACGCGGTGGTTGGTTTGGCCGGCTTGTACGGCAGTAATTTTGCGCTGGCCGGAGTGCCAGTTGCCGATGGTCTGTCGCTCTTGCTTGGCGCGGTGCTGTTGGGTTATATCGGTGCATGGATTGCAGTCGCACGTCATCTCAGGGAGTTGGCGCCGAAGTAGTATCTTTTTGCGCGTATTGACCTTTCGGTTTTTATGGGAACTTGTCCCACGGTTTCCGGTCAATTTTCGCAGTGCTGAACTGCACGAGTTATGTAAGACGGAGGTTTTTTCGTATGACCACTTCTTTGCAACCTGCTTATGCTCTGGTCCCAGGCGCAAACCTGGAGGCCTATGTGCACACGGTGAACAGCATTCCATTGCTGACACCGGAGCAGGAGCGTGAACTGGCCGAGAGTCTCTATTATGAGCAGGATTTGGGGGCGGCTCGGCAGATGGTGCTCGCCCACCTGCGTTTTGTCGTACACATTGCCCGTAGCTATTCCGGCTACGGCCTGGCCCAGGCTGACCTGATCCAGGAAGGCAACGTCGGCCTGATGAAGGCCGTTAAGCGCTTCAACCCGGAAATGGGTGTGCGCCTGGTATCGTTCGCTGTGCACTGGATCAAGGCGGAAATCCACGAGTTCATCCTGCGCAACTGGCGCATTGTGAAAGTCGCGACCACCAAGGCCCAGCGCAAGCTGTTCTTCAACCTGCGCAGCCAGAAGAAACGCCTGGCGTGGTTGAACAACGAAGAAGTCCACCGCGTGGCGGAAAGCCTCGGCGTAGAGCCGCGGGAAGTGCGCGAGATGGAAAGTCGCCTGACGGGCCACGACATGGCCTTCGACCCGGCCGCGGAAGCGGACGACGACAGCGCTTTCCAGTCGCCGGCCAACTATCTGGAAGACCACCGGTACGACCCGGCCCGTCAACTGGAAGATGCTGACTGGAGCGACAACTCCAACCACAACCTGCACGAAGCGCTGGAAGTGCTGGACGACCGCAGCCGTGACATCCTCTACCAGCGTTGGCTGGCAGAAGAAAAAGCCACGCTGCACGACCTGGCGCAGAAGTACAACGTGTCGGCCGAGCGTATTCGTCAGCTTGAGAAGAGCGCGATGAACAAGCTCAAGTTGTCGATTGCCGCCTAACCGGCGCACCGGCAATAAAAAACGCCCCGATCAGTGATGATCGGGGCGTTTTTGTTAGTGTCCGCTATTCCTGCCTCGCTCCTACAGGGATCGCGTCAATTCATTGGGCCCACGGTGCGCGTCGCGAATCGTTGAGGCCCAGCAGATAACTATCGCCCCCCAGCTGACTCATCTGCTGGCGAATCCACCCGGCACGCCGCGCTACATAATTAGTCGGATGACTCGCGCTCCAAACCCGTGGATTCGGCAACACCGCCGCCAGCAAACTCGCCTGCTGCCGGGACAATGACCGGGCGCCGACACCAAAGTGATGCCGGGCCGCCGCTTCCGCGCCAAACACCCCGTCATCCCACTCGACGCTGTTCAGGTAAACCTCAAGAATCCGCTGCTTGGGCCACAACACTTCAATCAGCCCGGTAAACCAGGCTTCCAGGCCTTTGCGCAGCCAGCTGCGGCCGGACCACAGAAACAGGTTTTTCGACACTTGCTGACTCAAGGTACTGGCACCACGAATCGAGCCGCCGAGCTCGTTGTGAGCCAGAGCTGCCTGGATCGCGCCAAAATCAAAGCCCCAGTGCTCCGGGAATTTCTGGTCTTCGCCGGCAATCACCGCGACTTTCAGGTCGTCCGAGATTTCATCCCAGGGTTTCCAGGTACGTTGCAGGTCGATGGGCTCGCCGTCGAACCAGGATTCGACTTTGCGCTCGACCATCAACGCCGTACCCGGTGGAGGCACCACGCGGAAAATCAGGACCAGCGCCACGCTGCCGCAAGCGAACCAGAGCAGGGCCTTAGTGAATCGTCGTAAAAATAAACGCAGCATAGAGATGGCTTGGCCGAACCCGTTGAGCGGGCCATTATACAGACCCTGTTGATCGAGTCTGACTGGAGTTCTCATGCTGCGTGGCTTTCTGATGCTGGCCGCTTTCTTCGGCTTCACCGGCGTGGCCCTTGGCGCGTTCGCCGCCCATGGCCTGAAAAACCGCCTGACCCCGGAATACCTGGCGATTTTCCATACCGGCGTCACCTACCAACTGGTGCACACCCTGGCGTTGCTGGGCGTCGCGTTGCTGGCCACGCAGATCCAGGGGCGTTTGATCACCTGGGCTGGCGCATCCTTCGCCATTGGCATCCTGCTTTTTTCCGGCAGTTTGTACCTGCTGACCATCACCGGAGTCAGCAAGCTGGGGATCATCACACCGTTCGGAGGCCTGGCGTTCCTGATTGGTTGGCTGTGTCTGGGCCTCGCCGCGTGGCGCTTGCCGCTGACCGCTTGACGCTTGGTGCTGACCTTTAGGTCATGATCGGGCTAGAATGCCAGCCCCTAAAAATGATGGCGGCTTCTTGCATGCGCATTCAGTTGAACGGCGAATCCCTTGAACTGCCCGACGGTGAAACCGTCGCGGCCCTGCTGACCCGTCTGGAACTGACCGGACGCCGGGTGGCGGTTGAGCTCAATCTGGATATCGTCCCGCGCAGCCAGCACGCAGACACCACGTTGAACGACGGCGACAGCGTCGAAGTTGTGCACGCCATCGGCGGCGGCTAGTCGCCCGGCCCGCAAGGGCACAGAATTCTGCAAGAACCTCACCCCTACAGAGGATTTCCCATGAGCATCGTTCGTAGCGACAAGCCCTTCGTCCTGGCCGGTCGTACTTACCAGTCGCGTTTGCTGGTAGGCACCGGCAAGTACCGCGACATGGAAGAAACCCGCCTGGCCATCGAAGCCTCGGGTGCCGAGATCGTCACCTTCGCAGTGCGTCGCACCAACCTGGGCCAGAACCCGGGAGAGCCGAACCTGCTCGAAGTCCTGTCGCCGGATCGCTATACCTTCCTGCCGAACACCGCCGGTTGCTTCGACGCGACCGAGGCTGTGCGCACCTGCCGCCTGGCCCGTGAGCTGCTCGGCGGCCATAACCTGGTGAAGCTGGAAGTGCTGGCCGACCAGAAAACCCTGTTCCCCAACGTGATCGAAACCCTCAAGGCCGCCGAAGTGCTGGTCAAGGAAGGCTTCGACGTGATGGTCTACACCAGCGATGACCCGATCATCGCCCGTCAACTGGCGGAAATCGGCGTTATCGCGGTGATGCCGCTGGCTGGTCTGATCGGCACGGGCCTGGGGATCTGCAACCCGTACAACCTGCAGATCATCCTTGAAGAAGCCAAGATTCCGGTGTTGGTGGATGCCGGTGTCGGCACCGCTTCCGACGCCACCATCGCCATGGAACTGGGTTGCGAAGCGGTGCTGATGAACTCGGCCATCGCCCACGCCCAGCAGCCGATCATGATGGCCGAAGCCATGAAACACGCCATCGTCGCCGGTCGCCTGGCCTACCTCGCCGGCCGCATGCCGAAAAAACTCTATGCCAGCGCCTCCTCGCCGCTGGATGGTCTGATCAAGTAAGAGCCATTGATGACTGAATCGAACGACACGCCTATCCAGCCGGAAGAAGGCGAAGAACGCCAACACCGCCGCATCAAGAGTTTCGTGATGCGCGCCGGACGCATGACCGAAGGCCAGCAAAAGGGTCTGGAGCAGGGCACGCCGCTGTTCGTCCTGCCGCTGGCCGATGCGCCGGTGGACTTCGACCAGGTGTTCGGCCGCTCGGCCCCGCGCTCCCTGGAAATCGGTTTCGGCATGGGCCATTCTCTGCTGGAAATGGCCGCGGCTTCGCCGGAACAGGATTTCATTGGCGTGGAAGTTCACCGTCCGGGTGTCGGCGCGCTGCTCAATGGCGTGCTGACTCAGGGCCTGACCAACCTGCGGGTCTACGATTGCGACGCGATCGAAGTGCTCAACCAATGCATCGCCGACAACAGCCTCGACCGTCTGATGCTGTTTTTCCCGGACCCGTGGCACAAGAGCCGTCACCACAAGCGCCGCATCGTCCAGGCCTCGTTCGCTGAACTGGTGCGCAGCAAATTGAAAGTCGGCGGCATTCTGCACATGGCCACCGACTGGGAACCGTATGCCGAGTACATGCTGGAAGTGATGAACGTCGCGCCGGGCTACCGCAACCTGGCCGAAGACGGCAAATGCGTCCCGCGCCCGACCGAGCGCCCGATTACCAAGTTCGAACGCCGCGGCGAACGTCTTGGGCATGGCGTGTGGGACCTGAAGTTCGAAAAGCAGTCCTAAGCATAGCCCGACTGATCGTTCTTACGCAGAGCGTCGGAACGATCAAAAACAGCCTTAAGCGACCCGCAACCTGTAGGAGCGAGGCTTGCCCGCGAAGGCGGCGTGCCAGCCACTATCATCATCGACTGACACACCGCTTTCGCGGGCAAGCCTCGCTCCTACGTTTTTTTGTGCGGCGGCTACACCGGTGTGATGAATTTCACCGGTACATGCTCTGTCAGCCAGACGCCATTCTCAGCCTGATAGAACTTGAAGCCTTGCTCCAGCATCTGTAATGCAGCGACCTTCAGAATCACCACGGTCCCATAACGCTGGCCTACGGCGCTGGCGGTTTCGACCTCTTGGGACAGGTGCACGTGATGGCGCGATCCCGCAATCAATCCCTGCTCGTTGATCGATGCCATGAACCGTGTCGCGGTGCCGTGGTACAGCGTGGCAGGAGGGCGTTTCTCTTCGAATTGCAGGTCGACGGTTTTGGTCGAGTGGCCTTGCACGGCGCGAATGCGTTGGTTGTCTTCGGAGATTGAAAAGCGTTTCTTGTCGCTGCTATCGACGACTTGCTGGATCAAGTCCCAATCCAGCGTTCTGCCATCGAGCGCCGCGCCGCTAATCAGTGCGTCGATATCCGCCCAGCCGTCGGCATCCAGTTCCAGCCCGATGGCCTGGGGTTCGTGACGCAATACATAGCTGAGAAATTTGCTTGTCTCGTCCAGCAGCTTTTTACTCATGATCTTCCCTGACTGTTAGCAAACAATGCATCGACCACAACCCCTGTAGGAGCGAGGCTTGCCCGCGAAGGCGTCATATCAGTTGATGAAGAGGGTGACTGATACGACGCCTTCGCGGGCAAGCCTCGCTCCTACGGGTTTTTCTGGGATTCAGCGGCGATCAGCGACCACGCCAATCAACACCAACACCACCAGCAGCACCGGCGCCAGGCTGTAGTTGTTGAACTGGCTCAGGCCTTTGATGATCCATGGCGTGGCGTAGATCAGTGCAACGCCGCTACCCACCATGCACAGCAGGGACATCAACGGGACGCGCAGGGCGCCGGCGATGCCGCCCAGGCGTTGTTCGACCCAGCCTTTGATGTCGGCGCCGAACAGCACCAGCAGGCAGCCCACCAGGGCCAGGGAGATTTCCGACAGGTTGCTACGGCTCCAGCGGGACACGGTGGCGAGCAGGTCAAGGATCAGATCCATTGGTTTTCCCTTAAGGCTGAAATCAGCTCAGAAATGTCTGCAGCAAGTCATTGAGAAACAGTTGTCCGCGCTCGGTGGCCGCCAGACGTGACGGTTCGACCTGCAACAAGCCGCTTTGTTCTGCCTCGCGGCGACCTTCGGCGAGGCTTTCCAGGGGCAGGCCGGTGCGCTCCGGATACAGGCGCGATTCCACGCCCTCGGTCAGACGCAGGGCGTTCATCAGGAAGTCGAAAGGCAACTCGTCATTGGTCAGGGCTTTCTCGCCAGCCTTGAAGCTTTTGGCCGGGTTGAGGTAATCCTTTGGCAAGCGGGTTTTCCAGGTGCGCACGATGCGCCCGTCCGGGTGACTCAGCTTGCCGTGGGCGCCGGCGCCGATGCCGATGAAGTCGCCGAAACTCCAGTAATTGAGGTTATGCCGCGCCGGGCGACCGGGCAGGGCATAGGCCGAAACTTCGTACTGCGCGTAACCGTGTTCGGCGAGCAGCGCCTGGCCAGCCTCTTGAATGTCCCACAACGTGTCGTCTTCCGGCAGCGTAGGCGGCTGGTTCCAGAACACGGTGTTCGGCTCCAGGGTCAGCTGATACCAGGACAAATGGGTGGGTTTCAGGGCGATGGCCTGGCGCAAGTCGCTCAGGGCGTCGTCCAGAGACTGATCGGGCAAGCCGTGCATCAGGTCCAGGTTGAAGTTGTCGAACCCGGCCTGACGGGCCATGCCGGCGGCACGTATCGCTTCGTCGCCGTTGTGAATTCGCCCCAGGGCCTTGAGTTTCTCTTCCTGGAAGCTCTGGATGCCAATCGACAGGCGATTGATCCCCAGCGCGCGGTAGGCAACGAACTTCTCTTGTTCGAAGGTCCCGGGGTTGGCTTCCAGGGTGATTTCGATGTCGCCGGCAAACGGAATCCGTTGTTCCACACCCTTGAGCAAACGGCCCAGTGCTGCGGCACTGAACAGGCTCGGCGTGCCGCCACCGAAGAAGATCGAGCTCAGTTCGCGCCCGTAAACCGCGTGCAGGTCCTGATCGAGGTCGGCCAGCAACGCGTCGACGTACTCTTCTTCCGGCAGCACCGGGCTGGCGGTGTGGGAGTTGAAGTCGCAATAAGGGCATTTGCGCACACACCACGGGATGTGGATGTACAGCGCCAGGGGCGGCAGCACTGGCAGCGCGGCCCGAGGCGATTGGGCGGCGCCGCCGAAGATCAGCGGTGACGCGGATGAGTCGTGGGTCATATCAAGCCTAGACGCTGGCGCAGCAGATCCATTGCACGGGCGCGGTGGCTGATCAGGTTCTTTTCGCTCGGGCTCAATTCGGCGCTGGAGCAGTCGCGTGACGGCACCCAGAACAGCGGGTCATAACCAAAACCGTGCTCGCCGCTGGCAGCTTGCAGGATTCGGCCGTGCCACAGGCCTTCGCAGAGGATCGGCAATGGATCCTCGGCATGTCGCACCAGCGCCAGCACGCAGACGAACTGCGCACCGCGCTCGGCTTCCGGCACATCTTTCATGGCGTCGAGCAGTTTGGCGTTGTTCGCCGCATCGCCCTGACCGTCAGCGTAACGCGCCGAATAAATGCCCGGGGCACCGCCCAGGAAATCCACCGCCAGCCCCGAATCGTCGGCCAGCGCCGGCAGGCCGGAGATGCGCGCGGCGTTGCGGGCCTTGAGGATGGCGTTCTCGACGAACGACAAGCCGGTTTCCTCAGGCTCGATGCTGCTGAACTCGCCGATCGAGCGCAGTTGCACCGAGGCGCCGAGCATGGCCTGGAGTTCCTTGAGTTTGCCGGCGTTATGGCTGGCCAGTACGAGTTGCGTGAAGTTCATCATTCGCCGGGGAAAAGCTCTTGGTTGAAGTTGATGGTGTTGATTTTATCGCCGTTCTGCACCTTGATTTCAAAGGTGCGGGTTTCCTGCTGGTCCACCGGGTATTGCGCGATGTAGTAGACCGCACCCTGTTCGGTGATCTGGCGGAAGTTCAGCGTGACGGTTTTGCTGGTCAGGTCTTTGATTGTGCCGCTGACCTGGGCGATCAGCGGTTTGCCGTCCTTGATCACCGACACGTTGATCACGCCCTGGTTCTTGCTGCGGATCAGCTCGGCCGCTTTGGCAATGTCCGGTGTCAGAAACGTGGAATTGAAGGTGTTGTAGTGCACCGTCACATCACCAAACGTTTCCTGGCGCTCGCCCTTGATGATATCGGCGGCCATGGCGGTGACGCTCAGGCAGGCAGTAAGTACAAACAGCGCTAGACGACCCATGTTCGTTCTCCTTGGAATGGCGTGGTTTCAGACCGCGACCTTGTGGTCTTGCAGCCCGGGACTGCTGACGCGGTAGATACCGATCTCACCTAACAGATTAGGCCATAGCTTACTGGCCCACCCGTGTCGGTGCTGTTGATCCACGGCAAGCCGATCAATGACCTTCGCTTCACGTTCGCGGCACAGTTCTTCAAAGTCGCCGAAAGTGCAGAAGTGGATGTTCGGCGTGTTGTACCAGGTGTACGGCAGGAACTCGGACACCGGCATCCGGCCCTTGCTCGCCAGGTACCAGCGGCAGCGCCAGTGACCGAAGTTGGGGAAGGTGATGATGCACTGGCGCCCGACCCGCAGCATTTCGTCGAGAATCCGGTCCGGGTAATGCACAGCTTGCAGGGCCTGGGTCATGACCACGATGTCGAAGCTGTTGCTGGCAAAGTTGCCGAGGCCCTTGTCCAGGTCCTGCTCGATCACATTGATGCCCTTGGCCACGCACTCGGCGATGTTGTCCGCATCGTTTTCCAGGCCATAACCGGTGACTTGCTTGTTGTCGCGCAGCCAGGTCAGCAGTTCGCCGTCGCCGCAACCGAGGTCGAGCACGCGGCTACCGGCGGGAATCCATTCCTGGATGATTTCCAGATCAGCTCTCATGGCTTACTCACAACGAAATACGGTTCATGTAATTGCTGAACGCCTGCAGGTAACGCGGGATCGGAATCAGGAAGGCGTCGTGGCCTTGCGGAGCATCGATCTCGAGGTAGCACACGTCTTTCTTGGCCGCCATCAGCGCGTCCACCAGCTCCCGGGAGCGGGCAGGGGAGAAGCGCCAGTCGGTGGTAAACGACATCACGCAGAACTTGGAGGTGGCGCCGGCGAAGGTTTTCGCCAGGTCATCGTCGAAGTTTGCCGCCGGGTCGAAGTAATCCAGGGCTTTGGTCATCAACAGGTAAGTGTTGGCGTCGAAACGCCCGGAGAACTCTTCACCCTGATAGCGCAGGTAGCTCTCGACCTGGAACTCGACGCTGTGGAAGTCGTAGTTGAGCTTTTCACTCTTGAGGCCGCGGCCGAATTTCTCGCCCATGGAATCGTCGGACAGGTAAGTGATGTGCCCGACCATCCGCGCCAGCATCAGGCCACGCTTGGGGATCACCCCGGCTTCCTGGAACGAACCACCGTGGAACTCGGGGTCGGTGAGGATGGCCTGGCGCGCCACTTCGTTGAACGCGATGTTCTGCGCCGACAGCTTGGGCGCCGAGGCGATGGCCAGGCAGTGCCGCACGCGGTCGGGGTAGGTGATGGTCCACTGCAAGGCCTGCATGCCGCCGAGGCTGCCGCCGATCACCGCCGCCCACTGGCGGATGCCGAGCAGGTCGGACAGACGCGCCTGGCTGTGCACCCAGTCTTCCACGGTCAGCACCGGGAAGTCGGCGCCGAACGGCTTGCCGGTTTCCGGGTTGAGGCTGCTGGGGCCGGTGGAACCGTTGCAGCCGCCGAGGTTGTTCAGGCTGACCACGAAGAACTTGCTGGTGTCGATCGGCTTGCCGGGGCCGATGCAGCTGTCCCACCAACCGGGTTTGCGGTCGTCGGGGCTGTGGAAACCGGCAGCGTGGTGGTGACCGGACAAGGCGTGGCAGATCAGCACGGCGTTGCTCGCCGTGGCGTTCAGCGTGCCGTAGGTTTCGTAGATCAGGTCATAAGCTGGGAGCGAACGGCCGCAGGCCAGGGCCAGGGGTTCACTGAAGTGCGCCATTTGCGGCGTCACCAGACCAACAGAATCGGCGGGAAAGGCAGTTGGCATCGACCCTGCTCTCGTTGAAATGAGGCGTAAGTCTAAAGACCGCTGTGGCTAGCGGCAAGCAAAGGGCGGGGCTGATTTCATTCAGTTAAACCGAGGTGCGGCCTTCGCGGGCAAGCCTTGCTCCTACGGGGTTTGTGTTGGTAGCGGAATCGGGTGCGACCCCGGACCTGTAGGAGCGGGGCTTGCCCGCGAAGAACGATAACGCGGTCAACCTGCCGGACGCACCAGATCCGGCAACTCAGGCAACTTCTTCGGCGAACAAATCCGCACTCGCTTCTGCCGGTTCAGCTCGCCGCTGATCAAACTCACCTGGCTCTTGGACACGCCAAACGCCTTGGCCAGAAACGCCATCAGGTAGGCGTTGGCCTTGCCCTCGACCGGCGGCGCGGTCAGGCGGATTTTCAGTCGGTCGCCATGCAGCCCGCAGAAATCATCGCTGCGGGCCGCCGGTTGCAGGTGACATTCCAGAATCAGGTCATCACCGTCCCAGCGAAAGTAGCTCACCGGGTCAGATCAGCAGACGCAGGATGTCCGGCATCATGGTCATGGCGGCGAGGTTGTTGATCACCAGCATGTCCAGCAGTTTGAGCACCATGAACGCGAGGATCGGCGAGATATCCAGGCCACCCAGGTTGGGCAGGATCTTGCGGAACGGCGCCAGGGCCGGCTCGCAGATCTGGTTCACCAGTTCGGCGCCGGGGTTATGGCTGGCCGGAGCGACCCAGGACAGGATCACGCTGATGATCAGGGCGAAGAAGAAGATCTTCAGGAACAGCGCGGTCACGCCGATCAGCGACCAGATAAACAATTGCAGCGGGTTGCCGGTGGTGCCGTAGGTCAGCAGCAGGGTCAGGGCCATCAACGCCAGTTGCACGAGGATCGCCAGCACCAGCGAGGACATGTCCAGGCCGAACATGCTCGGGATGATCCGGCGCAGTGGTTTGAGCAGCGGCTGGGTGGCTTTTACCGCGAACTGGCACAGCGGGTTGTAGAAGTTGGCGCGCACCAGTTGCAGCACAAAGCGCAACAGCACGATCAGCAGGTACAGGCTGCCGAGGGTTTGCAGCACGTAGACCGCTGCAGTGTTCAATCCAATCATGAAAGGCTCCTTATTGACCCAATTGTTCGGCCATCTCGGCCGAGCGGTGCGCAGCGGCGCCGAGTGCTTTTTCTACCAGGGCTTCGAAGCCCCCGGCCTGGAACGACTTGATGGCGGCTTCCGTGGTGCCCGCAGGCGAAGTCACACGGCGACGCAGTTCTGCCGCGTCGACATCACTGGCGACCGCCATGTGCGCGGCGCCGAGTGCGGTTTGCAGGGTCAGTTGCGCGGCGATGTCCGCAGGCAGGCCGAGTTTCACCCCGGCCGCGGTCATCGCTTCGATCAGCAGGAAGAAGTACGCCGGGCCCGAGCCCGAAACAGCGGTGACGGCGTCCAGTTGCTGCTCTTCGTCCAGCCACAGCGCGAGGCCGACGGCGGACAGCAGCTCTTGCGCCTGTTGGCGTTGCTCGGCATTCACTTCGGCGGTGGCGTACAAGCCACTCACGCCCTGACGCAACAGCGCCGGGGTGTTGGGCATGCAACGCACGATCGGCTGGGCGCCGAGCCAGTTGTTCATGCTGGCGCAAGTGATGCCGGCGGCGATGGACACCACCAGTTGGTTCGGTTTCAAGCTTGGGCGAATCGCTTCGCACACGGCTTTCATCGCCTGGGGTTTGACCGCCAGCACCACGACGTCGGCGTCCTGGATGGCTTCGGCGTTGTCGGCGAACACTTCGATGCCGTGTTCAGCGCTCACGCGAGCGCGGGTTTCGGCACCCGGGTCGCTGGCGCGGATGTGGGCCGCTTCCAGACCTTTGGCGCGCAGGCCACCGATCAGGCTGGCGGCCATGTTGCCGGCACCGATAAAGGCAATACGAGTCTTGCTCATGTCAGGTCCTTGTAAAGAGAGGAATCAGTCACGTTATGGCTGGCCATAGTCGCGGGCGCCAAACAGGGCCGTACCGATACGGACCCACGTGGCGCCTTGGGCGATAGCCGACTCGAGGTCGTGGCTCATGCCCATGGAAAGTGTGTCGAGCGGCAGGTTCAGGCTGGCTTGCAGGCTTTGCACGGCAGCAAAAGCGGCATCCTGGGCGGCGCGATCTTCGGTCGGCTCGGGGATCGCCATCAAGCCGCGCAACTTCAGGCGCGGCAAGGCGCTGATGGCATTCGCCAGCGCGGGCAGGTCGGCCGGGGTGCAGCCGGACTTGCTGTCCTCGCCGCTGACGTTGACCTGGATGCAGATGTTCAGAGGTGGCAAATCGGCAGGACGTTGTTCGGACAGGCGTTGTGCGATTTTCAAACGATCCACGGAATGCACCCAAGCGAAGTGCTCGGCGATAGCGCGAGTCTTGTTCGATTGAATGGGGCCGATGAAGTGCCAGATCAAGGGCAGGTCGGCCAATTCGAGCTGTTTGCTCAGGGCTTCCTGCAGATAATTCTCGCCAAAGTCCCGCAACCCGGCGGCGTAGGCTTCACGCAGGGCCTCGGCAGGCTTGGTCTTGCTCACGGCCAGCAACTGGACGCTGTGCTCATCGCGGTGAGCCGCTTGGGTCGCAGCCTGGATACGCGAACTAACCTGGAGAATGTTGTCTGCTATCGTGGACATCAAGAGGCGCCGCCAGTCTGAAGGTTCGCGGCATTCTACTGGAATTGAGGAGCGCTATGGATATCACTGAGCTGCTGGCATTCAGCGCCAAACAGGGCGCGTCCGACTTGCACCTGTCTGCCGGCCTGCCACCGATGATTCGCGTCGATGGCGATGTGCGGCGGATCAATCTGCCGGCTCTGGACCAGAAACAGGTGCAGGAGCTGATCTACGACATCATGAACGACACCCAGCGGGTGGACTTCGAGAAGCATCTGGAAACCGATTTTTCCTTTGACGTGCCGGGCCTGGCGCGCTTCCGGGTCAACGCGTTCAACCAGAACCGGGGCGCCGGCGCCGTGTTCCGCACCATTCCGTCGAAGGTCCTGAGCATGGACGACCTCGGCATGGGCGATGTGTTTCGCAAGATTACCGACGCCCCCCGTGGCCTGGTGCTGGTGACCGGCCCGACCGGTTCCGGCAAGTCCACCACCCTGGCGGCGATGATCGATTACCTCAACAACCATCGTCATCACCACATCCTCACCATCGAAGACCCGATCGAGTTCGTGCATGAATCGCGCAAATGCCTGATCAATCAGCGCGAAGTTCACCGTGATACCCGCAGTTTCGCCACCGCCCTGCGCTCGGCGCTGCGCGAAGACCCGGACGTGATTCTGGTGGGCGAGATGCGCGATCTGGAGACCATTCGCTTGGCGTTGACCGCAGCCGAGACCGGTCACCTGGTGTTTGGCACGCTGCACACCACGTCGGCGGCGAAGACCATCGACCGGGTGGTGGACGTGTTTCCGGGGGACGAGAAGTCGATGGTGCGTTCGATGCTGTCCGAATCGTTGTTGGCGGTGGTGTCACAGACGCTGGTCAAGAAGATCGGCGGCGGGCGGATTGCGGCGCACGAGATCATGCTCGGCACGTCGGCGATCCGTAACCTGATCCGCGAAGACAAAGTGGCGCAGATGTACTCGTCGATTCAGACCGGGGGCAACCTGGGGATGCAGACGCTGGATATGTGCTTGAAGGAGTTGGTGACCAAGGGCTTGATCAGCCGCGAGCACGCGCGGGAGAAGGCGCGGTCGCCGGATAACTTTTGACAGATCCACAAACGCCTTCGCGGGCAAGCCTCGCTCCTACAGGATTGATATGTGCCGTGAAAATGGCGCATGACCTGTAGGAGCGAGGCTTGCCCGCGAAGGGGACCTCAAGAACGACGGAAGCTTCAAATCAACGCTGAACGACGCGCATCTGATTCGGTTCTTTCGGCAAAACCCGCTTGGCCACCACATAGTGGCTTTCCCAATACGGCTTTTTCAGCGTATCGATGGACACCGCTTTGCCACGACGTGGTGCGTGGATGAAGCGGTCGTTGCCCAGGTAGATGGCGACGTGGTTGACTCGACGGCTCTTGATGTTGAAAAAAATCAGATCGCCGGGCTTGAGATCCTTGCGATCGACTTTCTCGCCATGACCACTGGCCATCGCGTTGGACGTGCGCGGCAGGTCGAACGTAGCGTCGTTGAACGCGTATTTCACCAGGCCACTGCAATCGAACCCTTTACTTGGGCTGCTGCCGCCCCAACGGTAAGGAGTACCGAGGACGTTCACGGCACGGCTCAACACGTTGCTGCTTTGCTTGGTCGCCATTGGCGGCACCAGCTTGCTGTTGGCGGTGGCCAGCGTGGTGGAGTGTTTGGCACTTTGCTTGTTTTTGCTCGAAGGAGCAGAAACATGGGATTTCGGGGTGTAACCATTAACGTTTGGAAGACGTTGCTCACGATTGGTGGCGTGGGCGGCCAGTGGCATCAAAAGGCAAATGGTTAGCCATGTCTTGAAAAATGGACGCATTAGGCAAGGCTCATATGGGTTAGCGCGCAACTTTATAACAGCTTTTTTGACCCTTCCGAGCCCGTTGGTCGATTGGACCTTGGAGTCAACGGAACCAAATAAGCGGTAAATTGACGCGATTGTCTGACAGAGGTCAGGTGGTATAAGGCTTTGACGGGAGTGAAGGTAGCATTTGCCATACGTCGGGTGCTCGTAAAAAAGTCACAAAGAATTCAACAATATTTATCTATCGTCTGAAACGAGGTCATCAATGAACAGCTATCGACACCCTGGCGAATACCAAGACACCCACAGCAAAGTCATTGGTTACCTGCTGTGGATTTTCGGTTTTACCGGGGCTCACCGCTTCTATTACGGCAAGCCGGTGACCGGGACGATCTGGTTCTTCACTTTCGGTTTGTTCGGCATCGGCTGGCTGATCGACCTGTTCCTGATCCCGGCCATGGACCGTGAGGCAGACCTGCGTTTTACCGCTGGGCCGATCGAATACAACGTCGCGTGGATCCTGCTGGCGTTTCTTGGGGTGTTCGGCGTGCACCGGATGTATCAGGGGAAGTGGATCAGCGGTTTGCTGTACCTGGTGACGGGCGGGGTGTTCTTTCTGGGGGTGTTGTATGACTTCTGGACGCTGAATGATCAGGTGTCGGTGCGTAACGCGCAGAGCCAAAGATAAGAGCGAAGATGATGATCGTTCCCACGCGGAGCGTGGGAACGATCAACGGGGGCAAGCCCCCTCGCCACAAGGTGTTAAGCCTGGTGGCTGATCCGCCCATCCACCAGGGTGTAACGCACTACGCCCGGCAAGCTGTGGCCAATGAACGGGCAGTTCTCGCCCTTGGACAGCCAGGTTTCACCGGCCACGGTCGAGGCCGCCGGGTCGAACAGCACGATGTCCGCCGCACCGCCCACCGCCAACTTGCCCGCCGGCAAGCGCAAGGCCTCGGCTGGCCCTGCGCTCAAGCGCGCGAGCAGGGTCGGCAGATCGAGCAAGCCATCCTCCACTAAGGTCATCGCCAACGGCAGCAACAGCTCAACACTGCTGATCCCTGGCTCGGTGGCACCGAACGGCGCCAGTTTGGCGTCCCGCTCGTGGGGCTGGTGATGGCTGGAGATGGCCGAAACCACACCGGACTTCACCGCCGCCCGCAGGCCATCGCGGTCGGCGCGGGTGCGCAGCGGCGGCTGGACGTGATAAAGGCTGCTGAAGTCGATCAGCGCTTCGTCGGTCAGGATCAACTGGTACAGGGCGACATCGGCGGTCACCGGCAATCCACGGGCCTGGGCCTGAGCGATCAGGGCCACGCCGCGAGCGCTGGTGAGCTGGCTGAAGTGCGCACGCACGCCGCTTTGCTCGACCAGCAGCAGATCCCGGGCCAGGGCCACGGTTTCAGCGGTTTCCGGAATCCCCGGCAAGCCAAGGAAACTCGCGGTCGGGCCTTCATGGGCCAGGCCACCTTCGGCCAGGTCATGATCCTGAGAGTTGAAAATCACCGTCAGGTCGAACGTCGCCGCATATTCCAGCGCCCGACACAGCGTGCGGGTGTTGCGGAAGCTCTCCAGGCCGTTGCCGAAGGCCACGCAGCCGGCATCGCGCAACGCGACCAGTTCGGCCAGCTGCTCGCCGTCCAGGCCTTTGCTCAGGGCGCCAATCGGGAACACCTTGGTGTTGCCGGCCTCCCGGGCGCGGTCGAGGATCAGTTCGGCCACGGCGGAGGTGTCGAGCACCGGTTTGGTCTTCGGCGGGCAGCACAGGCTGGTCACGCCACCGGCGGCAGCGGCGCGGGTTTCGCTGGCAATCGAGCCTTTGCGGCTGTAACCCGGTTCGCGCAGGGCGACGTTCAGGTCAACCAGCCCAGGCGCGGCCACCAGGCCTTTGGCGTCGATGGTCTCGACCGGAACAAAACCGGCCGGCGCCGCGCCAAGGGCAACGATCTTGCAGGCTTCAACATGGATATCGGTAACTTGATCCAGGCCCGAGGCTGGATCGATGACGCGTGCGCCGAGAATGCTGAGCTTCACTGGGCGTTCTCCTGCTCGAATTGGCGCTGGGCTGTTTGCCCGCTCATGGCCATGGACAGCACGGCCATACGAATCGCAATACCGTAAGTCACCTGGTTGAGGATCACCGAGTGCGGGCCGTCGGCTACCGCCGACTCAATCTCCACCCCACGGTTGATTGGCCCCGGGTGCATGACGATGCAATCCGGTTTGGCCCCGGCCAGGCGCGCGGTAGTCAGACCGAACAGGCGGTAGAACTCGCCTTCGCTCGGCAGCAGGCCGCCGGTCATGCGCTCACGTTGCAGGCGCAGCATGATCACCACGTCGACGTCTTTCAGGCCTTCGGTCATGTCGGTGTAGACCTTCACGCCGTATTGCTCGATGCCGATCGGCAGCAGGGTTTTCGGCGCGATCACGCGGATGTCCGGGCAGCCGAGGGTTTTCAGCGCGAGCATGTTCGAGCGCGCGACCCGCGAGTGCAGGATGTCGCCGACGATGGCCACGGAGAGGTTTTCGAAGCCGCCCTTGTGCCGACGAATCGTCAGCATGTCGAGCATACCCTGGGTCGGGTGCGCGTGGCGGCCGTCGCCACCGTTGATGATTGCCACTTGCGGGCAAACATGTTCGGCGATGAAGTGCGCGGCGCCGGAGTCACCGTGGCGCACGACGAACATGTCGGCGGCCATGGCTTCCAGGTTGCGCAGGGTGTCGAGCAGGGTTTCGCCCTTGCTCGCCGACGAGGTCGACACGTTCAGGGTGATCACGTCCGCCGACAGGCGTTGGGCCGCCAGTTCGAAGGTGGTGCGGGTGCGGGTGGAGTTCTCGAAGAACACGTTGCACACGGTCTTGCCGCGCAGCAACGGGACCTTCTTCACCGCCCGGGCGCCGACTTCGAGGAACGAGTCGGCGGTGTCGAGGATTTCCGTCAGCAGCTCGCGGCGCAAACCGTCGAGCGAGAGGAAGTGGCGCAGCTGGCCCTGATCATTGAGCTGCAGCGGGCGCTTGGTATCTAGAGGCGTCATCGCGAGGGGGACTCTCAATAGGGCGGATTAAAGGGCGAGGTCTTGCAGTTCGAGCACCAGCGGTGACGGGCCGGACAGCTTCACCCGTTCGTGGGCCGCCAGTGACAGGGTTGCGCCGACCACGTTCGGGCGGATCGGCAGCTCGCCGGCGTCCAGGTCCAGCAGGCATACCAGCGTCACGCTGGCCGGGCGGCCATAGTCGAACAGTTCGTTCAAGGCGGCGCGGATGGTGCGGCCGCTCATCAGTACGTCGTCGATCAGCACCAGATCCTGACCTTCGATCTCGAACGGCAGGGCCGACGGGCGCACTTGCGGGTGCAGACCGTTCTGGCTGAAGTCGTCGCGGTAGAAGGACACGTCCAGGGTACCGAGGGGCGAGTCGCTGCCCAGTTCATCGAGCAAGGCCTGGGCGACCCAGACGCCGCCGGTACGAATACCGATGTAGCGCGGTTCGCTGATGCCACGGTGTTCCAGGTGTGCCTTGAGACGGATCGCCATCTGGCTGATCAGTTCGGCGGGATTGGGCAGGCTCATGGTTGCTCCTTCTTGGGCCCGAGCCCTGCCTTTGAGTAAGGCGGCGTGGTTTGGCTCGGGTTGTCGCTATAGAGAGGCGTCGAGACGACTCTTCAGGATTCGAACAGTGCGGTGTTTTCGTCGAGCCAGCCTTGCAGCAGCAGCGCGGCGGCAATGGCATCGACCGGGTTGTCGCGGTAACTGCCTTTTTGCCCGCCACGATCACGCCGCTCGCCCTTGGCTTCAAAAGTGGTCAGGCGTTCGTCGTGGGTATAGAAGGGCAGGTTGTAGCGGCCGTTGAGGCGGCGGGCGAACTTCTCGGCCCGCAGGCACATGTCGCTCGGCGTACCGTCCATGTTCAGCGGCAGGCCGACCACCACGGCGTCGGGTTTCCATTCCTTGATCAGGGCTTCGACCTGATTCCAGTCTGGGATACCGTTTTGTGCCTTCAAGGTGCACAGCTCGCGAGCCTGGCCGGTAATCACCTGGCCGACCGCCACGCCGATCTGTTTGGTGCCGTAGTCAAAACCCAGGATCAGTCGCAGGGCCATCAGGCGTGGCCCGCCTGGCTGGTCAGCAGGCTGAGGTTGACACCTAAGTGCCGGGCCGCCGCTTCGAGGCGCGATTCGCTGCTGGTATTGAAGAGGATGTCGGCGTTGTACGGGCAGGTCAGCCAGGCGTTGTCCGCCAGCTCGGCTTCCAGTTGCCCGGCTTCCCAACCGGCGTAGCCGAGGGTGATCACGCTTTTTGCCGGACCGACGCCGTCGGCGATGGCGAACAGCACGTCCTGGGAGGTGGACAAGGACAGCTCGCCTTCCAGATCAACGGTCGCCTGGAAGGTTTTCCCCGACGGATGCAGGACAAACCCGCGATCGGTCTGCACCGGCCCGCCGATAAAGATCGGCACATGCTGACAGAGCACGGGCGGCTCGATGTCAGGGCGCAGTTGCTCGAGGATATCGGCCAGGTTCAGTTCTTGCGGACGGTTGACCACCAGCCCCATGGCGCCATTGGCCGTGTGCTCGACGATGTAGGTCAAGGTGTGCGCAAAGTTCGGGTCGGCCATGTGAGGCATGGCGATCAGGAAGTGATGCTTGAGGTAGCTGGGGCTGACGTTCTTCATGAGCGCTAGTGTGGCGTTGGAGGGGCGAACTGACAAGCTGGGGATGTGTAGGAAATGGCTGCGCGGGTGTGTTTTTGATCTGGGTTTGCTTGAGGGCCCCTTCGCGGGCAAGCCTCGCTCCTACAGGAGCGAGGGCGTCGGCCCGATCAACAAATCCATCGGTCAGTTACTGGAGAGCTTGTCCCCGCGCGCAAACTTCCACGTCCGAATGATTTCCAGCCGGTCGATGTCCGACAAATCCCCGGTAAACGGCGAAAACGGTGCCGCCAGCCGCACGATCCGCTGGGCCGCCTGGTCCAGCAGCGGCTGCCCGGAGGATTCCAGCACCAGCACTTCGTAAAGCGAGCCGTCGCGGTTGATCGAGACCATCAGGCGCAAGTTGCCGTAGATCTGCTTGCGTCGCGCTTCGTCGGGGTAGTTGAGGTTGCCGATGCGCTCGACCTTCTTGCGCCATTCGTCCTTGTACCAGGCGCCCTTGTCTTTCATGGTCGAAGCCGCGCTCAAGCGGTGGATGCGCGGGCGCTTGGCGTACAGCTGTTGTTCGTTGGCCAATTCCGCTTCCAGGCTGGCAATGTCGCTGGACAGCTGCGAGCTGTCGAACGTCGGCGCGGCCACGGCGGGTTTGGGCGGGGTCTTGGGTTCTTCGTTCTTGGCCGGGGCTTTTTTCGGCTTCGGCGCGACGGTGGTCACCGCAGCCTTGGGCGCGGCGTCACGCACTTCGGGCTTGGCTGCCGGCGGTGGAGTGACTTTCTGCACCTTGTTGTCCTGGAACGGCGCGACCTCGGTGGTCTTGGGAATCGCCTTTTTATCCAGGGTGCCGCTGCCTTGCTGATTTTCCTGGGCGAGGAAATCGGCTTTTTTCGGCTTGGTGTCGCTTTTGAACGTGGCGAGGGTGATTTCCAGGGTTTTGCTGATCTGCTTGGGTTCGACCATGGAAAAGCCGACGCCCAACAGCAAGGCCAAGTGAATCAACGCCGCGAGAAACAGGGTAAAACCGAGGCGATCGGCCGGGCGCACGCCACGATGGGCGAGTTCAACGGGCAGATCGGACGGGAGCGTCATAACAGAAAAACCAACATCGCGTTTTTACGGGCTCGGCATGATAACGCAATGTTGGTTTTTAGCTTCAAGGTTCAAGCTTCAAGCGACAAGTTGCACGCCGAGCGCTTCAAACTTGCGGCTTGTGGCTTGCAGCTTGCAGCTTCTTCTCGATCGCCTCCATCAAGAGGCCGCCAATATCGGTGCCAAACGCGTTATCAATCTCGCGAATGCAGGTCGGGCTGGTGACGTTGATTTCGGTCAGGCTCTCGCCGATCACGTCCAGACCCACGAACAGCAGGCCTTTCTCACGCAGGGTCGGGCCGACCTGGGCGGCGATCCAGCGGTCCTTGTCGCTCAACGGACGGGCTTCGCCACGACCACCGGCGGCGAGGTTGCCACGGGTTTCGCCCGCCGCCGGAATGCGCGCCAGGCAGTAATCCACCGGCTCGCCGTCGATCATCAGGATGCGTTTGTCGCCGTCCTTGATTGCCGGCAGGTAAGCCTGGCCCATGATCTGCTGGGTGCCCAGGGCGGTCAGGGTTTCGAGGATCACCGACAGGTTCGGATCGCCCGCGCGGTGACGGAAGATCGAGGTACCGCCCATGCCGTCCAGCGGCTTGAGGATCACATCGCCGTGCTTGGCGGCGAATTCACGCAACACGTCGGCGCGGCGGCTGACCACGGTCGGCGGCGTGCACTGCGGGAACAGCGTGGCGAACAGCTTTTCATTGCAGTCGCGCAGGCTCTGCGGCTTGTTGACCACCAGCACGCCCGCGCGCTCGGCTTGCTCCAGCAAGTAGGTGGAGTAAACGAATTCCATGTCGAACGGCGGATCCTTGCGCATCAGGATCACGTCCAGATCGCTCAGCAACGCGTCGGTCTCGGCTTCCAGTTCGAACCACTTCTCCGGGTTGGCGAACACCTTCAGCGGCCGCATCCGCGCCCGTGCTTCACCTTCGCCCTGGTACAAATCCTTCTGTTCCATATAGAACAGTTCCCAGCCGCGCTTCTGTGCGGCCAGCAGCATGGCCAGCGAGCTATCCTTTTTATAGGAGATGCTGGCGATAGGGTCCATGACAATCCCGACGCGAACGCTCATGGGTTTTTCCTCGAAATGGGGTGGTCCGAAAGGACACGAAAAAGTGGCGTCAGAGTGGCGCTGAGTGTGTTCCCGGTCAAGGAAAAACCACCGCGCCCGTCGGCCGATAGATTGGTCATTGAGACTGTGCTAAAAAGGTCGCCAAGTGCGACTGGCCCTTCACCATCAAGGGTTTGAAGCCGTCAAACGGACAAATTGATTCGCAAAGGCGACGGTAGAGCATTTATGGAACAGCATTCCAGCGCCTTGAAGGTCATGGTGATCGACGATTCGAAGACGATTCGCCGCACCGCCGAAACGCTGCTGAAAAACGTGGGCTGTGAAGTCATCACCGCCGTCGATGGTTTCGATGCGCTGGCCAAGATTGCCGACAATCACCCGGGCATTATCTTTGTCGACATCATGATGCCGCGCCTGGATGGTTATCAGACCTGCGCTTTAATCAAGAACAACAGTGCGTTCAAGTCCACGCCAGTGATTATGCTGTCGTCCAAGGACGGGTTGTTCGACAAGGCCAAGGGGCGCATCGTCGGCTCCGACCAGTTTTTGACCAAGCCTTTCAGCAAGGAAGAACTGCTGAACGCGATCCAGGCCCATGTTCCGGGCTTCGCCGCCGTTTTGCCGCAGTAGGACACGCACAGTGACGCTCGGCCAACGGGCCCGGCGTCGACAAGAAGAATGGGGAAGACCATGGCACGTATTCTGATCGTCGATGATTCGCCGACCGAAATGTACAAACTGACCGGCATGCTGGAAAAGCACGGTCATGAAGTGTTGAAAGCCGAAAACGGCGCCGACGGCGTGGCGCTGGCCCGCCAGGAAAAACCCGACGCCGTGCTGATGGACATCGTCATGCCCGGCCTCAACGGTTTTCAGGCCACCCGCCAGTTGACCAAAGACCCGGACACCGGGCACATCCCGGTGATCATCATCACCACCAAGGATCAGGAGACCGACAAGGTCTGGGGCACCCGCCAGGGCGCCAAGGACTACCTGACCAAACCGGTCGACGAAGAAACCCTGATCAAGACCCTGAACAACGTGCTGGCCGGTTGATCGCCCGGTCATGAGCGAGTCGCTGACGGCTTTCGAACTGCTGCTGCAGATCGACCAGCGTTGTCGCGTGCTGGCCGCAGACTTGCCGTCCCAGCCGTCGCGACAGGACAACTGGAGCGGCATCGGTTTTCGCCTGGGCGAGCACTGGTACGTCGCGCCGATGGGCGAAGTCAGCGAAGTCCTGCATGAACCGCGCTACACCCAACTGCCGGGGGTCAAGCCTTGGGTCAAGGGCGTGGCCAACTTGCGCGGGCGGTTGTTGCCGATCATGGACGTGTGCGCTTTCTTTTCTGATCAAGAGCTCGGTCATGAGCTGTCGGCGGTGCGCAAGCAGCGGCGGGTGTTGGTGGTGGAATACAAAGACGTATTCGCCGGGTTGATGGTCGATGAAGTCTACGGTTTGCAGCACTTCGCCCAGGACAGCCTGGAAGCGGTGCCGCCGAACGAGATCAGCGGCGCGATGGACGCGTTCGTCCAGGGCCGGTTCCAGCGTGAACAGAGCTGGCAAGTGTTCAGCCCGTTTGCGTTGGCGCAGTCCCAGGATTTCATGCATGTCGCGGTGTAGGCACCGCAATCCCGTAGGAGCGAGGCTTGCCCGCGAAGGCGTCGTGTCAGTCGACATTAATGTTGAATGAATAACCGCTTTCGCGGGCAAGCCTCGCTCCTACAGGGGATGGGTTGAATTGGGCAGTACAGGCGAGGACCGATGACAAAAGCAAAAACAGGTGCCCCGGAAGGGTCCCGCAGCCGTTCGCAGATCATCGTGCTGTTTATCGCGCTGATCATCTTCATCATGCTGCTGTTCGCCAACTTCGCTTACCTCAACACCCAGGCCACCTACGACAAGCAGTACATCGGTCACGCCGGTGAGCTGCGCGTGCTGTCCCAGCGCATCGCCAAGAACGCCACGGAAGCCGCCGCCGGCAAGGCTGCCGCGTTCAAGTTGCTCAGCGATGCGCGCAATGATTTTGCCCAGCGCTGGGGTTACCTGAAAAAGGGCGACCCGAGCACCGGCCTGCCGCCCGCGCCGTCCACCGTGCGCCCGGAAATGCGCGCCGTGCAGCTGGACTGGGAACGCCTGCTGAAAAACACCGACGCCATTCTGTCCAGCGAACAAACCGTGCTGTCCCTGCATCAGGTCGCCGCGACCCTGGCCGAAACCGTGCCGCAGTTGCAGGTCGAGTACGAAAAAGTCGTCGAAATCCTCCTGCAGCGCGGTGCCCCGGCAACTCAGGTCGCGATGGCCCAGCGTCAATCGCTGTTGGCTGAACGGATTCTCGGCGCGGTGAACACGGTGTTGTCCGGCGACGAAAACTCGCAGCAGGCCGCCGACGCCTTCGGCCGCGATGCCGCCCGTTTCGGCCAGGTGCTCAACGGCATGCTCCAGGGCAACCCGGCGCTGAAAGTCAGCCAGGTCGAAGACAAAGATGCCCGGGCGCGCCTGACCGAAATCTCCGAACTGTTCGAATTCGTCTCCGGCTCGGTGGATGAAATCCTCGAAACCTCGCCGGAACTGTTCAAAGTCCGCGAGTCCGCCACCAGCATCTTCACCCTGTCGCAAACCCTGCTCGATGAAGCCTCGCACCTGGCCACCGGTTTCGAAAACCTCGCGGGCGGGCGCAACACCGACACCATCGGCGGTTACGTGCTGGGCCTGTTGGCGCTGATGTCGATCATCCTCATCGGTCTGGTGATGGTTCGCGAAACCAACCGCCAGCTCCAGGAAACCGCCGAGAAGAACGAGCGCAACCAGAACGCGATCATGCGCCTGCTCGACGAAATCGAAGACCTGGCCGACGGCGACCTGACCGTGACCGCTTCGGTGACCGAAGACTTCACCGGCACCATCGCCGACTCGATCAACTATTCCGTGGACCAACTGCGCGATCTGGTGGCGACCATCAACCTCACCGCCGGCCAGGTCGCCGCCGCCGTGCAGGAAACCCAGGCCACCGCCATGCACCTGGCGCAGGCCTCGGAGCATCAGGCGCAGCAGATTTCCGAAGCCTCCACGGCAATCAACGACATGGCGCAGTCCATCGATCAGGTCTCGGCCAACGCTGCCGAATCCTCCGCGGTGGCCGAGCGTTCGGTGGAAATCGCCAACAAGGGCAACGAGGTGGTGCACAACACCATCCACGGCATGGACAACATCCGCGAGCAGATCCAGGACACCGCCAAACGCATCAAGCGCCTGGGCGAGTCTTCCCAGGAAATCGGCGACATCGTCAGCCTGATCGACGACATTGCCGACCAGACCAACATCCTCGCCCTCAACGCAGCCATTCAAGCCTCCATGGCCGGTGACGCCGGGCGCGGCTTTGCCGTGGTCGCTGACGAAGTGCAAAGGCTGGCCGAACGTTCGTCCGCCGCGACCCGACAAATTGAAACCCTGGTCCGGGCGATCCAGACTGATACCAATGAAGCGGTGATTTCCATGGAGCAGACCACCACCGAAGTGGTGCGTGGCGCGCGGCTGGCGCAGGATGCCGGGGTGGCCCTGGAAGAAATCGAAGGCGTATCGAAGACCCTGGCGGCGCTGATCCAGAGCATTTCCAACGCCGCGCAGCAACAGACGTCGTCCGCCGGGCAGATTTCCCTGACCATGAACGTGATCCAGCAGATCACCTCGCAGACTTCGTCCGGCTCCACGGCGACCGCCGAGAGCATCGGCAACCTGGCGAAAATGGCCAGCCAGTTGCGGCGCTCGGTGTCGGGTTTCACCTTGCCGACCGAGCCCAAGCCGGCCACGGACAAGGCTTGAACCGCCTGCGGGCGTAAAGAATGAAGAGTGGAGTGGTTATGGGTGATCGGCACGACTATGTGGCCCTCGAGTGGGTCAAAGGCGAGATTGCCGAAACGCTGAAGCAGGCTCATCAGGCGTTGGAGCAACTGCTCGACGACCCCCAGGCGACCTACGCGCTGGGCGAGTGCCTGGCGTGTATCCATCAGGTGCACGGCAGTTTGCAGATGGTCGAGTTCTACGGCGCGGCCCTGCTCGCCGAAGAAATGGAGCAACTGACCGCTGCCCTGCAACAAAACCGCGTCAGTCATCGCGATGAAGCCATTCATCTGTTAAGACAGGCCCTGGGGCAACTGCCGATCTACCTCGACCGGGTGCAAGGCGCACGTCGCGACCTGCCGCTGGTGGTGCTGCCGCTGATCAACGATCTGCGCAGTGCCCGAGGCGAAAGCCTGCTCTCGGAAACCAGCCTGTTCAGCCCGCAACTGCCGGACTTGCCGCCGCTGGATCCGGACGATCTGGCGCTGCTGGAACCACCCGAATTACCGAATGTGCTGCGCAAATTGCGGCAGATGTTGCAGATGGCCTTGGTCGGTTTGCTTCGCGAGCAGGATGGCGAAACCAATCTGGATTACCTGACCAAAGTCTTCGCCAAGCTCGAAGCGTTGTGCGGTGACGCGCCGCTGAGCCCGTTGTGGCAGGTCGCGTCGGCGCTGGTCGAAGGCCTGCGCAATGGCGCGATTGCCAACAGCCCGGCCCTTCGCAGCCTGTTCAAGGACGCCGACAAGGAACTCAAACGCTTGCTGGAACAGGGCATGGCCGGGGTCAATCAGGCGCCGCCGCCCGAGCTGTTCAAAAGCTTGTTGTTCTACATTGCCAAAGCCGAACATCCCACCGGGCAGATGCTGACCATGAAAGATCGCTACGGACTGGACGATGCGCTGCCTGACAGCGCGATGGTCGACGAAGAACGCGCACGCCTCGCCGGCCCCGACCGCGATGCCATGCGCTCGGTGCTCGCCGCGCTGTGCGAAGAACTGGTGCGGGTCAAGGAACGCCTGGACCTGTTCGTGCGCAGCGACCGCCAGCACACCTCCGACCTGGAAAGCCTGCTGGCGCCCCTGCGGCAAATCGCCGACACCCTGGCGGTGCTCGGTTTCGGCCAGCCGCGCAAAGTGATCATCGATCAACTGGCGGTGGTGCTCAGCCTTGCCCAAGGCCAGCGCGAACCCAACGACGCGATCCTGATGGACGTGGCCGGCGCCTTGCTCTACGTCGAAGCGACGCTGGCCGGGATGGTCGGCACCGTGGAGCCGGAGAGCCAGGAAGAAAGCCGCCTGCCGACCACCGACCTGACCCAGATTCATCAGATCGTCATCCGCGAAGCACGGATTTGCCTGCAACAAGCCAAGGACATGATCGTCGACTACATCGACGCCGATTGGGATCGCCAGCAACTGCAACCCTTGCCGGCGCTGCTGACCCAGGTGCGCGGCGCACTGGCGATGATTCCGCTGAACCGTGCCGCGAGCCTGATCGAAGCCTGCAACGGCTTTATCCGCGAACACTTGCTGGTGGACACCGATCACCCCGGCTGGCAGCAACTCGACAGCCTGGCCGACGTCATCACCAGCATCGAGTACTACCTCGAACGCCTGAACGACGACCCGCAAGAACTCGATGAACACCTGCTCGACGTCGCGGAAAACAGCCTGGCCGCCCTCGGGTTTTTCCCTGCCGAAAAACTCGTCCCGGTACTTGAAGACGTACTGAGCCCCAACGAGGCCCAGGTCATGCAAGACCTGCAGGAACTGGACGATCCCGACACCGTGCAGTCCCTGGCCGCTGTGTTGGCCAGCCCGGTGTCCGCCGTCAACCCGCCGGCCCTGAACACCCCTGGCAGCCTGTTGCCGCCGCCGTCGGGTGAAGAACCGGTGGACGATGAACTGCGGGAAGTCTTTCTCGAAGAAACCGACGAAGTCCTGGACGTGCTGCGCGAATACCTGCCGCGTTGGTCCGCGAATGTTGACGACGCTGCTGCGCTGAGCGAACTGCGCCGCGCCTTCCATACCTTGAAAGGCAGCGGCCGGATGGTCCGCGCACTGGTGCTGGGCGAACTGGCCTGGGCCGTGGAAAACCTGCTCAACCGCGTGCTGGAACACAGCGTCGAGCCGGGGCCGGCGGTACAACAACTGCTGACCAACGCATTGAACCTGCTGCCGACGCTGATCACCGATTTTGCCGCCGACGCCCAGCGCCAGCGCGACGACGTCGACCGCTTGGCCGCCCGGGCTCACGCCTTGGCCAAGGGCGATGCGCTGCTGTCCGACGAAGACACCCAGGACGTCGCCGCCCTCGATCCGTTGTTGCTGGAGATCTTCCGCAACGAGGCCGAAACCCACCTCGCCAGCCTCAACCGCTACCTCGATCAAGCCGCCGAGCATGTGCCGCTGCAAGCCAGCGACGAATTGCAGCGGGCCTTGCACACGCTCAAGGGCAGCGCCTCGATGGCCGGTGTGGTGCCGATTGCCGAACTCGCCGCGCCGCTGGATCACCTGGCCCGGGAATACAAGGCGCACCTGATTGCGCTGGACCTGGATGAGGTCGAGTTGCTGCTGGAAGCCGAAGGGCTGTTCCGCCTCGGCTTGCGTCAACTCAAGACCGATCCACTGGCCGAGATTCCCGGCGCCCGTTCGTTGATCGAGCGCACGCGAACGTTGCTGGACGAACGCCTGGAAGCGATCCTCAGCGCGCCGAATCGGGGCCTGCGGATCAAGCGCGATCCGCAGTTGATCAACAACTTCCTGGCCCAGGGCATGGACATCCTGCTCGACGCCGAAAGCCTGTTGCGCCGCTGGCAGCAACACCCCGGCGAGCGCCAGGAACTCAGCGCGTTGCTGGATGAGCTGACCACCCTCGGTGAAGGCGCGCACCTGGCCGACCTGCACCCGGTGGATGAACTGTGCGAAGCCTTGCTCGACCTGTATGGCGCGGTGGAAGAAAGCAGCCTGGCGGTCAGCGACGAGTTTTTCCATGAAGCGCAAAGTGCCCACGAAGCGCTGATCAACATGCTCGACGAACTGGCCGCCGGCCAGGAAGTCAGCCCGCAACCGGAACGGGTCCGGGCCTTGCGCGATTTGCTCGACACCAGCCTCGATCCGTCGGCCACGGGCCTGATTCGCAGCGATGGCAGTCGTAGCCTGAGCATTCGCGAACTGGGCACTGCCACCGCTGAGCTGTCGAAAACCGCGACGCAACTTGAACACGACGACGAGATCGTTTCGATCTTCCTCGAAGAAGCGGTGGATATCCTCGAAAGCGCCGGCCAGGCCTTGCAGCGCTGGTTGAACGACCCGGATAACGCCGCACCGTTGTCGTCGTTGCAGCGGGATTTGCACACCCTCAAGGGCGGCGCGCGCATGGCCGAGGTTGAAGAAGTCGGCGACCTGGCCCATGAGCTGGAGAATCTTTACGAAGGCTTGGTTGACCGCCGTTACAGCCACAGCGAAGCGCTGGCGCGGTTGCTGCAAACCAGTCATGACCGCTTGGCGGTGCTGCTGGAACAGTTGCAGCAGCAGAAAGCCTTGGGTGATCCGAGCGAGCAGATCGAAGCGATTCGCCAGTTCCGCCAAAGCCACGCCAGCACGCCAGAAGCTGTCGAGCCGACCCACGAACATGATTCCCCCGGCCATGACCCGGAGCTGCTGGAGATCTTCCTCGAAGAAGGTTTCGACATCATCGAAAACTCCGGCGCGGCGCTGGTGCGCTGGCAGGCCGAGCCGTCGAATCGCCAGGAAGTGGAAACCCTGCTGCGGGATTTGCACACCCTCAAGGGCGGCGCGCGGATGGTGGAAATCGCCCCGATTGGCGACCTCGCCCATGAGCTGGAATTCCTTTACGAAGGCTTGTCCGCCGGGGTGCTGCAACCGACGGCGCCGCTGTTCACGCTGTTGCAAAGCAGCCATGACCGTTTGGCGCAGATGCTCGATGCCACCCGCGCCGGGCAACCTTGTCCGCCAGCGGACCGGTTGATTGATGCGATCAAGAATTTCAGTCATCCGGCCGTTCCTGAAGCCCCGGTAGTCGCGCCTGTTGTGGCTAAACCGGAAGTGCCGACGCCCGAGGCCGGCGCGGACATGGTCAAGGTTTCGGCCGAGTTGCTGGACGATCTGGTCAACCTCGCCGGGGAAACTTCGATCTTCCGTGGCCGTATCGAGCAGCAGGTCAACGACGCCCGCGTGGCCCTGAGCGAGATGGAAACCACCATTGAGCGGATGCGCGATCAGTTGCGGCGCCTCGACACCGAAACCCAAGGGCGGATTCTCAGCCGCCAGCAAGTCGAAGCCGAACGCTTGGGCTACGAAGAATTCGATCCGCTGGAAATGGACCGCCATTCGCAGTTGCAGCAACTGTCCCGGGCGCTATTCGAATCCGCCTCCGACTTGCTCGACCTCAAGGAAACCCTCGACCGGACCAATCAGGACGCGGACAACCTGCTGCAACAGCAGGGCCGCATCAACACCGAATTGCAGGAAGGCCTGATGCGCACGCGCATGGTGCCGTTCGAACGAATGCTGCCGCGTTTGAAACGTATCGTGCGTCAGGTCTCCAGCGAACTGGGCAAGGACGTGGAGTTCGTCGTCGGTAACGCCGAAGGCGAGATGGATCGCAACGTGCTGGAACGCATGGCCGCGCCGCTGGAACACATGCTGCGCAACGCTGTGGACCATGGCCTGGAATCCACCGAAGCGCGGATCGCGGCGGGCAAACCGGCCCAGGGTCGTATCACGTTGGACCTGTCGCGAGAGGGCGGCGACATCATTTTCGACATCCGCGACGACGGTGCCGGCGTGCCGCTGGACGCGGTGCGAAGCAAGGCGATCAAGCGCGGCATGCTCGCGCCGGACAGCGACATCAGCGACCGCGACGTCCTGCAATTCATCCTGCAACCGGGGTTCTCCACCGCCGAGAAAATCACCCAGATTTCCGGGCGTGGCGTCGGTATGGACGTGGTGCATGAAGAGGTGCGGCAACTGGGCGGCAGCATGGTGATCGACTCTGTGCCGGGGCGGGGCGTGCATTTCCGCATTCGCCTGCCGTTCACCGTGTCGGTCAACCGCGCGCTGATGGTGCAGTGTTTTGATGACCAATACGCAATCCCGCTGAACACCATCGACGGCATCGTCCGCGTGTTGCCCAACGAACTCGAAGGCCATTACCGCCTCGATCCGCCGACCTACAAATACGCCGGGCAGGACTACGAACTGTGCTACCTCGGCGAACTGCTGAAAACCAGCACCCGCCCGAAACTGCTGGGCCAGAGCCTGCCGCTGCCGGTGCTGCTGGTGCAATGCAACGAACGGCACATCGCCGTGCAAGTGGATTCCATGGCCGGTACGCGGGAGATCGTGGTCAAAAGCCTCGGCCCGCAATTTGCCGCCGTGCAGGGGTTGTCCGGGGCGACGATTCTGGGGGATGGCCGGGTGGTGCTGATTCTCGATTTGCTGGCGCCGATCCGCGCCATGCAGGCCCGCGTGCCGCAACGCCCGGTGCTTCAGGAAATGGAAGCCGAGCCGCACAAGCCGTTGCTGGTGCTGGTGGTGGACGACTCGGTCACCGTGCGCAAGGTCACCAGCCGTTTGCTCGAACGCCACGGCATGAACGTGCTCACCGCCAAGGACGGGGTCGATGCCATGTTGCTGCTTGAAGAGCACATGCCCGACGTGATGCTGCTCGACATCGAAATGCCGCGCATGGACGGCTTCGAAGTCGCCACCCAAGTGCGCGCCGACGAACGCCTGCAACACCTGCCGATCATCATGATCACCTCCCGCACTGGCCAAAAACACCGCGACCGCGCCATGGCCATTGGCGTCAACGACTACCTCGGCAAGCCGTACCAGGAATCGGTGCTGCTCGAAAGCATCGCCCTGTGGAGCAGAACCCATGCTTGAGCATCGCACCAGCAACCTCACGGGCCTGTTGCTGCCCTTGGCGGATCGCAACTTGATCCTGCCCAACGTCGCCGTCGCCGAGTTGATCGACTACCAACCAGCGGCGTTCGACCTCGATACACCGCCGTGGTACCTGGGGCTGGTGACGTGGCGGGATCGGCAGATTCCGTTACTCAGTTTTGAGTCGGCATGTGGCAGCAAAGTGGTGATCGGCGAGCGCGTCAGGATCGTCATTCTCAATGCCCTGGGCGGGCGGCCGGAGTTGAAGTTCATTGCGCTGTTGGTGCAGGGGATTCCGCGCTCGTACAAGTTGGATAGCCAATTGAGCTATGTGGATGTGCCGTTGTGTCCGCTTGAGCAAGCGGCGGTGCAGGTGGGGGAGCAAGTGGCGAAAGTGCCGGATTTGCTGGCGCTGGAAGAACTGCTGATCACTGCCGGCCTAACCCACTGATCGTTCCCACGCTCTGCGTGGGAATGCCTCAAGGGACGCTCCGCGTTCCAGCTCTCGAATGGGACGCAGAGCGTCCCGGGCTGCATTCCCACGCAGAGCGTGGGAACGATCAGGCGTAACGGCTAGAGCTTGGCCTCAGCCAACGCCTCATGGTGATCCAGCACCCGCTCCACCAACAATTGCACGCCATCGGTCAAACGGCTGATCGCCAAAGCTACCGAACGGCGCGTGCCTTCCACATCGTCCGCCAAATCGGCAGCAATCGCGCTGATGGACAGCAAGTCTTCGGAAGCGTTGGCCAGCAGGGCCTCGGGGTCGTTGATTCCCGGGGCAACGGCGAAGAGTTGGTATTTCCGGCGCTTGGCGGGTTTTGCATCCGCCGGGGGGAAGTAATGGGCGAAGGCGCGGTCGGCGGCTTCTTTCATCTTTTCGGCATCGAGGGATGGTTGGGAATCGGTGCCGGATTCTGGGGGGTTGGGGGTAGCTTTGAACATAGTGAAATCTCCAGTAATGAGTTTCAGCTGCTCCCTCGGTTCCAGCCGAAGGGGTGGCAGCTGTACGCGGGCTGGAACCCGAGGTGGAGAAAACCCGGTAGACCCGAAGGTCTCCCGCGCACAGCCGCCATAACTGAATGCACACATTAAAGGTGCGCAAGCATACGTCATGAGGGGCGCTTTCGCGCCTTCTACACCTCGGGATTCCAGACCCGGTCGCTGAATTGGCAGCGACACACAAACGATAAAGATCAACGCAAAACCCCACCAGTCAGCGTGTTCCCCCATTGCTGTAGGCAGTGACGTCAGACCGCGTAGCCGCCAACCCTTCCTGCGCCGCAACTTTTAAACACAAATCCCCCGGCGGTCGAACTCCCTGTGGCGAGGGGGCTTGCCCCCGTTGGGCTGCGAAGCAGCTCCAAAATCTGCAACCGAGGTGTATCAGGCACACCGGGTGCGATGGTTTTACGACTGCTGCGCAGCCGAACGGGGGCAAGCCCCCTCGCCACAGGAGTTGATCGTTCCCACGCGCAGCAAAGGAATGCAGCCCGGGACGCTCCGCGTCCCAAGAGCCGAACGCGGAGCGTCCGTTGAGGCATTCCCACGCAGAGCGTGGGAACGATCAAAGTCCCAAAAAGGGACTGATCGGTCCTCTTTTGGGACTGATCGAAGATCGCGGTGATTGGTCTGGCCTCTTTGCGGGCAAGCCTCGCTCCTACAGGTTTGTGTCGTTCGCAGAGGTTGTGTACGACGCGACCTTGTAGGAGCGAGGCTTGCCCGCGAAGACGTCAGCCCGGCCAACCATTACCCTGACCGTAACGATCCGTCGCTCTGCTTGATTGATGCCCACTCCCCAACCCTCCTAAGGTGGCCCCACGACAGCGAACCCGTGGAGTGGTCATGACAACAACAATATCCCCCGACTCGCGATGGACGCGGCGGCGCAGCGAGAAGCAGCGGCGTCTTGAGTTGGTCAAAGGTTTTGCCGATGGCGTGGTGTTGCCCACCGACAAGATCGTCGCGGCGCTGGAGGCGTTGATTCTGCCCGGCGACCGGGTGGTGCTGGAGGGCAATAACCAGAAGCAGGCGGATTTCCTTTCGCGCTCCCTGGCCAAGGCCGATCCGGCCAAGTTGCACGATTTGCACATGATCATGCCCAGCGTCGGCCGCTCCGAGCACCTCGATTTGTTCGAACGGGGCATCGCCCGCAAGCTCGATTTCTCCTTCGCCGGCACCCAGAGCCTGCGCATCAGTCAGTTGCTGGAAGATGGCCTGCTGGAAATCGGCGCGATCCACACCTACATCGAACTCTACGCACGACTGGTGGTGGACCTCATTCCCAATGTCGTGCTCTCGGCCGGTTTCATGGCCGACCGCGCCGGCAACATCTACACCGGGCCGAGCACCGAAGACACCCCGGCATTGATCGAACCGGCAGCCTTCAGCGATGGCATCGTTATCGTCCAGGTCAATCAACTGGTGGACGACGTCACCGATCTGCCCCGCGTCGACATCCCCGCGTCCTGGGTCGATTTCGTGGTGGTGGCCGACAAGCCGTTCTACATCGAACCGCTGTTCACCCGCGACCCACGGCACATCAAGCCTGTGCACGTCCTGATGGCGATGATGGCGATTCGCGGGATCTACGAAAAACACAACGTCCAGTCCCTGAACCACGGCATCGGTTTCAACACCGCCGCCATCGAATTGATCCTGCCGACCTACGGCGAATCCCTCGGCCTCAAAGGCAAGATCTGCCGCAACTGGACGCTCAATCCGCACCCAACCCTGATCCCGGCCATCGAAAGCGGTTGGGTCGAGAGTGTGCATTGCTTCGGCACCGAACTGGGGATGGAAAACTACATCGCCGCCCGGCCCGACGTGTTCTTCACCGGGCGCGACGGCTCGCTGCGCTCCAACCGCATGTTCTGCCAACTGGCCGGACAGTACGCGGTGGACCTGTTCATTGGCGCGACCCTGCAAGTGGATGGCGACGGCCATTCCTCCACGGTGACTCGCGGACGTTTGGCCGGTTTCGGTGGCGCGCCGAACATGGGCCACGACCCGCGCGGTCGCCGCCATGGCACCCCGGCCTGGCTCGACATGCGCCACGACGATGCGCCGGAAGCCTTGCTCGAACGCGGCAAAAAACTCGTGGTGCAAATGGTCGAGACGTTCCAGGAGGGCGGCAAACCGACCTTCGTCGAAACCCTCGACGCGGTGGAAGTGGCGCGTAAAAGCGGCATGCCGTTGGCGCCGATCATGATCTACGGCGACGACGTGACCCACCTGCTGACCGAAGAAGGCATCGCCTATCTGTACAAGGCGCGCTCGCTGGAAGAACGCCAGGCGATGATCGCGGCGGTCGCGGGCGTCACCGTGATCGGCTTGCGCCACAACCCGAAAGACACCGCCCGCATGCGCCGCGAAGGTTTGATCGCCTTGCCCGAAGACCTCGGCATCCGCCGCACCGACGCCACCCGCGAACTGCTCGCGGCCAAAAGCGTGGCCGATCTGGTGGAGTGGTCCGGTGGCCTCTACAACCCGCCCGCCAAGTTCAGGAGCTGGTAAATGCACGCACTTAACCTGCAACCCAAAACACTGACCCTGGCCGAGCGGCTGGCAGATTTGGCGGTGGACGCGCTGATCGACGAAGCAGACCTGTCGCCGAAACCGGCGCTGGTGGACCGTCGCGGCAATGGCGCGCACACCGATTTGCACCTGGGCTTGATGCACGCTTCGGCGCTGTCGTTATGGCCGGCGTTCAAGGAAATGGCCGACGTGGCCATCGAATTTGGCGACGTCGGTCTGCCGTTGCGCGAAGCCCTCGGACGGATCGGTCGGGAAGGGGAGCAAGCGATGCTCGCCACCACCGATGGCGTGAATACTCATCGTGGGGCGATCTGGGCGCTGGGGCTGTTGGTCGCTGCCGCCGCCCTTGAAAACACCAACGCCAGCGCCGTCACGCTGTGCGCCGCACGTTTGGCTTTGCTCGACGACCGTCACGCGCCACGCCCGCTAAGCCACGGCGCCCAAGTCGCCCAACGTTACGGCGCAGGTGGTGCCCGTGAAGAAGCGCAACTCGGCTTCCCTTCCGTCCTGCAACGCGCGCTCCCACAACTCAAACGCAGCCGCGCCCTGGGCCACGGCGAACAAAACGCTCGCCTCGACGCCTTGCTCGCGATCATGACCCGACTGGCCGACACCTGCGTTCTTTACCGCGCCGGCGAACAAGGCCTGCAAACCATGCAACTCGGTGCCCAAGCGGTGCTCGACGCAGGCGGCAGTGCCAGCCTCGGTGGTCGTCGCCGCTTGCATGAACTGGATGAACAACTCATCGCGTTGAACGCCTCGCCGGGTGGAGCCGCTGATTTGCTCGCCGCGTGCCTGTTCATCGACCGCCTCGAATTCGGAGCTTTCTGATGGAAACCTTATCCTTTGAATTCCCCGCCGGGCAGCCGCCCCGGGGCCGGACGCTGGTGGGCTGTGTTGGCTCGGGCGATCTGGAAGTGCTGATCGAACCGGGTGTGGCCGGCAAGTTGACCATCCAGGTGCAGACCTCGGTCAATGGCGCCGAACAACGCTGGCAGCATCTGTTTGCGCGGATGTTTGACGGTCAGACACCGCCGGCGATGGCCATCGATATCCACGACTTCGGCGCGACGCCGGGTGTGGTGCGCTTGCGTCTGGAGCAAGGCTTTGAGGAGATCGGCCATGACTGATCTCCTCAGCAAACACAGCTTCGTCGAACTCGGCGCGCGGCAACGGGCGAAAGCCTTGCTCGACGCCGGCACCTTCCGCGAATTGCTCGATCCATTTCAACGCGTCATGTCGCCGTGGCTGTCGCGCCAGGGCGTGGTGCCGCAAGCCGATGACGGCGTGGTGATCGCCAAGGGCAGCATCGGCGGTTTGCCGGTGGTGATCGCGGCGATTGAAGGCGCGTTTCAGGGTGGGAGCCTTGGAGAAGTCGGCGGGGCGAAGATTTCTGGTGCGCTGGAACTCGCCGCCGAAGATAACCGCAAAGGCATTCCAACCCGCGCCGTGTTGCTGCTGGAAACGGGCGGCGTACGGTTGCAGGAGGCCAATCTCGGGTTGGCAGCGATTGCGGATATCCATGCGGCGATTGTCGATTTGCGTCAGTACCAGCCTGTTGTTGGCGTCGTGGCGGGCAGCGTGGGTTGCTTTGGCGGGATGTCGATTGCCGCCGGGTTGTGCAGCTATTTGCTGGTGACTCAGGAAGCGCGGCTTGGCCTCAACGGTCCGCAGGTGATCGAGCAGGAAGCGGGGCTTGAGGAATACGACTCCCGGGATCGTCCTTTCATCTGGAGCCTGACCGGCGGCGAGCAGCGGTTCGCCAGTGGTTTGGTGGATCGTTATGTGGCCGATGATGTGGCGCAGATTCAACTGCAGGTCAGTGAATTGCTCAAGCAAGGCTTGCCGGAGCAGCAACGTAGCCAGCAGGCCGGGTTGTTTCTGGAGCGCTTGGCGCGATTGGATGCTGAACCGCAAATCGAACCGTCGGTGGTTCGCGATCTGTATCAAGGAGAGCGCTCATGAGAGGTTTGAACTGGTTTAACGCCTTGAGTACCGGTGCGAAACCGGTCGAAGGTTTGCCTGCTTCGTTGAAGGTGGCCGACGGCTTCTTGGGTGATCAACCCGTGCGGTTTATCGCGGTGGTGACTGATCCCGACAACCGCTTCGTCCGTGCTCGCAACGGTGAGGTCGGTTTGCTGGAAGGTTGGGGGTTGGCCAAAGCCGTGGATGAAGTCATCGCGGCCGACAGCGATAAATCTCAGAAGCGTGCCTTGATCGCCATCGTCGATGTACCGAGCCAGGCCTACGGTCGCCGTGAAGAAGCCCTCGGTATTCATCAGGCATTGGCTGGTGCGGCGGACAGTTACGCTCGCGCACGTTTGGCCGGTCACGCGGTGATTGGTCTGCTGGTGGGCAAGGCGATGTCCGGGGCATTTCTCGCTCACGGGTATCAAGCCAATCGCCTGATCGCCCTGCGCGACCCGGGCGTGATGGTGCATGCGATGGGCAAGGCCTCGGCCGCGCGGGTGACGTTGCGCAGTGTCGAAGAACTCGAAGCCCTGGCCGCCAGCGTGCCGCCGATGGCGTATGACATTGAAAGCTACGCCAGCCTCGGTTTGCTCTGGGAAACCTTGTCGGTGGAGCAGATTGAGCAACCGACGGCGCAGGATCTGACCCGCGTGACGGAGTGCCTGAATCAAGCGATCAGCGATGTCGCCGCGAAAGGCCGCGACCTGAGCAGTCGCTTGGGCGCCAGCAACCGCGGGGCGTCGAGCAAGGTGCGTGAACTGCTGAGAGCGCAGTGGTGAATACGTTTCTGGCTCACGACTTGCTCTGGGGCATGACCCCGGAGCAGTTGCCGGTGGATGCGCCGATGTGGGCGACAGATGCTTTGGCTCAGGGTCAGCCAGTGGTGGTCCGGCGTGCGTTGTGCGCGCCGGGTCAGGTTGCCGTCGGCGTACGTGGGCCGATGCGTGAGCAGCGGTTTGCGACGGTGATGGCAGTCGAGGCGATTCAGCGTCGGGTCAAACCTGAAGATCTTCGTCATGTTTCGATTGATCGGGATCTACCCGCATTGCGCGCACTGACTCAACTGCGGGCGATGCTGGATGCTTGCGGTTTCGTCTGGGGTATCAGCGGCAGCGCCGGTTTCGAATTGGCCAGCGGAATTGACGCCTTGCATGAACGCAGCGACCTCGACCTGATCCTGCGCACACCGCAACCCTTGAGCCGCATGCAGGCCCGGGAACTGGTGAAGATTTTCGATACCGCCGCGTGTCAGGTGGACATGCAATTGCAGACGCCTTTCGGTGCCATCGCCCTGCGCGAATGGGCCGGGCCTGCGCGGCGAGTCCTGCTGAAAAACGCTACTGAAGCTTGTCTGGTACTTGATCCGTGGAACCCCCAGGAGCAAGCGGCGTGAGCAGTTTGCTGGTGTTCCCGGGCCAAGGTGCGCAGCAGCCGGGCATGCTCCATCGTTTGCCTTTGGAAACGGTGACGGAGGCGAGTGAAGTCCTCGGCGAAGACGCGTTGCTGCTGGATTCTGCCGAGGCGTTGAAGACGACGCGGGCGGTTCAACTCTGTTTACTGATCGCTGGCGTCGCGGCTTCACGGCAATTGCAGGAGCCAGCGGATTACGTGGCCGGGTTGTCCATCGGCGCCTATCCGGCAGCGGTGGTTGCCGGGGCTCTGGGCTTCAGCGATGCCCTGCATCTGGTCAGCCTGCGCGGTGAGCTGATGCAACAGGCTTATCCACAGGGCTACGGCATGACCGCGATCATCGGTCTCGATTTATCCACCGTCGAACAGTTGCTCGCGCAGGTTCACAGCAATGAAACGCCGGTGTACCTGGCCAATATCAACGCCGATAACCAGGTGGTGATTGCGGGTAGCGATGGGGCGATGAAAGCCGTGGCGCAGTTGGCGAAAGGTCACGGTGCAGGTCTGGCCAAGCGTCTGGCCGTCAGCGTGCCGTCGCACTGTCCTTTGCTGGACGCGCCAGCGAAAACCCTCGCCGAAGCCTTCGCCAAGGTGTCACTGAAAACCCCATCGATGGGCTACCTGAGCGGCAGTCGCGCCCGGCCCATCGTCAACGTCGAAGCCCTGCGCGACGACCTCGCTTTCAATATGTGCCGCGTCGTCGATTGGCGCGGCACCGTGCAAAGCGCCTACGAGCGCGGCGTACGGCTACAAATCGAACTGCCGCCCGGTGCGGTGTTGACCGGGCTGGCGCGCCGGGTGTTCGAGCAGGGCACCGTGATTGCCTTCGACGGTGCTCGCCTCGACACCTTGCAAGCGCTGTTGCGTGAGGAGGGAAGCCGCCAACCTTAAGACACCGACTCAGGCGTTCGAACAAACAAAAACAACATTCGAAAATGCATTTTGAGGACTACAACAATGATTATTTACGGTGTGGCGTTTCTCGCCTTTTGTACCCTGACGGGTATTTTTATCGGCGAGTTGCTTGGCAAGCTGATAGGCATCCCCGCCAACGTCGGTGGTGTCGGCATTGCGATGTTGCTGTTGATCGGCCTCGGCAGCTACCTCTACAAAACCGGCTGGCTCAAAGGCAAGACCGAGCAAGGCGTAGAGTTCTGGAGTGCGATTTATATCCCGATTGTCGTCGCCATGGCCGCACAGCAAAACGTGTACGGCGCGCTCAAGGGCGGGCCGATGGCGATTCTGGCTGGCGTGGCTGCAGTCACCATCGCGTTTGCCCTGGTTCCGGTCCTGGTTCGTATTGGCAACAAAGAACCGGCCCCGATCATTCCTCCTAAGACTGTCGGGTGAGCGCCATGTACGAATCGATGATGAAGGTGATTACCGGCTACGGCTTGATCAGTGGCTTTGCGATTGTCGGCGTGACCATGTGGGTGTCCTACTGGATTTCCAATACGTTCACCAAAGGCCGCTTGCACGGCTCGGCCATCGCCATTTTGCTTGGCCTGTTGTTGTCGTATGTCGGCGGTGCACTGACCGGTGGCCAGAAGGGCGTGGTGGACATCCCGCTGCTGTCCGGGATCGGTCTGTTGGGCGGTGCGATGTTGCGCGATTTTGCCATCGTGGCCACCGCGTTCGGCGTCAGTGTCGATGAGCTCAAGCGTGCCGGATTCGTCGGCGTGCTGGCCTTGTTCGTGGGTGTCGGGACCTCGTTCATTGCGGGGGTCGCGGTGGCCATGGCTTTCGGCTACACCGATGCGGTGAGCCTTACCACCATTGGGGCCGGGGCCGTGACGTATATCGTCGGTCCGGTAACCGGGGCCGCCATCGGCGCCAGCTCCGAGGTCATGGCGCTGTCGATTGCAGCCGGGTTGATCAAAGCCATTTTGGTGATGGTAATGACGCCGTTCGTGGCGCCGTTGATTGGTCTGAACAATCCACGCAGTGCGGTGATTTTCGGCGGCTTGATGGGCACGTCCAGCGGAGTGGCGGGCGGGTTGGCCGCCACGGATCCGAAGCTGGTGCCTTATGGTTGCCTGACCGCAGCGTTCTATACCGCGCTGGGTTGTTTGCTCGGGCCGTCGCTGCTGTTTCTGATCATGCGTGGGTTAATGGGCTGACGCCTTCGCGGGTGTCTTGACCGCTAATGATCGTTCTCACGCCCAGCGTGGGAACGATCAGGTGGAGGTATTGCGATTGGCATACATCCGACACTCCGCCAGCAACGCCAGCAGATTCGGATCGCGCTCCTTGGCCTTCAGGAACACCACGCCAATGTGCTGCTGCAACCGGTACTTTTCCTGCAACGGGATCAGCTTCACCCGATTCTCATACACCGCCGCAATCCGCCCCGGCAGCAACGCATAACCCACTCCCGAGCTGACCATGCTCAGCAGGGTGAAGATGTCGTTGACCTGCATCGCCACTTTCGGCTCGAAACCCGCCTGCTTGAACACCCGGATCCCGTCCTGGTGCGTGGCGAAGCCCTGGGTCAGGGTGATGAAGGTTTCGTCGCGCACTTCCGCCAGGTCGACTTCCGCCCGTTGGGCAAACTTCGAATCGGCCGGGGTGGCGAGGAAGATGTCGTCGGAGAACAGTTGAATCTGCTCGCAGTCCGGGTCGTTGACGCTGTCGTCCAGGGACACCAGGATCGCGTCGACTTCCATGTTTTTCAGCTTGTAGAGCAGGTCGATGTTCGAGCCGAGGATCAGGTCGATGTTGAGTTCACTGCGGCGGATTTTCAGGCCCATGATCAGCTGCGGCACGGTCTTCACCGTCAATGAATACAGCGAGCCGAGTTTGAAGCGTTCCGCCGAGAACCCGGCCGCTTCGCGGGTCAGGCGCACGCTTTCGACCACGTCCTGAATTAGCTTCTGCGCCCGTTCTTCCAGCACATAAGCGCTTTCCAGCGGCGTCAGGTTGCGGCCTTCGTGCTTGAACAACGGACAGCGCAGTGCGCTTTCCAGGGAATGAATGGCCCGGTGCACGCTGACGTTGCTGGTCTGCAACTCGGCAGCGGCCCGGGCCAGGTTGCCGGTGCGCATGAAGGCCAGGAACACCTCGAGTTTTTTCAGGGTCAACTCTTCGTCGATCAGCATGGGCCGCACTCTTATTCGAATGGCTCGATTGTGCACGCATGTTGGGAATACGGGGATATGTGTCCTGAAACATTGCGCTTTTAGTCTCAAGGGCTGAGCCTTGCGCCATGTTGTAACGAAATTTGAGGAAAGCGATTCATGTATCACGGGGAACGATTGAACGCCTGGACGCATTTGGTCGGGGCGGTGGCGGCGACGGTCGGGGTGGTGTGGATGCTGGTGATCGCCAGCATGGACGGCAGCCCGTGGAAGATTGTCAGCGTGGCGATTTACGGTTTCACCTTGATGGTGCTCTACAGCGCGTCGACCGTGTACCACAGCGTGCGCGGGCGCAAGAAAGAGATCATGCAGAAGGTTGATCACTTTTCGATCTATTTGCTGATCGCCGGCAGCTACACGCCGTTCTGCCTGGTGACCCTGCGTGGGCCGTGGGGCTGGACGTTGTTCGGCATTGTCTGGGGGCTGGCGTTGATCGGCATCCTGCAAGAGATCAAGCCGCGCTCGGAGGCGCGGATTCTGTCGATCGTGATCTACGCGGTGATGGGCTGGATCGTGCTGGTGGCGGTCAAGCCCCTGCTTGCGGCGCTGGGCTCGACCGGTTTTGCCTGGCTGGCGTCGGGCGGGGTGTTGTACACCGTGGGCATTATCTTTTTTGCCCTCGACCATCGCCTGCGCCATGCCCACGGGATCTGGCATCTGTTCGTGATCGCCGGGAGCCTGCTGCACTTTGTGGCGATTCTGTTTTACGTGCTCTAAACGATAATGCGTCCTGTAGGAGCGAGGCTTGCCCGCGAAGGCGGCGTGTCAGTCAGCATAAATGTTGAATGTACCGACGCTTTCGCGGGCAAGCCTCGCTCCTACGGGTGATGGGGCCCTAGAAGTCCCCCCACAATTGCTGACGCTTTCGCGAGCAGGGACACATTACAGAATCAATCGATCCAGTTGCGCCTGCGCCCTGCGGCTGAAGACCTGCAACAGGTCGCTCAAGGTATGCGGCGGCGGTTCGTCGGCGCGGGTCACGGCGTACAAGGTGATCGGCAGCGCCGGTGCCAGGGGACGAATCGCCGTGGCGGCGGGGGAGGCGCCGAGGGCGGTGAACGGGTCGATGACCGCCAGCCCGGCCCCGGATTCCACCATCGCCCGGGCCAGTGAATAAGTTTGCACGGCAATGCGCACTCGCGGCGGCGGATCGACCGCTTCCAGGTAGCTGTCGAGCCGGGCGGCCAATGGGTCGGCGCTGGACAGGCCGATCAGCGGCGCGCCGGCCAGTTCGAGCAATGGCAACGGCTGGCCGTGGCTGTCAGCGGGCCAATAACCCAGCGGCGCCAACGCCACCAGCATCCCGCTGGCCAGGGCTTGGGCCTTCAGCCCCGGATGATCCGGCGGCTGCAACGTCAGGGCGACGTCCACTTCGCGCATCAACAGGTTCTGCATCAGCTCACGGCTGTGGGCGCTGGACAGTTCGCAGACGATGTCCGGGTAACGTTGTGTCCATTCGTTGATCGCCGGTGGCAGCAGCGACAGCGCTAACGCCGGGATCGCGCCGATCCGCACGCTGTGGCCCGGCTCGCGGCGCAGGCTCTGGGCCAGGCGTCGCACACCTTGCAGGCTTTCGGTGACCTTATCGACCTCGCGCTCAAGCTCCAGCGCTTCGGGCGTGGCCTGCAATTTACCGCGCACCCGCAGGAACAACGCAAAGCCCAGTTGCTGCTCGGCGTGTTGCAGCACCTTGCTCACCGCCGGCTGCGAGACGTGCAGCAACTGCGCGGCACCACTGACCGAACCGGTCTGGCGGATGGCTTGGAAAATCTCGATGTGACGCAGGCGCATGGCGAGTCCATAACCTTTGTTTATGGGTTAGCCATCTTTATGCATTGTTCAACGGCTGTCACCTGGTCCTAACCTGGGGCCTGTTTCAACAACGGTTAAGGACAGGCATGGCTCAGCGGGTTTGCATCATCGGCGGCGGCGTCATCGGGCTGACAACGGCTTACGCACTGGTGCGCGACGGCATCGACGTGACGCTGGTCGAGGCCCGGGACTCGCTGGCCAGCGAAACCAGTTTCGCCAACGGCGGCCAGTTGTCCTACCGCTACGTCGCACCGCTGGCCGACGCCGGCGTGCCGTTGCAGGCGATCGGCTGGATGCTGCGCGGTGACTCACCCCTGAAGCTGCGCCCGCGCCTGGACCCGGCGCAATGGCGCTGGATGGCGTCCTTTCTGGCGGCCTGCCGCAGCTCGGTGAACCAGCGCAACAGCGCGCATCTGCTGCGCCTGGCGCTGCTCAGCCAGGCGACGTTGCAAGGCTGGCGCGAGAAAGATCGTCTCGACGGCTTCGACTGGCGGCGCAACGGCAAACTGGTGACGTTTCGTGAAACCACGAGTTTCGAGCATGCGCGCCACGGTCTGGCTGATCCACAACAGCAGCAGGTGTTGTCCCGGGCCGAATGCGCCGAACTGGAGCCGGCACTTGCCGAGGCGCCGTTCGTGGGCGCGATTTACACCCCCGATGAAGAAGTCGCCGACTGCCACGGGTTCTGCCAGCAACTGGTGGCCCGGCTCAAGGCGTCGGGGCGTTGCGAGTTTTTGCTCGGGCAAACGGTCACCGGCATTCGCCACACGGACGGCGCGGTGCAGGCCATCGAAATGGGCGCGCAGGTGTTGCCGGTCGAGCAACTGGTGATCGCGGCCGGGCATCGCAGCCCGGCGCTGGCGTTGCCCGGTATGAACCTGCCGCTGTACCCGCTCAAGGGCTATAGCCTGACCGCACCGATTCGCGCCGAACATCGGGCGCCGGACCTGAGCATCACCGATTACAACCGCAAGATCGTTTACGCCCGCATCGGTGCTCAACTGCGGGTGGCGGCGATGGTCGACATTGTCGGCTTCGACCCGGCGCTCGATCCCAAGCGCCTGGCGCTGATCAAACGCCAGGCCCGGGACACCTTGCCCCATGCCGGCGACTACGACGCCGCCATCGAATGGGCCGGCATGCGCCCGGCGACCCCCAGCGGCGTGCCGCTGATTGGCGCCACGGCGTACCGCAACCTTTGGCTCAATCTCGGCCATGGCGCGCTGGGCTTCACCTTGGCCTGCGGCAGCGCGCGACTGCTCAGGGATTTGCTGACGCAGCGCGCACCTTCGATTGAAATGCACGGCCTCGCGCCTCGCGTCGCCTGACTTGAGCTTGATAAGGAAGAACCGATGAGCATCAACCGAATCAACAGCAACAGCCGCCTCTCCGCCGCCCTGACCTTTGGCGAACTGGTGTTTCTCTCGGGCCAGGTGCCGGGCGAGAGCCGCGACGTCAGCGGCCAGACCGCCGAGGTGCTGGCGAAAATCGATGCGCTGCTGGCCGAGGCCGGCAGCGACAAGGATCACCTGCTCAGCGCGACTATTTACCTAAGCGACATTGGCCGCGATTTCGCCGCCATGAACGAGGTCTGGTCGCAATGGCTGTCGCTGGGCAAGGCGCCGACCCGCACCACCTTGCAGGCGCAACTGGCCCGTCCCGAAGTACTGGTGGAAATCACCGTGATCGCCGCCCGCCGCTAATCGCCCCACCCACAACGGAGAATAACAATGCAAAAAATCACGTTGATCGGCTGCACCTTCGGCCTGCTGCTTGGCAGTCAGGTCCAGGCCACGGAAGCGCCGCTGACGGGCACGCTGAACAAGGTCGCGAATGCCAAGAGCATCACCCTGGGCTATCGCGATGCGTCGGTGCCGTTCTCCTACGTGGGTGATCACTCGGGGCAGCCGATGGGTTACTCGGTGGACCTGGCGGGCAAGATTGTCGAGCGCATCAAGCAAAAACTCGATCAGCCGAACTTGCAGGTGAAGTACAACCTGGTGACCTCGCAAACCCGCATTCCGCTGGTGCAGAACGGCACGGTCGACCTTGAGTGCGGCTCCACCGGGGTGACGGCCGAGCGCCTGCAGCAAGTGGCGTTTTCCTACGGGTTTATCTATGTGAAAGGGCAGTTGCTCACGGCCAAGGACAGCGGGATCAAAAGCTTCGCCGACCTGCGCGGCAAGAATGTCGTGACCACCGCCGGGACCACCAATGAGCGGTTTCTGAAGAGCTACAACGTCGATCACAAAATCGACATGTTCGTGATCAGCGCCAAGGACCACGGCGAAGCGTTCCAGATGTTGCAGTCGGGCAGGGCGGCGGCGTTTTACATGGACGATGCGCTGCTCTACGGCGAACGGGCCAAGGCTCGCGATCCGCATAACTGGGTGGTGGTGGGTGAGGAACAATCGCGGGAAATCTACAGCTGCATGGTGCGCAAGGGCGATCCGCAATTTCTTGAGTTGGTGAACTCGACCCTCGCCGACCTGTACAGCTCGGGGGAAATCAACGGCATCTACAACCGCTGGTTCCAGCAGCCGATCCCGCCCAAGGGCTTGAACCTGGAGTTTCCGATGACCAGCGAGTTGAAAGCGATCATCGCCAAACCGGTGAGTGAGCCGGTGCAATAACCGCCTCCTGATCCTGATCGTTGATCGTTGATCGTTCCCACGCTCCGCGTGGGAATGCAGCCCGGGACGCTCCGCGTCCCATCCAGAGCCGAACGCAGAGCGTCCGAAGAGGCATTCCCACGCAGAGCGTGGGAACGATCAAATTCCCAATGACCAGCGAGCTGAAAGCGATCATCGCCAAACCGGTGAGTGAGCCGGTGCAATAACCGCCTCCTGATCGTTGATCGTTCCCACGCTCCGCGTGGGAATGCAGCCCGGGACGCTCCGCGTCCCATTCAGAGCCGAACGCAGAGCGTCCGAAGAGGCATTCCCACGCAGAGCGTGGGAACGATCAAAGGCTGCGATCTTTTTTAGAAATCACCCCAAAGCTGCTGAGCCACCGCCAACGCCACCACTGGCGCGGTCTCTGTGCGCAACACCCGCGGCCCCAGTCGAGCCGCATGAAAACCCGCCCCTTTGGCCTGATCCACTTCCGCCTCCGACAACCCCCCTTCAGGGCCGATCAGAAACGCCAGAGTCTGCGGCTTGGCATGACTCACCAGCGGCTGCGCCACCGGATGCAGCACCAGCTTCAATTCCGCCTCGGTCTGCTTCAACCAATCCGCCAACAGCAGCGGCGGATGAATCACCGGCACCCGTGAGCGCCCGCACTGCTCGCAAGCGCTGATCGCCACCTGGCGCCAGTGCAGCAGGCGTTTGTCGGCGCGTTCGTCCTTGAGGCGGACTTCGCAGCGGTCGGTGAAGATCGGGGTGATTTCCGTCACGCCCAGTTCGGTGGCTTTCTGGATCGCCCAATCCATCCGCTCGCCACGGGACAGGCCCTGGCCGAGGTGGATCGACAACGGCGACTCCACTTGCCCGATGAAGCTTTCATCGAGTTGCACCACCACGCGTTTCTTGCCGACTTCCACCAGCGAACCCCGAAACTCGTGGCCCGAGCCGTCGAACAATTGCACCGCATCACCCTCGGCCATGCGCAGCACGCGGCTGATGTAATGGGCCTGGGCCTCGGGCAACTCGTGCTCGCCGGTGCTCAGGGGGGCGTCGATAAAGAAGCGGGACAGTCTCATCTTGGGTCTCTAAAAATTGGCTCGGAATCGCTTTTGTGGCTGCTGACTCTTTGTGGCAAGCTCCCTCGCCACAAGGGTTATGCAGTGCCTGTTAGCCCGGATCGCGGAAGCCGGGGTGAAAGTCTTCCGGCACCGACACGCTGACGCTATTGCGGGTCGCAATATCGATCCCTTCACTGGCCACTTCGGCCAAAAAGTCGATCTGCTCCGGGGTAATCACATACGGCGGCAGGAAATACACCACGCTGCCCAACGGGCGAAGTAAAGCACCGCGCTCCAAGGCGTGCTTGAACACTTTCAAGCCACGGCGCTCTTGCCACGGGTAGGCTTCCTTGGTCGCCTTGTCCTTGACCATCTCGATGGCCAGGACCATGCCGGTCTGGCGCACTTCCGCCACGTTCGGGTGATCGACCAGGTGCGCGGTGGAGGTGGCCATGCGCTGGGCCAGGGCCTTGTTGTTCTCGATGACGTTGTCTTCTTCGAAGATATCCAGCGTCGCCAGTGCCGCTGCGCACGCCAGCGGGTTGCCGGTGTAGCTGTGGGAATGGAGGAAGGCGCGCAGGGTCGGGTAGTCGTCGTAGAAGGCGCTGTAGACGTCGTCGGTGGTCAGCACCGCCGCCAGTGGCAGGTAGCCGCCGGTCAGGGCTTTGGACAGGCACAGGAAGTCCGGGCGGATGCCGGCCTGTTCACAGGCGAACATCGTCCCGGTGCGGCCGAAGCCGACGGCGATTTCGTCGTGGATCAGGTGCACGCCATAACGGTCGCAGGCTTCGCGCAGCAGCTTGAGGTACACCGGGTGGTACATGCGCATGCCGCCCGCGCCTTGAATCAACGGCTCAAGGATCACGGCGGCGACGGTGTCATGGTTCTCGGCCAGGGTCTGTTCCATGGCGACGAACATGTTGCGCGAGTGTTCTTCCCAGCTCATGCCTTCCGGGCGCAGGTAGCAATCCGGGCTCGGCACCTTGATGGTGTCCATCAGCAGGGCTTTGTAGGTTTCGGTGAACAGCGGCACGTCGCCCACCGCCATCGCCGCCATGGTTTCGCCGTGATAGCCGTTGGTCAGGGTGACGAAGCGCTTCTTGTTCGGCTGGCCGCGATTGAGCCAGTAGTGAAAGCTCATTTTCAGCGCGACTTCGATGCAGGACGAACCGTTATCGGCGTAGAAGCACCGGGTCAGGCCTTCCGGGGTCATCTTCACCAGGCGTTCGGACAGCTCGATCACCGGCTGATGGCTGAAACCAGCAAGGATCACGTGTTCCAGTTGATCGACCTGGTCCTTGATGCGCTGATTGATTCGCGGGTTGGCGTGGCCGAACACGTTGACCCACCAGGAACTGACGGCGTCGAGGTAGCGTTTGCCTTCGAAGTCTTCCAGCCAGATGCCTTCACCGCGCTTGATCGGGATCAGCGGCAGCTGTTCGTGGTCTTTCATCTGGGTGCAGGGGTGCCACAACACGGCCAGGTCCCGTTGCATCCACTGATTATTCAGGCCCATTTACAGTCTCCTCGAGGCGGTCCGCGGCAGGCGCGGGCAAACAATCGCGCAAGCCTATGCAATGCATCGCGCCGGGACAACCCATTGTGTCGATTGAGCTACTTTGTATGGGGAGATAGACGTCGCTGGCGGCGTTTTGATGGCTGACGTATTCTTCGCGGTTCTTTGAGTCGTCTGACTCGCAAAACTGCTTTTTCCTACCTGATTTCCGGAGTTCGCTGAATGTCTGCTGGTTGGCTGCGCGCCTGTGCGCTGGTGATGTTGGGGCTGTTCAGCGTGTCTGCGCTGGCCAAGGATAAAACGGCGATCGTGATCGGCGGCGGGCTTTCGGGCCTCACCGCGGCCTACGAGCTGCAAAACAAAGGCTGGCAGGTCACCCTGCTGGAAGCCAAGCCGAGCCTGGGCGGTCGCTCCGGCATGGCCACCAGCGAGTGGATCGGCAACGACAAGACCCAGCCGGTGCTGAACAAGTACGTGTCGACCTTCAAGCTCGGCACCACGCCGGCGCCTGAATTCGTGCGTACGCCGGGCTACCTGATCGACGGCGAATACTTCACCGCCGCCGACCTGGCAACCAAGCAACCGGCCACCACCGAAGCGCTCAAGCGCTACGAAAAGACCCTCGACGACCTGGCGCGCTCGATCACCGACCCGCAGAACCCGGCGGCCAACAGCACGCTGTTCGCCCTGGACCAGATCAACGTGGCCAACTGGCTCGATCGTCTGACCCTGCCAGCGACTGCCCGTCAGTTGGTGAACCAGCAGATTCGTACCCGTTACGACGAACCTTCGCGCCTGTCGCTGCTGTATTTCGCACAACAGAGCCGGGTGTACCAAGGCGTTTCCGACCGTGACTTGCGCGCTTGGCGCCTGATCGGCGGTAGCCCGGTGCTGGCCCAGGCCTTCGTCAAACAACTGAAGACCATCAAAACCAACTCGCCAGTCTCGGCCATCACCCAGGACAAGGACGGCGTGACCGTCAAGGTCGGCAGTGTTGGCTACCAGGCTGACTACGTGGTGGTCGCTGTGCCATTGCGCGCCCTGAGCAAGATCATCATGACCCCGTCGCTGGATGCCCAGCACATGGGCGCGATCAAGGGCACCAACTACGGTTGGCGCGACCAGATCATGCTGAAGTTCAAGACCCCGGTCTGGGAAAGCAAGGCGCGCATGTCCGGCGAGATCTACAGCAACGCCGGCCTCGGTATGTTGTGGGTAGAGCCGGCGCTCAAGGGTGGCGCCAACGTGGTGATCAACCTGTCCGGCGACAATGCGCGGGTGATGCAGGCTTTCGGCGACAAGCAGATGGTCGATCAGGTGCTGATTCGCCTGCACGCGTTTTATCCACAGGCGCGCGGTTCGTTCACTGGTTATGAAATCCGCCGCTACAGCACCGACCCGTCGATGGGTGGCGCTTACCTGGCCTTCGGTCCGGGCCAGATCAGCAAGTACTGGCGCCTGTGGGAGCGTCCGCTGCAACGCGTAGCGTTTGCTGGCGAACATACCGACACCTTGTACCCGGGCACCCTGGAAGGCGCTTTGCGCACTGGCCAGCGTGCGGCCAGTCAGGTTGAAGACCTGGCGGCGGGCAAGTCGTTTGAACCGGTGAAAGTTGTGCCGGCAGCGACCGCAGCAGCGGCCGGCGCAGTGGCGGCGAAGAAAGGTAACTTCTTCACCAACCTGTTCGGCGGTTCGGATGACGACAAGAAGCCAGAACCGGTCAAGGCCCCAGAGCCAGTGACCCCGCCAGCTCCGGCCCCTGCTCCAGTGCCAACCCCGGCCCCGGCGCCAGTGGAAGCACCGAAGCCAGCGGCACCGGCCAAGGCCGAGCCTGCGAAGAAAGCGGCCAAGCCTGCGGCGAAGAAGCCAGCAGCGAAAACCGATGCTAAAAAGGCTCCGGCCAAGAAAGCTGAACCGGCGAAGAAGCCAGCGGCCAAGAAGCCTGCTGCAACGACACCGGCAGCGACCGATACCAAAGCGCAGTAAGGCTTTGGGTTGAAAAAGAAAGCGCGGCAGTGATGCCGCGCTTTTTTTACGCCTGAAGAAAAGGGCCCTCACGATTCGAATAAACCGGATGGCGCAGGTGTTCTTGGCCTGGACTACCTGGTTTTTCAGAGATTGGCGTCTTTAATCTTTCCTTAACGCATCCCTAAGAGACTCTTGATCGTATTTCTCGATATTTCAAAGCGAAATTTTCCGCTTTAAATCGATAGATAACTCGATAGTCTTGGGCCAGCACTTACAGGGACTTGGCAATGCAACTACGAAACTCTACTGCTCGCTACGGCTGGGTCAGCATCTTCATGCACTGGGGCGTAGCGCTGGCGGTGTTCGCAATGTTCGCGTTGGGTCTGTGGATGGTCGGTCTCGGTTATTACGATCCCTGGCGCAAGGCAGGGCCGGATATCCACAAGAGCATCGGTCTGATCTTGCTGGCGTTGATGGTGTTTCGCGTGGTGTGGCGCCTTATCAGCCCACCGCCACCGACCTTGACCAGCTACAGCCGCATGACGCGCCTGGGCGCGAAATTCGGGCATGCCTTTCTGTATCTCTGCCTGTTTGCTGTGATGATTGCCGGTTACCTGATTTCCACCGCAGAAGGCGTCGGGATCCCGGTGTTTGATTGGTTTGAAGTGCCTGCACTGGTGTCCGGACTACCGGACCAGGCAGATACCGCAGGTGCGATTCATCTGTACCTGGCGTGGGCGCTGGTAATTTTTTCCGGTCTCCATGCGTTGGCAGCATTGAAGCACCACTTTATCGACCGTGATGTGACCCTTAAGCGAATGCTGGGTCGCAAAGCCTGAAATTCAACCTCGACTCCAAAAGGAAATAAAGCATGTTGAAAAAGACTCTCGCCGCTCTGGCAATCGGTTCTGCGCTGCTGTCCGCTAACGTGATGGCTGCTGACTACACCGTCGACAAGGAAGGCCAGCACGCCTTCGTTGACTTCAAGATCAGCCACTTGGGTTACAGCTACATCACCGGTTCCTTCAAGGATATCGACGGCAAGTTCAGCTTCGACGCTGCCAAGCCAGAAGACAGCAAGATCGAGTTCAACGTGAACACCGCCAGCGTTTTCACTAACAACGCTGAGCGCGACAAGCACATCTCCAGCAAAGACTTCCTGAAAGTAGCTGATTTCCCTAAAGCTACGTTCGTGTCCACCGGCGTTAAAACCACCGGCAAAAACGCCGACGGTAAAGTCACTGCCGACGTGGCGGGCAACCTGACTATTGCTGGTGTCACCAAACCAGTTGTGGTCAAGGCCACTTTCCTGGGTGAAGGCAAGGATCCATGGGGCGGCTACCGTGCCGGCTTCGAAGGCACCACCAGCATCAAGCGCTCTGATTTCGGCAAGATGATGGACCTGGGTCCGCAGTCCGACGCGGTTGATCTGTACGTCACGTTTGAAGGTGTGAAAGCGAAGTAACCTTCGCCGCTTCAACAAAAACGCCCCCGATCTCGCGATCGGGGGCGTTTTTTTATGGCCGAACACAAATTGCATGGACGACAAAACCCTGTAGGAGCGAGGCTTGCCCGCGAAGGCGCCATCCGCGACACAACAGAAACCGAGTTGCCCCCGTTCGCGGGCAAGCCTCGCTCCTACAGGGGTTGGTGCGCATAAAAAATGCCCCGAATCTCGCGATCCGGGGCATTTTTGGTTACTGCGTTAAATCAGCGATTGCGAGTCAGCAATGCTGGTTTTTCGCCGCGTGGGCGGCCTGGCAGTTGATCCAGTTGCTCAGGCGTCGGGAACCGATCGGTTTTCGACTCTTTATGGATGATCTTCGGTGCCGGGCCACGCGGGTTCTGCACGGCCGGTTCCGAACGAGGCTGGTCGTCGGTGCGGGCCGGGCGGCGGTTGCGGGACTCTTCGCGACGGGCCTGACCGTCACGTGGCGCGCCGTTGCGTGGGCCGCTGCGCTTGGCTGGCGGGGTGCCGGTGGTGGCGCCGTCGCTGCTGCGCGGACCGCTTTGGCGACCCTGAGGCTTGCCGCCGGTGCGCGGAGCACCAGCACCTGCGCCCGCCGCCGCGCCTTGTGCCGGAGCACCCGGACGACGACCACGGCCCTGGGCCGGTTTGGCTTGCGGCACGTAGTCAACGCGGTTACCGAAGTTATCCACGTCATCGTCCAGGAACTCGTCCGGAGCGCGATCAGCCGCCGCAGCGCGTGGCGCCGGACGCTGTTGTTCGCGGGCCGGAGTGCCTTCGCGTGGTTTGTGCTCACGGGCAGGACGATCGCCACGGCCAGTAGCGGCAGGTTTTTCCTTGCCGCCCTTGTCCTTGCCTTTGTCTTTACGACCGCCGCCACCGCCAGTGCCGTTCGGACCGTCGCCGCGCGGGCCACGTGGGTTGCGCGGGTTACGCACATCCGGACGCTCGCGGACTTCTGGCTTCTCGGCTTCTACAGCGCTGGAGTCGAAGCCCATCAGGTTGCCGTCGGCAATCTTCTGCTTGGTCATGCGCTCGATGCTTTTCAGCAGCTTCTCTTCGTCCGGGGCGACCAGCGAGATCGCCTCGCCCGAACGACCGGCCCGGCCCGTACGGCCGATACGGTGCACATAGTCTTCGTCGACGTTCGGCAGTTCGAAGTTGACCACGTGGGGCAACTGGTCGATGTCGAGGCCGCGAGCGGCGATGTCGGTGGCAACCAGGATGCGCACTTCACCGGCCTTGAAGTCGGCCAGGGCTTTGGTGCGCGCGTTCTGGCTCTTGTTACCGTGGATCGCGACGGCGCTCAGGCCGTGTTTGTCCAGGTACTCGGCCAGGCGGTTGGCGCCGTGCTTGGTGCGGGTGAAGACCAGAACCTGTTCCCAGGCGCCGGCGGTAATCAAATGCGCCAGCAAGGAGCGCTTGTGGCTCGCGGCCAGGCGGAACACACGCTGTTCGATACGCTCGACCGTGGTGTTCGGCGGCGTGACTTCGATGCGTTCCGGGTTGTGCAGCAGTTTGCCGGCGAGGTCGGTGATGTCTTTGGAGAAGGTCGCCGAGAACAGCAGGTTCTGGCGTTTGCTCGGCAGACGGGCAAGGACCTTTTTCACGTCATGGACAAAGCCCATGTCGAGCATGCGGTCGGCTTCGTCCAGCACGAGGATTTCCACGTGGGACAGATCGACGCTGCCTTGACCGGCGAGGTCGAGCAGGCGGCCAGGGCAGGCCACCAGCACGTCAACACCGCGGGACATGGCCTGAACCTGTGGGTTCATGCCGACGCCGCCGAAGATGCAGGCGCTGACGAACTTCAGGTCACGGGCATAGACCTTGAAGCTTTCATGGACCTGAGCCGCGAGTTCGCGGGTAGGGGTCAGGACCAGGACGCGCGGTTGGCGCGGGCCGTGACGCTGGGATTTGTCCGGGTGACCGTTGGGGAACAACCGCTCCAGGATCGGAAGGGCGAAGCCGCCGGTTTTACCAGTACCTGTCTGCGCCGCAACCATCAGGTCGCGACCTTGCAACACGGCGGGGATAGCCCGCTGTTGCACCGGAGTAGGCTCGGTATAGCCCGCTGCCTCGATGGCACGGACTAAAGCCTCGGAGAGACCGAGGGAAGCAAAGGACATGAGTAATCCTGTTTTAGTTAGGGCTTGGCCCAATGGGAGTCTTGCCTGGCGCGAATGGCGTTTAAGAGGACGCAATCCCGTCCGGTCCTGCTGGGTTTCGAAGGCTCGTCTGGAGCGCTCGCGCGGGCTGAAAAGCTGCGCTGTAGCGGGGTCGAGATGCCTTGAACGATTCCGAGCGTCCGGGCGTGAGCCTGGCGGGAAGGCCGGAGTATAACAGAGCATTCACTGCGCGCCGCTTTCCTGCTGCTCAACGGTTTTTCCACGGGCGGCGGTGATGCCTGGCGCTTGCAGATCGGGGGCCGGGCCGGCGCCATAACGGGCGCTCAGCTCGGCGTAGGCGGGCTCGCGCTTGAAGCGCTTGAGTTCGGCGCCGAAACGTTGCACCAGCAAATCCATGCCGGCATTGCGTCGGACCGCCAGGAATTGGCTCTGGTGACTGATGATCGTCGGGTTTTCGCTGATCTGATCGCGAATCTTTAGCTCATCCAGCAAATGCTGGCCGACCCGGCGGTCAGTGATCAACAGGTCGATGCGCCCGCGCAGCAGCTTGCCGAAGTTGGCTTCGTGGGTCGGCGCCGGCTCCCGGGTAAACAATGTCGAACCGCTGAAGTCCTCGCTGTAGAGATAACCCGGCGAGGTGCCGATGGTCAGGCCTTTGAGTTCTTCAAGGGTGCGAAACGGATGAGGTCGTTCGTTGGCGTAGAACATCACGAACTCGACTTCCGAGAGCGGTTCGCTGGGGTAGAGCAGGGTGGCGTCGCGTTCGTCGCTGTGGAAAATATCCAGCGCACCGTCGGCCTGGCCGGTGTCGAGCATCGACAGGCAGCGCTTCCAGGGCAGGAATTGCCATTCCACTTCGATGCCCAGGCGTTTGAAGACGATGGCGGTGGTTTCGTAGTCCAGGCCCAGGGCTTTGCCGTTTTCCTCGTACACGTACGGCGCCCACGGCTCTGTGACAATGCGCAATTTCTCGCCCCGGGCGGCGAAGCTCAGGCAAGTGAAAAGAAGCACGGTCAGTAACTGCGCGATCAATGGCATGACTTGAGATTACGACGAGAAACCGTAAAGAGCCAGAAACGGGATCCAGAAGCTCTGTTTCGGGCGTTGAAAGCAAAAGATCGCAGCGCTCGGAGGCGCGTGGGCGCTGCCGAAGGCTGCGATCTTTTGATCTGGCTTGTCGCTTTCAACTTGAAGCTTGCAGCTGTTTTACCGCGGCAACTTCAGGTTATTCCACACCGCCAGACTCGGCTCAGCCTGGTTCAACGTATAGAAGTGCAACCCTGGCGCGCCACCTTGCAGCAGGCGTTCGCACATTTCGGTGATGACTTGCTCGCCAAAGCCTTGAATGCTCTGGGTGTCATCGCCGTAGGCTTCCAGTTGCTTGCGGATCCAGCGCGGGATTTCCGCACCGCAGGCATCGGAGAAGCGCGCGAGTTTGCTGTAGTTGGTGATCGGCATGATCCCCGGCACGATCGGGATGTTCACGCCCATCGCCCGTACTCGCTCGACAAAGTAGAAGTAGCTGTCGGCGTTGAAGAAGTACTGGGTGATCGCGCTGTCGGCGCCGGCGTTGGCCTTGCGCACGAAGTTGTTCAGATCGTCTTCGAAATTGCGCGCTTGCGGATGCATTTCCGGGTAAGCGGCGACTTCGATGTGGAAATGATCGCCGGTTTCTTCACGAATGAATTCAACCAAGTCGTTGGCGTGGCGCAGTTCACCGCTGGCCATGCCCATGCCCGAAGGCAGGTCACCGCGCAGGGCAACGATACGGGTAATGCCGGCAGCCTTGTATTGCGTCAGCAGGCTGCGCAGGTCGTCCTTGCTGTCGCCCACGCAAGACAGATGCGGTGCGGCCGGGACTTTGACTTCACTTTCGAGCTGCAACACGGTGTTGATGGTGCGATCACGGGTCGAACCGCCAGCGCCATAGGTGCAGGAAAAGAAATCGGGGTTGTACGTCGCCAGCTGACGGGCAGTGGCGAGCAGTTTTTCATGCCCAGCATCGGTCTTGGTCGGGAAGAACTCGAAGCTGTAGCGACGGTCTTGGGACATGGAGGGGACCTCCAGCTGCAAGTTGCAAGCTGCAAGAGGGCGTAGCGCCGACTCTCGTAGTTGAAGCCCGCAACTCACGGCTGCAAAAAAGCGATGAAGAAGCAAGCACCTGCCTCAAGCCACAAGTAAACGAACCGCTTTTACTTGCCGCTTGAAGCTTGCCACTTGCAGCTGCTGTCAGTACCGGTAGGCGTGCGGCTTGAACGGGCCTTCGACGGTCACGCCGATGTAGTCGGCCTGGGTCTTGGTCAGTTGAGTCACGACGCCGCCGAAACCGCGGACCATTTCCAGGGCCACTTCTTCGTCGAGTTTCTTCGGCAGTACTTCAACGGTCAGGCGCTCGGCTTTCTGGGCTGGCGACAGGTCGGCGTACTTCTGACCGAACAGGAAGATCTGCGCCAGCACCTGGTTGGCGAACGAACCGTCCATGATGCGGCTTGGGTGACCGGTGGCGTTACCCAGGTTAACCAGACGGCCTTCGGCCAGCAGGATCAGGTAGTCGTCGTTTTGGGCGTCGAATGCGCCAGGGCCGGTGCGGTGGATCTTGTGAACCTGTGGCTTCACTTCTTCCCATGCCCAGTTCTTGCGCATGAAAGCGGTGTCGATTTCGTTGTCGAAGTGGCCGATGTTGCAGACAACAGCGCGCTTCTTCAGGGCCTTGAGCATGTTCGAGTCGCACACATTGACGTTACCGGTGGTGGTCACGATCAGGTCGATCTTGCCCAGCAGCGCTTTGTCGATGGAGGCTTCGGTGCCGTTGTTGATGCCGTCGATGAACGGCGAAACCAGCTCATAGCCGTCCATGCAGGCTTGCATGGCGCAGATCGGGTCAACTTCGGAAACCTTGACGATCATGCCTTCCTGACGCAGGGACTGGGCCGAGCCCTTGCCCACGTCACCGTAACCGATGACCAGCGCTTGCTTGCCGGACAGCAGGTGGTCGGTGCCGCGCTTGATCGCGTCGTTCAGGCTGTGACGGCAGCCGTACTTGTTGTCGTTCTTGCTCTTGGTCACCGAGTCGTTGACGTTGATGGCCGGGATTTTCAGCTCGCCCTTGGCCAGCATGTCCAGCAGACGGTGCACGCCAGTGGTGGTTTCTTCGGTGACGCCGTGGACGCGGTCCAGGATCGCCGGGTATTTCTTGTGCAGCAGCTCGGTCAGGTCGCCGCCGTCGTCGAGGATCATGTTGGCATCCCAAGGCGCGCCATCTTTCAGGATGGTTTGCTCCAGGCACCACTCGTACTCTTCTTCGGTTTCGCCTTTCCAGGCATACACCGCGATGCCGGCAGCGGCGATAGCAGCAGCGGCCTGGTCTTGAGTCGAGAAAATGTTGCAGGACGACCAGCGTACTTCGGCACCCAGGGCAACCAGGGTTTCGATCAGCACGGCAGTCTGAATGGTCATGTGGATGCAGCCGAGAATCTTGGCGCCTTTGAGCGGCTGCTCACCGGCGTACTTGCGGCGCAGACCCATCAGGGCAGGCATTTCGGATTCGGCGATGATGGTTTCGCGACGACCCCAGGCAGCCAGGGACATGTCGGCAACTTTGTAATCGGTAAAATCTGCAGGCGTGATGACAGCGCTCATGATGAGCCTCCATTCGTAATGTATGCGAATGGGCGCCGTTGTGCGTTTAGTGTCTGGCCAGGGCCAGGCAACGCCCCATCCGAGCCTGACAGGTTTGACCTGCTGCAGCGCCCCTCGGACAGGTGGCGGGAAAACGGTAGTAGCCGTTTTGAAACGGTGGCGATTATAGCTTTCTTTGTCCGGCTAGTGGCAAGTGACAAGCTACAAGCGGCAAGTAACAGCGAATCTGCTTTTACTTGCAGCTTGTCGCTTAAAACTTGAAGCTGGGGGCAGAAACCTATCGCTCAAACGCCTCAACCCCGGAGCCCCCCATGAATTTCCACACCCGCAAATGGGTAAAACCCGAAGACCTCAACCCCAACGGCACGCTGTTCGGCGGCAGCCTGTTGCGCTGGATCGACGAAGAAGCGGCGATCTATGCGATCGTCCAGTTGGGCAACCAGCGCGTGGTCACCAAGTACATTTCCGAGATCAACTTCGTCAGCGCCTCGCGCCAGGGCGACATCATCGAACTGGGCATCACCGCCACCGAGTTCGGCCGCACCTCGATCACCCTGACCTGCGAAGTGCGCAACAAGATCACCCGCAAAAGTATCCTGACCGTCGAGCGCATGGTGTTCGTCAACCTCGGCGAAGACGGCCTGCCGGCGCCCCACGGCCGCACCGAAATCCTCTACGTCAAAGACCAGTTCAAGGATGACGTCGTCGTCGATTGATGATCGTTCCCACGCTCCGCGTGGGAATGCAGCCCGGGACGCTCTGCGTCCCAAAGCGTGACGCAGAGCGTTACAAGAGGCATTCCCACGCAGAGCGTGGGAGCGATCTGCCGAGGTCAGTGAACAGCTCCGAACCCCGCGTGTCGTACCTACATGACACGCCACCGGTTCCGGAGCTCCATGGACACTCAAAAAGACGGCAAGACCCCGAACCTCTCGGCTGAAGAGCAGCACGAAGCCGACCGCAACCAGCCGCCCCGGGCGGCGGTGTTGCATGAAATCATCCGCACCCAGGGCGATCAGGAGCTGGAACGCAGCGTCGCCGCGCTGTGGTGGTCGGCCCTGGCCGCCGGCCTGACCATGGGCCTGTCGCTGATGGCCATGGGGCTGCTCAATTCCCGCCTGCCGGACGGCGAAGGTTTCAAGGTGATCGCCAGTTTCGGCTACTGCGCCGGTTTCCTCGCGGTGATCCTGGCGCGCCAGCAACTGTTCACCGAAAACACCCTGACGGCCGTGCTGCCGATCATGACCAAACCCACGTTGAGCAATTTCGGGCGCTTGCTGCGCCTGTGGGGTGTCGTGCTGTTCGGCAACCTGTGCGGGACGTTGCTGGTGGCCTACGTGATGCTGCACCTGCCAATCTTCGACACCAACACCGACCTGGCCTTCCTCGACATCGGGCGCAAGATCATGGAAAACAGCGCCAGCCAGATGTTCGCCAAAGGCATCATTTCCGGCTGGATGATCGCCACCATGGTCTGGATGATCCCGTCCATGGAGAGCGCCAAGATGTGGATCATCATCCTCATCACCTACCTGATGGCGCTGGGGGATTTCACCCACATCGTCGTCGGTTCGGCGGAGGTGTCGTACCTGGTGTTTGCCGGCGAGTTGCCGTGGAAGGATTTCTGGCTGGTGTTCGCCGGGCCGACGCTGGCGGGCAACATCATTGGCGGCAGTTTCATTTTTGCCCTGATCAGCCATGCCCAGGTGCGCAGTGAAAGCAGCACGCCGAACAAGGCTGCGGATCTGCCCGGGAAGCCTGACCCGCAGAAGATCAAAAAGTAATCAGTGATGCTCGGCCTGTGCCGTTGGCGCAGGCTCATCCCGGGTCACGTACTTGACCAGTTTGCCGATGCTCAAACCCTGCAACAGGATCGACGACAACACCACGATGTAGGTGATGCTCAGGATCAGATCCCGCTCCGGGCCCAGCGGCAACGCCAGGGCCAGGGCTACCGACACACCGCCGCGCAAACCACCCCAGGTCAGGATTCGGATCGTCCCGCGCGGCACGGTGCGCCAGCGCCGCAACAGCAGGATGGCCGGGGCCACGGTCAACAGACGCGACAGCAGAATCGCCAACGCCAGCAAACTCGCGGCCAATACGTGCAGCCAGTTGAATGGCAGCAGCAACAGTTCCATGCCGATCAGCGCGAACAGCAGGGCGTTGAGCATGTCGTCGAGCAGTTCCCAGAAACCGTCCAGGTACTTTCGGGTCATGTCGTTCATCGCCAGGTTGCGCCCCAGGTTACCGATGATCAGACCGGCGACCACCATCGCGATCGGCGCGGACACGTGCAGCTCCGAAGCCATGGCCGAACCGCCGATCACCAGCGCCAGGGTCAGCATCACTTCGATCTGATGCTGCTCGATGCTCTTGATCATCAGGTACACCAGGTAACCGATCAGCCCGCCAAACACCACGCCGCCAATCGCCTCGTGGGCGAACAGCATGGCCGTGGCGCCGACGGTCGGGGTTTCGCCCAATTGCGCGATACCCAGCAACACGGTGAACACCACCACCGCCGTGCCATCGTTGAACAGCGACTCGCCGACGATCGTGGTTTTCAGCGGCTTGGACGCGTTGGCGGTCCGCAGCACACCGAGCACCGCAATCGGGTCGGTGGGGGAGATCAGCGCGCCGAACAGCAGGCAATACAAGAAGCTCACGTGCCAGCCGAACAGGGCAAAAATGTAATAGGCGAGGCTGCCGATCACCGCCGTGGCGATCAATACGCCGAAGGTCGCGAGCAGGCCGATGGGCCAGCGGTAACTGCGCAGGTCGCTCAGATTGACGTGCAGGGCGCCGGCGAACAGCAGGAACGAGAGCATCCAGTTCATCAGCAGATCACCGAAGTCGATCTGGCCGATCAGCTGTTGTACGCGCTCTTCGAGACCGGGGTAGCCGAGCAGGCTCAGGCCTTGCAACAGCAGGGAAAACATCAGCGCCGTGACCATCACACCGATGGTGGGGGGCAGGCCGATGAAGCGGAAATTCACGTAGGTGAGGAGGGACGTGAGGCAGATAAACGCAGCGACAAGTTCAAGCATCCGGGGTCCTTTGGATGGTGGGTGGAGTTGGGCACGATGCGGGTCGTGCATGAGGTTGGATGGGCTGTCGCAAGTCAGGGACACAAATACGATCCCCTGTGGCGAGGGGGCTTGCCCCCGTTGGGCTGCGAAGCGGCCCTCAAATCTGCAATCGCGGTAAATCAGGATGAGCGCGGTGTCTGGATTGCGACTGCTGCGCAGCCGAACGGGGGCAAGCCCCCTCGCCACAGGTTAATGCAGTGCGTCGAGTCAGCCGGACACATTGACCGCAGCCGCCCCGCGCCGTTGCAGGTAGATATAGAACAGCGCCGTCAGCACCGTCAGCCCGCTGACCAGCGCCCCCGTCCACGGCAAATCCGCCAGGTCCGCGCCACTGGCCACCACCAGCCCGCCAATCCACGCGCCAGCGGCATTGCCGAGGTTGAATGCACTCTGGTTCAACGTCGAGCCGAGGTTCGGCGCCTCATGCGCCTGATCAATGATCAGCAGTTGCAGGATCGGGCACAGGGCAAACGCAAAAATCCCCCACAACACCAGCGTAATCGCCGCCGGAATCACCGAATGGCTGGTCTGGCTGAACGCCGCCAGCACCACCGCGACCGCCAGGGCCATGCCCACCAGCGAAGGCAGCAAGCGACTGTCCGCCAAGCGCCCGCCGAGCATGCTGCCCGCCGTCAGACCCACGCCGAACAACAGCAACATGATCGTCACGCCGTGGGGGCTGACGCCGGTGATGTCTTGCAGGATCGGTGCGATGTAGGTGAAGACGCTGAACAGACTGGTGGACGCCAGCACGCTCATGCCCAGGGCCAGCAACACGTTGACCTTGCCCAGCACCTTGAACTCGCTGGCCAGGTTCGCCTTGTCCATGACGATGTCTTTCGGCAACCACACCCATTGGGCGATGGCCGCGATCACGCCGATCACCGACACCGCCCAGAACGTCGAGCGCCAACCGGCATATTGGCCGAGCGCCGTGCCCAGTGGCACGCCGAGCACGTTGGCAAGGGTCAAGCCGGTGAACATCATGGCAATCGCCTGGGCCCGTTTGTTCGGCGCCACCAGACCGGCCGCGACCACCGAACCGATACCGAAGAACGCTCCGTGGCACAACGCGGTGACCACCCGCGCAGCCATCAGCGTCGCGTAGTTCGGCGCCAGGGCGCAGAGGATGTTGCCGAGGATGAACATCAGCGTCATGCCCAGCAGCGTGGCTTTGCGTGGCATGTTCGCGGTGCCGATCGCCAGGATCGGCGCGCCGAACACCACGCCCAGGGCGTAGCCGGTAATCAACAGGCCGGCGTGGGGAATGCTCACGGCGAGGTCGCGGGCGACATCGGGCAGCAAGCCCATGATGACGAATTCAGTGGTGCCGATGCCGAACGCGGCAACAGCGAGGGCAAGCAAGGCGAGTGGCATGCGCAAGGTCTCTGTCGGTAGTCTTGACGCTCGGATCAGGCATACGCAGGCCATCGGCCGTTCTCGAGGAGAGCGGGCGGGGGCAGGAATTATTGGAATTAGTCTGTGCGCAACTGAGTGCGGCGTGGTCGCTTGCAGTATAAACAGCTGCGGACATATGGCGAATCAATTATCTGCCCGCTTTCCGTAGGAGCGAGGCTTGCCCGCGAAGGCGTCCTTGAGATCGCCTTCGCGGGCAAGCCTCGCTCCTACAGGGATGGGGGTGGGCAACAGAAGGAGTGAACCGTGCTTGCAACAGCACTGGTGTTGGTCGCGGCGCTGTTGCACGCGGCGTGGAATACCCTGATCAAATTCAGCGCCGAGCGGCTGCTGGTGGTGGCGTGCATGGACTCGGTGGCGATGCTGTTTGTCGCCGTGATGCTGCCGTTCGTGAACGTGCCGCCGATTGAAATCTGGCCGTGGATCCTGGCGTCGGCGGCGTTCGAGTTGCTCTATCGCTATTTGCTGATCCAGGCCTACCGGGTTGGCGACCTGGGGCTGGTCTATCCGCTGATGCGGGGCCTGTCGCCACTGGTGGTGCTGGCGCTGACGCTGATCTTCGCCGGGGAAGTGCTGACGAATCAGCAGATCTTCGGCATTTTGCTGATCCCGTTCGGCATGCTGTGCCTGCTGTGGCAGGGCGGTGGCGGTGCGCGATTGCCGTGGTCAATGCTGCCAGTGGTGGCGCTGATTGGCCTGTGCATCGGCTGCTACACCTTCATCGATGGCCAGGCGTTGCGGCGCTGGTCGCATCCGCTGGATTACCTGGTGTGGGTCACGCTGCTCAGTGCCTGGCCATTCCCGTTGCTGGCGCTGGTGCGCAAGCGACCGGCGTTCATGCTGTTCTGGCGAGAACAGTGGCGACTGGGGTTGGCGGTCGGGTTTTGCGTGTTGTTCAGCTACGCTCTGGTGCTGTGGGCGATGCAACTGGGCTCGATTGCCGAAGCGGCGGCGTTGCGTGAGATCAGTGTGATCCTGGTGGTGCTGTTCGGCATGCGCTACTTGAAAGAACCTTTCGGCCGGCCGCGGCTCTTAGCCTGTGGGTTGGTGCTGATCGGCATCCTGGTGATGAAGTTTTGACCGACCACCGAATTTCTGAAAACTGAAGAAGGGACTGCTTTATGACGGTTGCGCTGTGGTGCGTTTTGATTGCGATTTTCCTGCCCTATGTCTGCACGGCCATCGCCAAGGCCAGTGGCAGGTACAACCTGAAAGACAACCATGATCCCCGGGACTTTCTCGAATCGCTGAATGGCTTGGGCCGGCGTGCCCATGCGGCGCAGTTGAACAGTTTTGAAGTGATGCCGGCGTTCGCGGTGGCAGTGCTCGCGGCCCATCTGGTGGGCACGGCGCAGTTGGTGACGGTCAACGTGCTGGCGGTGCTGTTTATCACCAGTCGGCTGCTGTACATCATTTGCTACCTGGCGGACTGGGCGATCTTGCGGTCGCTGGTGTGGTTTGTGGGGATGGGGTTGATTGCCAGTTTCTTTTTTGTGTCGATCTGATTGAAGCAAAAGCAAAAGATCGCAGGCTTCGGTAGCTCCTGCAGGGACCGTGTTCACAACGATTCCCCGTAGGAGCCTGCGATCTTTTGACGTTAAGGCTTGTCAGCCACCTGCGGCACTTGCGGCAACGCTGCACCTTTAGGCCACAACATCCAGATCTGCCCCTGCTGCTTCATATCCCCCGCCAATTGCCCGGCCGCTTCGCCGGTGCCCCAGAACAGGTCCGCCCGCACTTCGCCGGCAATCGCGCCGCCAGTGTCCTGGGCCGCCACCGGCCGCACCAGTGCGCTGCCATCCGGTTTGGTGGTGGATAACCAAAGCAGACTGCCCAGCGGAATCACCTTGCGATCCACCGCCGCGCTGTAGCCCGCCGTCAGCGGTACGTTCAGCGAGCCGCGAGGCCCTTCGTTGCTGTCCGGATTTTGGGTGAAAAACACGTAGCTGGGGTTGCTGCCGAGCAACTGCGGAATTCGCGACGGATTCGCCTTGGCCCAGGCGCTGATAGCGCCCATGGTCACGTCTTCCTTCTTCAGTTCACCCTGATCCACCAGCCAGCGGCCGATGGGACGATACGGATGGCCGTTCTGGTCGGCATAAGCGATACGCAGTTGTCGACCACTGTCGAGCTGGATCCGCCCGGAACCCTGGATTTGCAGGAATTGCAGGTTCATCGGGTCGGTCAGCCAGGCCACGACCGGCGCCTTGACCCCTTTGCTCTCGATGGTGGCGGCGTCGTCGTAGGGTTTGAGCACGCGACCTTCAAGTCGACCGCGCAGGCGTTTGCCCTTGAGTTCCGGGTAGAGGCTGTCCAGGGACACAATGATCATGTCCTCGGGCACGCCGTAAACCGGGACATTAGCCACTTCGGTCTGGGTCAGGCTGCCGGGGTACACCGGTTCGTAGTAGCCGGTGATCAGGCCATTGGGATTGTCGTTGGCGGCACGCAGGCCGTAGACGTCCAGGTTCTGCTTGAGAAAGCCGCGAATCTCAGCGGCGGTTTGCGGCACAGTGGCCGACGCCGCGCAGGTCGAGCCCCAGACCGGGTCGGCCTTGAGTCGGGTGCAGGCGCTGCGCCAGGTACCGAAACCGGCCACCAGATCATCGTCGGACACCGTTGGCAACGCTTCCCAGGTGGCGCTGGTGTAGGTGGCCAGGGCGTGGGTTTTCGGGGTGTTGTTTTCGCCGCCGGTGCAGCCCGCGAGCACGGCTACCATCGGAAGGGTCCAGGCCAGGCGCGGGCGCCAGGCCATGAAACGGCTGTTCATGGAGTAATTCCTTTGACGGCTGCCTGAGTGCTCCATGCGCTCAAACAACCCTTATTGATAATAGGGCTATTGGTGTTTAACGATGACGCGAGGATACTGGCCGCCGTTCCCCGTGACCTGAAGCCACCATGACTCTTAAAAGAATTTCTGTTGTATTGCTGGCCTGCCTGACCTTGTCCGCCTGCGGCGGTGTTGATCCGAATTCGCCATTGGGTCAACGCAAGGCGATCTTCAAGCAAATGCTCAAGACCGGCGAAGACCTGGGTGGCATGTTGCGCGGACGCATTCCGTTCGACGGGCCGAAATTTGCCGAGGGTGCGGTGAAACTCGATGCGCTGTCCCATGAGCCGTGGAAACATTTCCCGCAGGTGCGCGAAGAAGATCACACCAGCGCCAAGGACGATGTGTGGAAGCAACAGGCACGCTTCCAGGAAATGGCCCGCAACCTTGAAGGCGCCACCGGTGAATTGGTGATTGCCAGCAAGGTCCAGCCGTACAAGGCCAGCAACCTCGGGCCGGCGGTGCAGAAAGTTGAAGATGCCTGCAGTGCTTGCCATAAACAGTTTCGGGATCATTGATCTAGCGGTGTGTATTCCCTGTGGCGAGGGGGCTTGCCCCCGTTCGGCTGCGAAGCAGTCGTCAATTCGGCCCGCGCGGTCTATCTGATTATCCGCGTCTGCTGATTTTGCGGTCGCTCGCGACCCAGCGGGGGCAAGCCCCCTCGCCACAAAAGCTCCCTCGCAACGCCGAGGTCCTACTTATCCAGTTCATCCAGCGCTTCCTGCAATTCCTTGCGGGACTCGGCCAGTTTGTCTTTGCGTTTGTTGATTTTCTCGGCATCGCCCTTGCTCATGGCCTTGTCGAGATCGGCCTGGCGCTTGCTGACTTCATGCTTGGCGTCGAGCACCTTGTTTTCCCGTTCCTTCTTCAAGGAGGCGTCGGTGCAGTGGGTGGTGACTTCGTTCAGGGCGGTTTCCAGGCCCGCCTGCTGATCGGCGTTGCCATGGGATTTGGCCAGTTCGATCTGGTTGACGATGCCCTGTTTCTTGGCGGCGCAACCGGTCAGTTCCGGGATCTCTTCGGCTGCCATCAGCGGAGCAGCCATCATGCCGCAAAGGGTCAGCAGGGCGAGCGGTGCAAGAAATTTCATAAAAGCTCCATGCAAAAAAAGGCAAGCGGGTCGAGGTGGCAATGGGCTGTTTGAGCGCAGCGCCACCATTGGGTTCCCGGGCTGACAGGCATTGTTGGTCGCTAAAAACCGTCAATCCCCGCCATACGTAATGTTTCACTCAAGGCCAGGACCTGCGGGTCGCGAAAAAACGCGCTCAATTGCGCTGCGCGTCCCGGGCCGATGCCGGCTTCGGCCTGCCACTGTTCGTGGCTGCGTTGCGCCAGGGTCTGCCATGAATCGGCAAGCTTCGCCTGACCCGTCGGCGGCAAGCCAAGGGCTTTGAGCCAGCGAGCAAACGGACGCTGCCGGGCACTTTCAAAACTGTTTAAAAGACGAGCGCTGCTGCGCTCGCCGAAGCCGGCAATGTTAGCAAGCTCTTGGGCATCGAGGGTCAACCAATCCAGCAGGCTGTTGAGGCGGCCTGTTTCGAGAAGTTTCTCCCAGGTGCCCGGCCCGACATGCGGCAAGGCCAGCCCTTGCTTGCCGCTTAGCCAGGTCAGCCGGGCGAGAAATTGGCTTTCGCAGCCCGGCGTTGGCTGCCAGCAGCTCAGCGGATGAAAGTCAGCCGCCAGCGGTGCATTCACTTCCGCGCGCTCGGCGCTGCGCAGCACGACGTCATCGAGCCTGGGAATGGTCAGGCCCGCGAGGCTGATGGCAACCTGATCACCGGGGCGAATGTCCAATTGCTCCCAGCGTTGCATGGAGCTGACGCTCACTCGTTTGATCTGCCGGTCATCGAGCTTTACCGGCGACAGCTCCAGTACCGGGGTGATCCGCCCGGTCCGGCCGATCTTGAAATGCACCTTGCGCACCTCGGCCAATGCCTGGGCGAAGGGGTATTTCCAGGCGACGCTCCAGTAAGGCGGCCGGGCCTGCCAGCGTTCGGCGGGTGGACGTGAATCCTGGCGCAGGACGACGCCGTCGCTGGCGAAAGGCAGGGGCGAGCGATACCAGTGATCGCGCCAGCGGTCTGCATCGGCAAAGGTGTTGATCGATTGGCTGTAGACGCCGGTGGCCGGGAATCCCAGCCTATCCAAAGCGGTGACCCGGGCAGGCCAGCTTTCCGGACCTTGCGGCCAATCCCAGACAAACAACCCGATCCCGGCAGCCTGCTCCGCACTCAGCGACTTGCGCGCCATCAACCCGGCCACGCTGGCGCGGGCGTTGAGGCTGCCGGCTTTGGCTTGTATGTGATCGGTCAGGCGCCAATAGAGTTCGCCTTGCACGAGGACGTCCATTGGTTGCTTCAGTTGCTGGGGGATGCCGGCGATCTGGCGTGCGGAGGCGGTCCAGTCCTGGCCGTTCATGCCGTCGCCGCGACTGATCGCCTGTTGCAGCAGGCCTTTGCTGTAGATCAGCGATACCGCCACGCCGTCGACCTTTGGCTGAATCCAGACATCCTTGCGATCGCGCAGCCAGTGTTCGACGGCGGGTCCGTCGTGGAGTTTTTCCAACCCCGTGTGGACGATGGGGTGAGGCACCTTGCCGCCCGCCGTTCGCAGCGGTTCAGGGGCAGGGGCGAGGTTTAAACAGGTGCGCCATTGCGTCAGCCGGGCTCGGGACTGGTCGTAGAGTTCGTCACCGATCAGGGATTGGCCCTTGCGGTGGTAGCTGTCGTCCCAACGGTCGAGTTGCTGTTGCAGGGTGGTGATTTCGGCTTGGGCACGCGCGGGTGCCCAGTTGGGGCAATCGGCGGCGCTGGCGGTCAGGGATGTCAGCAGGAGGGCGAAAAACAGGCGCAGGCTGGGGAGCATCGAGAGCGTCCTTGCTCGTTGGGATGTCTGGAAGAATAGTCGGTCATCAGTTTTGTAAAAGCGGGGTGTTTTTCGGGGTGTTTCGAGGACAGATTTTCCAGCATGAAAAAGCCCCGCACGGCGCGAACCGTGCGGGGCTTTGGGTACCGCCGGGGAAGTCTTACAGGCCGGCAGCAGCGCGCAACGAATCGGCGCGGTCGGTCTTTTCCCAGGTGAACGTGGTGAAGGTGTCTTCGCCCACGGTCTTGGTTTCCGGGGTGCGACCGAAGTGGCCGTACGCAGCGGTTTCCTGGTACATCGGGTGCAGCAGGTCGAGCATGGTGGTGATGGCGTATGGACGCAGGTCGAACACTTCGCGAACCAGTTTGACGATTTTGTCGTCGCTGATTTTGCCGGTGCCGAAGGTGTTCAACGAGATCGAAGTCGGCTGGGCAACACCGATCGCGTAGGAAACCTGGATCTCGCAACGCTCGGCCAGGCCGGCCGCGACGATGTTCTTGGCCACGTAACGACCGGCATAAGCCGCCGAACGGTCAACCTTCGATGGATCTTTACCGGAGAACGCGCCGCCGCCGTGACGGGCCATGCCGCCGTAGCTGTCGACGATGATCTTGCGACCGGTCAGACCGCAGTCGCCAACCGGGCCGCCGATGATGAACTGGCCAGTCGGGTTGATGTGGAACTGGGTGTCCTTGGTCAGCAACTCGGCAGGCAGCACGTGCTTGACGATCAGCTCCATCACGCCTTCGCGCAGGTCTTTGTACGACACTTCAGGGTTGTGCTGGGTCGACAGTACAACGGCGTCGATCCCGACCACCTTGCCGCCTTCGTAACGGCAAGTCACTTGCGACTTGGCGTCCGGGCGCAGCCAAGGCAGCAGGCCGGATTTACGGGCTTCGGCTTGCCGTTGCACGAGCTGGTGCGAGAAGGTGATCGGTGCTGGCATCAGCACGTCGGTTTCGTTGCTCGCGTAGCCGAACATCAGGCCCTGGTCGCCGGCGCCCTGATCTTCAGGCTTGGCACGGTCGACACCCTGGTTGATGTCAGGGGACTGCTTGCCGATGATGTTCATCACGCCGCAAGTGGCACCGTCGAAGCCGACATCGGAGCTGTTGTAGCCGATGTCCAGAATGACGTTACGCACGATCTCTTCGAGATCGACCCAAGCCGTTGTGGTCACTTCACCTGCGATGATTGCCACGCCGGTCTTGACCAGCGTCTCGCACGCCACACGGGCGAACTTGTCTTCAGCAATGATGGCGTCCAGCACCGCATCGGAAATCTGGTCGGCGATTTTGTCCGGATGCCCTTCAGACACGGACTCGGAGGTGAAGAGGGAGTATTCGCTCATCTCGATGTTTTCCTGAATTTACCGATGGTGAGTGTCGCCAGCCGGCCGCTGAAAATGGCGGACCTGAATCTGGAAACCATTACGTAAGCCTACATAGAGGCTTTCCCCGGGAACGAGTCCCGCAGCGGTGGCCCAACGGGCCAGATCGTCCTGTTCAAACCCCAACCATAGATCACCGCAGGCCTCCCTGGCCCAACTCTGGTTGTGGCTACATAACTCTGTCACTAACAGGCTACCGCCTGGTTGCAGCAAGCCGGCCATGTGCTTGAGCGCTTCGGCCGGTGCGGCGAAATGGTGCAGCACCATGTTCAGTACAACGCAATCGGCGGTCAGGCTTACGCCATTCAATGCATCGGCCAATTGCAAGCTGACGTTAGTCAGCCGTTCACGTTCACAGACCTGGCGCGCCAGTTCGAGCATCGCCGGGCTGTTGTCCAGCGCCGTGACCTGGGTGAAGCGGCGCGCCAGTTCCGGCAGGAAACCGCCATCGCCGGGGCCGACTTCAATCGCCGTGGCGCCTTCGCTGAAGCTCAGCTTGTCGAGCAGCGCCACCACGCTTTCGCGGTACTGCGCCAGGCCGGCGATCAGGTCTTGCTGGGCGCGAAACTTCTCCGCGACCCGTGAGAAAAAGTCCTGGCTGGCCGCCGCCCGTTGCCCGTGTACCTGAGCGATCCGCAATTGCACATCGGCCGGCAGGGTCAGGTTGTCCACTTCGTCCAGCAAGGCTGCGTGCAGCTTGCCGCCCAGCAAGTCGGTGTGGGGCAGGGCGCGACGGTAGAAAATCGCGTTGCCTTCACGGCGGGTCGCCACCAGGTCGGCCTGGGCCAGGACCTTGAGGTGGTGACTCATGCCGGATTGACCGATGCCGAAGATCTGCGCCAGTTCCAGTACGCCAAACGAATCGTTGGCCAGCGCGCGCAATACATTCAGGCGTAGAGGATCGCCACCGGCCTTGCACAAGGCCGCCAGCTCATCGCAATCGTCATGTTGAATGGAAGGCACGCGTAGATTCATAGGGCCAGCAGTCTAGTGATGGTCAGAAAGCCTCGCAAGAGCAATATCAAAAAGTTTTGATATTGCTCGATAGATGGCACTTCTCAAGGCGCTGTTGTCTCTACAAACGAATAGCAGAAAGGTTTCACCCGCCGAAACCGTCGTTATCCATTGGAAAAACGCCTCTAGATGACTATCTGTCATTGCCCCGAGGCGGGTGGGTGAGGGAAAATGCTCGCCTTTTTTCCGTTTCGTTTTATTCAAACCCTAGGAGATCAGCGATGCCAAGCCGTCGTGAGCGTGCCAACGCCATTCGTGCCCTCAGCATGGATGCCGTGCAAAAAGCCAACAGCGGCCATCCGGGTGCCCCTATGGGTATGGCGGATATCGCCGAAGTGCTGTGGCGTGACTACCTCAAGCACAACCCAAGCAATCCATCGTTCGCCGACCGTGACCGCTTCGTGCTGTCCAACGGCCACGGCTCGATGCTGATCTACTCGCTGCTGCACCTGACCGGCTACGACCTGTCGATCGAAGACCTCAAGCAGTTCCGCCAACTGCACAGCCGCACCCCGGGTCACCCGGAATTTGGCTACACCCCAGGCGTTGAAACCACCACCGGTCCACTGGGCCAAGGCCTGGCCAACGCCGTGGGTTTCGCCCTGGCGGAAAAAGTCCTGGCGGCGCAGTTCAACCGTCCTGGCCACAACATCGTCGACCACCACACCTACGTGTTCCTGGGTGATGGCTGCATGATGGAAGGCATTTCCCACGAAGTCGGCTCCCTGGCCGGTACCTTGGGCCTGGGCAAACTGATCGCCTTCTACGATGACAACGGCATCTCCATCGATGGCGAAGTCGAAGGCTGGTTCACCGACGACACGCCGAAGCGTTTCGAAGCCTACAACTGGCAAGTGATCCGCAACGTCGACGGTCACGACCCGGAAGAAATCAAGATTGCGATCGAGACCGCGCGCAAAAGCGAGCTGCCGACCCTGATCTGCTGCAAGACCACCATCGGTTTCGGTTCGCCGAACAAGCAAGGCAAGGAAGACTGCCACGGCGCCCCACTGGGTGACGCGGAAATCGCCCTGACCCGCAAGGCGCTGAACTGGAACCACGGCCCGTTCGAAATCCCGGCTGACATCTATGCCGAGTGGGACGCCAAGGAAAAAGGCCGCGCTGCCGAAGCCGAGTGGGACCAGCGTTTCGCCGCTTACTCCGCCGCGTTCCCGACCGAAGCCAACGAATTGGTGCGTCGCCTCAGCGGTGAACTGCCAGCCGATTTCGCGGAAAAAGCCTCGGCTTACATCGCGGAAGTTGCGGCCAAGGGCGAAACCATCGCCAGCCGTAAAGCCAGCCAGAACGCCCTGAATGCCTACGGCCCGCTGCTGCCTGAACTGCTCGGCGGCTCCGCTGACCTGGCCGGTTCCAACCTGACCCTGTGGAAAGGTTGCAAAGGTGTCTCGGCTGAAGACGCCAGCGGCAACTACATGTACTACGGCGTTCGCGAGTTCGGCATGAGCGCGATCATGAACGGCGTGTCCCTGCACGGTGGCCTGGTGCCTTACGGCGCGACCTTCCTGATGTTCATGGAATACGCGCGCAACGCGGTGCGCATGGCCTCGCTGATGAAGAAACGCGTGGTGTTCGTCTACACCCACGACTCCATCGGTCTGGGCGAAGACGGCCCGACTCACCAGCCTATCGAGCAACTGACCAGCCTGCGCAGCACCCCGAACCTGGACACCTGGCGTCCAGCCGATGCCGTTGAATCGGCTGTTTGCTGGAAACTGGCCATCGAGCGCAAGGACGGCCCTTCGGCGCTGATCTTCTCGCGTCAGAACCTGCAGCACCAGGAGCGTGATGCCGGCCAGATCGCCGACATCGCCCGTGGCGGTTACGTGTTGAAGGACTGCGCAGGCGAGCCTGAGCTGATCCTGATCTCCACCGGTTCGGAAGTGGGCCTGGCGGTTCAGGCTTACGACAAACTGACCGAGCAAGGCCGCAAGGTACGCGTCGTTTCGATGCCGTGCACCAGCGTGTTCGACGCTCAGGACGCTGGCTACAAGCAAGCCGTTCTGCCGTTGCAGGTCAGTGCGCGTATCGCCATCGAGGCCGCTCACGCGGACTACTGGTACAAGTACGTGGGCCTGGAAGGTCGTGTCATCGGCATGACCACCTTCGGCGAGTCGGCGCCTGCGCCAGCCTTGTTCGAAGAATTCGGTTTCACCCTGGAAAACATCCTGGGTCAGGCTGAAGAGCTGCTGGAAGACTAAGTCCGAAGGTTGCGTTGTCCGGGCTGGCCTCTTCGCGGGCAAGCCTCGCTCCTACAAGGGATCGTGTTGTTTTTCATGACAACCGAAAACCTGTAGGAGCGAGGCTTGCCCGCGAAGGCGTCGGCCCTGCCAGCACTGCAACAACGGATTCACCACGGTAATCGAGAACCCCATGCCCCAACCGCATCCCTACAAAGTTGCACTCAACGGCTACGGCCGGATTGGTCGTTGCGTCTTGCGTGCGTTGTTTGAGCGAGGCGAGAAGGCCGGGTTTGAAATTGTCGCGATCAACGATCTGGCAGACATGGCCAGCATCGAATACCTGACACGCTTCGACTCCACTCACGGGCGTTTTCCCGGCGAAGTGCGGGTGGAGGACGATTGTCTGCATATTAATGGCAACTGCGTGAAGGTCCTGCGCAGTGCTACCCCCGAAGGCATCGATTGGGCGTCGTTGGGCGTCGATCTGGTGCTGGAATGCTCCGGCGCTTACCACACCCGTGCCGATGGCCAGCGCTTCCTCGACGCCGGCGCGCCACGGGTTTTGTTTTCCCAGCCGATGGCCAGCGAGGCGGATGTCGACGCCACCATCGTCTACGGCGTGAACCAGGATTGCCTGACCGGCGACGAGCTGCTGGTGTCCAACGCGTCCTGCACCACCAACTGCGGCGTGCCGCTGTTGCGTCTGCTGGACCAGGCCATTGGTCTGGAATACGTGTCGATCACCACCATCCACTCGGCGATGAACGACCAGCCGGTGATCGACGCCTACCATCATGAAGACCTGCGCCGCACCCGTTCGGCGTTCCAGTCGGTGATCCCGGTGTCCACTGGTCTGGCGCGTGGTATCGAACGCCTGCTGCCGGAACTTGCCGGGCGAATTCAGGCCAAAGCCGTACGCGTGCCGACGGTGAACGTGTCGTGTCTCGACATTACGATGCAAACCGTCAGCGACACCGACGCCGTGGAGGTCAACCGGATCCTGCGCGAAGCCGCCACCAGTGGCCCGCTCAAAGGTCTGCTGGCTTACACCGAGCTTCCCCACGCAAGCTGTGATTTCAATCACGACCCACATTCGGCCATCGTCGATGCCAGTCAGACCCGCGTTTCCGGCCCACGGCTGGTGAACATCCTGGCCTGGTTCGACAACGAATGGGGGTTTGCCAACCGAATGCTGGACGTTGCAGAACACTATCTGCACATAGCTGCTCCACTTTCTGTCACTCAAAAACAGTAACTCAGGAATTGCGACCCATGACCGTGTTGAAGATGACCGACCTCGATCTGCAAGGTAAGCGCGTACTGATCCGCGAAGACCTCAACGTCCCAGTCAAGGACGGTGTTGTCACCAGCGATGCGCGTATCCTGGCTTCGCTGCCGACCATCAAGCTGGCCCTGGAAAAAGGCGCGGCCGTGATGGTCTGCTCGCACCTTGGCCGTCCGACCGAAGGCGAGTTCTCGGCCGAGAACAGCCTCAAGCCCGTCGCCGACTACCTGAGCAAGGCCCTGGGCCGCGACGTGCCGCTGGTGGCCGATTACCTGGGCGGCGTTGACGTCAAGGCCGGCGACATCGTGCTGTTCGAAAACGTGCGCTTCAACAAAGGCGAGAAAAAGAACGCTGACGAACTGGCCCAGCAATACGCCGCCCTGTGCGACGTGTTCGTGATGGACGCCTTCGGCACCGCTCACCGCGCCGAGGGTTCGACCCACGGCGTGGCCAAGTTCGCCAAAGTCGCCGCCGCCGGCCCGCTGCTGGCTGCTGAACTGGACGCACTGGGCAAAGCCCTCGGCGCCCCGGCCCAGCCAATGGCTGCCATCGTGGCCGGCTCCAAGGTCTCGACCAAACTCGACGTGCTCAACAGCCTGAGCCAGATCTGCAACCAGCTGATCGTCGGCGGCGGCATTGCCAACACCTTCCTGGCCGCCGCTGGTCACCCGGTCGGCAAATCCCTGTACGAACCGGACCTGCTGGACACCGCCCGCGCCATCGCCGCCAAAGTCAGCGTGCCGCTGCCGGTGGACGTCGTGGTTGCCAAGGAATTCGCGGAAAGCGCCACCGCTACCGTCAAGCTGATTGCCGACGTAGCCGCCGACGACATGATCCTGGACATCGGCCCACAGACCGCGGCGAATTTCGCCGAGTTGCTGAAGTCGTCCAAGACCATCCTGTGGAACGGCCCGGTGGGCGTGTTCGAATTCGACCAGTTCGGCAACGGCACCAAAGTCCTGGCCCAGGCCATCGCGGACAGCTCGGCGTTCTCCATTGCCGGCGGTGGCGACACCCTGGCGGCCATCGATAAATATGGCGTTGCCGATCAGATCTCCTACATTTCTACCGGCGGCGGCGCGTTCCTTGAGTTCGTCGAAGGCAAAGTACTGCCGGCGGTTGAAGTCCTGGAAAGCCGGGCCAAGGCCTGAGATCACTCAAATGACCAGGCAAAGGAGTGTTGATATGGTCAGGACGATAGCGCTGTTGATCGTCGCGGTGTCGCTGGCGGCTTGCGGGAGTAACCCGAAAGCCAAGCCGGACCCCGCGCCGTCTGCGCCGGCGGATAGAGGCTGTTACCAGGCCGACTGGCAGGCTGAAACCAACCCGGTGCTCAACAAGCGTTCCGGGCCCGATGGCCTGGACAAATACGAGACACAGACCCCGGCCAAGGAACATGGCTGCCCTTGACGGGTCTGACTCTTTACTCAAGGCTGGCGGCGTGCGCCGTCGGTCGAGGAACATGGATGAAAGGTTTTATCGCCGTCATGGCGCTGGCACTGCTGGCAGGTTGCTCCAATTTCAACCTGTTCAACACCTCGGCGCCCGCGGACAACTGGACCACCTGGACCTGCGACAGCCAGGCCAAAGTGCTCTGGCGCTACACCGACGACAGCCTTAGGGAAGTCGACGTGCGCCTCGGTGGGGCCGATCAGGTCTACCGCTTGAAGCTTGAACCGGGCGCCGAAGGTTCGCTGTACAGCAACGACATGCTGGCGTTTCACGTAAAAGGTGAGGAAGGCCTGGTTTACTGGGTCGCCACCAATGATTTGATTGGCCGCGGTTGTAAAGCGCAGTAATCGAAGGCTCGCGCCAAACCTGTAGGAGCGAAGCTTGCTCGCGAAGAGGCCAGCACATTCAACACATGTGTTGGCGGTTAAACCGCTTTCGCGAGCAAGCTTTGCTCCTACAGGTCATCGATGGCTCGTAGAGATTTTTGTCAGACCGAATGAGCGGACCGGACCCACCCCCGATCTGCAATAACTTGAATAGCCGCCGCCGCTACGGCAGGCTGGCACGATTAACGACCCAAACCGGGAGAGACACACACAATGGCACTTATCAGCATGCGCCAGATGTTGGACCACGCAGCCGAATTCGGCTACGGCGTTCCAGCCTTCAACGTCAACAACCTTGAGCAGATGCGCGCCATCATGGAAGCCGCTGACAAGACTGACTCCCCGGTGATCGTCCAGGCTTCGGCCGGTGCTCGCAAATACGCCGGCGCCCCGTTCCTGCGTCACCTGATTCTGGCGGCCATCGAAGAATTCCCGCACATCCCGGTGTGCATGCACCAGGACCACGGCACCAGCCCTGACGTCTGCCAGCGCTCCATCCAACTGGGCTTCAGCTCGGTGATGATGGACGGTTCCCTGGGCGAAGACGGCAAGACCCCGACCGACTACGACTACAACATCCGCGTCACCCAACAAACCGTGGCCATGGCTCACGCCTGCGGCGTTTCGGTAGAAGGCGAGCTGGGCTGCCTGGGTTCCCTGGAAACCGGCATGGCCGGTGAAGAAGACGGCATCGGCGCCGAAGGCGTTCTGGATCACAGCCAAATGCTGACCGACCCGGAAGAAGCCGCTGACTTCGTCAAACGCACCCAGGTCGACGCCCTGGCCATCGCCATCGGCACCAGCCACGGCGCCTACAAGTTCACCAAGCCACCGACCGGCGACGTACTGGCCATCGACCGCATCAAAGAAATCCACAAACGCATCCCCAACACCCACCTGGTGATGCACGGCTCGTCCTCCGTGCCACAAGACTGGCTGGCGATCATCAACCAGTACGGCGGCGACATCAAAGAAACCTACGGCGTGCCGGTTGAAGAAATCGTCGAAGGCATCAAGCACGGCGTGCGCAAGGTCAACATCGACACCGACCTGCGTCTGGCGTCCACCGGTGCGATGCGTCGCCTGATGGCCACCAACCCAAGCGAATTCGACCCGCGCAAGTTCTTCGGCGCGACCGTGACCGCCATGCGTGATGTGTGTATCGCTCGTTATGAAGCGTTTGGTACTGCCGGTAATGCTTCGAAGATCAAGCCGATCTCGTTGGAAGCGATGTATCAGCGTTACCTGAAAGGTGAGTTGAACGCTAAGGTGAACTAAGCCTGGGCGTTAAGCTGCGTTGATAAGAAACCCGCCGAGAGGCGGGTTTTTTGTGGAGAGAATTAAGGGGTAGATTAAATAAATCTATTTACTTTTTTTATCTGTTTTTTCTTGGGGGCTAAGAAATTCGTCCCAAGCCAAATTGCTGAGAGTTCCAGACTCCTGTGGCGCCTGCAAAGTTGCGACTTCCCTGCAAAGCATTAAAGTCGGAAGTGTTGAATGTCCAACTTTCTGCGTTCACGCCTACACTGCCGGTCAGCATAATTGTTGTAGTGGTAGCGCCGATTTTTTGCGTTCCTGTTAGCGGGCCAGTTTGCCCATTAACAATGGCAGTTGCGTTTACCGCTCCGCCAATGTCGTCACTACTGTTGACGGTAAGGTATATATGATCCTGGCCATACGCGCCATAGAAAGTTCCGACTAGAGCACCCATGATAGTAATCCTTTTAAAATGTTTAATAGTTTTTTTGCTGGAGGAAAAGGGTCAGGTTTATTTGTCTGTTCTTTTCCTTTTGTTTGTTTCGTATCGAATGGTAGGTGGCGCAGGTTTCGCTGTCAGCTGTAAAAGTTGACAGTTCTTAAGATCTTTTTGTTATGGATATTAAAACAAAGGAAAAGGGGGCGGATTTATTTTGGGGAAAAGGGGACTGGGGAAAAGGGGACAGATTTATTTAATCGATCCCCTCTAATGACAACTATCGTATTGACCTATTTCGCCGGCCGACCCCGTGCTCTTTCTGTTATCCGCAATCCCGTAATTTTTTCAATTTCATCCGTAAATTGCGAGTTGCCTGTCAGTTGCCCTCGTTGAAGAGCCCCTCTTATCAGTTGCAGTTCCGAGGTGGGAATCGGCTGGTCCATGAAGGAGTGGTAGCGGGCAAGGCGTTCGGCGGGCGTTGCGCCGAGGTCAAGGTAGCCAGGGGGATTGTCCAGCCAATTGCTTTCAGGTGATTCGTTGAGCCGTAGACGCAGGCTGGACCAAGGGTAGTCTTGTGCACGTTGAACCATTTGCGCGCGTACGGGGTTAAGTTCGATATATCGGCTACAGGCCAGCAAGTAGGTATCGGTCTGAACGATGCTGGATTTGTAGCGACTTTCCCATAGCGTGCCCGAGCGTCCTTCCAGTTTGTTGCGGTGCCGCGTCATTCGTGCTGCCAAGGCTTTCATCAGCTTGCCTAGGCCTGTTGAGTCACTAGGCGCAAGTAACAAGTGGACATGGTTGGTCATTAGACAAAATGCGTACACCTTCACATCAAAGACGGTTTTGAGTTCTTGCAAGTCCGCCAGGTAACCTCCGAAGTCGTTTGTGTGGGCGAAGACCACCTGTTTGTTGTGGCCTCGTTGCACAACATGATGCGGATGGTTGGGTAATACAATGCGTGCTGCTCTAGGCATATAGCCACCTACTTCCTTGTACGTTTCAGGAAGCGTAGCAGGCTGTGGCAGGAAATAGTCTATGGATTCGCTGTAAGATTTTGTGTCATATCTTATTGCTCTGTTATCGCAAAATTGTATTAGGAACTGTTATTTCTTACAGGTGTTTTGTTGGGGAGGTTGTTTTATCGTTAAGTGCAAATAGGGTATATAAATAAATCTGTCCCCTTTTTAAGTCCTTTTTAAGTCTTTCTTTTTTTTGCTTTTTGGAGCTCGCTATTATGAATAAACTGACACTTCTAATGCTCGCTTTTGTCTCATCAATGACGCTATCTCTCGCCACCCATGCCGCCGAAGATTCCTATAACTGCATTGTTAAGAATGTCCCAGGAAACGCATCAACTGTCGTTACCGCTTCCTCTTCAGGTGAGGCGGTCGATAAAGCTAAAAAAGATGCGGAGAGTTTGAAAGCCGCTTATGGCCTTTCGTATTTAGACGTGAGATGCACGAAAAAATCTTGAAAAATCTGTCGCGAAAAACCCGCAGAAATGCGGGTTTTTATGATTTTAAAATTGATTGTTGAACTTAAGGCGTATCAAACCCACGCCGCTCAATCACCCGAAACACATCCCCCACGTCCCGCAGCAGAATCAAAGCGATGTTGCTGACGGTGTTGATGTCGTTTTCGGCGTAGTCCGGCAGGCTGGTGCAGGCCATGAGGTTGAGGTATTTGACGACGGCGTTGAGGCGTTCGCTGACGCAGTTGTGCAATTCGCGGATCGGGGCGTCGCTGTCGATGAGCAGGACGGGGTAGTCGGTGGCGAATTGGGACATGGGGGTGAAGCGGCGCGGCGGGTTGTTCGTTGTCATAAGTAAATCTTCCTGTGCATAAAAGAAGAGCTACTACTTTTCGCTGCGAATCGAATGGGTGGTAGCTGCGTGCGGGTTCGCAGACCGAGGCACAAGGAACCCGGCAGACCCGAAGGTCTCCCACACGCAGCCACCATAAAACGAACTGCGGGCGTTAAAACGACCATCGTTTGTTATGGAGCTTGGTTGCCATTGTGCTGTAGGGCTGCGAAACCCTATCGCCGACTGCTGTCAGCGACGGGGCGAACTATAAGCGGCGACTTTGATGGCTGCAACCGGGGTGTAGGACGGCGCATAACCCTTGTGGCGAGGGGGCTTGCCCCCGTTCGGTGGCGCAGCCGCCGCAAAACCGGGCGTTGCGGTGGGGCTGTAGGAATGCGGTGGCAGGTGGATGGGGCTGCTTCGCCGCCCGGCGGGAGCAAGCTCCCTCGCCATAAAGGCATTATTCCTACGGGATTTGCGGAAGGTTTGAGATTAATTGGGGCTGCTGCGCAGCCCAACGGGGGCAAGCCCCCTCGCCACAAAATGCCTCTTCGGACGCTCTGCATTCGGCTTCTGAATGGGGCGCGGAGCGTCCCGGGCTGCATTCCTTTGCTGCGCGTGGGAACGATCAGGGCAGAAGGCTTACTTGTCGTGATCAATATCCAGCTTGCTGAACGTCACTTTCCCACCCTCGCTGGTGTACCCGGTGTGGTCCTGCACATACACGCCCGCCTTGAAATACAGCGGCTTGTCGCGCCACGTCGCGCTGATGTTCGAATCCCACTGATAACCCGCCGCACTGATACCCAATTGACCGCCCGGGCTCAGGTGGAGGAGGTAGGAAAACTCCTGATCCAGCTTCACGCCGGTGGCGATGGTGATCACCCGCCCTTCGCCGTCATCGGGGTGCATGCGCACTTTGGCGACGATGTTGCCCGTTTGCGTGCTGGTCTTGAATTGATATTCAAGCTTGATCAACGGTTTCTGGCTTTCATAGGCGTGGATCTGGCCGATGACGATCTTGCCGGAGCTCGGCACCTGGTTCACCGCGAGGGTGGCGCGCAGGGAATTGTCGGCGTCCGGGTAGAGCCAGTTGCGCAGGGTGCCGTTGCTGTAGGTTTCGCGAAGTTCGGTGCGGGGGTATTTGGCGTTTTCAGTTTTGGAGCCGGTGACCGGGGACCAGAAGAACAGGGTGCCGGTGTCGGAATGGAAGTATTGGTCCTTGAAACCCTTCACCAGTTTGGCTGTTTCGACGGTGTAAGGCGGATTGCCGACAGGAACACTGAGGTTCCATGTTGCGAGATCGATCATAGACAAAGCTTCCACGAATTCATGCTGCACGCCCGTGCCACAAGCTCTAGCACGGGCCTTGGAGGGCTGCCTTTATAAGCGTAGTCGCGTGCTTTGTTAATGCCCGCCGGGCAGAAGATTGACGTCAACATCCTGTCAAAAAGCCATCTTTCCCGGTTTTCGGGGGCTGTAGCGCCGACCGTTAGTCGGGTTATGGACGGTTTGGTTACATGATGGCGCGATGACACCTACTGCTTTTTCGGATCCGGGTCTAGAGTGAAGGCGTAGTATTTGTCCGGTTTTCACGAGAAACCGGCCTGTCGCCCCGAACAAGAGAAGCAGCATGGAATGCGCGCAACCCACGCCAAGTGAAGGCAGCTCTGTCCTTTTGATCGTTGATGATTACCCTGAAAACCTGATCAGCATGCGCGCTTTGTTACAGCGCCAGGACTGGCAGGTCATGACCGCCGCCTCGGGCTTCGAGGCCCTCAGCTTGCTGCTTGAACACGATGTCGACCTGGTGCTGCTGGATGTGCAGATGCCGGGCATGGATGGTTTCGAAGTCGCGCGGTTGATGCGCGGCAGTCAGCGCACCCGTTTGACCCCGATTATTTTCCTCACCGCCAACGAACAGTCCCAGGACGCCGTGATCAAGGGCTACGCCAGCGGCGCGGTGGATTACCTGTTCAAACCCTTCGACCCGCAAATCCTCAAGCCCAAAGTCCAGGCGTTGCTGGAGCATCAGCGCAACCGCCGGGCCTTGCAGCGCCTGAGCCACGATCTGGAGGTCGCCCGCGCCTTTAATGCCTCGGTGCTGGATAACGCCGCCGAAGGCATTCTGGTGGTGGGAGAGGACGGTCTGATTCGTTTTGCCAACCCGGCGATGTCGCGGCTGCTCAATGCCACGGTCAAGGACTTGCAGGGCCGGGAGTTTCTGGACTTCCTGCAAAAACCGCACATCCCGATCTGGGCCGATTCCGACCTGTATACCGGTTACAAGCGCGGCGAAACCCTGCGCCTGCACGATGCGCTGCTGCGCACGGCGCCGGGCCAGCAGGTGCCGGTGGCGTTGTCCTGCGCGCCGCTGCCCTCCGAGCAACACGCAATGGTGGTGACGGTGCTGGACATGTCGGTGGTGCGCCATCTGCATCAGCAACTGGAGTTCCAGGCGGTTACCGACCCGCTGACTGGGTTGCTCAATCGCCGTGGTTTCCACCAGACCGTGGAAAACCTGCTGCTGCGCGGCGAACGTTCCGACAGTGCCTGGGTGCTGTTGTACCTGGACCTGGACGGTTTCAAACGGGTCAATGATTCCCTCGGTCACGACGCTGGGGACCGGGTGTTGCGCTGGGTGTCCGAGCAGTTGAAAGCGTGCCTGCGGCCGTTCGATATTTTGGCGCGCATGGGGGGTGATGAGTTCACCGCGCTGCTGGACCTGGAGTTTCCGGAGCAAGCGGCAAAGATTGCCGAGAAGCTGATCGAGCGGGTGTCGATCTGTCAGCAGATCGAAGGGTTGGACATCGCCCTCGGCGCCAGCATCGGTATTGCCACGTACCCGGATTGTGGTTCCAACCTCGACGGTTTGCTGCGCGCGTCCGACATCGCGATGTACGAAGCCAAGCGCGCCGGGCGTCAGCAATATCGCTTCTACGATCACGAAATGAACGGCCGGGCGCGCTCGCGCTTGATGCTGGAAGAGAGTGTGCGCACCGCCATTGAGAACCGTGATTTCAACCTGGTGTATCAGCCGCAAGTGGCGATCAATGGCGGGCAGACTCGCGGTTTCGAGGCGTTGCTGCGCTGGCAGCACCCGAGTGTCGGCGATGTGCCGCCGGGGCTGTTTTTGCCGTTGCTGGAAGAGGCGCGGTTGATCAGTCGCCTGGGCAGCTGGATTTACCATCGCAGCGCCAAGCAGCGTAAGGCCTGGGAAACCTTGTTCGCCGAGGACCTAGTGCTGGGGGTGAGTTTGAGCAGTACGCAATTCGGCATGCCGAACCTGGTCACGGAGTTGCGGCAAACCCTGGAGCGCCATGCATTGCGGCCGAGCCAGATAGAAGTCGAGGTCACCGAAGAAGCGTTGATGATCAACCCCGACGAAACCCGCAAGCAGCTGCGTTTGCTGCGCAATCTGGGGGTGCGGGTGGCGCTGGATGACTTCGGTTCGGGACCGTGTTCGCTGGCGCATCTGCGGGACCTGGAGCTGGACACTCTCAAGCTCGACCGGCATTTGATTGCGCGGCTGCCGGAGTCGACGCGGGATGCCTCGCTGGTGCGCACGGTGATCGATCTGTGCAAGCAATACGGTCTGCTGGTGATCGCCGAAGGGGTGGAAACGGTGGCGCAATATGACTGGCTGCAGGCCAACGGCTGCGAGTATGTGCAGGGTTTTTTGGTGGCGCGGCCCATGACCTCGGACGATGCCGGGGAGTTTGTGCAGCCCTTCGACTGGAGCGCGCTGCATCGCTGAATTCGCTACACTGGCGACCTTTTCGTGATTCGTGTTGCCCGCCCAATGACCGCGTTGAAATACCTCCAGGCCTATCCCGCTGCGTTGCAGGACCAGGTGCGCCAGTTGATCGCCGACGGTCGGCTGGGCGACTACCTGACCCAGCGTTACCCGCAAAAGCACGCGGTGCAAAGCGACAAGGCGTTGTACACCTACGCCCTGGACCTGAAGCAGGAATACCTGCGCAACGCCCCGGCCATCGACAAGGTGTTGTTCGATAATCGCCTGGACCTGACCCACCGCGCCCTCGGCCTGCACACCACGATTTCCCGGGTGCAGGGCGGCAAGCTCAAGTCCAAGAAGGAAATCCGCGTGGCGTCGCTGTTCAAGGAAGCGCCGTCGGAGTTCCTGAAAATGATCGTGGTGCATGAGCTGGCGCATTTCAAAGAGTCGGATCACAACAAGGCGTTCTACAAGCTGTGCGAACACATGTTGCCGGGGTATCACCAGGTGGAGTTTGATCTGCGGGTGTATCTGACTTGGCGGGATATGCAATAAGGAGTGTCCGGATGGACGTCAGCAAAACCAAAAGCAGCTTCTACCGCCGGCTATACGTGGCGTACCTGATCGACAGCGGACTGGCCAGCAGCGTGCCGACCCTGACCGAAGTCACCGGCATGCCCCGGCGTACGGCCCAGGACACCATCGCGGCGCTGGCGGATCTGGACATTGTTTGCGAGTTCGAGCAGGAAGACGGCGCACGCAATCATGCCGGGCGTTACCGGATTCGCGAGTGGGGGGCGATTGATCGCGGGTGGATCGAGCGCAATTTGCGGCAGATTAAAGCGGTGTTGGAATATCCCTGAGATTTGCCGCGCCTGGGCTGACGCCTTCGCGGGCAAGCCTTGCTCCTACAGGTATGGCGTCGTGCATAAAATCGCGCGAACCTGTAGGCGCGAGGCTTGCCCGCGAAGAGGCCCTCAAGTACGCCGCATCCCAATATGCGGAATATCATCCTCCAGGTATTGCTCCCCAACCGCGACAAACCCATACCGCCCGTAATACCCCTGCAAATGCGCCTGCGCCGACAGATAGATCGGCACTTCCGGCCAGCGCTTCTCAGCCTGTTTCAACGCCTGTTCCATCATTTCATGCCCCAGCCCCTGGCCACGGCCTTCAGGCGCCGTCACCACCCGCCCGATGACCACGTCGCCACCCTGCAATTCCGGGTCGAGCAAGCGCAGGTACGCCAGCAGCGCATCCCCGCTCCAGCCCATCAAATGGCAGGTGTCGCCTTCAAGGTCCTGTCCATCGACGTCCTGATAGGCACAGCGCTGCTCGACGACAAACACCTCGGCGCGCAGTTTCAAAATGGCATACAGCTGCTCTTTACCCAGATCGCTGTGATGTTTGCAGACCCACTCGATTGTCATCTTCACATTCCTTGAATTACGTCCCTGCGATACTAGGCGTCTGGGCGAAAGATGTCTTGATGACTGAGAAATCTGTGATAAAGGCCAAAATGCCATCATTCATTTCGCGCGCCCTTGTCTTCTTTGTGTAATCTGCAAGTCAGCGCTGTGCATTGGCTTGCATGAGCTAAGGTTTAGTAGCGCTGCGCCGGTATTCGAGTCTTGGAGTTTTGGCTGAAAACACGTCGGGCCGCCCGCCCGCTAAGGATTTTCTAGCATGCCGCGATTGCATCGAGCTCTTGCTTTGATTGGCTTGCTGTTGCTGACTCAGACTGCGGCAGCGGAAAAGCTGCGTCTGGTGGCCGATGCCTGGCCGCCCTTTACCGACGCCACGCTGGTCAACGGTGGCTTGGCCACGGACATCGTCAGCACGGCACTGGCCCGGGCCGGTTACGCCAGCGATTTCGAGCAGGTGCCCTGGGCGCGCGCCTTGCTGGGCGTGGGCGAGGGCCGCTACGACGTGCTGGTCAACGCCTGGTACAACGACGACCGGACCAAACTCGGGCAGTTTTCCGCCGAGTACCTGCTCAACCGCGTGCGCTTCATCAAGCGCAAAGACGCACCCATCGAATACAACAACCTGCAGCAACTGCACACCTACCCGATCGCCGTGGTGCGCGGTTACGCCTATTCGCCGGAATTCGATGAGGATAAAGCGCTGCAGAAAGTCCCGGTGCACAACTTCGCCATGGCCGTGCGCATGCTCGCGGCCGACCGGGTCAAGTTGACCCTGGAAGATGAATTCGTCGCCCGTTATTACCTGGCCCGGGAATCGTCCAGGGTGCGCAATACGGTCGAGTTTTTGCCCAAGCCCTTGAGCGAGAACAGCCTGCACATTCTGGTCAGCCTGAAGAACCCGGCGCATGAGCAGATCGTGGCGGGGTTTGATCGGGAGATTGCGGCGATGAAGGCGGATGGGAGTTATGAGCGGTTGATGAAGCAGCATGGGATGTAGGGCAGCGGCAGGTTTTGAGCTTCAAGCGGCAAGTGGGTTGGGGTGAATCCGTGATTTTTGGCACGACACAACCCGTGTAGGAGCGAGGCTTGCCCACGAAGAGGCCCGCCCAGCCGCTACAAATCTCAGACCTCGCTGGTGTCTTTAATCAGATGCGCCGCCAGCGTGCGCAAAGGCCCCAACTGCCGGCAGATCAACGCCAACTGCGTCTGCACCAGCCGCTGTCCTTCATCGATCTCGTCCGGCATCTGCTCCAGCTCATTGGCCAGTGCCTCTTCCGCATCGCTTTGGATCGCCACCGGCAGTTTGCTCGCCAACCCCTGGGCGATTTCGTCGATGCTGGCCGCCAGGCTCACCCCGGCGCCATCGATCAAATGCTCGCGCACGTCCGGCGGCAATTGCGTCTCGCGGTGCGCGCCGAGCCCTGACAAGTAGCTGAGCAACGTGTGGGACAGCACCAGGAAGCGGAACCCGACATCCGCTTCCTTCCGGAAATGCCCGGGCTCCATCAGCATGTTGGCCAATGTGGTCGACAGCGCCGCATCGGCGTTGTGCGCGTTGCGTCGGGCCAGACGATAGGCCAGGTCGTCGCTTTTGCCGGCGGCGTATTGCTGCATGATCTGGCGCAGGTAAATGCTGTTGCAGGTCAGGGTGTTGGCCAGCACTTTGTTCAGGCGTCGACCCTGCCAGTCCGGCAGGAACAGGAACACCGCGAGGCCGGCGATCAGGCTGCCGAGCAAGGTATCGAACAGGCGCGGCAGGAACAGCCCGTAGCCGTCGCCGACCTGGTTGAAGCAGAACAACACCATCAGCGTGATCGCCGCCGTCGCCAGGGTGTAGCGCGTGGTGCGGTTGATAAAGAACACCACCCCGGCGGCGATGGCGAAGCACGACTGCACCAGTGGATTGGGGAACAGATCGAACAGCGCCCAGGCCAGGGTCAGGCCGATGGCGGTGCCGATGATCCGCTGCCCGAGTTTGCGCCGGGTGGCGCCGTAGTTCGGTTGGCAGACGAACAGCGTGGTGAGGATGATCCAGTAGCCCTGGGACGGGTGGATCAAATGCACCATGGCGTAGCCGATGCTCAGCGCCAGGGGCAAACGCAGGGCGTGGCGGAACAGCAACGAGGTCGGCGTCAGCTGCGTGCGCAAGCGCAGCCACACATCCTTGAGGTTGCGCGGCGAGCGGTCGAGCAGGCTACTGTCGGTCGCGTCGGCGAGGGCGTCGGGGTTGCTCGCGTCGCTGAGCAAACGGTCCAGCGTGCCGAGGTTGGCCGCCAGTGCGCGCAATGAACGCAACAGTCCGCGCCAGGCCGGGTTGCTCTGGACGCGCAGGTGTTCGAGGGAGGCGTGCAGGTCGCCCAGGGCTTCGGCGAAGCTGGCGTCGTAGACGAAGGGCTGGCGCATCTGGATCGATTCGGCCAGGGCCCGGCAAGCCTTGCCTTGTTGGCGCAGCAGGCGCTGGCAACGGAACATCACGTCGCTGTGGAAGAACGCTTCGGCCAGGGCGTTGTAAGGGTAGTGCGAAGAACTGGCGCGCTCGTGGATGTCCTGGGCGAGGAAATAGAGTTTTAGGTAACGGCTGACTTTCGACCCCGGCCGACCGTTGCCGACCCGGTGCAGAATGATTTCCTTGGCCACGTTCAACGCGGCGACCACCCGGCCGTTTTGCTGGGCCAGTTCCAGGCGCCGGGCTTCCACGTCCAGTTGCCGGATCGGTTCGAACAGCGATGACTTGAGCTTCAGGTACAACCCCAATTCCCGGAACAACCGCGCCAGACTCTGCTGTACCGGCTGATTGGAAAACAGCGCCTGCCACAACACTGAGAGCAAGCCGTACCAGGCGGCGCCGGCCACCAGCAGCACCGGTTCGTGCCAGAAATCGGTCACCGCGCCGCCGCGCTGGTCCACGCCGATCATAGTGTAGACCGACAGGATCAACGTCGCCGAGGCAATCGCGCCATAGCGTTCGCCCAGCGCACCGAGCATGGTCAGGCCGAACGCGGCCAGGGCCAGGGCGATGATGAAGATGATGGGGTAGGGGAAGAGCAATTCGACCGAGAGCGCGGCGATGCTGAAACACACCAGCGTCACGGCCAGCGCGTTGAGGCGGCCCTGCCAACTGTCGTCGGTCTCGGCCAGGGCGCTGGCGATGATGCCCAGGAACAACGGGATCAACAGCCCCATTTCATCCTGGTACCAACAGACGGCCATGCTGCCGGTCAGGGCGATAAACACCCTTACGCTGTAACTGAATTTATCCAGCGCCCAGAGGCGACGCAGAGACTGACTGAATGGGGTCGATGACATGAAGTGCGAGGGCCTTCCGAGGCGATGACGCTAAATTGAGCCAGTAATGACGCCGACGCAATGGCGCCGATCACATCTGACAGCAAAATCTGTTCCTTCCAGGTGGAGGTCTCAGGTCTGCATTGAATCCTGTGGCGAGGGAGCTTGCTCCCGCTCGGCGGCGCAGCCGTCGTAAATCCTGTGCGTGGGGTGGGTCATACAAGTGGTGATGGCGAGTTTTGGGCCTGCTGCGCAGTCCAGCGGGAGCAAGCTCCCTCGCCACAAAAGCCAGGCCCGCATCGAGGTATGTCAGACGTATTGCGCCGCCGCATAACCCGAAGCCCACGCCCACTGGAAGTTGAAGCCGCCCAGATGCCCGGTCACATCCAGCACTTCACCAATGAAGTACAACCCAGGGCTTTTCAGCGATTCCATGGTCTTGGACGACACCTCATGGGTGTCGACCCCGCCCAGGGTCACTTCAGCCGTGCGATAGCCTTCAGTCCCGGCGGGCACGATCTTCCAGCTCGCCAGTTTTTCGGCGATGTCAGCGATTTCCGCGTGGGTGTATTGCTTCATCGGTTTGGACACGAACCAGTTGTCCGCCAGCAGGTTGGCCATCTTCTTGGTGAAGATTTCCCCCAGCAGGGTTTTTAACTCGCTGTTCGGACGTTCTGCTTGCTGCTGTTGCAGCCAGGTCGGCACGTCGTGGTCGGGCATCAGGTTGATTTCAACCGTGTCGCCGGATTCCCAGAACGAGGAAATCTGCAAAATCGCCGGGCCGCTGAGGCCGCGGTGGGTGAACAGGATGTTCTCGCGAAAGCTCTGCTCATTGCAGCTCACCAGACAGTCCACCGAGGTGCCGGACAGTTCGGTGCACAGATCTTTGAGCTGATCGGTGATGGTGAACGGCACCAGGCCGGCGCGGGTCGGCAGCAACTCGTGGCCGAATTGCTTGGCCACTTGATAACCGAAACCGGTGGCGCCCAGGGTTGGGATCGACAAACCGCCGGTGGCAATCACCAGGGATTCACAGGTGATTTGGCCGAGCGTGGTGTCCAGCAGGTAGCCACTTTCGAGTTTCTCGATGGTCTGGATTGAGGTGTCCAGGTGCAGGCTGACGCCGACCTGATCGCACTCGCTCAAAAGCATCTCGAGAATGTCGCTGGATTTGTTATCGCAGAACAGTTGGCCGAGTTTCTTCTCGTGGTACGGCACGCCGTGTTTGGCGACCATGCCGATGAAATCCCACTGGGTGTAGCGGGCCAGGGCGGATTTACAGAAGTGTTCGTTCTGCGAGAGGAAATTGCCCGGTTCGGTGTACATGTTGGTGAAATTGCAGCGGCCACCGCCGGACATCAGGATTTTCTTGCCGGCCTTGTTGGCGTGGTCGAGCAACATCACCTGGCGTCCGCGCCCGGCGGCGGTCAGCGCACACATCAACCCTGCGGCGCCAGCGCCAATGATCACGACTTCGGTAGAGCGCAAAACGGTGTCCTCACACAATGATCGTTCCCACGCTCTGCGTGGGAATGCCGCCATGGACGCTCTGCGTCCGCCGTTATGTGACGCGGAGCGTCACGGGATGCATTCCCACGCGGAGCGTGGGAACGATCAGGATCAGAGGATGCGCACGCGCAACGAACGACCTTTGATCTTACCGTCGTTCAAGCGCTGCAAGGCCTGCTTGGCGATCCCGCGTTCCACCGCCACAAATGCCTGGAAGTCGAAGATCGCAATCTTGCCGACCTGGGCACCCGGAATACCGGCGTCGCCAGTCAGTGCGCCGAGAATGTCGCCCGGACGTACCTTGTCTTTACGGCCAGCACCGATGCACAACGTGCTCATCACCGGCAGCAGCGGCGCGCCGCCCTGGGAGGTGAGGTTGTCGATCTGATCCCAGTTCAACGGCGACTGCTGCAGCTTCTCGATGGCTTGGGCGCGGATGGCTTCGGACGGCGCCACCAGGCTGATCGCAATGCCTTTTTCACCGGCGCGACCGGTACGGCCGACGCGGTGGATGTGGATTTCCGAATCGCGGGCCAGTTCGACGTTGATCACCATGTCCAGCGCATCGATGTCCAGGCCGCGAGCGGCGACGTCGGTGGCGACCAGTACCGACGTACTGCGGTTGGAGAACATGGCCAACACCTGGTCGCGGTCACGCTGTTCCAGATCGCCGTGCAGGCCGACGGCGGAGATGCCTTTGGAGGTCAGGTGATCGACGGTTTCCTGAACCTGCTGCTTGGTGAAGCAGAAGGCTACGGTGGACGCCGGACGGAAGTGGCCAAGCACCTTGGTCACCGCGCTCATGCGTTCTTCCGGGGAGATTTCGTAGAAGCGCTGCTCGATCTGCGAGTCGTCGTGGAACGCCTCGGCCTTGACGATCTGCGGGTTGCGCATGAACTTGGCGGCCAGTTGCTTGATGCCCGACGGGTAGGTCGCGGAGAACAGCAGGGTCTGGCGGCGTTCCGGGGTCTGGGCAATGATTTCTTCGATGGAATCGTAGAAACCCATGTCGAGCATGCGGTCGGCTTCGTCGAGGATCAGGGTGTTCAGGCCATGCAGGATCAGCGAGCCCTTGCGCAGGTGCTGCTGGATGCGGCCCGGGGTGCCGACGATGATGTGCGCGCCGTGCTCCAGGGAGCCGATCTGCGGGCCGAGGGACACGCCGCCGCACAGGGTCAGGACCTTGATGTTGTCTTCGGCACGGGCCAGACGACGGATTTCCTTGGCCACCTGGTCCGCCAGCTCGCGGGTCGGGCAGATAATTAGCGCCTGGCAACCGAAGAAGCGCGGATTGATCGGGTTCAGCAGGCCGATGCCGAAGGCAGCCGTCTTGCCGCTGCCGGTCTTGGCCTGGGCGATCAGGTCCATCCCTTTGAGGATCACCGGCAAGCTTTGCGCCTGGATCGGCGTCATCTCGGCATAACCCAAAGAGTCGAGGTTAGCCAGCATGGCGGCGGACAGCGGCAAAGTATTAAAAGCGGTGGCGATGGTGGTCACGGGACGGGCCTGCAAAACAAAATGTCGCGCAGTGTATCAGGCCCGTGGCCGTTCGCCCTAAGGCTCGATGTGTTCTTCCGGACGTTTGACGCGCCGTCCGTCTTCCTTTGAGAGCTGCGAGAAGATCGTCGCGGCCAGCATCGCCATGACGCCGACGGTGACAAACGTGAGTTGGAACGCGCCCAAAATGGTCTCCACGCCATCATTTCCGACCTCCGCCGTAAAGCCACCGAGCAGCGCACCGGCGCACGCCACACCCAGGCTCAGGGACAATTGCGCCACCACCGACAGCAAACTGTTGCCGCTGCTGGCGCTGGCGTCGTCGAGGTCGATCAGGGTCACGGTGTTCATTGCGGTGAACTGCAAGGAGTTGATCGCGCCGGCAATCGCCAGCATCACCAGCAGCAGCCAATACGGCGTCTGCTCGCTGACCAGGCCCATGGCCGCCAGCATGATGCCCAGGGCCAGGGTGTTGCCGGTCAGCACGATGCGGTAACCGAAGCGTTCGATCAGCGGTCGCGCCACGGACTTGGCGAACATCGCCGCCGCCGCCAGCGGCAACATGCTCATCCCGGCCTGGGACGGCGAATACCCCAGCGCCACTTGCAGCAGCAACGGCACGAGGAACGGCAGGGCGCCGCTGCCCAGGCGGGCGAACAGATTGCCGAGGATGCCCACGGCGAACGTGCGGGTCTTGAACAGCGATGGCGCGAACAGCGGATTATCGATATGCCCGGCCCGCAGCCAATAAGCCGCGAGGCAGGCCATGCCGCCGAACAGCAGCAACATCACGCGAAGGTGCGGCAAATGCAATTCGCCGAGGCCTTCCATGGCAATGGTGATCAACACCATGGCCGCGCCGAACAGCAGAAAGCCGAGACTATCGAACCGCGTGCGTTCGCTGCCGCGCAGGTCGGGGATGAACTTCCACACGGCGTAGCAACCGATCACGCCGACCGGCAGGTTGATCAAAAAAATCCAGTGCCACGACAAGTACTGCACCATCCAGCCGCCGGTGGTCGGGCCGAGCAACGGGCCGAGCAGACCGGGAATGGTGATGAAACCCATGATCCGCACCAGTTCCGAGCGCGGGTAGGCCCGCAGCACCACCAGCCTGCCCACCGGCAGCATCAAGGCACCGCCCAGGCCTTGGATGATCCGGGCACCGATCAACATGGTCAGGGTGCTCGATAACGCGCAGAGCAACGAGCCGATGCTGAACAACAGGATCGCGCCGAAGAAGATCTTCTTGGTGCCAAAACGGTCGGCGATCCAGCCCGAGGCGGGGATCAGCAGGGCGACGGTGAGCATGTAGGCGATGATCACGCCCTGCATGCGCAACGGGTTTTCCGCCAGGTCCAGGGCCATGGCCGGCAGGGCGGTGTTGAGGATGGTCCCGTCGAGGGACTGCATGAAGAAGGCAATGGCGACGACCCACGGCAACCAGCGGGCAGTGACAGCGTCGAGAGGCGGGCGGTTGGGCATGGGACCTCTGTGGGTTTATCAATGATCGTTCCCACGCTCCGCGTGGGAATGCATCCTGTGACGCTCTGCGTTACGCCTTCAATGGGACGCGGAGCGTCCCGGGCTGCATTCCCACGCGGAGCGTGGGAACGATCTGGGTCAGAGGGTCAAGGTCAATCGGCTGACCAGCGCCCCCGGCAACAACGCCGACGCCGTCGCCCGCTGACTGTAAGTACTCGCCGACAGCAGCAACTCGCGCTCCTGGGTCAACGCTTCCAGCTGCGAACCGAGCAGGCTGTAGGCGCTGTCATCAAATCGCATGGTGCTCACCGGGGCCTGAATCTCGCCGTTCTCGACCCAGAAGGTCGCAAACCGCGTCATACCGGTCAGGCGTGCCGCTGGTTGATCCGAGTAGTTCAAGTACCAGAGGTTGCTGATGTACAGCCCCGTGCCCAGTTGCTTGAGAATCTCGGCTTGCGGCAATGTACCGGGCGCCATGTTCAACGCGCTCGGCATCTCACCACCGCCGGCACCGTTGGCCGGCAAGCCGTATTCCGCGGCGCTGCGCGAGCTGACCATTTGCGCGCCGGCCTTGCCCGCGACGATCAACCCCAGATCACTGCGCGGATAACCTTCGCCGGAAAACGCCGGGCTCAGGGAACCGCTGACCTTCTCATCGACGGACACCAACGGACTGAACGCGTTGTCCCCTGCGTAGAGCTTCTGCAACGGGCTGTTCTTGCTGGCAATCGACTGCGCCGAGAAACCGCCCCAGCCGAGCATGTCCATGATTTCTTCCATGGCCGCCGGAGCGAGGTAGGCGCGGTAGTTGCCCGGCGCCAGGGTGCGCAATGGCCGGCCGAGAAACGTCAATTGCTCGCGGGCGAGGGCAAAGCGCTTGGCAAACCCTTCGCTGCTCCAGTCGTGCCCGGCGTAACTGGCTTTCACCGCTTGGCCGTTTTCATGCACCAGGCTGAAATCGAAGTTGAAGCTATTGGCCTGATGCCAGCCAAACGCGCCCGAAGAACTGGCGAAACCACGACTGATCGGCCCGGCCGCGTAGAAACCGACCAGGTCGAGCCCTTCGGCGGCCTGGGTGATTTCAGCGACGACCTGCTCGGTGTCCGGCAACGGGTGATCCTGCACATTCTTGCTCTGCCAGCCGTTGTGGTTGAGCAGCAGGTACGGATCCTGGGGCAGCAACGGCAGGGTTTCGCGCAACTGTTGCAGCCCTTCGGCCAGGCGCTGCACATCGACTTCAGCCTCGCCCGACAGCGTGATGTTCAGGTCGGCGTGGCGACCGTCGTTGATCAGCTTGAAACCGACACTCGCCTGTTGCACCTGCCCGGCCTGACGGACCTTGGCGTGATTGAAGCGCACGAAGGCCGAGGACTCGGCGGCGTAGCTGAGGGTGAATTGTTCCGGCTCGCGAATCGCCTCGCGCAGCCAAGTGACCAAGGCCTTGAACGCATCGGCCTGATTTTTTGCAGTGCTCATCAGGCATCTCCCCCAAACACATCCACATTGCTGAACACGCAGGCCGGCGACGCATGGCCGACGCGGATCACCTGGTTCGGTTCGCCCTTGCCGCAGTTCGGCGTGCCCAGGACCTTGACGGTGTTGGCGTCGCCGACGGCGCTGAGGCTTTTCCAGAACTGCGCCGAAATCGCCCGGTAGTTCGGGTTCTTGACCACGCCTTTGAGTTCGCCGTTCTCGATCAACTGGCCCCATTCGCAACCGAACTGGAACTTGTTGCGCGCATCGTCGATGGACCAGGAACGGTTGGTGCTCATCAAGATGCCGTGTTCGATATTGCCGATCATCTGTTCCAGCGGTTGATCGCCGGGCTCGATGTTCAGGTTGGCCATGCGATCGATCGGCGGACGGTTCCAGCCACAGGCGCGGCTGTTGGCCACGCCATCCATGCCGGCGCGGAACTGCGACAGCGCACCGCCCAATGGCCGCAGCAACAGGCCTTCCTTGATCAGGAATTGCTTGCTTGCGGCAGTGCCGTCGTCATCGTGACCGTAACTGGCCAACTGCTCGGGAATGTCCGGGTCGAAGGTCACGTTGAGCAGTTTGGAGCCGTATTGCAGGCGGCCAAAGTCCTCGGCCTTGACGAAACTGGTGCCGGCGTAATTGCGCTCATCACCGAGGATGCGGTCCAGTTCCAGCGGGTGACCGATGGATTCGTGGATCTGCAGCATCATTTGGTCCGGCATTAACAGCAGGTCGCGCGGGCCTTTCGGGGTGTTGGGCGCCAGCAGCAATTGCAGCGCCTGATCGGCGATTTTCGGCGCGGCGCCGACCAGGCCGCAGCGGCTGATCACGTCAAAGCCGCCCTGCTGGCCGAAGTTCTCGCGGCCGAGGGTGCGGGTCTGGCTGTCGTTGCCGTCGTAGGCGGTGACCTCCAGGCTCGGGAAGATAAAGCGCTGGGCCTGGCGCAGTTCGGCGCCGGCGTTGCTGAGGTAGATCTGCTCGACGTGGGTGATGCCGATGCTCACTTCCCAGTTCACCAGACGCTCGTCCTTGGGCACGGCGGCGGATTCGGCGCCGAGCAGTTGGTAGCAATCACTCAGGGACGGGAAGGGCTGGTCGAGGTTCGGCGAAAAGTAGTCGGCGCGGTCGCTGGAGACCGTTTGTGCGCTCAGGTCGAGCAAGGCGTGGGGCTTGAGGCGGCGGGCTTGTTGCTCGGCCTTCTCCAGCGCGGCTTGCAGGCCTTGTTGCGACAGGTCATTGGTCGCCGCGTAGGCTTCGACGCCGTTGACCCGAACGGTCAGCATCGCGCCTTCATCACGGCGCAGGCTCGGCGGCTCGGCGACGTTCTTGCGCACTGACAGGTATTGGCCGGACTCCCGTACATAACGCAGCGAAAAGAATTCAGCGCCCGTGCGCAAGGCAGCAAAACGCTGCTTGAGCTGGGGGTGGAAATCGAACATTCGAAAACCTCCTTGGTCTGGAGAAGCGGCGTATCGGTACTGCGAGGGGGGTGAAACGTTTGCGTGGCGCTAGATTAGGCCTGGGCGGGGGGTAGGATCAAGCGTGAAGCGGTGTAGGAAAGGATTACCGGGGTGTGTCAGAGGGTTGTGCAGTGTTTGTGAGGGCCTCTTCGCGGGCAAGCCTCGCTCCTACAGGGGGAATGCGATTCCTTGTAGGAGCGAGGCTTGCCCGCGAAGGCCGCGCCTCGGTATTACGCCTTACTGAGCAGTAGGACTCACATCCCGCATCGGCTTGCCACGCACCGGTGCATCACCGGCCACGAAGTAGTCAGCGGTGCTGCGCGGCAATGGCTGGCGGCCACGGATCTTGTCGGCGATTTTCTCGGCGATCATGATCGTTGGCGCGTTCAGATTACCGGTGGTGATGATCGGCATGATCGAGGCGTCGACCACCCGCAGGCTCTGCATGCCATGCACACGGCCTTCGGCGTCAACCACGGCCATGTCGTCGGTGCCCATTTTGCAGGAGCAGGACGGGTGGAACGCAGTTTCGGCGTGTTCGCGGATGAACTTGTCGAGCTGTTCATCGGTTTGCACGTCGATGCCCGGGCTGATTTCGCGGCCACGGTAAGCGTCCAGTGCAGGCTGTTGCATGATTTCACGGGTCAGGCGGATGCCGTCGCGGAATTCCTGCCAGTCCTGCTCGGTGGCCATGTAGTTGAAGAGGATGCTCGGGTACTCGCGCGGATCCTTCGACTTGGCCTGGATGCGACCACGGCTTGGCGAACGCATGGAACCCATGTGCGCCTGGAAGCCGTGCTCTTTCACACCGTTGCTGCCGTTGTAGTTAATCGCGACCGGCAGGAAGTGGTACTGGATGTTCGGCCAATCGAATTCTTCACGGGTACGGATGAAACCGCCGGCTTCGAACTGGTTGCTGGCGCCGATACCGGTGCCGTTGAACAGCCACTCGGCACCGATGGCCGGCTGGTTGTACCAGAGCAGCGACGGGTACAGCGAGACCGGTTGGGTGCAGGCGTATTGCAGGTACAGCTCAAGGTGATCCTGCAGGTTTTCGCCGACGCCTGGCAGGTCGTGGACCACCGGGATATCGAGTTTCTTCAGCAGTTCGGCCGGGCCGACGCCGGAGCGTTGCAGGATCTGCGGCGAAGCGATGGCGCCGGAGCACAGCAGCACTTCCTTGCGGGCCTTGGCTTCAACGCGCTCTTCAGCGGCGCCGATCAGGTAACGCACGCCGACCGCACGCTTGCCTTCGAACAGGATCTTGTCGGTCAGGGCGTGGGTGACGATGGTCAGGGTCGAGCGCTTCTTGGCGATGTCCAGGTAACCGCGAGCGGTGCTGGCGCGACGGCCGTTCGGCGTCACGGTACGGTCCATCGGGCCGAAACCTTCTTGCTGGTAACCGTTCAAGTCTTCGGTGCGCGGGTAACCGGCCTGCACGCCGGCTTCAACCATCGCGTGGAACAGCGGGTTGTTGCCAGCCTTCGGCGTGGTCACGCTGACCGGGCCGTCGCCACCGTGGTAGTCGTTCGGGCCGATGTCGCGGGTTTCCGCTTTGCGGAAGTACGGCAGGCAGTCGAGGTAGGTCCAGTTTTCCAGGCCCGGCAGCTTCGACCAGTTGTCGTAGTCCATCGCGTTGCCGCGGATGTAGCACATGCCGTTGATCAGCGAAGAACCGCCGAGGCCCTTGCCGCGACCGCATTCCATCCGGCGACCGTCCATGTGTGGCTCTGGATCGGTTTCGTACGCCCAGTTGTAGCGACGGCCTTGCAGCGGGAACGCCAGCGCGGCCGGCATTTGCGTGCGGAAGTCGAAACGGTAATCCGGGCCGCCCGCTTCGAGCAGCAGGACGGTGACGCCTTCGTCTTCAGTCAGACGGGTCGCAAGTGTGTTACCTGCGGAACCGGCCCCTATGATGATGTAGTCGTATTCGGTAGTCATGTGGTCTCCTGGGGGAGCTGCAAGCTCTAAGCTCCAAGCTGCAAGAAAAAGCAGCGAGCTATGTCTGTGAAATCGGGGGGAGCGGCAAAAACAAACTGCTTTTACTTACAGCTTGAAGCTTGCCGCTTGTAGCTCCTCAGAACACTGAGGCGTAATCGCCCAGTTCGACTTGCACGGACTTAATGCGCGTGAAGTTATTGAGAGAGCTGATCCCGTTCTCACGGCCCACGCCCGACTGCTTGTAGCCGCCGACCGGCATCTTCGCGTCGGACTCGCCCCAGGCGTTGATCCAGCAGATACCGGCTTCCAGTTGATGAATCACGCGGTGAGCGCGGTTCAGGTCCTTGGTGACGATACCGGCGGCCAAACCGAAGTCGGTGTCGTTGGCACGACGGATCACTTCTTCTTCGGTGTCGTAGGTCAGGATCGCCATCACCGGGCCGAAGATTTCTTCGCGAACGATGGTCATCTCGTCGGTGCAGTCGGTGAACACGGTCGGTGCCACGAAGGCGCCTTTGGCCAGGTCGCCTTCGGTCAGACGGGAGCCGCCGCACAGGACGCGAGCGCCTTCTTCCTTACCTTTGGCGATGTAGCCCAGCACGCTTTCCATGTGGGCGAAGCTGACCAGCGGGCCGAAGTTGGTGTTCTCGTCTTCCGGGTTGCCGATGCGGATACGGGCAACGCGCTCGGCGATCTTGGCTTCGAAAGCCGCTTTCAGATGCGTCGGGATAAACACGCGAGTGCCGTTGGTGCAGACCTGGCCGGAGCTGTAGAAGTTGGCCATCATCGCGGTGTCGGCGGCGCGATCGAGGTCGGCGTCGTCGAAGATGATCAGCGGGGACTTGCCGCCCAGTTCCATGGTGACTTCTTTGAGCGAAGAGCTCGAAGCGCTGGCCATGACCTTCTTGCCGGTGTCGGTGCCGCCGGTGAAGGAGATTTTTTCGATGCGTGGGTGCTCGGTCAGCCAGGTGCCGACTTCACGGCCGCTGCCGGTCAGCACGTTGAACACGCCCGCCGGGACGCCGGCTTCGGTGTAGATCTCAGCCAGTTTCAGCGTGGTCAGGGAAGTGACTTCGCTTGGCTTGAAGATCATCGCGTTACCGGCCGCCAGGGCCGGTGCGGATTTCCACAGGGCGATCTGGATCGGGTAGTTCCACGCGCCGATACCGGCGACAACACCGAGCGGCTCGCGACGGGTGTAGATGAACGAAGTAGTGCGCAGTGGAATCTGCTCGCCTTCGATGGCGGGCACCAGGCCTGCGTAGTATTCCAGCACGTCAGCGCCGGTGACGATGTCGACGTACTTGGTTTCGGAGAAGGATTTGCCGGTGTCCAGGGTTTCCAGGGCGGCCAGTTCATCGTTGCGCTCGCGCAGGATGTCCACGGCGCGACGCAGGATGCGCGAACGCTCCATGGCGGTCATGGCGGCCCAGATTTTCTGGCCCTTTTCAGCGCTGACCACAGCACGCTCGACGTCGTCGAAAGTCGCGCGCTGTACTTTTGCGAGGACTTCACCGTTAGCCGGGTTGATGGCTTCGAAGGTGGCGTCGCTGCTGGCGTCGGAGTAGCCGCCATCGATGTAGAGTTTTTGCAGTTCGAAACGGGCCATAGTGTCCTCGCAAGTGCATAAGTGGTTGGCGTTGGCCACCGGGTGCCGTGGAGCGTTGGCGATCGGTGACGGTTCAGGGGCTGAGCGGTTATGTGTGCTCTAGCTCACCTGCTTGGCCAATTGGAAATCCATGTATTCGTAAGCGATCTGTTGCGCCTGCCCGGTGTCGAAAGCATCTCCCGACAGCGCGCCGCGCAACCACAAGCCGTCAATGAGGGCTGCCAGGCCACGGGCGGCGTTGCGCGCTTCATCGAGCGGCAGTGCACGGCGGAACTGGCAGCACAGGTTGGAATACAGGCGGTGATCGTTGATCCGCTGCAACCTGTGCAAAGACGGCTGGTGCATGCTGGTGGCCCAGAAGGCCAGCCAGGTTTTCATTGCCGGGCCATTGACCTGGCTGGCGTCGAAGTTGCCTTCGATAATCACCTGAAGGTGCGCCCTTGGGCTGCTGTCCTCCAGCGCCTGACGACGCGCGGTGACGTTCTCGCTGAGGACGCTCATCAGATACCGCATCGTGGCGGCGATCAGGCCATTCTTGTCCTGAAAATAGTGACTGATGATGCCATTCGAGACACCGGCCAAACGGGCGATCAGCGCAATGCTGGCGTCCCCCATCCCGACCTGATCGACAGCCTGTAAAGTGGCTTCGATCAATTGCTGGCGACGGATGGGTTGCATACCGACCTTGGGCATCTTGCACATCTCCTTAGGCCTTCCGGCGGACGAAAAACGTCTGTCGGATTGAAGGCCAGTCTATTTTGTTTTGATTGAACGTTCAATCAACAAAGAATAAGATCTGCGACAATTCGTCGCTGCCTGCCGGTTTTTCCTACGTGTAGCGGGCGGAAAAACGACATCCGAAACGGCTCGAAACCCCCGCGCACAGGCGCTCCCGGGCTTCGGGCTTTTTTCGGGCTGTCTTTATATCACCCGCTGGTCGGCTGCCAACTAACCGATTGGTCGGGTATCGCGTTGCCTTGTGTTCTTCTCCCGCACTGCCCGGAGCATCTGTGCCATGAGTTCTGCCTCTCTAATAAAGACCCCGCCCGAGAAGGTGACGGTCAACGGTTGGGTGTTCTACACCTCTACCGCGCTGATCCTGTTGTTGACCGCCATTCTGATCATCGCCCCGCAAGAGGCCGGCAGATTGCTCGGCATTGCCCAGGCCTGGTTGTCCCGCAGCTTCGGCTGGTACTACATGGTGGTGATCGCCGCCTACCTGGTGTTCGTGGTCGGCCTGGCGTTTTCGTCCTACGGCAAACTCAAACTGGGCAGCAAGGACGACACCCCGGACTTCAGCTACGGCGCCTGGGCGGGGATGCTGTTCTCGTCGGGCATCGGCATCTCGCTGCTGTACTTCGGTGCCTCCGAGCCGCTGGACCATTACTTCAACCCGCCGGAAGGTGTGGCCGCGAGCAACATGGCGGCGCGTCAGGCGGTTCAGCTGACGTTCCTGCATTGGGGCCTGCATGGCTGGGCGATCTACGCACTGGTCGGTCTGGCTGTTGCTTACTTTGCTTATCGCCACAACCAGCCTCTGGCGCTGCGTTCGGCGCTGTATCCGCTGGTGGGTGAGCGTTGGGTCAAAGGCGCGGCCGGTCACGCAGTGGACGGCTTCGGCATGTTCGTGACGTTGCTGGGGCTGGTGACGAACCTGGGGATTGGTTCGCTGCAAGTGTCTTCGGGGTTGGAAAACCTGTTCGGCATGGAACACAGCAACACCAACCTGCTGATCGTGATCATCGTGATGAGCACCGTGGCGACCATCGCGGCCGTGTCGGGCGTGGAAAACGGCATCCGTCGTCTGTCCAACCTCAACATCGTGCTGTTCAGCGGCCTGCTGATTTTCGTGCTGCTGTTCGGCCCGACGTTGCACCTGCTCAACGGCTTCGTGCAGAACATCGGCGATTACCTGAACGGTGTGGTGCTGAAGACCTTCGACCTCTATGTGTACGAAGGCGACAGTGACAAGTCCGACCGCTGGTTGGGCCTGTGGACTCTGTTCTACTGGGCCTGGTGGATTTCCTGGGCCCCGTTCGTAGGCATGTTCATCGCGCGTATTTCCCGTGGTCGCACGGTGCGTGAACTGGTGGCCGGCGTGCTGCTGATTCCGCTGGGTTTCACCCTGGCGTGGCTGTCGATCTTCGGTAACTCGGCCCTGGACCTGGTGATGAACCATGGGGCGGTGGAGCTCGGGAAGACGGCGCTGGAACAGCCGTCGATGGCGATCTACCAACTGCTTGAGCATTACCCGGCGTCGAAGATTGTGATCGGCGTGTCGATCTTTGTCGGTTTCGTGCTGTTCCTGACCCCGGCGGATTCCGGCGCGGTGATGATGGCCAACCTGTCCTGCAAGGGCGGCAACGTGGATGAAGATGCGCCGCACTGGCTGCGGATCTTCTGGTCGGCGGTGATCACCCTGGTGACCATCGGCCTGCTGTTTGCCGGTAACTTCGAAGCCATGCAAACCATGGTGGTGCTGGCCGGTCTGCCGTTCTCGGTGGTGCTGGTGTTCTTCATGTTCGGTTTGCACAAGCAGATGCGCCTGGACGTGCAGATCGAACAGGAGCAAGCGGAGTTGGCCGCACGCGGTCGTCGCGGTTTCAGCGAGCGCTTGACCCAGCTGGACCTGCAACCGAACCAGTCGATCGTGCAGCGCTTCATGGACAAGCAAGTCAGCCCGGCGCTGGAAGATGCGGCGGTGCAATTGCGCGCTCAAGGCCTGGACGTGCAGACCTTGCTCGGCAAGTCCAAGCGTTGCATGGGCCTGCGGATCGAGATGGAAGAGGGCAACCCTTTTGTCTACGAAGTGAGCCTGGACGGCTATCTGGCGGCGGCGAGTGACACGGTGTCGGCCGAAAGCGCCGATGAACCCCGCGCACGCTACTACCGCGCCGAGGTGTACCTGCACAACGGCAGCCAGGACTATGACCTGATGGGCTTCGCTCAGGATCAGATCACCCGTGACGTGCTCGATCAGTTTGAAAGCCATCGGCAGCTCCTTGGCCGTGTCTATAGCTGAGTAGCGAGATGAGCGTTCCTGCGCTACGCGTGGGAACGCAAAGGGGCTCAAGTTGAGCCCCTTTTTTGTGCCTGATCGATCGGTTGATCGTTCCCACGCTCTGCGTGGGAATGCCGCCCCGGACGCTCCGCGTCCGCTTTTGAATCGTGACGCGGAGCGTCACCGGATGCATTCCCACGCGGAGCGTGGGAACGATCAAGCGTGGGAACGATCACGCCGCGATCCTCTCGCGGCGTTTTTGTGTCTGTTGCCTTAGCCCAGGTTCTTGCCGAGCAGCGCGTGGTAAAGCTCGCTGTCGCCGAGGATCCCCACCACTTTGTTGTTGTCGTGCAGCACCAGTTTGTTGCCGGTCTGGTAACGAATCTGCAGCGCTTCGCGCATGCCAATGTTCGAATCCACGAGTGTTGGCCGACGACCCAAACCTTCCACCGATTGCCCCGGCACCCAGTTCTGCAGGTCCAGGCTCGCGCCGTTCTGGCGGGCGCCCTTGATGGTGTTGCCCTCGGCCAGGTCCAGCCACGAATCGCCGCCCGGATCCAGGCACACCGAACCGTTGATACGTTTGCAGTTGTCCAGCGTTCGCATCAGGCTGCGGCCGCACAACACGTTCAGCGGGTTGGTGTGAGCCACGAAGGTGCGCACGTAATCGTCCGCCGGGTTCAACACGATCTCTTCCGGCACGCTGTACTGCACGATGCGCCCGTCTTTCATGATCGCAATCCGGCTGCCGAGCTTCAGCGCTTCATCCAGGTCATGGCTCACGAACACGATGGTCTTGTTGAGCTTGCTTTGCAGGGCCAGCAGTTCGTCTTGCAGGCCTTGGCGGATCAACGGGTCGAGGGCCGAGAACGGTTCGTCCATCAGCAGAATGTCGGCGTCCATCGCCAGCGCACGGGCCAGGCCCACACGTTGCTGCATACCGCCGGAGAGTTCGTCGGGCTTCTTGTTGCGCCACTGGGTCAGGCCCACCAGCTCAAGCTTGTCGTCCACCAGCTTGCGTCGTTCTTTTTCCGGGCGACCCTGCATTTCCAGACCGAAGCTGATGTTCTCGCGCACGGTCAGCCAAGGCATCAGGGCGAACTTCTGGAACACCATCGCGATGCGCTTGGTGCGCATCATTTTCAGTTCGGCCGGGGTACAGGACGCGATATCGATCTGCTTGCCTTCGTGCTCGACGAACAACTTGCCACGGCTGACCGTGTTAAGACCGTTGATACAACGCAGCAGGCTGGATTTACCGGAGCCGGACAGGCCCATCAGCACGCAGATTTCACCTTTTTCGACATCCAGGCTGGCTTTTTCAACGCCGACGATCTGCCCGGTCTTTTTCAGGATCTGGTCGCGGGTCATGCCTTGGTCGAGGAGTTTGAGCGCCTCACGTGGATCTTTGGCGAAGATCACGTCGACGTCTTCGAAGCGAATAATGCTCATGCGTCACCCCCTACTTTAGCGTCGGGTTGTTTGCAGATACGGTCGAGCATGATCGCCAGCAGTACGATTGCCAACCCGGCTTCGAAGCCCAGGGCGATATCGGCGGTGTTCAGTGCGTTGACCACGGGTTTGCCCAGGCCGTCGGCGCCCACCAGTGCAGCGATCACCACCATCGACAACGACAGCATGATGCACTGGGTGATACCGGCCGCGATGCTGGGCATCGCGTAGGGCAGTTCGATGCGTGCGAGCAGTTGACGTCGCGAGCAGCCGAAGGCTTTGCCGGCGTCCATCAGTTCTGCGGGAACATCACGGATACCCAGGTAGGTCAGGCGGATTGGCGCGGCAATCGCGAACACCACCGTCGAGATCAGGCCCGGGACCACACCCAGCCCGAAGAGGGTCAGGGTTGGAATGAGGTACACGAAGGTCGGCACGGTCTGCATCAGATCGAGCACCGGACGCATCAGTGTGTAGAACATCGGTTTGTGCGCAGCGACGATGCCCAGCGGCACGCCGATGACCACGCAGACCAGGGTCGCGAAGAGCACCTGGGCAAGGGTTTCCATGGTTTCCTGCCAGTACCCCAGGTTGAGGATCAGCAGAAAGGAGGCGATGACGAAAACGGTCAGCCCCCACTTGCGTTGAATGAAATGTGCCAGTAGCGCGATGAGGCCGATCAATGCCAGCGGGTTGAACCAGGTCAGCGCAAACGTCACGCCGTGGATCATCGTTTCCAGTGTCACAGCGATTGCGTCGAAGGTGTTGGCGCCGTGTTGCGTCAACCATTCAACGAAGCCCGCGATGTACTGGCCTAGGGGGATTTTCTGATCAATCAGCATGGTAGTGAACGTCCGCATGCAAGGAAATAAACAGCCCGGACGGCCGAAACCGTCCGGCGTAAGCGATTACTGCGCGAGCTTGGCTTTCACGGCCTCCAGGCCTGGTTTACCGTCAATGGTGGTCACGCCAGCGAGCCAGGTATCGAGGACCTGTGGATTCTTTTTCAGCCAGGCCTTGGCGGCCGCGTCAGGCTTCATCTTGTCGTCCAGGATGTTGCCCATCAGCGCGCTTTCCATGTCTACGGTGAATTCCAGGTTTTTCAGCAGAGTGCCGACGTTGCTGCATTCCTGGACGTAGCCCTTGCGGGTATTGGTGGCCACGGTGGCGGCACCGAAGTCCTTGCCGAAGAAGTCATCGCCACCGGTCAGGTATTGAATCTTGAAGCGCTTGTTCATCGGGTGCGGTGCCCAGCCGAGGAAGACCACGGCGGTATCGCGTTTCTGCGCGCGATCGACCTGGGACAGCATCCCCGCTTCGCTGGACTCGACGACTTTGAAGCCGGCGGTTTTGAGACCGAAGGCATCCTTGTCGATCATGCTCTGGATCAGGCGGTTGCCGTCGTTGCCTGGCTCGATGCCGTAGATCTTGCCGTCGAGTTCTTTCTTGAATTTGGCGATGTCGGCGAAGTCATGCAGCCCCTTGTCGTACAGGGCTTGCGGAACGGCGAGGGTGTACTTGGCGCCGGTGAGGTTGGTGCGAACGACGTCCACGGTGCCGGCATCGCGGTAGGCCTTGATGTCGTTTTCCATGGTCGGCATCCAGTTACCGAGGAACACGTCCATGTTCTTGCCATCGGCCAGGGACTTGTAGGTCACGGGCACGGAAATCATGGTGGTCTTGGTTTTGTAGCCCAGGGCGTCGAGGACAACGCTGGTGGTCGCGGTAGTCGCGGTGATGTCGGTCCAGCCGACATCAGAGAAGTTTACGGTGCTGCACTGAGCGGGTTCTGCGGCTTGAGCCAGTAACGGCAAACTCAGCATGGCGGCCAACAACAACGACGGGGAACCTTTCATGGGTGGACTCCTTGGTGTTTTTTTTGGCAGTGTTCCGACTGGACCACCGCACTTATAGGTTGCGGTTGGTGGCGTTTTTTAAGACAGCTCTACCACGGCGCCTTGCAATCGAGTCGATACGATCATGTACCAGTGAAAATCTGACGCCTACAGGGGGCGTCGTAACCAGTACAGGGATGGTCGCATCCAGTGTCAGTGACGTCGTTTACAGCTTTTTTCTGCCCTGTTTGCCGCTCTGAACCGCAAAAAAACGGCGAAAACGCAGCGTCGACGACCCGCGGCGTTGTTGGACATGAGTGCGTCGGTGTGAGACGTCGAACGACACCGCAAAAGCCTGATGATGCGGCCATCTCGGCGGATTGCAGCTTGAGCGTAGCAGCTCCGTCACTGGGCGCTTTTGCGCCTGGAGTTGGCACATCCAGGAGTTCGGCAGTAATGGCTATCAGCGTTTTCGACCTGTTCAAAATCGGCATTGGCCCTTCCAGTTCGCACACCGTCGGCCCGATGCGGGCGGCGGCGCTGTTCGTGCAAGGTTTGCGTGAGCAGGGTCTTTTGGAACAAGTAAGGCGTGTCGAAGTTCAGCTCTACGGCTCGTTATCGGCCACCGGCATCGGTCACGGCAGCGATAACGCCGTGATCATGGGGCTGATGGGCGAGTGGCCGGACGCGATCGATCCGTCGAAAATCGGCCTGCATATCGAAACCCTGCGCGAAACCCACACCTTGTTGCTCGACGGTCGTTTGTCGGTGCCGTTCATCTGGGCTCGTGACATGCGCCTGATCGACGAGAACCTGCCTTTTCACCCGAATGCCATGACCTTAATTGTAGAAGGCGATCACGGGGAGCTGCACCGCGACACCTACTATTCGATTGGCGGCGGTTTTGTCGTCGATGAGGCACAAGCGTCCAGTGGCGTTGTGGACCTGGATCGCACCGTGTTGCCGTATGACTTCTCCAGTGCGGTGGAACTGCTGGAGTTGTGCCAGAAGCACAACTTGCGCGTGGCCGAGCTGATGCTGGCCAACGAGAAGGTCTGGCGCAGCGAAGAAGAGATCCGCGCCGGCCTGATGAAACTCTGGCGCGCCATGCAGGACTGCGTCGACCAGGGCCTCAAGCACGAAGGCATCCTGCCCGGCGGCCTGAACGTGCGCCGACGTGCCGCCAAGTTGCATCGCAGTCTGCAAGAGCTGGGCAAGCCCAACGTGATCGGCTCGACCCTGAGCGCGATGGAATGGGTCAACCTGTTCGCCCTGGCGGTCAACGAAGAGAACGCGGCCGGTGGGCGCATGGTCACGGCGCCGACCAACGGCGCGGCGGGGATTATCCCGGCGGTGTTGCACTACTTTATGAAGTTCAGCGAGGTGGTGACCGAGGCCAACGTGGTCGACTATTTCCTCAGTGCGGCAGCGGTGGGGATTCTGTGCAAGAAGAACGCCTCCATCTCCGGCGCCGAAGTCGGTTGCCAGGGCGAAGTCGGCTCGGCCTGCGCCATGGCGGCGGCGGGGTTGGCGGAGATTCTCGGCGCCACGCCGGAGCAGTTGTGCAACGCGGCGGAGATTGGCCTGGAACACAACCTCGGCCTGACTTGCGACCCGGTGGGCGGGTTGGTGCAAGTGCCGTGCATCGAGCGCAATGCGATTGCCGCGGTGAAAGCGATCAACGCGGCGCAGATGGCGTTGCGCGGCGATGGTCAGCACTTTATCTCGCTGGACCGGGTGATCCGCACCATGCGCGATACCGGCGCCGATATGCATGACAAATACAAGGAAACGTCGCGGGGTGGGTTGGCGGTGAGTGCGGTGGAGTGTTGATTCAGTAGGACCGCGTCGCGCCATTCGCGGGCAAGCCTCGCTCCTACAAGGGCAATACAAAACCTGTAGGAGCGAGGCTTGCCCGCGAAGGCGTCAGACCAGTCAAAACTGCGCGCTAAGTGAACACCGCACCAAAACCGCGCCACCTTTTAGCGCGTCGCTTACAGACAAGCGCACTTCCCGAGATCCGGGATCCAGTCTGGCCATTACCGCCTGTCACCTGTGCTTGTGGTGACACTCTGCTCCAGCACCTCGCAGCCCCTGTTCCCACAAGTGCTACCGATTTGCTCACACCCCGCAATACTGCGCATTTGGCCGCCTTGATGGCACTTATAACCCCCACTCTGCGCACGGCTTATATAGACACGCCGCGACGTCGTTTTCAGGAGTTATTGAACGCGCATTCAATTTTAGGCATGGCATTTGCTCTGTCATTACAAAGCCCGTCTCCCACGCGAGAACGATGGCAATAACAAGAGCCTCCGCCTGAGGCCATCACCCGCTTTGTGTGAGGAGATACCGCGATGACGACGTTCAACTCGGGGGCTCAACCCCAGAACCGTGCGCCTCAATCCATCGGCTTTCTGCTGCTGGACAATTTCACGCTGATTTCTCTGGCCTCAGCAGTAGAACCCCTGCGCATGGCCAACCAATTGTCCGGCCGCGAGCTGTATCGCTGGACCACCCTCACCGTCGACGGCGGCCAGGTCTGGGCCAGTGACGGTCTGCAAATCACCCCCGATTGCTCCATGCACAAAGCGCCGTCCATGGACACCATCATTGTCTGCGGCGGTATCGGCATCCAGCGCACTGTGACCCGCGAACACGTGTCTTGGCTGCAAAGCCAGGCGCGTCAGTCCAAGCGCCTCGGCGCGGTGTGCACCGGCAGCTGGGCCCTGGCTTGCGCCGGTCTGCTGGATGGCTTCGATTGCAGCGTGCACTGGGAATGCCTGGCGGCTATGCAGGAAGCGTTTCCGCGCGTGGCCATGAGCACCCGCTTGTTTACCCTCGACCGCAACCGTTTCACCAGCTCCGGCGGCACCGCGCCGCTGGACATGATGCTGCACCTGATCAGCCGCGATCACGGCCGTGAACTGTCGGCGGCAATTTCGGAGATGTTTGTCTACGAGCGCATCCGCAACGAGCAGGATCACCAGCGCGTGCCGCTCAAGCACATGCTCGGCACCAACCAGCCGAAGTTGCAGGAAATCGTTGCGCTGATGGAAGCCAACCTGGAAGAGCCTATCGACCTCGACGAACTGGCGGTGTACGTCGCCGTTTCCCGACGTCAGCTGGAGCGGCTGTTCCAGAAATACCTGCATTGCTCTCCGTCGCGCTACTACCTCAAGCTGCGCCTGATCCGCGCCCGGCAGTTGCTCAAGCAAACGCCGATGTCGATCATCGAAGTGGCGTCGGTGTGCGGTTTCGTGTCCACGCCGCACTTCTCCAAGTGCTACCGCGAATACTTCGGCATTCCGCCGCGTGACGAGCGCGTAGGGTCCAACACCACGCAACAGGTGGCGATGATGCCGCTGCCGCAAGCGCTGGTGCTGTCGCCGTTGTCCGGGCCGTTGTCGGCGTTGAGTCAGGCGCGCAATGAGTCAACCTTCGCCAGCGTTAGGCTCTAGACCGCGCGGGCTACTGTGGCGAGGGAGCTTGCTCCCGCTGGGCTGCGCAGCAGTCCCAAAACCGGCGAATGCGGTCTTTCTGACAAACCGCATTCGCTGTTTTTGCGACCGCTTCGCGGTCGAGCGGGAGCAAGCTCCCTCGCCACAAAAGGCCGCTCAGTGCTGACAATCGGGCGCTAGGACTTCTGCTGATACTCCGCCAACGCCGGCAACAATTGCTTGTCGATCGCCTGGCGCACCGCCGGCAGGATGGTCGCGCTGCTGGTGTACATCTGCTTGACCATGGTGCGCAGCACGATGGCCCGCTCATCGTTCAAACCCCGCACCGCACACTCGCAAGCCTGTTCGGCGGTGGCACCGCTCGGTACTGGAAAGCCCAACGATTTCAGCTGGCCCAACAGGTCTTCCTGGTCAATCAAATCGGCGTACATCATGACGCAATCCTTCTTCAGGGAACGGTGTCGTGGCTCGATTCTGGTAGGGGGGCGGGGCGTCGGCAAGGACGATTTGTCGCAATGGCCGCGATACCTATGAACAGGTCGTTTTCGGCTAACTTGCCAGGGAGGGGAGTAGGCACACTGGATTCAGCTGGCTTCACGATGGTTTGGTCACCCTCGCGCAACGGCTCCTCAACAGTACCTTGTGCCCCGATCCTGTCACGGCTTGATCGGGGCTTTTTTTTGTCTGGGGAATCAGGTGGGGATGTGTTGTTTGGGCTGACGTCTTCGCGGGCAAGCCTCGCTCCTACAGGGGGTATGCGATCCCCTGTCGGAGCAAGGCTTGCCCGCGAAGAACGATGACGCGTTCTACCGTTGCAACACCAAAATCCGCGACAACAACTCATCCCGATCCACATAACACCCCTGGAAATGCCGGGCGCCGGTGGCGGGGTCGAAGGCGTTGCGGGCGTGGAGGGTGCGGCGGTTGTCGAAACACCACAATTCGCCGGGATTGAGCCGCTGCATCAGGCGAAACCGCGCCTCTCGGGTCATGGCAATAAACCGCCGATACGCCCGATAGAGCTTGGGCATGTCCTCGATCGATGCATCAAACGGCCCGCGCAGGAAGTTCGCCATGCGGATCTCCGAGACTTGCCCCAACGCATCCAGCGCGATGATCGGCGCCAGGCAGCGGTAGTCGCTGTGGCGGTCTTTGTTGCGGAACTCCACGGGAATGTCGCACAAGGCCTGGAACGACTCTGGGCTTTCAACCCGCAACGCCTCGGCTATGGCAAAACCGTCGACAAAAATACTCTCGCCACCCTCGGCATCATTCACCAGGCAATGCAGGAATTGCAGCCCCGGTTGCAACTCCCGGGTCGGCAGGTCGCTGTGCAGCGGCAGGTTGAAAGCAGTGTAGGCGTTGCTGTCGGCGTCGGCCTTGGATTGCACGTTGAACAACACGCCGAAATTGCTCTCGCGGATGAAGGAGATGCGCTGGGCGATCAACTTCAGCGAGCCGGGTTCGGTGGGCACGCCACGGACCTGGGTCAGGCCGATATCCCGCACCGCCAGCAGCCATTGCAGCAGGGCGTCGTTGTCGTTCATTAATGCCTGATAGTCGAACACCGGCAGCTGCAAATCGCTGGTCCACAATTTGGATTTCGGTTTGCCCGCCCGTCGCTCGGTGCGGGATTCATCGTCGTAGGCGTGGGCCCGCAACCAGCCCGGATCGAAGCGGCTGAGGTGGCCGTCTTGCCAGTCGACGCGCAGGCAACCGTCGGCTTCGAGATGCGCGGCACTGGGTGTCAGGTCTTCCGCGACATCGACGATTTCCAGCACCTGCTCGCGAGTCACGGTATAGACACACAGCGCACACGGGCAGTTGTCCCGCAGCCATTGGTGATGAAAAGGGCTGACGCGGCCATCGGCCCAGGTCACTTGGACGCGGTCCGCCAGGGTGTGCACGGCGGTTAATGCGCTGATCAACGGGTAGGTGCGGAAGTCGGCAAAAGCGGCGGCGGTGTTCATGGCGATCTCCTGGTTATTTTTTTGGCGGTAGTGCGATCACTCGGCCGATGTAGTCAGGGGCAGGCAGGTCGATTTGCTCGGCGACGATGGCTTGCAGCTTGCCCAGGGTCTCTTCGCTGAACGGTGCGGAGCGCGGTCCGGCGAGGTCGACGTGCAGCAGCATTTGCTCGTTGCCGGCCAGTTCCTTGTCACCGCCCACCAGGTGCAGGCTGTGGTAGAGGTGCAGGCGTTTGCTGTCGTGGGCGATGATTTGGGTGTGCACTTCGACGTCGGCGTCGAGCTTCACTTCGTGCAGGTAGTTGAGGTGCAATTCGAGAGTGAACAACGAGTTGCCGCTGGCTTCGCGGTTGTTGCTGTCCATGCCCAGACGATCCATCAGCGCGTCGGTGGCGTAGCTGAAGATCAGCAGGTAGAAGGCGTCGCGCAGGTGGCCGTTGTAGTCGACCCAGTCGGGGATGATTTTGGTTTGGTAGGTGGTGAGGGTGGGCATGTCGTCACATCCGAAAATGGTTGGGTTGTGATCGTTCCCACGCTCCGCGTGGGAATGCCTCTTGTGACGCTCTGCGTCACGCTTTGGGACGCGGAGCGTCCCGGGCTGCATTCCCACGCAGAGCGTGGGAACGATCAGTGCGCAGTTTTAGTCGGCAAACGCCATCCCATGCTTCTCTTTGGTGGTCTTCACCGCCTCCAGCACCGCCAGCAAGCAATCATCACGATAGCGTTCCAGCGCTGAAATGCTGTGGCTGCCCAACTGATCACTGGTCCCATCCACCACATCATCAATCAACTTGTCGGTCAGCTCCGGTGCCGGCAGATAGGTCCAAGGTAACTGCAACGCCGGCCCGAATTGCGCCATAAAGTGCCGCATGCCCGCATCGCCACCTGCCAGGGTGTAGGTCAAGAACGTGCCCATGAACGACCAGCGCAGACCCGCGCCAAAGCGGATCGCATCGTCGATTTCGCCGGTAGTCGCCACGCCGTCGTTGACCAGGTGCAGCGCCTCGCGCCACAGCGCTTCGAGCAAGCGATCGGCGATGAACCCCGGCACTTCCTTGCGTACATGCAGCGGGCGCATCCCTAGGGATTCGTAGACTTTGATCGCCGCTTGAATCGCTTCTGGCGCGGTGTTCTTGCCGCCGACCACTTCTACCAATGGCAGCAGGTAAACCGGGTTGAACGGATGCCCGACCACGCAGCGTTCCGGGTGGGTCGAACCCTCGTAGAACTCACTCGGCAACAGCCCCGAGGTGCTGGAGCCGATCAGTGCATTGGGCTTGGCCGCTGCGCTGATTTTGCCGTGCAGATCCAGTTTCAGCTCCAGACGTTCCGGGGCACTTTCCTGGATGAAATCCGCGTCGCGCACGCATTCTTCAATGGTGGCGACAAAGCGCAGGCGATCTTGCGAGGCTCCGGGGGCCAGGCCTTGTTTCTCCAGTGCGCCCCAGGCATTGGCGACCCGTTTACGCAGCGCCGCTTCGGCACCGGGCGCCGGGTCCCAGGCCACCACGTCGAGGCCATGGGCGAGGGCGCGGGAGACCCAGCCGCTGCCGATGACACCGCTGCCCAGCGCGGCGAAGGTTTTGATTTCGGTGATAAAGCTCATGGCGTCGTCCTTAAAGAAATTCGGTGAACCCTGTAGGAGCGAGGCTTGCCCGCGAAGGCGGCATTCCTGTCGCAAGAGATCTACCGGATGTACCGGCCTCTTCGCGGGCAAGCCTCGCTCCTACAAGGTTTATGGGGGGGTTAACCGCGCTTGGTCAGGCCCATTTTTGCCCGGCCTTCGGCCGGCGTCAGGACGCGAGCGCCGAGGCGGCTGAGGATTTCGCTGGCGCGTTCCACCAGTTGGCCGTTGGTCGCCAGTACGCCTTTGTCCAGCCACAGGTTGTCTTCCAGCCCGACCCGTACGTTGCCGCCCAGCAGCACCGCTTGCGCCGCCATCGGCATTTGCATGCGCCCGATGCCGAACCCGGCCCAGACCGCGTCGGCCGGCAGGTTGTCGACCATGGCTTTCATGGTGGTGGTGTCGGCCGGCGCGCCCCACGGGATGCCCAGGCACAGCTGGAACAGCGGGTTGTCGAGCAAGCCTTCCTTGATCATCTGCTTGGCGAACCACAGGTGACCGGTGTCGAAGATTTCCAGCTCGGCCTTCACGCCCAGCTCTTGAATGCGTTTGGCGCCAGCGCGCAGCTGCGCCGGAGTGGAGACGTAAATCGTGTCGCCATCGCCGAAGTTCAGAGTGCCGCAGTCGAGGGTGCAGATTTCCGGCAGCAGTTCTTCGACGTGAGCGAGGCGGGTCAGCGGGCCGACCAGGTCGGTGTTCGGGCCGAACGCCATCGGGTTCTCGCCCGCGCCGATTTCCAGGTCGCCGCCCATGCCGGCGGTGAGGTTGACGATGATGTCCACGTCCGCCTCGCGGATGCGCTCCATCACTTCGCGGTACAGCGCCACGTCACGGCTGAACTTGCCGGTTTCGGGATCGCGGACGTGGCAGTGGACCACGGTGGCGCCGGCCTTGGCGGCTTCCACGGCGGCAGCGGCAATTTGTTTCGGGGTGACCGGCACATGTGGGCTTCTGGCGGTCGTGTCGCCAGCACCGGTGAGTGCGCAGGTGATGATGACGTCGTGGTTCATTAGGCGATTCCTGTTCTTTATGGGTGTGGCAGGCGTGATGATTCCGTTCGCAGCCCGTGCAGGCTGCGATTCGGTGGTTCAATCGGGTTTATTTACTGGTCAATGACAGGTTTTCAGCCGCTGGTTTGCCATCGAAAGTCGTCACACCTTCGAGCCAGCGTTGCTTGTCTTGCGGGTGATCTTTGAGCCATTGCTTGGCCGACTCGAAGGCGTCCTTGTGATCCAGCAACGGCTGCATCATCCGGCTCTCGTCTTCGGCGGTGTAGGTCAGGTTGCTCAGCAAACGGCTGACGTTCGGGCATTGTTCGGCGTATTTCGGGGCGGTGACGGTCCAGACCGTGGCCATGCCTTCGTTCGGGCCCAGAGCATCTTCGCTGCCGGTGAGGTAAGTCATCTGCACGTTGACGTTCATCGGGTGCGGCGCCCAGCCGAAGAACACCACGGCTTCCTTGCGGCGCACGGCGCGGTCCACGGCGGCAAGCATGCCGGCCTCGCTGGACTCGACCAACTGGAACTTGCCGAGGCCAAACTGGTTCTTGGCGATCATCGCCTTGATCTGGGTGTTGGCGCCCGAGCCCGGTTCGATGCCGTAGATCTTGCCGCCCAGTTCTTTTTCGAACTTGGCGATGTCGGCGAAGGTTTTCAGGCCTTTGTCAGCGAGGTAGGTCGGGACGGCGAGGGTGGCGCGGGCGTCTTTCAGGCTTGGGGCCTCAAGCACCTTGACCTGATTGGCTGCGACGAACGGGGTGATGGTCTGGGTCATCAGCGGGTTCCAGTAGCCCAGGAACAGGTCCAGGCGCTGGTCGCGGATCCCGGCGAAGATGATTTGCTGGGACGCACTGGTTTGTTTGGTGTTGTAGCCGAGGCCATCGAGCAATACCTGAGTCATGGCGCTGGTGGCGATCACATCGGTCCAGTTCACTACACCCATGCGCACGTTCTGGCACGAGGCAGGGTCGGCGGCCATGACACTGGCGCTCAAGAAAGCGGTACCGCTGAGTGCAAGAACACAGCTGCTGATCAGTCGTTTCATGGTGGGTTCCTCGGCAGGTCGTTATTGTGGGTCCCGGCATCTTCGTGCGCCGGTGATGCCAAGTTACGCAGCTAAGCCCCCGGCCAAACGCACTACGGCGACCAGCTCTTGCACTGCAGCGACCTGCGCTCTTGAATGCCATCGCCAAGTGGCGTATCAACGTCCACACGCTCCCCGCCCTCTCGTTACTTGCCAGTCGAGTGCGCTCCATGTCCCAGGATTTCTACTTCATGCTGATGCCGGGTTTCTCGGCCATCGGTTTTATCTCGGCCATCGAGCCGCTACGGGTCGCTAACCGCTTTCGTGGCGAGCTGTATCGCTGGCATGTATTAAGTGCTGATGGCGGGGCGGTGTTGGCCAGTAACGGCATGTCGGTCAACGCCGATGCGGCGCTGGAACCGCTGAAGAAAGGTGCGACGCTGCTGGTGGTCGCCGGTTTCGAACCGCTGAAATTCGCCACCCCGGCCCTGGAGCACTGGCTGCGCCGACTGGACAACGAGGGCGTGACCCTTGGCGCCATCGACACCGGCAGCTTCGTCCTCGCCGAAGCCGGCTTGCTCGACGGCCATCGCTTGACCCTGCACTGGGAAGCCATCGACGCCTTCAAGGAATCCTACCCACAGCTCAGCGTCACCCAGGAACTGTTCGAGATCGACCGCCGCCGCATCACCTCCGCCGGCGGCACCGCGTCCATCGACCTGATGCTCGACCTCATCGGCCAGGCCCACGGCCCGGAACTGGCGATCCAGGTCAGCGAACAATTCGTGCTCGGGCGCATCCGCCCGCGCAAAGACCACCAGCGCATGGAAGTCGCCACGCGTTATGGCATCAGCAACAAGAAACTGGTGCAGGTGATCGGCGAGATGGAGCAGCACAGCGAACCGCCGCTCAGTACGCTGGAATTGGCGGAATCGATCAAAGTGACGCGGCGGCAGTTGGAGCGGTTGTTTCGGTTGCACCTGAACGACACACCGAGCAATTTCTACCTGCGGCTCCGGCTGGAAAAGGCGCGGCAGTTATTGCGCCAGACCGACATGAGCGTGCTGGAAGTGAGCATTGCGTGCGGGTTTGAATCGCCGTCGTATTTCACCCGCAGTTATCGGGCGCGGTTTGAGCGGTGTCCGCGGGAAGACCGGCGTACCGCCAAGGCATGATTGTTCCCACGCTCTGCGTGGGAACGATCAGTGGAGGGTTTTACTTTTTCATCAGGGCCGAACACGCCGCTTTAAACGCCTCATGCTGATACTTGTTCAGCGTTCCCGGCAGTTCGAAGTTGTGCTTTTTGGCCTGGGCATTGATCGTCTGCGGCGACAGCAGCGTCACCTCGCAACTCTCCAACAGCTGAAAAATCCCCTCGATCTTGAACGTCGTCGGCCCCCCGGCAAACTCACCCTTCTTGCTGCGCTTCTTGATCGCAATCCGGTCTATGGAATTCTCCCGCACAAACGATGCGACCTGAGCGGCGAAGACCTTGACGTTGGCGGCCTCGTCATCATCGTCCAGGGCGATTTTCTTGGTGGCCAGGGCGACGTGGCTCAAGGCCTGACCGTCGAGGGAGGCCACGGCGATAATCGCTTCGCTGCCTTTGATTTCGATGCCGCAGATGTTCATATCAATCCCTTTCAGAAATGGTGGTGTGCAGCCTACAACTCAAGTTGATTGGCCGTGATGCCAAACGCCGCGGCAATTTTCTCGCGGGTGGCCTTGCGCGGTTTCGCAACCGTCTCTTGCTGCGCGAAGGCCGGTTGGGAAATACCCATGCGTTTGGCCACTTCGTCCTGAGTAAGGTTCAGGTGTTCGCGCCAGGCGCGAATCGGCGTCGAGCCATCGACAATGCGGCTGACGACTTCGTGGGGAATCAGATCGGGCTCAATCTTCTGCGCCACATATTGCGCGTAGGGAATGACCACGAAAGCAGGATTGCCCTCCGCGTCGTTGATGATTTGAACGTCAGTAGGTGCGTTCATCGCGTTTTTTGACCTCTTGAATACTGACCACTTTGATTGCGCCATCCCAGTCGAACATGACTCGATAATTACCCACTCGAAGTCGATAGGCATAGTCATGACCGACCAGTGCTTTGACATTGCTGATGTCAGGCATGTCAGTCAGCACCGCGACGGCATCACGGACCTGGATCTGGTGAACGGAATGCAATTTCAGAAGCTGCTTAACGGCCTTTCGAGTCCAGTGAATACTGTTCATGAGAGAATATAAGTCTTTTATAAGATTTCACAATCTTTACTTATAATTCTCTCTCAGCCAATTAACGAAGCATGTCGGGATGTTGCCCGGCCAATAGGGTCTGCTGCGAGGTACTGGGAGTGCTGTAGGTTTAGTCAGCGAGGTTTGTAGGAAACATCATCTCTTCAGGATCGAAAGCCGACGCCGGTGCCAGCTTCCGACGGAAATTCAAGATCACTCCTGCGAAATCGACTCCAAAAACTCCGACCGCTCATCACTCATCCGCGCCACGCAATCATTCTGCGCAATGGTGAAGGCCTTGCTGCCGCTCGTCGCCGGAAACGCTTCCACGGCGCAATCGGCATCCCGGCTCTTCAGCCATTGCTGCTGGGCGACCTTGAGCTTTTCAGTGATGTCGCTCAATTGCGCCTTGTTCTTGCCGTAGACCGACTGCAAACGCGTGTTCAGCCCCTGGTAGTTTTCCTTGAGCAGATCTTCGGCGGTGGTTCTGCTGTAGGCCGAGCATTCCAGGGTCTGGACGTCGTTTTCGACTGAATCGCAGGGGTTGTTGTCGGACTCTTCCGCCGCCTGTACGCCGGTCGCTATGAGTGCCAAAGCCAGGAACATCGTTTTCATTGCGTCGTCGCCCCTTTTTCAGTGCATTTCCAGTAATGCCGCGAATTCTGGCCCATGCGCAGGCCCTTGAACAGCTACGCGATCATGCCCGGCGACGACCCTTTGTCGCAGATTGACGCTTTCGGCAAACCCTCTGTCGTTTTTGCACCCGGCTGCCCCGGTCCTCAGGCATATGCTGGCCCCAAAGCGCCGGCACACGATTCGGCGCACGAATCGCTAATAGGGGACAGCCTGATGAGCCCAGCCGAATTGCACGCCGACAGCATCGTTATCGACGGGCTGATTATCGCCAAGTGGAACCGCGAGCTGTTTGAAGACATGCGCAAGGGCGGTCTGACTGCGGCCAACTGCACCGTGTCGGTGTGGGAGGGCTTCCAGGCCACCGTCAACAATATCGCCGCCAGCCAGAAGCTGATCCGCGAGAACAGCGACCTGGTGATTCCAGTGCGCACCACCGCCGATATCCGCAAGGCCAAGGAGCAGGGCAAGACCGGCATCCTCTTCGGCTTCCAGAATGCTCACGCGTTTGAAGACCAGATCAGCTATGTCGAGGTGTTCAAGCAGCTGGGCGTCGGTATCGTGCAGATGTGCTACAACACCCAGAACCTGGTGGGCACCGGTTGCTACGAACGCGATGGCGGCCTGTCGGGTTTCGGTCGTGAAATCGTCGCCGAGATGAACCGCGTCGGCGTTATGTGTGACCTGTCCCACGTCGGCTCCAAGACCTCCGAAGAAGTCATTCTCGAATCCAAGAAGCCGGTCTGCTACTCCCACTGCCTGCCGTCGGGTCTGAAAATCCACCCGCGCAACAAATCCGATGAAGAACTGAAGTTCATCGCCGACCACGGCGGTTTCGTCGGCGTGACCATGTTCGCGCCGTTTCTGGCCAAGGGCATCGATTCGACCATCGACGACTACGCCGAAGCCATCGAATACACCATGAACATCGTCGGCGAAGACGCCATCGGCATTGGCACCGACTTCACCCAGGGCCATGGCCAGGACTTCTTCGAATACCTGACCCATGACAAGGGCTACGCCCGCCGTCTGACCAGCTTCGGCAAGATCATCAACCCGCTGGGCATCCGCACCGTCGGCGAGTTCCCGAACCTGACCGAAACCCTGCTCAAGCGCGGCCACTCCGAGCGAGTCGTGCGCAAGATCATGGGCGAGAACTGGGTCAACGTCTTGAAAGACGTCTGGGGCGAATAAGCCACCGCGTTCTGAATCCTTTCCCCCGGCCGTCCGCGCCGGGGGCAACACCCCAATTTTTCTGGAGTTAAGTTTCCATGGCCAAGATCGCCCCGCAATTGCCAATCGAAGTCGACAGCGAAACCGGTGTCTGGACCTCCGACGCCCTGCCGATGCTGTACGTGCCACGTCACTTCTTTGTGAATAACCATATGGGCATCGAGGAAGTGCTGGGCGCCGAAGCCTACGCCGAAATCCTCTACAAGGCTGGCTACAAATCCGCCTGGCACTGGTGTGAGAAAGAAGCTGAATGCCACGGCCTGGAAGGCGTCGCGGTGTTCGAGCACTACATGAAGCGCCTGTCGCAGCGCGGCTGGGGCCTGTTCAAGATCCAGGACATCGACCTCGACAAAGGCACCGCGAGCGTCAAGCTCGAACACTCGGCATTCGTCTACGTCTACGGCAAGGTCGGGCGCAAAGTCGACTACATGTTCACCGGTTGGTTTGCCGGCGCCATGGACCAGATTCTTGAGGCGCGCGGCAGCAAGATCCGTACGGTTGCCGAGCAAGTCTACGGTGGCTCCGAAGAAGGCCACGACGACGGTTTGTTCACCGTCAAGCCGTTGTAAGTCGAGGAACCCGCCATGGCTTTCGAAGCAATGTTCCAGCCGATCCAGATCGGCAAACTGACCATCCGCAACCGCGTGCTCAGCACCGCGCACGCCGAGGTGTATGCCACCGACGGCGGCATGACCACCGACCGGTACGTCAAGTATTACGAAGAGAAAGCCAAGGGCGGGATCGGCCTGGCGATTTGCGGCGGTTCTTCCAGTGTGGCCATCGACAGCCCGCAAGGCTGGTGGAAATCGGTCAACCTGGCCGACGACCGGATCATTCCGCACTTCCAGAACCTGGCCGATGCCATGCACAAGCATGGCGCCAAGATCATGATCCAGATTACCCACATGGGCCGTCGCTCCCGTTGGGACGGCGAGCACTGGCCAACGTTGCTGTCGCCGTCGGGCATCCGGGAACCGGTGCACCGTGCGACCTGCAAAACCATCGAACCGGAAGAAATCTGGCGGGTGATCGGCAACTACGCCACGGCGGCTGGCCGTGCGAAGGCCGGTGGCCTCGACGGCGTAGAACTGTCGGCTGTGCACCAGCACATGATCGACCAGTTCTGGAGCCCTCGCGTCAACAAACGCACCGACGAATGGGGCGGCAGCTTCGAAAACCGCATGCGTTTCGGCCTGGAAGTGTTGAAGGCTGTGCGCGCTGAAGTCGGGCCGGATTTCTGTGTTGGCATCCGTCTGTGCGGTGATGAATTCCACCCGGACGGCTTGTCCCACGAAGACATGAAGCAGATCGCCAAGTACTACGACGACACCGGCATGATCGACTTCATCGGCGTGGTCGGCTCGGGTTGCGACACCCACAACACCCTGGCCAACGTTATCCCCAACATGAGTTATCCACCGGAGCCATTTCTGCACTTGGCCGCCGGTATCAAGGAAGTGGTCAAGGCCCCGGTCCTGCACGCGCAGAACATCAAGGACCCGAACCAGGCCACCCGTATTCTGGAAGGCGGCTACGTCGACATGGTCGGCATGACCCGCGCCCACATCGCCGACCCGCACCTGATCGCCAAGATCAAAATGGGCCAGGTGGACCAGATCAAACAATGCGTCGGTGCCAACTACTGCATCGACCGTCAGTACCAGGGCCTGGACGTTTTGTGCATCCAGAACGCCGCGACCTCCCGTGAATACATGGGCGTGCCGCACATCATCGAGAAATCGACCGGTGTGAAGCGCAAAGTCGTGGTGGTCGGTGCCGGCCCTGCGGGGATGGAAGCGGCGCGCGTCTCCGCCGAACGGGGCCACGACGTGACCCTGTTCGAAAAGAAAGAATTCATCGGCGGGCAAATCACCACCGCCTCGAAAGCCCCGCAACGGGACCAGATTGCCGGGATCACCCGCTGGTTCCAACTGGAGCTGGCGCGTCTGAAAGTCGACCTGCGCCTGGGCGTGGCGGCGGATGCGGCGACCATTCTCGACCTGCGTCCGGACGTGGTGGTGCTCGCCGTCGGCGGACATCCATTCCTGGAACAGAACGAACACTGGGGCGCGGCGGAAGGCCTGGTGGTCAGTAGCTGGGACATCCTCGACGGCAAGGTCGCGCCTGGCAAAAACGTGCTGGTCTACGACACCATTTGCGAGTTCACCGGGATGTCCACCGCAGACTTCCTCGCCGACAAGGGCAGCCAGGTCGAGATCGTCACTGACGACATCAAGCCGGGCGTGGCGATTGGCGGTACGTCGTTCCCGACCTACTACCGCAGCATGTACCCGAAAGAAGTGATCATGACCGGCGACATGATGCTGGAGAAGGTCTACCGCGAAGGCGACAAGCTGGTGGCGGTGCTGGAGAACGAATACACCGGCGCCAAAGAGGAGCGGGTGGTGGACCAGGTCGTCGTCGAAAACGGCGTGCGTCCGGACGAAGAAATCTATTACGCGCTGAAGGACGCGTCGCGCAACAAGGGCCAGATGGACATCGAAGCCTTGTTCGCGATCAAGCCGCAGCCATCGCTGAGCCAGGCGGGTGACGGCTACTTGCTGTTCCGCATCGGCGACTGCGTGGCCCAGCGCAACACACACGCCGCCATTTATGACGCACTCCGGCTCTGTAAGGATTTTTGACGGCGCAGCTGCAAGCCGTAAGCTGCAAGTCGCAAGTAAAAGCTCAGCCTCGCCGCTGGTCTTTCTTGCAGCTTGTAGCTTGTAGCTTGCACCTCGCTAGAGGTGACTCTGATGTTGAACACCCTTCTTCCAATCCTGCTGTTCGCTGCCCTGGGCCTGGCTGTCCTCGGCGCGTTGCGGCGGATGAATATGTGGCGCCGGGGCCGGGCCTCGAAGGTCGACCTGATCGGCGGCCTGCTCGCCATGCCCAAGCGTTACATGGTCGATTTGCACCACGTCGTCGCGCGGGACAAATACATCGCCAACACCCACGTGGCCACGGCCGGTGGGGCGGTGGCGTCGATTGTGCTGGCGATCCTGGTCCACGGTTTCGGCCTGCACAGTCGCATTCTCGGTTTCGCCCTGTTGATCGCTTCGGCGGTGATGTTTGGCGGGGCGATTTTCATGTTCCTGCGGCGTCGCAACCCACCGGCGCGTCTGTCCAAAGGGCCGTGGATGCGGTTGCCGAAAAGCCTGCTGGCGTTCTCGGCGAGTTTCTTCCTGTTGACCCTGCCGGTCGCTGGCATCCTCCCGGAAAACTTCGGTGGATGGGTGGTAGCTGCGGTCCTCGGCGTCGGTGTCCTGTGGGGCGTTAGCGAACTGTTCTTCGGCATGACCTGGGGCGGCCCGATGAAGCACGCCTTCGCCGGTGCCCTGCACCTGGCCTGGCACCGTCGCGCCGAACGCTTCGGCGGTGGCCGGTCCACCGGTTTGAAACCCCTGGACCTGAACGACCCGACCGCGCCGCTGGGCGTGGAAAAACCCAAGGATTTCACCTGGAACCAACTGCTCGGCTTCGACGCCTGCGTGCAGTGCGGTAAGTGCGAAGCGGCGTGCCCGGCCTTCGCTGCCGGCCAGCCGCTGAACCCGAAAAAACTGATTCAAGACATGGTGGTTGGCCTCGCTGGCGGTACTGACGCTAAGTTCGCCGGTAGCCCCTATCCAGGCAAAGCGGTTGGCGAACACGCCGGCAATCCACATCAACCCATCGTCAACGGTCTGGTCGACGCCGAAACCCTGTGGTCCTGCACCACGTGCCGCGCCTGCGTCGAGGAATGCCCGATGATGATCGAGCACGTCGATGCCATCGTCGACATGCGCCGCCATCTGACCCTGGAACTTGGCGCCACGCCAAACAAGGGCGCCGAAGTCCTGGAAAACCTGATCGCCACCGACAACCCGGGCGGCTTCGCGCCGGGCGGGCGGATGAACTGGGCGGCGGATTTGAACCTGAATTTAATGAGCGAGAAGAAGTCCGTTGACGTGTTGTTCTGGGTTGGCGACGGTGCCTTCGACATGCGCAACCAGCGCACCTTGCGCGCGTTCGTCAAAGTGCTGAAAGCGGCCAAGGTCGACTTCGCAGTGCTCGGGCTTGAAGAGCGCGACAGCGGTGACGTGGCCCGCCGTCTGGGCGACGAAGCGACGTTCCAGTTGTTGGCTAAACGCAATATCCAGACCCTGGCGAAGTACAACTTCAACCGCATCGTCACCTGCGATCCGCACAGCTTCCACGTGCTGAAAAACGAATACGGCGCCTTCGACGGCAACTACCTGGTGCAGCACCACAGCACCTACATGGCCGAAATCATTGGCGCTGGCGCCCTGAACCTCGGCCAGCACAAAGGCAGCAGCGTGACCTATCACGACCCGTGCTACCTCGGTCGCTACAACGGCGAATACGAGGCGCCGCGCGAAGTGCTGCGCGCCCTCGGTATCGAAGTGAAGGAAATGCAACGCTCCGGTTTCCGCTCGCGCTGCTGCGGCGGCGGTGGCGGGGCGCCGATCACTGACATTCCGGGCAAGCAACGGATTCCCGACATGCGCATGGACGACATCCGCGAAACCGGTGCCGAACTGGTAGCCGTGGGTTGCCCGCAATGCACGGCGATGCTCGAAGGCGTGGTCGAACCGCGTCCGCTGATCAAGGACATCGCCGAACTGGTGGCGGATGCATTGCTCGAAGATGCCGCGCCGAGCAAGCCGAACACCCCGGCCAAACGTGAACCTGCGGAGGCCCACTGATGAGCGACATTATCCGCCGCGACCCCCGCGCCGAATGGATTGCCCGTAACCGCCTGCACCCGCTGCACGCGGCGATGCAACCGGCGCAACACAGCTGGATGGGGCCCAACGGCGTCATCCGCAAGAACCTGCATGGCATCGGTTTTATCGGGCCGAACGGCATCAAGCGCATCGACCGCAGTGGTGCGCAGCAGGGCGGGGCGACTAAACGTTCGGCCGCCGTTGAAGTGCAATTGCCGCTGCATCAAGTGCCGGCCCCGGCGTTCTACATCAGCGTCGTTCCGGACATGGTCGGTGGCCGTTTGAGCAGCCACGACCGCGATTTGCTCGGCCTCGCCCATCAACTGGCCGGCAAGGATGGCGCGGTGTTGGCCGTGGTCTTCGGCGAACACAAGGAAAACGCCTTCGCCACTGCGGGCGTCGATCGCTTGCTGGTGCTGGATGGCGACGAGTTCAGCGGTTATGCACCGGAACAACGGGTCCAGGGCCTGCGGGCTGTGGATAACCAGTTCAGCCCCCGTCACTGGTTGCTGCCAGACAGTCGCAGTGGCGGCGGCGAACTCGGTCGACGCTTTGCCGCGGCTCTGGGCGAACGCCCGGCCACGCGGGTCTGGCAGGTCAAGGATCAGGAATGCATTGGCCGCGCCGGTGCGGGCCTGCAAGACCTTGCCCGGCCAGTTGCTCGACTGATTCTAGCCGCCGTCGAGTGCGCCGAACCGGTCAGTGAAACCCGTCACGAAGCCCTGCCGGTGGAGTTATCCACAGCCGTGGTGCGCAGTTTGTCGCGCATTGAGGACTTGGGCGCGGTGGCGGTGGATCCGGCGGCGATCCCCATGGCCGAAGCCGAGTTCATCTTCTCTGGCGGCAACGGGGTCAAGGACTGGGGACTTTTCCACAGGACCGCCGAAGCCTTGGGCGCGACCGAAGGCGCGTCGCGGGTGGCGGTGGACGATGGGTTCATGGCCCGCGACCGTCAGGTCGGCGCGTCCGGCACCTGGGTCACCGCGCGGGTCTACGTGGCCGTGGGGATTTCCGGGGCGATCCAGCACCTGCAAGGCATCGGTGCCTGCGACAAGGTGGTGGCAATCAACCTCGACCCGGGCTGCGACATGATCAAACGGGCCGACCTGTCGGTGATCGGTGAGAGCGCCGAGATTCTTCAAGCCTTGATCGATGCGATAGCGGCTTATCGCAACGACGCCAAGCGCGATGCGGCTTAAGGGAAGGAAAGGGTCATGAGTACAAAAGTCATCAGCCTGGTGTCCATCGGCGCCCACCCGACCTCTGGCCGGCCCCGCCGCGCCGAGCAGGACGCGCGCGCCGTGGAGCTGGGTCTGCAACTGGCTGGGGATAACCTGCAAGTGCTGCATGCCGGCGATGTTGCAGAACCGGCGTTGCGCGCCTATCTGGGCATGGGACTCGAACAACTGCACGTGCTGGAACAACCGTCGGGCGCCGATGCGCTGCCCGCGTTGACCGCTTATTTGCGTGATGCCGGGGCACAAGTGGTGCTGACAGGCAGCCAGGCGGAAACCGGTGAAGGTTCGGGCATGTTGCCGTTCCTGTTGGCCGAAAGCCTCGGCTGGCCGCTGGTGGTGGGGTTGGCTCAGGTGGAATCCATCGACGGCAATTCGGCCTTGGTCCTGCAAGCCTTGCCCCGGGGCCAGCGTCGTCGTTTGAAAGTGCGGTTGCCGTTCCTGGCGACTGTGGATAACGCCGCGCCGAAGCCTCGGCAAAGCGCCTACGGCCCGGCTCGGCGTGGGGTGTTGCAGGCGGATCAAGTCGAAGTCATCGACGATGAACTGCTGGCGGTCGCCACTTTGCAACCGGCCAAGCCACGGCCTAAACGCCTGAAAGTGATCAAGGCCAAAAGCGGCGCCGACCGCATGAAAGCCGCGACGGCCAAGGCCAGCGGTGGCGGTGGGCAAGTGCTTAAAGGCGTGACGGCGCAAGCCGGCGCAGAAGCCATCCTCAAACTGTTGATCGAAGAAGGCGTCGTCCGCTGATCGTTCCCACGCTCTGCGTGGGAATGCCGCCCGGGACGCTCCGCGTCCCTCTTTGCCGCCTGAGCTCGCCATCCTGTCGGAGAAAATAATGCCCGTTGAATTTCGTTCGGCCCTGCGCGCGGATGCGCGGGAGATTGCTCGTCTGTTTCAGATTTCATCGGAAGGCGCGGCGGATTACATCTGGAGCCAACTGGCCCGGCCCGGCCAGGATCTGCTGGACGTCGGCGCCAGTCGCTATGCCCGTGACGACGTCGATTTCTCTTACCAGAACTGCCTGATCGCAGAGGCCGGGGGCGAGGTTGTCGGCATGTTGCACAGCTACGTGATGCGTCACGATCCGCTGGCCGCGCCGGTTACCGATCCCGTCCTGGCGCCGTACGCCACGATGGAAATCCCCGACACCCTCTACATTTCGAGCCTGGCGCTGCACGAAGGCTGGCGCAATCAGGGCTTGGGCCAACAATTCCTCGCTTACGCTTACGACCGCGCCAATCAATTGGGGCTCAACGGCTTGAGTTTGATCGATTACGCGGTGAACACCGGCGCCCGGCGGTTTTATGAGCGGCATGGGTTTCGGATTGTCGATACCTGCCAGATCACACCGCATCCGATGATTCGGGTCACCGGTGAGGCCTATCTGATGTACCGGCCATAAGGCACGAACCAACCCCTGTAGGAGCAAAGCTTGCTCGCGAAGAGGCCATCACATTCAACATCGATGTCGCCTGACCCACCGCTTTCGCGAGCAAGCTCTGCTCCTACAAGTCGCGGGGGCCCAAGCCAACCCTCTGTAGGAGCAAAGCTTGCTCGCGAAGCGGCCATCACATCCAACATCGATGTCGCCTGACCCACCGCTTTCGCGAGCAAGCTCTGCTCCTACAGGTCGCGGGAGCCCAAGCCAACCCCCTGTAGGAGCGAAGCTTGCTCGCGAAGAGGTCATCCCATCCAACATCGATGTTGTCTGACCCAACGCTATCGCGAGCAAGCTTTGCTCCTACAAGTCGCGGGAGCCCAAGCCAACCCCCTGTAGGAGCGAAGCTTGCTCGCGAAGAGGCCATCACATTCAACATCGATGTCGCCTGACCCACCGCTTTCGCGAGCAAGCTCTGCTCCTACAGGTCGTGGGGGCCCAAGCCAACCCTCTGTAGGAGCGAAGCTTGCTCGCGAAGAGGCCAACCCATCCAACATCAATGTCGCCTGACCCACCGCTTTCGCGAGCAAGCTTTGCTCCTACAAGGGGATTTTCAGGATTTATGCACAATCCCTGTTAGCGCTTCTGTGGATAACATGTTCGTCCCTCGCTACACCCCATACAAACCGGGCCCTGCAACCCTCCGTACAAAAAACAACCAGCCTAACCTACGGTTTTTTCGGGCTTTTTCCCGAGGATAACTTTGCTCAGGAACCAATACTTGCCCCCAATCTCTGTTGGCGCTTCTGTGGATAAGATGTTCGCTGTCCGCTACAGGCTATATAAACCGGGCCTTTTAGGCGACTGATCAAAAAACATCCAAATCAACGAGTTCACGCACCAAACCCCTCGAAAACCCCGATTTATCGAAGCTTCCAGCGGTTTTCCACAGATCCGTCAAAGTTGCCCCCAAAGTCTGTTGGCGCTTCTGTGGATAAGGTGTTCGCCATCCGCTACACGCCATACATAACGTGCCCTCCAGGCTTTTGATCAAAAAACACCCAATCACCTCTGCAAACCCTGCTTCTGGATAAGTCACGGTTTTTCTTCAGTATTTATCAGGCTAATTCCAGGGAAACCCATAGTTGTCCCCATTTGCTGTGGGCGAAGGTGTGGATAACTTGTTCGCTAAACCCTGCAAGCCACGCCGTTCATAGGCCCGAACGCTATAGATCAGATTTCATACAGTTCTAAGGCACTTCCTTGACTTCAAACTGCCGCGTGTCTTCACTAACCAGTTACAAAAGGACAGCCGCCACTTATCCACATCTGGTTCAGGGAGAACGCGTGATGGATAGCCAGCCACACCGCTCGCACCCCATTCCCTGCACGACCTGCGTCCCGGCCGCCGCGACTTCGCTGCGCAAGCGAATCCATCGCCGGGCCGTCAATCAGCGTGCGCGTCTATAGCGCCAGACCTTTGCACTGACACAGCTTGCTGCCGCCGGGTTCGCCCGGTGGCCAGGTGTTCGTTCGCCCATTGATTGCAGGCAACCGCAGAGTTGCCCCATCAGCCTGAGAGGAAAAGAACCATGACCCGGATCGCTACGCCCATCAGCGACATCAAGGAACACTACGACGTGATCGTCATCGGCTCCGGCTATGGCGGTGGGATTGCGGCTTCGCGCCTGTCCCGGGCGGGCAAGCGGGTGTGCCTGCTGGAGCGCGGGCGGGAGATGCAGCCTGGGGAATACCCGAACACCATGATCGCGGCCACCGAGGAATTGCAGGTGCATGACCCGGACGGCCACATCGGCTCGCGCACCGGGTTGTTCGATCTGCACGTCAACGCCCAACAGAACGTGGTGGTCGGTTGCGGTTTGGGCGGTACGTCGCTGATCAACGCCAACGTGGCCCTGGAACCGGAGCCTGGCGTGTTCGACGATCCGCGCTGGCCGCTGGCGGTGCGTGAACATCGCGACACCTTGCTCAAGGACGGTTACGCCCGGGCTCGGGAAATGCTCAAACCGACGCCTTATCCCAGCACCTCCCCGGTGTTGCCGAAACTGGAAGCCAACAAGAAGTCGGCGGATTACCTCAAGCAAGGCGCGCACTTCTACCGGCCGCCGATTAACGTGACCTTCGACAAACTGGCGAACAACCTCAACCACGTCGGCGTCGAACAACTGCCGTGCAACCACTGCGGCGATTGCGTCTCGGGCTGTAACAACAAGGCCAAGAACACCACGCTGATGAATTATCTGCCGGACGCCTGGAACCACGGCGCGGAGATTTTCTGCCAGGCCGAAGTGCGGCATCTGGAGCGCGACGGCGATGGCTGGATCGTGCACTTCCAGTACCTGGACAGCGGCCGTGAGAAATTCTCGGCGCCAACGCTGTTCGTCAAAGCCGACATCGTGGTCGTTTCCGCCGGCACCCTGGGCTCCACCGAAATCCTCCTGCGCTCTAGGGACAAAGGTTTGTCCACGTCCAACCAGCTCGGCGAAAACATGAGCGGTAACGGTGACATCCTCGGCTTCGGCCACAACTGCGAACAGCCGATCAACGGCATCGGTTTCGGCGCCCATCCGGCCAAGGAACTGCAGCCAGTCGGTCCGTGCATCACCTCGATCATCGACATGCGCACCGAAGGCGACTGGCGCAGCCGCATGGTCATCGAAGAAGGCTCGATCCCCGGCGCCCTCGGCCGGCCGATGGTGCCGAGCATGGCCGGGTTCGCCGAGCTGATCGGCAAGGCCACCGACGACAGCTTCACCGGCAAGCTGAAATACAAGGAGCGCGAGGCCGAAAGCTTCCTGCGTGGCCCGTATTACGGCGCGCTGCACAACATGCAGACCTACCTGATCATGAGCCACGACGATGGCAAAGGCCGGATGGTGCTCGACAGCAAGGATCAACTGCGTATCGATTGGCCGGGCGTCGGCGAGCAGGAGAACGTCAAAATCGGCAACGAGCGCCTGCACCTGAGCACCAAGGCGCTGGGCGGGATCTGGGTCGAGAACCCGATCTGGACCAAACTGCTCAAGCACAGCATCGTTTCGGTCCACCCGTTGGGCGGCTGCGTGATGGGCGAGGACGCGGGGCAGGGCGTGGTCAACCACAAGGGCCAGGTGTTCAGCGGTGCGAGTGGCACTGATGTGTACGCCGGTTTGTACGTGACCGACGGCGCGGTGATCCCGACGTCCCTGGCGGTCAATCCGCTGCTGACCATCTCGGCGGTGAGCGAGCGCAACATGGGCCTGCTGGCGGCGGATCGCGGTTGGCAGATCGACTACACGCTGCCGTCAGCGCCGCGTAAACAGGTGGCGCCGCCGACGCTCGGCGTGCAGTTCACCGAAACCATGAAGGGCTACTTCTCCAAGGATTTCACCCAGGCCCAAGGCACCGACCTCAAGCTGTATGAAGCGGCGGCCACCCGTGGCGAAGCGGAAAACTCGCCCATCGAGTTCACCCTGACCATCACCGCCAACGACCTCAACCGCATGATCAAGGAACCGGAACATGCCGCGACCCTGGTCGGCACGCTGAATGCTCCGGGCCTGTCGCCGCAGCCACTGACCGCCAGCAACGGCGTGTTCAACCTGTTCGAGCAGTTCGAGGAACAGGTCGGCGTACGCCACATGAAATACGACATGAAACTGACCGCCGAGGACGGTCACGACTATTTCTTCAGCGCCTTCAAAACCGTGCCCGAAGACAACGGCGTGCTGAATATCTGGCACGACACCAGCACCCTCTACGTCACGCTGTACAACGGGCCGGACAAGACTGGCGCGGTGATTGGCTCCGGGGTGATGCACATCCACCCGACCGACTTCGCCAAGCAAATGACCACCATGAAAGTGCTTAACGCCCGCAACGAACGCGAGCGCATCGAAGGCCTGGCGCGGTTCGGCAAGTTCTTCGCCGGGATTCTCTGGGAGAGTTACGGCGGGGTGTTTGCTGGCGACATCTACTTCAACCCGGACGCGCCGCCGCGGCTGAAACGACCGCTGGATGCGCCGCCACCGAGCGTGCATTTCTTCCAGACCGAGGACAACGTGGAGCTGCGCCTGACCCGTTATCAGGGCGGCACTAAAGGCCCGGTGATGCTGGTGCATGGGTTGGGCGTGGGCTCGAACATTTTCTCCACCGACACCATCCAGACCAACCTGCTGGAATTCCTGTGCAAGCACGAGTACGACGTGTGGCTGCTGGATCTGCGGGTGAGCATCCTGCTGCCGGCGAGCAAGCAGGAATGGAACGGCGACCAGATCGCCGAGTACGACTTCAAAGCGGCCATCGCGCAGATCCGGCAGGCGACTCAGGCGAAAGATGTGCAATGCGTGGTGCATTGCTACGGCGCGACGACCTTCTTCATGTCGCTGCTGGCCGGGTTGCAAGGGGTGCGCTCGGTGGTTTGTTCGCAGATTGCGGCGGATACCGTGGTAGCGACGGCGACGGGGCTGAAGGCCGGGTTGCACTTGCCGGGGATGCTCGATGCGATGGGTGTGAAATCCCTCACTGCCTACGCCGACAACAAGGAAAACTGGTTCAACAAACTCTACGACAAAGCCCTCAACGGCTACGCGCGGATCGAGGCCCAGGGCTATTGCACCAACCCGGTGTGCCACCGCATCACCTTCATGTATGCGTCGCTGTACCGCCACGACACCCTCAACGAAACCCTGCACGACAACCTGCACGAACTGTTCGGCGAGTCGAACATGCACACCTTCGAACACCTGGCGCTGATCGTGCGCAAAGGTCATCTGGTGAACTTCAAGGGTGAAGACGTGTACATGTCGCATTTCGATCGGCTGAGCATGCCGATCTGTTTCATCAGCGGCGCGGACAACCAGTGTTACCTGCCGCAAAGCACGCTCAAGACCTTCGAGCGGGTGTGCAAGGCCCACGGGCCGGAGCGCTACAGCCGGCACGTGGTGCCGGGGTATGGCCACATCGACTGCATGTTCGGCAAGGATGCGGTGGTGGATGTGTACCCGATCATCCTGCAACACCTGGAGAAAACCGCTATCGGCTAGGCGGTAGACCGAGGCGACCCCTTCGCGGGCAAGCCTCGCTCCTACAAAAGCGACGCGAAACCTGTAGGAGCGAGGCTTGCCCGCGAAGGCGATTTACCAGGCGCTACACCTCTGCGGGTCTTGCACAAGGAAATGGATGATATGGACAGTTACATCCGCTGGTTTCAACGCTTCATCTGGCTAGGCATCGTGATGAACATGTTCTTCGCGCTGCCAGCCCTGTTTGCCCCGGCGCTGCTGACGTCGATGCTCGGCCTGCCGCCGCAACTCTCCGATCCCTGGCTGGAAAATGCCGGCATGTTGCTGGTGGGGATCAGCGTGTTCTACATGCCGTCGGGCTTCAACGCGCCGCGGTTCGTGGTGCATTCCTGGTTGTGCGTGTTGTCGCGGCTGATCGCCGTGGCGTTCTGGATCTACCTGATCAACACCAGCAACCAGGCCACGGTGTTCGTGCCGATGTTCCTCGGCGACTTGAGCATGTTCCTGATCCTCGGGATCCTGCTGTACCTCGGCACCACGCCGGCCACTCGGCCGTTGGCGCTGCTGTGCGACGGCTGGCGGGAGTGGCGCGCCGGATGGGCGCTGCGCTGGCAAAGCCACGGCTTCAAGGTCGGGACGCTGGTCGTGGTGCTGCTGCTGGGGTTTATCGGCTACGAAACCTGGTACCAAATGCTGCGAGTGGTGCCGGCAGAGAAATACGCCTCGGATGAAGACCACTACAAATACGCCGCCATCGGCCTCGGTATCGAAGCACGCATCCCGTATTACCTGTTCGCCGTACTGCCGCAGATGTGCCCGGAGAAACTGCCAAAACCTGGCGGCTACGAAGTCTTCGGCTTCCTATATGAAAACGGCAAGGACCTGCCCGTCGGCATGGCCAAGCGGCAGATCGGCTACCCGACCGTGGAGCCGAACTGCGCCCTGTGCCACACCGGTTCCTACCGCGCCAATGCCAGCGACGTCGCCAAAACGGTGGCCACCGCACCGGCCAACACCTTGCAACTCCAGGCCTTCCAATGGTTCGCCTACGATTGCGCGAGCGACCCGAAATTCACCACCGACGCGGTGATGACGGCGATCAACAGCAAGTTCCAGCTCGGCTTTTTCGAGCGGATTTACAACCGCTACCTGATCATCCCGATGGCCAAGAGCGCGTTGCTCGCGCAGAAACAGGCGTACGCCTGGCAGAAGCTGCGCCCACCTCAAGGACCGGGGCGCACCGACACCTTCAACCCGACCAAAATGGTGGTGTTCGGCTTCCCGGATGACTCGACCATCGGCACCGTCGACCTGCCGCAAGTCTGGAACCAGAAACCCCGAGAGTCGCTGTACCTGCACTGGGACGGCAACAACAACGACATCCACGAGCGCAACTACGCGGCGGCCATGGCCGTGGGCGCGACGCCGGAATCGGTGCTGCCGGAAAGCTTCAACCGCGTGACCAATTGGCTGCTCGGCACCCAGCCACCGAAGTGGCCGTGGGCGCTGGATCAGGCCAAGGTCGCCCAGGGCAAACCGGTGTGGGACAAGAACTGCGCCGGGTGCCATGAGTTCGGCCGCACCGATACCGGGCAAGTCACCACCAACATCGAGGAACTGGGCACCGATCCCCATCGCCTGGACTCGTTCACCACCGGTCTGGTGACCGCGTTCCACGGCTTCAAGAAACCGCCGTTCGACTTCAACGCCTATCGCAAGACCCAGAGCTACAGCAACACCCCGACCGACGGCATCTGGATGCGCGCGCCTTACCTGCACAACGGTTCGGTGCCGACCCTGTGGGATTTGCTGCAACCACCGGAACAGCGGCCGCCGGTGTTTTTCACCGGTTCCGACGTCTACGACCAGCAGAAGGTCGGCTTCGTCACCACCACCCAAATCCCGGGCGGCTTCAAATACGACACACGACTGGAAGGCAACCACAACAGCGGCCACCTGTATGGCACGCAGCTGTCGGATGTCGATAAACGGGCGCTCATCGAATTCATGAAAACCCTGTGATCCCACTACGGATGGAGGAAGGCCAACATGTCATTAGTCAGTCATTGGGAACATGAGTACGACAAGGTCAAGCTGCGCCTGCACGGGCTGTTCACGCGGCTGGAAATGTCGTGGAAGAAACTCGTCAGCGAGCTGGAGCCGCAAGAGTTCGAGGCCATTGTCGCGCTGCTGCAGCGCGGTCACGACCAGGCGCAATACGTGCTCAAGCACGGCGACTTGCCGGACGATGAACCGAGCGTGCCGTGGGAGTTGTCCCACGGCTTGTCGATCCTGCACATCGGCAACGCCACCCCGTTGCCGCAATCCACCGACGAGTTGCAAACCCGGGTGCTCAAGGACGGCAGTCTGCTCGGTTGTCGCAAGTGGGAACTGCTGGACTTGCTGTGGAGCGAGGCGTTGCTGAAGTGGATCGAAAACCTGCGCCATCACGCGCCGTTCGCCACCACCCCGGCGCTGATGAAAATGGACAGCGACGTGATTCTGGCGATTGCCGGCGACTGGGGCACCGGGCCGTTCGACAGCCATGCCCCGGCGGTGGCGGTGGCCAATCAGATGCAACTGGCCCAGGCCGATTTCACCATTCACTTGGGGGACGTGTATTACGCCGGCACTCACTCCCAGGAAGACGTCGACATGGTCGGCTGGCCCATGGGCAAGCACGGCTCGTTCACCCTCAATTCCAATCACGAGATGTACAGCGGCGCCCATGGCTACTACAAGGAACTGGCCAAGCGCTTCCCGACGCAGCAGGGCACCAGTTATTTCGCGTTGTACAACGATGACTGGCTGGTGGTCGGGCTCGACACGGCCTACGCCTCGGACGCGATCAACCTGTACATGGACGGCACGCTGAACAAAGAGCAGATCGCCTGGATGAAACAGCTGCCGCAGCGCAAGAAGATCATGGTGCTCAGCCATCACCAGGGCTTCGATATTTCCGGGCACAACAAGACGGCGCTGTATCAACCGGTGTGCGATGCCTTGGGGCGTGAGCCGGATTACTGGTACTGGGGGCATTTGCACAACGGCATCTGCTACGCCGCTCAGGGCGGGCTACATGCGCGGTGCGCCGGGCATGGGGCGATTCCGTATGGCAATGCCAGCGAGCTGAACGGGCATTCGCGGGTGTTGTGGTCGGAAACGGAGAATGCGCGGGACGAGGAATACCCGGATCGGGTGTTGAACGGTTACGTGAAAGTGCGGCTGGTGGGGGAGAACATCGAGGAGACGTTTATTGGCGAGGATGGGTCGGTGCGGTGGTCTTCCCTTAGATGATGATCGTTCCCACGCTCTGCGTGGGAATGCCTCTTCGGACGCTCCGCGTTCGGCTCTTGGGACGCGGAGCGTCCCGGGCTGCGTTCCCACGCGGAGCGTGGGAACGATCAGGCTCAGGTCAGCCCTGAACCGGCACGCCTTTGAGGTAAGGCGCAGGCTCCGCCCCGAGGTTGTTCAACAACCGCTCGCTGTACCAATCCACAAAATTCACCACGCCAAACTCATAGGTCTTGGAGTAAGGCCCAGGCTGGTAAGCCGTGGAGTTGATCCCGCGCTGGTTCTCTTCCGCCAGGCGCCGGTCCTGGTCGTTGGTCGCATCCCAGACTTTGCGCATGCGCTCGACGTCGTAATCCACGCCTTCGACGGCATCCTTGTGCACGATCCACTTGGTGGTGACCATGGTTTCCTGTGCGCTGATCGGCCACACGGTGAACACGATGATGTGGTCGCCCATGCAGTGGTTCCACGAGTGCGGCAGGTGCAGGATGCGCATCGAACCGAGGTCCGGGTTCTTGATCCGGCCCATGAGTTTGGCGCAGCCCTGTTTGCCATCGAGGGTCATCGACACGGTGCCCTTGAGCAGCGGCATGCGCACGATGCGGTTACGCAGGCCGAAACTGGCGTGGGCGTAAGGGATCTTCTCGGCTTCCCAGGCGGCGGCGGAGGCGGCGACGTGGTCCTTGAACGCCTGGTCGGCGCGCGGGTCGGTGACGTCGTCCCATTCCAGCAGGGTCTTCAGCAGTTCCGGGTGCGACGCGTTGCAGTGGTAGCACTCGCGGTTGTTTTCCAGCACCAGTTTCCAGTTGGCCTTTTCGAACAAGGTGGTCTGGATCGCCACCTTGGTGTTCTCCATGTCGTACGGTTCCATGTAATGGTTCAGCGTCGACAGGAAGTCATCAATGGCCGGCGGGTTTTCCGACAGGCTGATAAAGATGTAGCCGCCAGCGGTCTTCACGCTCACCGGTTTGAGGCCGTACTGCTTCATGTCGAAGTCGGCGCCCATTTCGGTGCCGGCGAACAGCAGGCGACCGTCCAGCTCGTAGGTCCACTGGTGGTAATGGCAGACCAGCTTGGCGACTTTGCCTTTTTCACTGGTGCACAGCCGCGAGCCACGGTGGCGGCAGACGTTGTGGAATGCGTGCACCACGCCGTCGGCGCCGCGGATCACGATGATCGGGTTCTTGCCGACTTGCAGGGTCAGGTAGTTGCCCTTGGCCGGGATTTCGCAGGTCATGCCGGCGATCAACCACTCTTTCTGGAAGATCTCCTGCATATCGATATCAAACAGCCGTTCGTCAGAGTAAAACGGCTGTGGCAGCGAGAAAGTGCGCTCGCGCTCTTGCAGCATCTGCGCGGTGGCCTTGCGTGCGGGTTCCAGCGGATCGCCCAGGCTGATTTTTGCGGTGACGTCCATCGATTTGATCCTCAAGGCCTTTCTGTGAGGCCGGCGAAAGTGGCTGATACGGTTACATCGCAAGGCGTAAAGAAACTGTAGTTGTGTGGAGCGAGTGTGGGGCCGGCGCATCCCAGAACCTTATCCATGGGCGACATGGCCCAATCTGTTCCCGACGCGCAACCCCCGGTAGTTGGGGGCTGGTCGCGATAAGTATGTGAATGTCGCAGATAGGTAAATGGGTGGCTCGCGCTATACGCAGAATCGCCAACATAAGGCCGACCATCGGCGGTGGAGAACAGCATGTCCAACAGCTTCCTGAATCCGGTAACCACCCAGACCTGGGCCAATGGTCGACACATCGTCCGTTGCGTCAAAGTCATCCAGGAAACCTGGGACGTGCGCACCTTCTGCTTTATGGCCGATCAGCCAATCCTGTTCTTCTTCAAGCCCGGGCAGTTCGTGACCCTGGAGCTGGAAATCGACGGCGTGCCGATCATGCGTTCCTACACCATTTCCAGTTCGCCGTCGGTGCCGTACAGCTTTTCGGTGACCATCAAGCGCGTGCCGGGGGGCAAGGTCTCCAACTGGTTGCACGACACCCTGCACGAAGGCCAGGAGCTGGCGGTGCACGGGCCGGTCGGGCTGTTCAACGCCATGGACTTCACCGCGCCGAAGGTGCTCTACCTCAGCGGTGGCGTCGGGATCACGCCGGTCATGTCCATGGCGCGCTGGTTCTACGACACCAACGGCAACGTCGACATGGTGTTTATCCACAGCGCCCGTTCGCCCAAAGACATCATCTATCACCGCGAGCTGGAACACATGGCGTCGCGGATCGATAACTTCAGCCTGCACCTGATCTGCGAGAAGCACGGTCTGGGCGAGCCATGGGCCGGTTATCGCGGCTACCTGAACCACAAGATGCTGGAACTGATGGCGCCGGACTTCATGGAGCGCGAAGTGTTCTGTTGCGGCCCGACGCCGTACATGAACGCGGTCAAACGTATGCTCGAGGCGGCCGGTTTCGACATGAGCCGTTATCACGAGGAATCCTTCGGCGCCACGCCAGCGGAAGCCCGTGCCGATGCGGTGGAACAAGCCGAAATCGCTGCCGACGCGCCGGAAGTCGATCTGGCGGACCTGCATCAAGTCGAATTTATCTCGTCCGGCAAGAGCATTCGGGTGGCCCCGGGTGAAACCGTGCATGCGGCGGCGGCCAAGCTGGGCTTGCTGATTCCAAAGGCGTGCGGGATGGGGATCTGCGGGACATGCAAGGTGATGAAGCTGGGGGGCGAGGTCGAAATGGACCACAACGGCGGGATTACCGAGGAAGACGAGGCCGAAGGATTCATCCTGTCGTGCTGCAGCGTGCCGAAGGGCGACGTGCGGATCGATTTCTGATGCTCGCGCAATAACCTTGTAGGAGCTGTCGAGTGAAACGAGGCTGCGATCTTTTGATCTTGTTTTCAGGATCAAGATCAAAAGATCGCAGCCTCCGGCAGCTCCAGGGTTCGCTTTTCAGTCGACAAACAGATCCGGCATCAGTTTGTCGATGCAGCCCGGTTCAAACCGATAACCCTCGAACTCCGTCACTCCGCTTTCGCGCAAAACCTCCTCATCAATCAACAACCGCCCGGTCATGCTGCGACCGCTGCTGTCCAGAATGATGTGCGCGGCATCCGCCATGATCGCCGGCGTTCGTGCGTGTTTGAACGATTCTCGCGAGCCGAGCTGAAACTCGATGGCCGCCGTGGCGATCATGGTTTGCGGCCATAGCGAGTTGACGCTAATGCCGTAATTGGCAAATTCCTCGCTCATTCCCAGCGTCAGCATGCTCATGCCGTACTTGGTCACGGTGTAGGGGCTGTATTGCGCGAACCATTTCGTCGCCAGGTTCAGTGGCGGCGACAGGTTGAGGATGTGGCCATTGGATTTTTTCAGATAGGGCAGGGCCGCCTGGCTGCACAGCAGCACGGCGCGGGTGTTGATCTGGTGCATCAGGTCGAAGCGCTTGAGTTCGATGTGTTGCACGCCGGTCAACTTGATCGCCCCGGCATTGTTGACCAGCGCATCAATCCCGCCGAAATGTTCATTGGCCCGGGCCAGGGCCTCCCGCACCGCGACTTCATCGCGCACATCCACCTGCAGCGCCAACGCCTGGCCACCCGCCGCTTCAACTTCCTGCGCCACGCTGAAAATCGTCCCCGGCAACTTGGCATGCGCCTCGGCACTTTTGGCCGCAATCACAATATTGGCCCCGTCCCGCGCGGCCCGCAGCGCAATCTCGCGCCCAATGCCGCGGCTGGCGCCGGTGATGAACAGAGTTTTGCCTTGAAGGGACATGGGTGCGCTCCTGATTGTTATTGTCTGAGCGAATTAATGTAGTCCAAGACGCGTGGCACGATGATCGACGATGATCGTTCCCACGCTCCGCGTGGGAATGCCTCCAGGGACGCTCCGTGTTCCAGCTTCACCGCCAGCGCAAGGCCAGACTCCGCTTGTGACGCGGAGCGTCACGGGCTGCATTCCCACGCGGAGCGTGGGAACGATCAACGTGTCAGTACCACCGCTGTATTTCGATCAGTCCTTCCTGGCCTGCGTAATCTCGGGCGCTTGAGTACCTCCACTGTTCCGGTAAGTCCACATACCCACGCTTCACCGGGTTGTAATGGATGTAATCCAGCTTCTGGCGCATCACTGTTTCGCTGAGCACCATCTCGGCATGTGAACCCTCCTGCCACAGCTGATAAACGCGATCCTTCTTGTGCGCCCGTTTACTGAACCGCAGACGCTGCAATGCGCGTTCAGCCCCTTTGCTTTGCAAATCGTCCAGGATTTGTCGGGCAGTGAAGGATTTGAACTGGTGGAGGCATTTACTCAGGTCTGGAGCTTGCGCGACGAAGTGCAGATGGTTTTCCAGGACCACATAGCCATACAGCTTTAAATCCTGATGCGTTTGCTGATAGCGCCAGCAATTGAGCAGGTGATCGACGATATAAGGCCGGATGAACAGCGGGAGCCATTCCAGGAGGGTGCAGGTGAGGAAGTGGGGTTTGTCAGGTTCGGTGATGGTGTAGCGGCTTCGGCCCATAGGTGCATTCCATTGCGAAGGGATGACTAGGGTGAGCCGGGTTTTGACGTCAGGCTAGCGGACGGCGCCGCGAAGCGCGTGGGAAATGGCGACGCGCCTCCACTGATCGTTCCCACGCTCCGCGTGGGAATGCCTCCAGGGACGCTCCGCGTTCCAGCTTCACCGCCAGCGCAAGGCCAGACTCCGCTTGTGACGCGGAGCGTCACGGGCTGCATTCCCACGCGGAGCGTGGGAACGATCGGTGTCGGGGCTTAGCGGGACATGACTTCGCGGATGTCCGTTGCGAGTTCGCGTACGCGCTCTTCTTCGGTGTCCCACGAGCACATGAAGCGCGCGCCGCCGTTGCCGATGAAGGTGTAGAAGCGCCAGCCCTTGGCGGTCAGGGCGGCGATGGCCGGTTCCGAGAGTTGCAGGAACACGCCGTTGGCCTGTACCGGGAACATCAGTTCCACGCCCTGGATGTCGCTGACCAGTTCCGCCAGCAGTTGCGCGCAGCGGTTGGCGTGTTGGGCGTATTTGAGCCAGGCGTCGTTCTCCAGGATGCCGACCCACGGGGCCGAGAGGAAACGCATCTTCGAGGCCAGTTGCCCGGCCTGTTTGCAGCGGTAGTCGAAGTCTTCCGCCAGTTTGTGGTTGAAGAACAGGATCGCCTCGCCCACGGCCATGCCGTTTTTCGTGCCGCCGAAGCACAACACATCGACGCCGGCCTTCCAGGTCAGGTCCGCCGGGGTGCAACCGAGGAAGGCGCAGGCGTTGGAGAAGCGCGCGCCGTCCATGTGCAGGTTCAGGCCCAGCTCTTTGCAGGTGACGCTGATGGCGCGGATTTCTTCCGGGGTGTAGACGCTGCCGACTTCAGTGGCCTGGGTCAGGGTCACGACGCGGGGTTTCGGGTAGTGGATGTCCTGGCGCTTGAGCGCGACTTCGCGGATCGATTCCGGGGTCAGCTTGCCGTTTTCAGTGCGCGCGACCAGCAATTTGGAACCGTTGGAGAAAAACTCCGGGGCGCCGCATTCGTCTGTTTCGACGTGGGCGGTTTCCGAGCAGATCACGCTGTGGTAACTCTGGCACAGCGACGACAGGGCCAAAGAGTTAGCGGCAGTGCCGTTGAACGCGAAGAACACTTCGCAGTCGGTTTCAAACAATTTGCGGAAATCGTCGGACGCGCGGGCGGTCCATTCGTCGTCGCCATAGGCGCGCTGGTGGCCGTGGTTGGCCTGTTCCATGGCTGCCCAGGCTTCAGGGCAGATACCGGAATAGTTGTCGCTGGCAAATTGTTGGCTCTTATCGGTCATGGCCTGATTCCGTGTTCAAGGCCCTTATGGTGAAGGGACTTGTGGTCAATGATGGTGCGCACTTTACCGAAGATCGTCCGGGGAGCACACGCAGTGATGCTGTCAGAAATGTACACAGTTGACGGGCAATTATGCACATGACGCCACGGGACGGCGCGCTGGATCTGCTCAAGTGGCTGGCGCTGCTGAGCATGGTGCTCGATCACCTGCGATATGTCGGTTACTCCGTCGATTTTCTGTATGTGCCGGGGCGGTTGGCGTTTCCGTGGTTTTGTCTGGCAATGGCGGCGAATCTGGCGCGGGCGCGTGCAGCCACTGCAACGGGTCAGTGGCGTTACCTGGGGTGGTTGATCGTATTCAGCGCCATCAGCGAAATTCCCTACCGGATCTACATTCCTGACCCCGACACGTTCAACGTGATGCCCACGCTGGTGCTCGGCCTGTTGGTGGCGCGGGGCTGGCAGCAGCCGACACTTCAATCGCGATGGCTGGCGATCGGCGCGGTGTTGCTTGCGCTGGTGTTCCCGGAGCGACTGATGTTCGGTTTCTTCGGCGTGCTGTTGCCGCTGGCGATGCTGCTGGTGATCCGCCGGCCCTGGTATTTCAGCCTGTTGCCGGGGCTGGTGTGCCTGGCGGCGAATCAATGGCAGGTGCTGTATGGCGCGGCGCGGATGGGGAACAGCGCGGCGATTTTCGGTATTGCCGCTTGTCTGATTGCGCCATTGCTGGGATTGCTGCTGTTGCGACACGCCAGTCGCCTCAAGCCACCGCCCATGCGTCGTTTGGCGTACGCGCTCTATCCCGCGCACTTTCTGCTATTGCTGGCACTACGCCAAATCATCGTCTGATCCGATCACCTGTGGCGAGGGAGCTTGCTCCCGCTGGAGGCCGAAGGCCTCCCAAACCCAGGCAGCGCGGTGTATCAGACATCAGGTGTCGGCCGGGTTTGGGGCTGCTACGCAGCCCAGCGGGAGCAAGCTCCCTCGCCACAAAGGCCAGCCATTTTGATCCATGTCGTAAACGCACCTTTGCGTGGCGTCCATAGGCATTTGACCTGTCTGCGCCGGTCATACCATCGCATCCAAAGGGCACTGCCGAAAGGTACGTGCCTCACCGAGACGAAAGGCGCACAAGCCGCCGCTGGGAGAGACGCGATGTTCAGCAAGCAAGACCAGATCAAGGGCTACGACGATGCACTGCTGGCGGCGATGAATGCCGAGGAGCAACGCCAGGAAGATCACATCGAGCTGATCGCGTCAGAGAACTACACCAGCAAACGCGTCATGGAAGCGCAAGGCAGTGGCCTGACCAACAAATACGCCGAAGGTTATCCGGGCAAGCGCTACTACGGTGGCTGTGAGCACGTGGACAAGGTCGAGGCCCTGGCCATCGAACGCGCCAAGCAACTGTTCGGCGCCGATTACGCCAACGTCCAGCCGCACTCAGGTTCCTCCGCCAACAGCGCCGTTTACCTGGCCCTGATCCAGCCGGGCGACACCATTCTCGGCATGAGCCTGGCCCACGGCGGTCACCTGACCCACGGCGCCAAAGTGTCGTCCTCGGGCAAGCTCTACAACGCCGTGCAGTACGGTATCGACACCAAGACCGGTCTGATCGACTACGACGAAGTTGAACGCCTGGCCGTCGAGTGCAAGCCGAAAATGATCGTCGCCGGGTTCTCGGCTTACTCCAAGACGCTCGACTTCCCGCGCTTCCGTCAGATCGCCGATAAGGTCGGTGCGCTGCTGTTCGTCGACATGGCCCACGTGGCCGGTCTGGTCGCCGCCGGTCTGTACCCGAACCCGCTGCCGTACGCCGACGTGGTCACCACCACTACCCACAAGACCCTGCGCGGTCCACGTGGCGGCCTGATCCTGTGCAAGGCCAACGAAGAGATCGAGAAAAAGCTCAACTCCGCCGTATTCCCCGGCGCCCAGGGCGGCCCGCTGATGCACGTCATCGCCGGTAAAGCGGTGTGCTTCAAGGAAGCGCTGGAGCCTGGTTTCAAGGCTTACCAACAACAAGTGATCGACAACGCCCAGGCCATGGCCGGCGTGTTTATCAAACGCGGCTACGATGTAGTGTCCGGCGGTACTGACAATCACCTGTTCCTGGTCAGCCTGATCCGTCAGGGCCTCACCGGTAAAGATGCGGACGCCGCCCTCGGTCGCGCCCACATCACCGTGAACAAGAACGCTGTGCCGAACGATCCACAGTCGCCGTTCGTGACCTCGGGCCTGCGCATCGGCACCCCGGCGGTGACCACGCGCGGCTTCAAGGTCACCCAGTGCGTGACGCTGGCCGGCTGGATCTGCGACATCCTCGACAACCTCGGCGATGCCGACGTTGAAGCGAATGTGGCGCAGCAAGTGGCAGCCCTGTGCGCGGACTTCCCGGTTTATCGCTGAGCGCGGTTTTGGAGTAAATGACTATGCAACGCTATTCGGGCTTCGGCCTCTTCAAACACTCCCTCAGCCATCACGAAAACTGGCAGAAAATGTGGCGCACGCCGACCCCGAAAAAGGTCTATGACGTGGTCATCGTCGGCGGTGGCGGGCATGGTCTCGCCACGGCTTACTACCTGGCCAAGGAACACGGCATCACCAACGTGGCCGTGGTCGAGAAAGGCTGGCTGGGCGGCGGTAACACCGCGCGCAACACCACCATCGTTCGCTCCAACTACCTGTGGGATGAGTCGGCGCACCTGTACGAACACGCGATGAAACTGTGGGAAGGCCTGTCCCAGGACCTGAACTACAACGTGATGTTCTCCCAGCGCGGCGTCTACAACCTGTGCCACACCCTGCAGGACATCCGTGATTCCGAGCGTCGGGTCAGCGCCAACCGCCTCAACGGCGTGGACGGCGAACTGCTGGAAGCCAAGCAAGTGGCCGACGAGATTCCGTACCTCGACTGCTCGAAGAACACCCGCTACCCGGTGCTGGGCGCCACCGTCCAGCGTCGCGGCGGCGTGGCCCGTCACGATGCCGTGGCCTGGGGCTTTGCCCGGGCCGCTGACGCACTCGGCGTGGACCTGATCCAACAGACCGAAGTGATCGGTTTCCGCAAGGAAAACGGCGTGTGCATCGGCGTGGAAACCAACAAGGGCTTCATCGGCGCCAAGCGCGTCGGTGTGGTGACTGCCGGTAACTCCGGGCACATGGCCAAGCTCGCCGGTTTCCGTCTGCCGATCGAATCCCACCCGCTGCAAGCGCTGGTGTCCGAGCCGATCAAACCGATTATCGACAGCGTGATCATGTCCAACGCCGTGCACGGTTACATCAGCCAGTCCGACAAGGGCGACCTGGTGATCGGCGCCGGTATCGACGGCTACAACGGCTACGGCCAGCGTGGTTCGTACCCGGTGATCGAGCACACCATCCAGGCCATCGTCGAGATGTTCCCGGTGCTGTCCCGCGTACGCATGAACCGGCAGTGGGGCGGCATCGTCGACACCACGCCGGATGCGTGCCCGATCATCTCCAAGACGCCGGTCCCGAACATGTTCTTCAACTGCGGTTGGGGCACCGGTGGCTTCAAGGCGACACCTGGCTCGGGCAACGTATTTGCCGCGAGCCTGGCCAAGGGTGAAATGCACCCATTGGCCGCACCTTTCTCCATCGACCGTTTCCACAACGGTGCGTTGATCGATGAACACGGCGCTGCTGCGGTTGCCCACTAACAGGAGAAATCCCCATGTTGCATATCTTCTGTCCTCACTGCGGCGAGCTGCGCTCTGAAGAGGAATTCCATGCATCCGGCCAGGCGCACATCCCGCGTCCACTGGATCCTAATGCCTGCACCGACGAGGAGTGGGGCGACTACATGTTCTTCCGCGATAACCCTCGCGGTCTGCACCATGAGTTGTGGATTCACGCCGCCGGTTGCCGTCAGTACTTCAACGCGACCCGCGACACCGTGACCTACGAGATTCTCGAAACCTACAAGATCGGCACCAAGCCCCAATTCACCGACAAGACCGATAGCCCGAAAGCGGCGAGCACGGCTCTGGGAGAGAAGGTATGAGCCAGACCAATCGCCTGTCCAACGGCGGACGGATCGACCGCAACAAAGTGCTGAGCTTCACCTTCAACGGCCAGGTCTACAAAGGTTTTGAAGGCGACTCCCTGGCCGCAGCCTTGTTGGCCAACGGCGTGGATATCATCGGTCGCAGCTTCAAATATTCCCGTCCGCGCGGCATCTTCGCCGCCGGTGCCGAAGAGCCGAACGCGGTGCTGCAGATCGGCGCCACCGAAGCTACGCAAATCCCCAACGTGCGCGCCACGCAACAAGCGCTGTACCAGGGTTTGGTCGCCACCAGCACCAACGGCTGGCCGAGCGTGAACAACGACATGATGGGGATTCTCGGCAAGGTCGGCGGCAAGCTGATGCCGCCGGGTTTCTACTACAAAACTTTCATGTACCCGCAATCGTTCTGGATGACTTACGAGAAGTACATTCGTAAGGCCGCCGGCCTTGGCCGCTCGCCGACCGAGAACGATCCGGACACCTACGACTACATGAACCAGCACTGCGACGTGCTGATCGTCGGCGCCGGCCCTGCTGGCCTGGCCGCTGCATTGGCCGCTGCGCGCAGCGGTGCTCGCGTGATCCTGGCCGATGAGCAGGAAGAGTTCGGCGGCAGCCTGCTCGACTCCCGGGAAAGCCTCGACGGCAAACCGGCGACCGAATGGGTCGCCAGTGTCATCGAAGAACTGAAAAACACCCCGGACGTGCTGCTGTTGCCCCGCGCCACGGTCAACGGTTACCACGACCATAACTTCCTGACCATTCACGAGCGTCTGACCGATCACCTCGGCGACCGCGCCCCGATTGGCCAGGTGCGCCAGCGCATCCACCGGGTTCGCGCCAAGCGTGTGGTCCTGGCGACCGGCGCCTGCGAACGTCCATTGGTTTACGGCAACAACGACGTGCCGGGCAACATGCTCGCCGGCGCTGTCTCGACTTACGTGCGCCGCTACGGCGTGGCGCCGGGCAAGAAACTGGTGCTGTCGACCAACAACGATCACGCCTACCGCGTGGCGCTGGATTGGCTCGACGCCAGCCTGCAAGTCGTGGCCATCGCCGACGCTCGCAGCAATCCGCGTGGCGCTTTGGTTGAAGAAGCCCGCGCCAAAGGCATCCGCATCCTCACCGGCAGCGCCGTGATCGAGGCTCGCGGCACCAAGCGCGTGACCGCTGCTCGCATCGCCGCGATTGATGTGAAGGCCCACGCCGTGACCAGTCCTGGCGAATGGCTCGATTGCGATCTGGTTGCCACTTCCGGCGGTTACAGCCCGGTGGTTCACCTGGCTTCGCACCTGGGCGGCAAGCCGACCTGGCGTGAAGACATCCTCGGTTTCGTGCCGGGCGAAGCCCCGCAGAAACGCGTGTGCGTCGGTGGCATCAACGGCGTCTACGGCCTCGGCGATTCGTTGGCCGATGGTTTTGAAGGCGGCGCCCGCGCCGCCAGTGAAGCCGGTTTCGGTGTGGTCGAAGGTTCCTTGCCCAAAGCCCTGAGCCGCCTCGAAGAGCCGACCCTGGCGCTGTTCCAGGTGCCCCACGAAAAGAACACCGCACGGGCGCCGAAGCAATTCGTCGACCTGCAAAACGACGTCACCGCCGCCGCCATCGAACTGGCAACCCGCGAAGGCTTCGAGTCGGTCGAGCACGTCAAACGCTACACCGCGCTGGGCTTCGGCACCGACCAAGGCAAGCTCGGCAACGTTAACGGCCTGGCCATCGCCGCCCGTTCGCTGAACGTGACCATCCCGCAGATGGGCACCACCATGTTCCGCCCGAACTACACGCCGGTGACCTTCGGCGCCGTGGCCGGTCGTCACTGTGGGCACATCTTTGAACCGGTGCGTTTCACCGCGCTGCATCACTGGCACGTGAAAAACGGCGCCGAGTTTGAAGATGTCGGTCAGTGGAAACGTCCTTGGTACTTCCCGAAAAATGGCGAAGACCTGCATGCCGCCGTCAAACGCGAATGCAAAGCCGTGCGCGACAGCGTCGGCCTGCTGGACGCTTCGACCCTGGGCAAGATCGACATTCAAGGCCCGGATGCCCGTGAGTTCCTGAACCGCATCTACACCAACGCCTGGACCAAGCTCGACGTGGGCAAGGCGCGCTACGGTCTGATGTGCAAAGAAGACGGCATGGTCTTCGACGACGGCGTAACCGCTTGCCTCGCCGACAACCATTTCGTGATGACCACCACCACCGGCGGCGCGGCGCGCGTGCTGCAATGGCTGGAAATCTACCAACAGACCGAATGGCCAGACCTGAAGGTGTACTTCACCTCCGTGACCGATCACTGGGCAACCATGACCCTGTCCGGGCCGAACAGCCGCAAGCTGCTCAGCGAAGTCACCGACATTGATCTGAGCAACGAAGCCTTCCCGTTCATGACCTGGAAAGAAGGCCTGGTCGGCGGCGTGCCGGCGCGGGTGTTCCGGATTTCGTTTACCGGTGAGCTGTCGTACGAAGTCAACGTGCAGGCCGACTACGCCATGGGCGTGCTCGAAAAAATCGTCGCGGCGGGCAAGCAGTACAACCTGACCCCGTACGGCACCGAAACCATGCACGTACTGCGGGCCGAGAAGGGCTTCATCATCGTGGGCCAAGACACCGACGGTTCGATGACCCCGGACGACTTGAACATGGGCTGGTGTGTCGGTCGCACCAAACCGTTCTCGTGGATCGGCCAGCGCGGGATGAATCGCGAAGACTGCGTGCGTGATCAGCGCAAACAGTTGGTGGGCCTGAAGCCTATCGATCCGACCAAGTGGCTGCCGGAAGGGGCACAACTGGTGTTCAACACCAAGCAAACCATCCCGATGACCATGGTCGGTCACGTGACCTCCAGCTACCTGCACAACTCCCTCGGTTATTCGTTTGCCATGGGCGTGGTCAAGGGTGGGTTGAAGCGCATCGGCGAGCGGGTGTTCGCACCGCTGGCGGATGGCAGCGTGATCGAGGCGGAGATTGTTTCTTCGGTGTTCTTCGATCCGAAGGGTGATCGCCAGAACATCTGACACCTGATCGTTCCCACGCTCTGCGTGGGAATGCATCCCGGGACGCTCCGCGTCCCAAGAGCGGACGCAGAGCGTCCATGGCGGCATTCCCACGCAGAGCGTGGGAACGATCCACAAAAGAAAGGTGCTTTATGACCGCAGCCAATGTTTACCAACAACGCCCAACCACCGGGGCCAAGGCCGAGTCGTCGCTGCATCACGCCGACCTCGCCAGCCTCGTGGGCAAGGGCCGTAAAAGCGCCGGCGTGATCGTGCGTGAGAAAAAACTCCTCGGCCACCTGACCCTTCGTGGTGATGGCCACGATGCCGCGTTCAGCGCCGGCGTGCACAAGGCCCTGGGCATCGAGTTGCCCGGCGCGTTGAGCGTCATCGTCAAAGGCGAAACCAGCCTGCAATGGATGGGGCCGGATGAGTGGCTGCTGATCGTGCCGAGCGGCGAAGAATTTGCCGCCGAGCAAAAGCTGCGTGAAGCGTTGGGCGACCTGCACATCCAGATCGTCAACGTCAGCGGCGGCCAGCAGATCCTCGAACTGAGCGGCCCGAACGTGCGCCAGGTGCTGATGAAATCCACCAGCTACGACGTGCATCCGAACAGCTTCCCGGTGGGCAAGGCAGTCGGCACGGTGTTCGCCAAGTCGCAACTGGTGATTCGCCACACCGCTGAAGACACCTGGGAACTGCTGATCCGACGCAGCTTCTCGGATTACTGGTGGTTGTGGTTGCAGGATGCGGCCGCCGAATACGGGCTTAGCGTCCAGGCGTAATGATCGTTCCCACGCTCTGCGTGGGAATGCATCCCGGGACGCTCCGCGTCCCAAAGCGGACGCAGAGCGTCCATGGCGGCGTTCCCACGCAGAGCATGGGAACGATCAGATAGGAGTCACCGCACTATGAGCCGCGCCCCAGACACATGGATTCTGACCGCCGACTGCCCAAGCGTCCTCGGCACCGTGGATGCGGTGACCCGCTTTCTGTTCGAGCAGGGCTGCTACGTCACCGAGCACCATTCCTTCGATGACCGGCTCTCGGGTCGTTTCTTCATTCGTGTGGAATTCCGCCAGCCCGACGGCTTCGACGAACAAGCCTTCCGCGCGGGTCTGGAGGAGCGTGGCCAGGCCTTCGGCATGATCTTCGAGCTGACTCCGCCGAACTACCGCCCGAAAGTGGTGATCATGGTCTCCAAGGCCGATCACTGCCTCAACGATTTGCTCTACCGCCAGCGCATCGGCCAGTTGTCCATGGACGTGGCCGCCGTGGTCTCCAACCACCCGGACCTCAAGCCGCTGGCCGACTGGCACCAGATTCCGTACTACCACTTCCCCCTGGACCCGAACGACAAGCCTTCGCAAGAGCGTCAGGTGTTGCAGGTGATCGAGGAGTCCGGCGCCGAACTGGTGATTCTTGCCCGTTACATGCAGGTGTTGTCGCCGGAGCTGTGTCGCAAACTCGACGGCAAGGCGATCAACATTCACCACTCCCTGCTGCCGGGTTTCAAGGGCGCCAAGCCCTATCACCAGGCCTACAACAAGGGCGTGAAACTGGTCGGCGCTACCGCGCACTACATCAACAACGACCTGGACGAAGGCCCGATCATCGCCCAGGGCGTGGAGGTCGTGGACCACAGTCATTACCCGGAAGATTTGATCGCCAAGGGGCGGGATATTGAAGGGCTGACCCTGGCGCGGGCCGTGGGGTATCACATTGAACGCAGGGTTTTCCTCAACGCCAACAGAACCGTCGTTCTTTAGATCGCCTTCGCGGGCAAGCCTCGCTCCTACAGGATCGGGGTTGCTCGTGAAAATGGGGCTACCTCAATCGCGTAGGAGCGAGGCTTGCCCGCGAAGAGGCCCTCACAAACAACGCAAAAAGACACAGGCAATAACCCGAGCAATCAACGCGCCGCCGCTGTCTGGCGACGCGACCGCTACATAAAAACAACAGCGAGGTGAAAGCATGTCTGGTAATCGTGGTGTCGTGTATCTCGGCAACGGCAAGGTCGAAATACAGAAAATCGACTATCCCAAAATGCAGGACCCGCGCGGCAGGAAGATCAATCACGCTGTCATCCTGCGCGTAGTCTCCACCAACATCTGTGGTTCCGATCAGCACATGGTGCGCGGTCGTACCACCGCTCAAACCGGCCTGGTCCTGGGCCACGAAATCACCGGTGAAGTGATCGAGAAGGGCAGCGACGTCGAAAACCTGCAAATCGGCGACCTGGTGTCCGTTCCGTTCAACGTCGCTTGCGGGCGCTGCCGTTCCTGCAAAGAGATGCACACCGGTGTCTGCCTGAGCGTCAACCCGGCCCGTCCCGGCGGTGCTTACGGTTATGTCGACATGGGCGACTGGACCGGCGGCCAGGCGGAATACGCCATGGTGCCGTACGCCGACTTCAACCTGCTGAAACTGCCGGACCGTGATCGCGCGATGGAAAAAATCCGCGACCTGACCTGCCTCTCCGACATCCTGCCGACCGGTTATCACGGCGCCGTGACGGCCGGCGTTGGCCCTGGCAGCACCGTGTACATCGCGGGCGCTGGTCCAGTCGGTCTGGCCGCTGCGGCTTCCGCGCGTCTGCTGGGCGCGGCGGTGGTGATCATCGGTGACGTCAACACCGTGCGCCTGGCGCACGCCAAGGCTCAGGGTTTCGAAATCGCCGACCTGTCCCTCGACACCCCGCTGCACGAACAAATCGCTGCACTGCTGGGCGAACCGGAAGTGGATTGCGCCGTCGACGCCGTAGGCTTCGAAGCGCGCGGTCACGGGCATGACGGCGTGAAACACGAGGCTCCGGCTACCGTGCTCAACTCGCTGATGGGCGTGGTTCGCGTGGCGGGCAAAATCGGTATTCCGGGCCTGTACGTGACGGAAGATCCGGGCGCTGTGGATGCGGCCGCGAAAATGGGCAGCCTGAGCATTCGCTTCGGTCTGGGCTGGGCCAAATCCCACAGCTTCCACACCGGCCAGACGCCCGTGATGAAGTACAACCGCCAGCTGATGCAGGCGATCATGTGGGACCGCATCCACATTGCCGACATCGTCGGCGTGGAAGTCATCAGCCTCGACGACGCACCACGTGGCTATGGCGAGTTCGATGCCGGCGTACCGAAGAAGTTTGTGATCGACCCGCACAAGTTGTTCAGCGCGGCGTAAGACTTTACCGCAATGCAAAACGGCGACCTTCGGGTCGCCGTTTTTTGGAGCACTGATCGTTCCCACGCGCAGCAAAGGAATGCAGCCCGGGACGCTCCGCGTCCCAAAGCGTAACGCGGAGCGTCACTGGAGGCATTCCTTTGCTGCGCGTGGGAACGATCAGCTTCAAAGCGCCGCCAACGCCCCTTGATACAACACCGGCCCCGTCGGCTGTCCGGTCGGCGAGCCACCCTTGGGCTCAAGACTCACCGCCAACGCAATCGGTTTGCCGATCAACGCCTTCTGCGCATCGCTCAACTCAACCTTGCCCTTGCCGCCCGCCGGAATCACGCCGAGGGAAATCGGTTTGCCGTTCGCTGGTATCGCCCACAACTCCAGGCTGCGTCCTGGATCAACCGCAGCCAATGTCAGCGGCTCGACGTTCAGGAAGTTCGCGTGCGCTTCAACTTTCAACGCAGGTTGTGCGTCGGCGCTGAGCAAAGTGGCGCTGTAGCGGGCATCGTCGCGGTTGTAGAGCATGCTCAGGAACACGACGACCACCAGCGAACACAGCGCCGCCGTCACCCGCATCCAGTTCCAGAATGAACGCTTCTCGGGCACGTGCAGCCTCTGCGGTTCGATCCGTGCGGTGATTCCCTGCCACACATGCTCTGGCACCGGTTGCTCGGGCAATGCTTCGGTCAGGCTGGCGAGGCTTTCCTGCCAGTGCGCCAGTTCTGCGCGCAATGCCGCATCCTCCAGCAGCAACTGTTCAAAACGTCGGCGAGCCGCGGCGGGCATCAAGCCAATGGCGTAGTCGGCGGCGAGGGCGCGGCGCAGGGTGGGGGTTTGGTAATTCATGATTCAAGGCACCTGCGCAGGCGCTCCATGCCACGGCGGATCCAGGACTTGACCGAGCCCAGCGGCGCGGCCAGATGCTCCGCCAATTCGGAGCAGGACAGCCCCTGAAAGTACGCCACGGTAATCGATTGGCGCTGCCTGCCTTCGAGGCTTTCCAGGCAGCGGTTCAAGGCATTGGCCTCGCGGGCGGCGTTCAGTAATTCGTGGGCGGAGGGGCTTTCGTCCACCAGCGCCAGTTCTTCCTGATCGGTCAGCGGCCGGTCGCGGTGTTTGCGCAGCTGGTCGATGGCTTGATTGCGGGTGATGTTGATCATCCAGGTCAACGGTGCCGACAGGTGCGATTCATAGCGCGAGGCGTTGTTCCAGATGCGCACGAAGCTTTCCTGCAACACTTCTTCGGCCAGGTCGTGGCGGCCCATGAAACGCAGGGCGATACCGTGCAAGCGCGGGCCGACGCTACGGTAAAGCGTCTCGAACGCGCGGCGGTCCCCCAGTGAACACTGGGCCAGAAGCTGTCGGAGCTGATCGGTGTCGGCGATGGAAATGACGGTTCTCCAGGCAATCGAGCTCGCGACGATGGGCCGCGTACGGTGCCGGTTGCAGGCAGAGGTTAGTTCACCGCGCGGGGTTGTTCCATTCACGGACGGGCACCTCGGAAAAATGCCGGCCCCGATGCGCAGGGCCGGCGAGCACTGCTCAACCTTTGGGCATCAGCACTTTGTCGATGACCTGAATCACACCGTTGGACTGGTACACGTCATAGGTGGTGATGTCGGCGACGTCACCCTTTTCATCCTTGAGCGTGATGTTGTGCGGGCCGTTCATCATCACCCACAGCTTGCCGCCCGCGACGGTGGTGAGTTCGGCTTTGCCGCCGCCCGCCTTGATCTTCGCGGCCAGGGTCATCATGTCGAGTTTGCCGGCGACGACGTGGTAGGTGAGGAGCTTGGTCAGGGTGCCTTTGTTCTCGGGTTTGAGCAGCGTATCGACCGTGCCGGCGGGCAGGGCGGTGAACGCCGAGTTGACCGGGGCGAACACGGTGAACGGGCCTTTGCCTTTGAGGGTGTCGACCAGACCGGCGGCTTTTACCGCAGCCACCAGGGTGGTGTGGTCGGCGGAGTTCACCGCGTTATCGACGATGTCCTTGCTCGGCAGCATGCTTTGGCCGCCGACCATGACGCTATCGTGGCTCATGTCTGCCGCTTGCACGGTATTGAGGGCGAGTCCGCCGCCAAGGGCCAGGGTCAGCAGGCTGGCAATCAACGGGGTTTTGATCGAAGTGCGGTTCATGGTGGTGATCCTTGTGGGGAGAATCGGCCAGGAGTGTCTGTCCGTGCTTGATATACGCGGGCGGGGCTAGACTGGATGCAGCGCCAGGGAATTCTTTTCTGAGCGTGGCCCCCTCGCCACAAAAGCCCGCTCCCACAGGGGGTGGGAACAATCCTGCGCGATACCAGTCGAACGCACAGTTTTGCGCCGCTCATGGGTGGGCGGTTTATGCCTATAGAGGTTGTCTCGATGAAGATTTCACGCGGTTTTGCACTGGCTTCGCTCATGACCCTCGCGGCCAGCCCGGTGTTTGCTCAGTTCAACCTGAACGATGCGGCCAATGCCATCTCCGGCATGAAAGGCGACAACGCCGCCGCCGCAGCCGCGCCCACCTCGCAGACGGCCGGCCTGCTGAGTGCGCTCAGCCAATTGAACGTGACCCCGCAACAAGCCGTTGGCGGCACCGGGGCGATGCTCGGTCTGGCCAAAAATCAATTGAGTTCGACGGATTACTCAGAGTTGGCCAAAAGCGTACCGGGGATCGACAAACTGTCGGGTGGCGGTGAGCTGGGCGCCCTCAGCGGCTTGCTCGGTTCGTCCGGCAAATCGGCCGGCCTGGAAAACGCCTTGGGCAATGTGAAGAACACCAATGACCTGAACAGCGCATTCAGCGCCTTGGGCATGGACAGCAGCATGATCGGCCAATTTGCCCCGGTGATTCTCCAGTACCTCGGTGGCCAGGGCGTTGGAGGTCCATTGCTGGAAAGCCTGGGCGGGATCTGGGGCGCCGGCTCCGGTAGCTGATTCAGCGGCGCTCGGTGCGCAACGCGTCGATGCGCTTGTCCTTCTCGATCCAGAGCTGGTTGACCCAGTTCTGGACCGTTTCGCGAAACAGCGGATCGTTTTCGTAATCCCCCTGCCACAACGCCGGGTCCAGTTCGCGGGTCTGGATGTCGATGATGACCTTCGGCACGTTACCGCTGATCAAATCCCAGAACCCCGGAATCGCCTGCTGCGGATACACCACCGTCACATCCAGAATCGCATCCAGCTGTTCGCCCATCGCCGCCAGCACAAACGCCACGCCGCCGGCCTTGGGCTTGAGCAGGTGGGTGAAGGGTGATTGCTGCTCGGTGCTTTTTGCCGCCGTAAACCGGGTGCCTTCCAGGTAATTGACCACCGTCACCGGCTGACGCTTATACAGCTCGCACGCAGCCTTGGTGATCTCCAGATCATGCCCGGCCAATTCAGGGTTTTTCGCCAGGAACGCCTTGGTGTAGCGCTTCATGAACGGGTAATCCAGCGCCCACCAGGCCAGGCCCAGGAACGGCACCCAGATCAGCTCTTTCTTGAGGAAGAATTTGAAGAACGGCGTGCGCCGGTTCAGGGTCTGGATCAGCGCCGGGATATCCACCCAGGACTGGTGGTTGCTGATCACCAGATAGGACGTATCAACTCGCAGGTCAGCGCCCCCGCGAATGTCCCATTGGGTGGGGATGCACAGGCGGAAGATCAGCTTGTCGATTTCGGCCCAGGTCTCGGCGATCCACATCACCGACCACGAGGCGTAATCGCGATAACGGCCGGGCAGGACCAGTTTGAGCAGGGCAAACACCATCAGCGGCCCGAACAGGACCAGGGTGTTGAGCAACAGCAGCAGGGTAACGAAACAGCCGGTGAGCAGGCGGCGCATAAGTAACTCTTGAAAGCATTTGGGCGCGCCATGATAAGCAGCTTCGGGCGGCAGGCCAAATCGGGGGTGACGAATGTTTCACCTTTGAAGCGATATGCTCAGAATCATGAAGATCCCCTGTGGCGAGGGAGCTTGCTCCCGCTTCGGCTGCGAAACAGTCGTCAACCCGACGCACGCGGTACTGATCGTTCCCACGCTCTGCGTGGGAATGCATCCCGGGACGCTCCGCGTCCCAAAGCGGACGCAGAGCGTCCATGGCGGCATTCCCACGCAGAGCGTGGGAACGATCTAACCGATAAAGGTCTAAAATCCCGCTGCCCACTCCTTATGGATGCCCAATACGTGAAATCCCTCCTTGCATTGCTGACCCTCGTGGCCCTGCCGGTCATGGCCGCCGAGCCGACCCTGTACGGGCGTTACGAATACATCGCGCTGCCGGAAATCGGCGGTGAAGTCCTCAAGGCCAAGATGGACACCGGCGCCCTGACGGCATCGCTGTCGGCCAAGGACATCGAAATGTTCACCCGCGACGGCGACGATTGGGTGCGCTTCCGCCTCGCCACCAAGGACGCGAGCAACAAGGTCTACGAGCACAAGATCGCGCGGATCAGCAAGATCAAGACCCGCTCCGAAGAAGACGAGGACGAGAAGGACGAAGCCGCACCCACCAAGCGTCCGGTCGTCGATCTGGAGCTGTGCCTGGGCAACGTCAAGCGCACGGTCGAGGTCAACCTCACCGACCGCAGCAGCTTCAATTACCCGCTGCTGATCGGCGCCAAGGCCTTGCGTGAATTCGGCGCGGCGGTGAACCCGGCCCGACGTTTTACCGCGGATAAACCCGACTGCTGATTGACGGGATGTGAGGCTTGGGCCACCGTTGCGCAACTTAATTGCCGTGCCCGGACGCCATGCCTCATATCCTGATTGTCGAAGACGAAGCGGCCATTGCCGATACGTTGATTTTTGCCTTGCAGGGCGAAGGCTTTACCACCACGTGGGTGAGCCTTGGCGCCGCCGCGCTTGAACATCAGCGCCAGACCCCGGCCGACCTGATCATCCTCGACATCGGCCTGCCGGACATCAGCGGCTTCGAAACCTGCAAGCAACTGCGGCGTTTCAGCGACGTGCCGGTGATCTTCCTTAGTGCCCGTGATGCGGAAATCGACCGCGTGGTGGGCCTGGAAATCGGCGCCGACGATTACGTGGTCAAGCCGTTCAGCCCGCGAGAAGTGGCGGCGCGGGTCCGGGCGATCCTCAAGCGCATGACCCCGCGTGCTTCAGCCGAAGTGGCCTCGACGCTGTTCCGCATCGACAGCGAACGGGTGCAGATCAGCTATCGCGGCCAGCCCCTGAGCCTGACGCGCCATGAGTTCCGTCTGCTGCAATGCCTGCTCGAACAACCTGAGCGTGTCTTCAGTCGCGAGCAATTGCTCGACGCCCTGGGCGTGCCCGCCGATGCCGGCTACGAGCGCAGCATCGACAGCCACATCAAGAGCGTGCGCGCCAAACTGCGCCTGGTGCGGGCCGACGCCGAACCGATCCAGACCCATCGCGGCCTCGGCTACAGCTACAGCCCGGGACACAGCTGATGTCACTGGCGATCCGGATTTTCCTGGTCTACGTGCTGTTTATCGGCCTGACCGGTTATTTCGTGCTCAACACCGTCATCCAGGAAATCCGCCCCGGCGTGCGCCAGTCCACCGAAGAAACCCTGGTGGACACCGCCAACCTGATGGCCGAGATCCTGCGCGATGACTTCAAGGCCGGCACCCTCAACCAGAATCACTGGCCGCAACTGCTCAAGGCCTACGGCGAACGGCAGCCGAAGGCGAGCATCTGGGGCCTGCCGAAAAATCAGGTCAGCCACCGCATCTACGTCACTGACGCCAAAGGCATCGTGGTGCTGGACTCCAGCGGCGTCGCCGTGGGTCAGGACTACTCGCGCTGGAACGACGTCTACCTGACCCTGCGCGGTGAATACGGCGCCCGCTCGACCCGCACCGATCCCAATGACGCCCGCACCTCGGCGATGCACGTTGGCGCGCCGATCCGCGACAACGGTCAGATCATCGGTGTGGTCACCGTGGCCAAGCCCAACAGCTCATTGCAGCCTTACGTCGACCGGACCGAGAGACGCTTGTTCGCTTATGGCGCCGGGTTGATCGGCCTCGGCTTGCTGTTTGGCGCCGTGCTGTCCTGGTGGTTGAGCGCGGCGCTGCGGCGGTTGACCGCTTACGCCCAAGCCGTCAGCGAAGGGCGGCGAGTTGAAGTGCCGCATTATCGCGGCGGCGAACTGGAGCAACTGGCGACGGCGGTGGAGCAGATGCGCACACAACTGGAAGGCAAAGCCTACGTCGAGCGCTACGTGCACACCTTGACCCATGAGTTGAAAAGCCCGCTGGCGGCGATTCGCGGCGCGGCGGAACTGTTACAAGGCGAGATGCCCGTGGCCCAGCAGCAGCGTTTCGTCAGCAACATCCACAGCGAAAGCGCGCGGATGCAGCAGTTGATCGAGCGGTTGTTGAACCTGGCGCAGGTTGAGCAGCGGCAAGGGTTGGAAGAACGTGTCGAGGTGCCGTTGGCCGCGTTAGTGAGTGAGTTGCTGGACGCTCAAGCGGCGCGGATCGAAGGTAAGCAGTTGCGGATCGAGCAGACGATTGCCTCGGATCTGGCGTTGATCGGTGAGCCGTTTTTGTTGCGTCAGGCGCTGGGCAATCTGTTGGAGAATGCCTTGGACTTCACCCCGGCTCGGGGTGTGTTGCGGTTCAGCGCCGAGCGTGTTGGCGAGCGGGTCGAGTTCAAACTGTTCAACCAGGCTGAGGCGATTCCTGACTATGCGTTACCGCGGTTGAGTGAGCGGTTCTACTCGCTGCCGAGGCCGGACAGTGGGCGCAAAAGTACCGGGTTGGGACTTAACTTCGTTGAAGAAGTGGTCAAGTTGCATGGTGGTCAACTGTGGGTCGGCAATGTGGCGGGTGGCGTTGAGGCACGGGTGAGTGTGCCTCAAGGTGCTTGATGGGCTCAGGGCGCCGCCGGCACAGGCGCCGATTTTCGAAGCGTGCCTCGATGGGCCAGCGCCAGGGCCGGCTGTTCGATAATCAGCCATGAAAGTGTTGCCAGGCCAATGACGATGAGCGCTGAAACGGCCATGGAAGGGAAAAAGGCCAGTTGCGTCTTATTGATGATCAATTGCTGGACGGGAAAGGCGTACAGGTAGATGCCATAGGAGATATCGAATCGTCCCCTGATGGTTTTATCGACGTACAACAAACCCAGGCTGATCGTCGCCAGGCTTATTCCCAATGACGCCAGGACCCAGGCCGCCGAAGTGCCCAGGGATGAAAACACCAGAAGACTGGCAACCGCCAGGCCGCCGATCTTGGTGCGCGCGCTGTTGAAGCGGTGCTTGTAAAAAGCGATCAACGATCCGGCGAAGAACGCGATACCGGCGGCGCAATAGACCAGAAACTTCTGTGCCAGTGCATTGACGGGGAAGTTACCCAGGACATAGGTCGCCACGCAAAACAGCAAGAGCAGTGCCCACGGCATCAAGGCGCTGCGATAAAGGGTCAAGGCCAGCGCCAGCAAAATATAAAAAGCAAATTCGATCTTTAGCGTCCAGAGGCTTCCGTTGAAGGATTCGCTAAATATGAAGTCGTGGGTCACCTCATCAATCGTCGCCCGCCCGAACGCTGAAATCCGCAGGAAGTCGATGAAGGCGCCTTTGCCCGAAACATAGTCGCTGGCAAAAAATGCCCCGGCCACATAAGTCATGACGAATGAGCAAACGATGAGTGCAGGAAAGATCCGTGCGACGCGCTTTACGAGGTAATTTTGAACGCTGGTGGCATTCAAGTAGCTGAGCGTGATCAGCAGCCCGGAAATCGCAAAAAAGCAAAGAACCGCTATACCACCCAGTGAGTTGTAACCCTCGATGGCGGGCTCGCTCATGCCGGCCAGCACATAGTGGTGGCTGACCAGAACCATAAGGGCGGCAAGGTGCCTGATCAGGTCAAACGAGTTGTTTCGCAATGCAGCATTCCTTGTCTGGTCGGGTCTGGAGCAAACCAACGTCCACAATCCTGAGTTGTATTCGGCCGGAATATCTCCGTCGAGGGTTTAAAACACCCTGACTTGGCCTTGAGGCACGGCAGTTTGCCAAGGTGGAAACGGCTTTTACAGGCATTTCCACGCAATCTCCACATCGCCCCCACAAAACCCCCACACAGCGCTTCCAGACTCTCCCTCATTCGAACAGGGAGAGAACCCATGAACCGTAACCTGGCCATAAAACTCGGGGCGATTGCCCTACTGATTCTGTTATTGCTGATTCCATTGCTGATGATCAACGGCGTTATCCAGGACCGTCAGCAATTGCGCGATGGTGTGTTGGAAGACATCGCCCGCAGTTCCAGCTTCAGCCAGCAATTGAGCGGGCCGCTGATGGTGGTGCCGTATCGCAAGGTAGTGCGCAGCTGGAAGCTCAACGAAAAAACCAACGAGCGTTATCAGGACGTCGGAGAAGAGCGCGGGCGTTTGTACTTTCTCCCGGAACGCTTTGAACTGGATGGCCAGGTCCAGACCGAACTGCGCTCGCGCGGCATTTATGAAGCGCGACTGTTCCATGCCGACAACCGCATCAGCGGGCATTTTTCGATCCCGGAACAACTGGGCATCAAGGAAGACTTTGCGGATTACCAATTCGACCAGCCCTTTCTGGCGGTCGGCATCAGCGACATTCGTGGCATCGAGAATGCCCTGAAACTGGAACTCGATGGCCAGCGCCTGGACTTCGTCCCGGGTAGCCAGGTGGGCTTTTTGGGGGAGGGTGTGCACGTCATGCTGCCGGCACTGGATGCGAAGCAGGCCACGGAATTGGCCTTCGGTTTCGACCTGCGCTTGCAAGGCACCGGTCAGTTGCAAGTGCTGCCGGTGGGCAAGACCAGCAAAGTCGCATTCGCCGCCAACTGGCCGCACCCAAGCTTTGTCGGCAACTACCTGCCGACCCAGCGCGAAGTCAGCGACCAGGGTTTCACCGCCAATTGGCAAACCTCGTTTTTCTCCACCAACTTGCAAGAAGCGTTGAACAGTTGCGCGTCCGGGGCGGGCTGTGAAGCGTTCAACGCTCGTAGCTTCGGCGTGAGCTTCATCGACCCGGTGGACCAGTACCTGAAAAGCGACCGGGCGATCAAATATGCCTTGCTGTTTATCGTCCTGACCTTCGCGGGCTTCTTCCTCTTCGAAGTGCTGAAAAGCCTGGCGGTGCACCCGGTGCAATACGCGCTGGTCGGCGTGGCCCTGGCGTTCTTCTACCTGTTGCTGCTGTCGCTGTCCGAGCACATTGGCTTTGCCCTGGCGTATCTGTTGTCGGCGAGTAGCTGTGTGCTGCTGATTGGCTTCTACGTCTGCCACGTGTTGCGCAGCGTGCGCCACGGCTTGAGTTTTTCGGCTGGACTGGCGGCGTTGTACGGTTTGCTTTATGGCTTGTTGAGTGCCGAGGATTACGCGCTGTTGATGGGCTCGCTGTTGCTGTTCGGGCTGTTGGGTGTGTTCATGGTGCTGACCCGCAAACTGGACTGGTACGGCATCGGCGCGAAGACCGCCAAGCCGTTGGAATTTGATATGGGAGCGGTGGAATGAGCCGGTCGTTGGGGTTGCGGGAGGATCAGCGATTGGGCGAACAACTGGCGATGCGGATAGCCGGGTTGTTTCCTCTGGATGGGGGTGATCCCTTCGCGGGCAAGCCTTGCTCCTACAGGAACACGCGGTCTGTAGGGGCAAGGCTTGCCCGCGATGACGGTAGATCAGTCATCGCAAAGATCAGGCCTTAGGCATCGTGGCCAACATGGACGGCCGCTGACTCACCTCAAAAAACCACTCGCCCAGCTTCGGATTCGCCACGCGCCATTCCAGATCGGGATGGCGCAGGTCGAGGTAGCCCAAGGCACACGCCACGCTGATCGCCGCCACATCGAAATGACTGGTCAGCTCGGCAATCGCCTCCGCTTCCAACACGGCCAAGGCACGGCGAATCTTCTCGCGCTGGCCATCGAGCCATTGCTCCCAGTGTTTCTCCGGCGCGCGCAGGGCTTGTTCGTAACGAATCATCACCGCAGCGTCCATGACCCCGTCGGCCAGGGAGGCCAGGGTCAGGCGCCGCCAGCGGGCCGGGCCGTCACGCGGGATCAGCGGATTGCCGACGTGCTGGTGATCGAGGTAATCGAGGATCACCCGGCTGTCATGGATGACGTTGCCATCGGCCAGGCGCAGGGCCGGGATCTTGCCCAGCGGGTTGTCTTCGCACAGCGCCAGGTCCGGGCTGACCGGCGTCAACTGGCTGAGTTGCAGGGCCACGCGGTCGGTCTGGCCGGTCTCGTGCAGCAGCACCGTGACTTTGCGAACAAAGGGCGAAGCGGGGTTGTGGAACAGGGTCATGCTCGGGGCGGACATGGCAGCGTCTCGATCGGTGGCAATGCCGGGCAGCATAGCGTGTTGCCCCGATAGCTCAAGGTGAAAGGTTTTTACTGCCGTTGCAGCAACCCGCGCAGGGCCAGGGCCGCAGGGATGCCCAGGCCCAGCCAGCTCAACGCATCCCACACGCCATCCCCCAGCAGCGCGGAAAACAACCCGGCCGCGCTGAGCAATGCGATTACCGTCGGCGTGGCGAAGACTTTCCAGAAGTTCGACTGTCGGGGCTTCATGCCGCACGCTCCGCTTTATCGAGCACTGGCTTCGCCGCTTTGCGCCGCACCACCCACAAATACACCCCGCTGCCGAGCACGATGATGGTCAGCACATCCAGGGTCGCCCAGAGGATTTTCATCGGCATGCCGCCGTAATCCCCGAAGTGCAGCGGCTGTGACATGCCCATGGCGTCCATGTACCACGGACGCTCGGCCACGGCCGTGACTTGCAGGGTGCTGGCGTCGATCAGCACCGGGGTCAGCAGGTGCGAGGTCAGGTGCGTGCTGCCTTTCATGAACACCGCGTAATGGTGTTCGCTGGAGAAACGCGTGCCGGGGAAGGCGATGAAGTCCGGCTGCATGCCCGGCGCGACTTCCTTGGCAATATCGAGCAGTCGCGTGGCGGGTGCCAGTTGCGTCAGCGGCGGCGCATCGCGATAGGGCGCGACCATCGCGCTCAGGCTATCGTTGCGCCAGGCGGCGATCAGCAAGTCGGCGCAGGCGCTGATCACGCCGGTCACGCCGACCACCAGCGCCCAGGTCAGGGTCACCACGCCGATCAGGTTGTGCAGGTCGAGCCAGCGCAGCCGGGTGGATTTGTCCTGGCGCACGGTGGCGAACTTCAGGCGACGCATGAACGGCAGATACAACACCGTGCCGGACACAATCGCCGCCACAAACATGATCCCCATGAACGCCAACAGCAACTTGCCCGGCAGCCCGGCGAACATGTCCACGTGCAGGCGCAGCATGACCATCATCAGCCCACCGTTGGCCGACGGCATCTCCAGCGCTTCGCCGGTGCGGGCATCGAGCATGAAGGTGTGGGACGAGTTGGGCTCGGTGCCAGCGGTTTTCGCCATGATCGCGATCACGCCGTTGGGGTCTTCATCGTCGTAGCCGAAATACTGCATGACGTCGCCTGGCCGATGCTGCTCGGCGTCGGCCACCAACTGTTGCAAATTCAGCTGCGGGGTGTCCGCCGGCATGACCTTCAACTCGGCGGCATCCCCCAGCAAATGGTCGATCTCGTGATGGAAGATCAGCGGAAGACCGGTCAGTGCCAGCATCAGCAGGAACACCGTGCAAATCAGGCTGGTCCAGGTGTGGATGCAGGACCAGCGGCGAATTGTTTTACTTTTCATTTCATGGCCTTCAGAAATACCAAAGCCGTCCTTGAAGGACGGCTTGGTCTTGGAGCTATCAGCTCAGGCAATTACCACTTGTAAGTGGCGCTGGCGATGACACTGCGCTGGTCGCCGTAGTAGCAGTTGTAACTGTCGCAGGTGGACATGTAGTCCTTGTCGAACAGGTTAGTGGCGTTGAGTGCCAGCGACGCGCCCTTGAGGCTGTTATCCAGACGGCCCAAATCGTAATGCACGGCGGCATCGAATACGGTGTAAGCATCCGCCTTGCCCAGCCAGGTGTTGGCCTGGTCGCCGTAAGTGTTGCCGGTGTAACGCACGCCGCCGCCGATACCGAAGCCGTCGAGCACGCCGGTGTGCCAGGTGTAATCGGTCCACAGCGAGGCTTGCTGGTTTGGCATCAGTTGCAGGCGATTGCCTTTGAAATCGCCTTTTTGCACTTCGGACTTGGCCAGGGTGTAGGCGGCGATCACTTTCAGGTTGTCGGTAAGGTCAGAAACTGCTTCCAGTTCCAGGCCTTTGACTTTCACTTCGCCGGTCTGGCTGGTGATCGGCGTGTTGCCGACGGTGGTGGTTACGGCTACGTTCTTCTGGGTCAGGTCATACACTGCCGCGGTAAGCAGGGTCTTGCTGCCCGGTGGCTGGTACTTGACGCCCATTTCCCATTGTTTGCCTTCGGTCGGTTTCAGCGAGCCCGTGGAAGAGGCATCGGCGCCGGACGTGGGCTGGAAGGATTCGGCGTAAGAAATGTACGGTACGAAGCCCGAATCAAACACGTAGCTCAGGGCCGCGTTGCCACTGAAGTTCTTGTCGCGCTGGGTGTTGGTAGCATCGGCCTTGTTGAGGAATTGGGTACCGGTGTGTACCCAGTCTTCACGACCGCCGAGGGTCAGGCGCCATTGGTCGAGCGCCATCTGGTCCTGCACGTACAGGCCGGTTTGATAGGTCTTCTGGTCGTAGTCATAGAACGCAGTGGAGCGTGCAGGACGAACGATCGGCTGGCCGTAGATCGGGTTGTTGACGTTGGTCTTCAGGCCGTCGCCGAAAATCGAGGTGTAATTGGTGTTGCTGCGTTGGTGATCCAGACCCAACAGCAGGGTATGGCGGACATCGCCCGTGGCGAAGTCGGCCTGAAAGTTGTTATCCACCGCGAATTGGCTGATGTCTTCGTCGACGGAGGTACTGGTGCGGCCAACGTTGCCATTGGCATCGACAGGGTTGAATTCAAAAGCACCGACGGTGAGGGCCTGGAAGGACAGGTCGGATTTGGTGTAGCGCAGGTTTTGCTTGAACTGCCAGACATCGTTGATGCGGTGTTCAAACGCATAGCCCAGTGCGTAATAAGTGCGGTCGTAGTATTCCCAGTCCGGGTCACCGAGGTTTTTGTGATGGGAAATATCGCCGAGCGGGGAACGGATCTTGGTGCCTTGAATTGGCAGGAACTGGCTAGTGATGCCGGTATCGTCGCGAGTGAACTGGGACAGCAGGGTGAACCTGGTGTCTTCGTCGATGTTCCAGGTCAGGCTCGGCGCGATGTTGTAGCGCTTGTTTTCGATGTGGTCGATCTGCGTATCGCTGTCACGTACCACGCCGCTGATGCCATAAAGGAACTGGCCCGCGTCGTCGATCTTGCCGGTGCTGGCGAAGTTGATCTGACGGTGGTTGTCACTGCCGTATTGCAGTTGGATTTCGCTGCTGGTCACGTCGCTTGGACGGCGGCTGACCATGTCCAGCAGGCCGCCCGGCGGGGTCTGGCCGTAAACCGAAGAGGCCGGACCACGCAGCAGGGCGAGGCGGTCAAGGTTCCAGGTTTCCTGTTTCGGGTTGGCGTACACGCCTTTTGGCAGCGGCAATCCGTCGAGGAACTGGGTCGGCTCGAAACCGCGTACCCGCAACCAGTCGGCTCGGGTGTCGCTGCCATAGCTGCTGGCAGTGATGCCGGGCATGTAGCGCACGGCGTCATCCAGACTGTGCACGCTGCGGTCATCCATCTGCTGACGGGTCGCGACGGAAATCGAACGCGGTGCTTCAACCAATGCGGTGTCAGTCTTGGTACCCGCAGCGGTGCGCGTGGCGACGTAACCTTCGACCGGGCCCCAGGCACTTTCTGTGTTCTCCACACCAATGACGGCAGTTTCCGGCAAGGCCATCACGCCCTCGGGCACGGCCACCAGGCTGTAGGTGCCGGTGCTGCTCTGTTCCAGTTGCAGACCGGTGCCGCGCAAGGCTTCACGCAGGGCGGCGGTCGCGTCGAACTGACCTTTGACCGGTGCCGAGGTCTTGCCCGCCGCCAGCGATGGATTCAGCGACAGCGCCAGACCGGCCTGGCTGGCGATCTGGTTCAGGGTGCTGGCCAATGGCGCGGCCGGCAGGTTGTAGGCGCGAACGCTCGACGCCTGTTCAGCGGCGATCAGTTGGCTGCTGGCCAGGGGGGCACAAAGGGCAATGGCAACCGCCAGCAAACTGGGGCGCAATAAGGTGTCGAGCGAACGGGACATACAGCGGCTCCTGAATGGAAATATTTCTCAATTGCCTAGGTGCCGGACGAGAATGCAAAAGTGATAGGGGTGGATGAAAATAATTTCGATTCAGGATTTGTGGTGGGGCTGCTGGCCTCTTCGCGGGCAAGCCTCGCTCCTACAGGTTTTGTGTCGACCGGTAATACTGCGAACGATACAACCCCTGTAGGAGTGAGGCTTGCCCGCGAAGGCGTCAGATCAGACGCCAAAAATCTCAGGGCTTAACGTCAGCCTTCGCCACCGTCACCCACCACGCCGTGTGCTGTTCAATCTGCACCGGCAAGGTCGGCAACAACGCGCTCAACGCCTTGTCGATGTCGTGCAACGGGAAGCTGCCGGTGATGCGCAAATCGGCAATCTCCGGCGCCACGCCCAGATGCCCGCGGCGGTAGCGGCCGAGTTCATGCACCAGGTCTTCCAGGCGCGCGTTGTCGACGACCAGCATGCCCCGGGTCCAGGCGTCGGCGCCGAGGGTGAGCGCGGCAATCGGGCCCAGGCCATTGCTGCGCATCAACACCTGCTGGCCTTCGCGCAAAATCTGTTCTTCGGGGCTCGACTCGGGATGCGCCGCCACCGCCGACTTCAAGACACTCAGGCGGGTGCCTTCCTCTTCGCGCTTGACCAGGAACCGCGTCCCCAAGGCACGCATGCTGCCTTCGCGGGTTTCAACGATAAACGGCCGGGCATCGCCGTGGCCGGTTTCGACGAGGATCTCGCCTTCCTGAAGGATGATCCGCCGCTGCTTCTCATCGAAGCGCACATCCACCGCGCTGTGGGTGTTGAGGTTGATCACGGTGCCGTCAGCCAGGCGCAGGGTGCGCTGCTCGCCGGTGGCGGTGCGCTGGTCGGCGAGCCAATAGTCGACAGGCAGGTAGCGATCACCGGCGAACAGCGCCAAACCGATCACCGCGACAACGCTGGCCAAACCGCTACCGAGCTTGCGCACCCGCCGCCGAATGCTTTCGCGCGATTGCAGCAACGCGGTGCGGGCCGGGCCGCTGGCGACGCTGAAGCGCTGGTCGAGCATGCCCAGTTGGCGCCAGGCGCGGGCGTGTTCTTCGTGGGCGGCGTGCCATTTGGCGAACTCTTCGCGCTCGATCGGGCTGCTGGAATCCAGGGACAGCTGCCAGGCAATCGCCGCATCCAGCACCTGGGCCGACACCGGTTTGGAGCTGACCGGGCTCATACCGGCTCACCGTACAGCGCGATGTAGCACTGGCGAATGCCCTGGGCCAGGTACTGCCGCACACGAGGCACCGAGACCCCGAGTTTCTCGGCGATTTCGGCGTGGGTCAGGCCATCGAGGCGGTTATAAAGGAAGGCGGCCCGGGCCTTGCTCGACAGTTTGCCGAGCAAGCGGTCGATGGCCTTGAGGTCTTCGAGGATCATTTGCTGCTCTTCCACCGACGGCTGTTCGCCCTCGGGGATGAGCATCAATTCGGTGAGGTAGGCCTGTTCCAGTGCGGCGCGACGGAAATAGTCGAACAACAGGCCCTTGGCGATGGCCACCAGGAACGCCCGGGGTTCGCGCGGTTCCTTGAGTTCGTCACGACCGAGCAGGCGGACAAAGGTGTCCTGGCTCAGGTCCTCGGCCCGTTGCGGGCAGGCCACATTGCGGCGCAGCCAGGCCAATAGCCAACCGCGATGGTCGCGATATAACGCACCAACGAGCTCACTGTGGGGGCCTTGGACTGACGACACGTAGCATCACCGATTGGGAAGTGTTAACTAACGAGAATTGTTCGCGATTGTGGCAGAGGCGGGGGAGGTAAGCAATTAACGCTGGTCGGGAGACCGCAGCGGGGCATTCAGTTAGACCGCGTTATCGTTCTTCGCGGGCAAGCCTTGCTCCTACAGGTTTTGTGTCGTCGTCCATTTCGCGTCCGACTCGAACCCGTAGGAGCAAGGCTTGCCCGCGATGGCGCCAGAACCGACGCCGCCGATTCAGAACGATGGCGCCCGATGCCGCCGCTTCCACTGGCTGATCCGCTGCTGCAGATTCAACGGGCTATGAATCTGCTGCTGCCGCGCCCGGCTGAACAAAATCAGCGCCAGTTCCGCCGTGGCCAACGCATCGGCACTGGCGTTATGCCGTTCAAAGACTTCAAGCTTGAACCAGTCGATCCACTCATCCAGCCCCGCCTCGCGGATATTCGCCTGGGGGCAGAGCAGCGGGGCGATGTCGGCTACATCCAGAAACGGATGCTGCAACTTGTAGCCCAGATGATCTTTCAGCGCCCGCCCAAGCATGTGCTGATCGAACGGCGCATGAAACGCCAGCACCGGACTGTCGCCGAGGAACTCCATGAAATCCAGCAGCGCCTCGGCGGGGTCGCTGCCGGCGGCAATCGCGCTCGGGCCCAGACCATGAATCAACATGCTCGGCGCCAGCTTCATATCAACGCATTGCAGGGTGCGTTCGAACTGCTGGCTGAAATCGATCGCCCCGTCCTCGATCACCACCGCACCGATGGACAGCACCCGATCCTTGTTCAGGTTCAGCCCGGTGGTTTCCAGGTCCAGCACCACCCAGCGCTGCTCGCGCAGGCTGCATTCACGTAGCTCAGCGCCGGCCGGCAAGCGCTGCAAACGCAGTTGCAGATCCTCCGGCAACAGCGGCGTCGCCGGGCGCAACCATGAAAACAGGCTCATAGCTGATACCGCAGGGTCAGGCTGCTTTGCAGGCGTTGGGCCTGGCGCAGGGATTCACGCAGGATACGGCGGTCCAGATGATTGAGGCTGTCGGGATCGACGCGGTTGGAGTAGGGCAAGTTCTCCCGGGTCTGTAGCTGATGTTGCTGCATGCGGGTTTGCTGAATGAAGTGGTAGGCCTCTTCGTACGCCGCGCCGTCCAGCCGATCGATGACTTCTTTTTCCACCAGTTGCCGGAAGCGCTCCTGGGTGTTGTTGGCTTCGATGCCATTGGCCAGAGCCAGCAAGCGGGCGCCGTCGACGAAAGGCGTGAGGCCCTGGACTTTCAGGTCCAGCGTGGCTTTCTCGCCATTCTTGCGCGCCAGCACGAACTCGCGGAATCGTCCTACGGGCGGACGGTTGCGCAACGCATTCTCGGCCATCATCCGCTGGAACAAACGGTTGTCCGCCACCTGATCGAGAATCCCTCGACGCAGTTGCTCGCAGCCTTGCTCGTCGCCCCAGACCACCCGCAAGTCGAAGTAGATGCTCGAACCCAACAGATTCTCCGGCGTCGCCTCGCGGATGAACGCCGCAAAGCGCCGCGCCCATTCGGCCCGGGACAAACACAGCTCGGGGTTGCCGGCCATGATGTTGCCCTTGCACAGGGTAAAGCCGCACAGCGCCAGGCTGTGGTTGATCTGCTGGGCGATGGGCAACAGCTTGCCGCGAATCTCGGCGGCATGCGCCGCGTCCCGGGCTTCGAACAGAATGCCGTTGTCCTGATCGGTGTGCAGGGTCTGCTCGCGGCGGCCTTCGCTGCCGAAGCACAGCCAACTGAATGGAATACCGGGGTCGCCTTTCTCGGCGAGGGTCAACTCGATTACGCGAGACACGGTGTGGTCGTTGAGCAGGGTAATGATGTGGGTGATCTGGGTTGAGGACGCGCCGTGGGCGAGCATGCGCTCCACCAATTGGCCGATCTCGCCGCGCATCGCCACCAGGTTGTCGACTTTCTGTGCGCTACGGATGGTCCGCGCCAGATGCACCAGATCGACCCGTTGCAGGGAAAACAGATCCCGCTCGGACACCACGCCGCACAGGCGCTGGTCCTTGACCAGGCAGACGTGGGCGATGTGCCGTTCGGTCATGGCGATCGCCGCGTCGAAGGCGCTGTGGTCCGGGGTCAGGAAAAAGGGTGCCCGGGTCATGTGCCGTTCGATGACTTCGTTGAAATCGTTGGTGCCTTGGGCCACCACATGGCGTAAATCGCGCAGGGTGAAAATCCCCAGCGGCGCCTTGTGTTCGTCGACGATCACGATGCTGCCGACCTGCTGCTCATGCATCAGGGTCACGGCTTCGCGCAGCGGGGTAGTCGGGCTGCACGTCACCGGGTGACGCATTGCCAGTTCGCCGAGTCGGGTGTTCAGGGAATATTGCGTGCCGAGGGTTTCCACGGCTTTTTGCTGGACCTGCTGGTTGACCTGATCCAGCAGGCTGCTGACCCCGCGCAGGGCGAAGTCGCGGAACGTGTTGGAGAGGGCGAACAGCTTGATGAAGGCCAGTTTGTTCAGTTGCAGGCAGAACGTATCTTCGGCGGCGAGGTGCTCGGTGCGGGTCGCCCGTTCCCCCAGCAACGCGGCGAGAGGGAAGCACTCGCCGGTGGTGATCTCGAAGGTGGTTTCGGTGCCGCCCTTGGCCGTGTGCGGGCGTTCCCCGACGACCCGGCCCTGTTTGACGATGTAGAAGTGTTCAACCGGGCCGTCGGCAGGCTTGATGATGCTCTCGCCGGGACCGTAGAAACGCAGCTGGCATTGCTCCACCAGGTAGGCCAGGTGGGCGTGTTCCATCTGATTGAAGGGCGGGAAGCGCTGGAGGAATTGCAGAGTGCCCTGGATGTTCTGCAATACCGCGGTTTTCCCTGCCTGGGTGAAGGCATCCGCTTTACTCATAACTATTACCGCAGTCTTTTTTGAATTGTTGTTGTCGGATCGTTCAGCCATGGTCGGCCCCCGTGCGCGGGGTGCCCATTGGACGTAAGTCTAGGTAGTCGGTGCTTTTGGCTAAATTTGGGATATGCCCTACACCCATAGTGGGAAAACGTCTCATTTTTCCTCTAGGCAAAATATCCGACGAAGTGCACATTGAAGCTCTGCTTAGCGATGTCTGACCACTGTGCTAGGGGATTGAATTGAAAACGTAGAGAAAGCCATGTCCGACCACGATATTTTGAGTGACGCCGAGCGCGAGGCGCTCAGTGCGATCATGCTGGAACCTGATCTACCGCCGCAGCGGGTGTTGATCGTTGATGACGACAAAGACGCTCGTGAGCTGTTATCGGAGATCCTTGCGCTGGATGGCGTACGTTGCATGACCGCCGCCAGTGGCGAGTCCGCGCTCAAACTGTTGGACACGACCCCCTCGATTGGCCTGGTAATCACTGATCTGCGGATGGGGCATGTGGATGGCCTGGACCTGATCCGCCAGGTGCGTGAATCGGTCCGGGCGGCGATGCCGATCATCATCGTCTCCGGCGATGCCGACGTGAAAGACGCGATTGCCGCCATGCATTTGAGCGTGGTGGACTTCCTGCTCAAGCCAATTGATACCGGCAAGTTGCTGGTGTTGGTCAAGCATGAGTTGGGGATGGAGCCCTGACACAGGCTTCAGGATTGAGGCGCATTTTGTGGCGAGGGAGCTTGCTCCCGCTGGGCTGCGAAGCAGCCCCAATTCCGGCACTCCTGACACACCTCGTTTTCTGGTTTTACGACTGCTGCGCAGCCGAGCGGGAGCAAGCTCCCTCGCCACAGGAGATTGCGCTCGCCCATGAAAAAAGGCCCTGATCGAAAGATCAGGGCCTTTTTTTGTGCGGCATCAACGCTCAGTTACAAGCCATTGGCAGCCTTGAACTCGCGACGACGACGGTGCAGCACTGGCTCGGTATAGCCGTTCGGCTGCTTCGTGCCTTCGATCACCAGTTCGACCGCGGCCTGGAAGGCGATGTTGCTGTCGAAGTTCGGTGCCAAAGGACGGTACAGCGCATCGTTGGCGTTCTGACGGTCAACCACCGGCGCCATGCGCTTGAGGCTTTCCATCACCTGATCTTCAGTCACGATGCCATGACGCAGCCAGTTGGCGATGTGCTGGCTGGAAATGCGCAGCGTTGCGCGGTCTTCCATCAGGCCGATGTCATTGATGTCCGGCACTTTCGAACAACCCACGCCCTGGTCGATCCAGCGCACCACATAACCGAGAATGCCCTGGGCGTTGTTGTCCAGTTCGTTCTTGATCTGCTCGGGCGTCCAGTTCGGATTGACGGCCAGCGGGATGGTCAGGATGTCGTCCACCGAAGCGCGGGCACGTTTGGCCAGTTCGGCCTGACGGGCGAACACGTCAACCTTGTGGTAGTGCAGCGCGTGCAACGCAGCGGCGGTCGGCGAGGGCACCCAAGCGGTGTTGGCGCCGGCCAGTGGGTGAGCGATTTTCTGTTCGAGCATCGCCGCCATCAGGTCGGGCATGGCCCACATGCCTTTACCGATCTGGGCGCGACCTTGCAGGCCGGTGCTCAAGCCGATATCGACGTTCCAGTTTTCGTAGGCGCCGATCCACTTCTCGGCCTTCATGTCAGCCTTGCGCACCATCGGGCCGGCTTCCATGGAGGTGTGGATTTCATCGCCGGTGCGGTCGAGGAAACCGGTGTTGATGAACACCACGCGCTCGCTGGCGGCCTTGATGCAGGCCTTGAGGTTGACCGTGGTGCGGCGCTCCTCGTCCATGATCCCGACTTTCAGCGTATTGCGCGGCAGGTCGAGCACGTCTTCGATGCGCCCGAACAGCTCGTTGGTGAACGCTGCTTCTTCCGGGCCGTGCATCTTCGGCTTCACGATATAGACCGAGCCCGTGCGGCTGTTCTTGCGCGAGTTGTGGCCGTTGAGGCTGTGGATCGCCGCCAGGGACGTCACCAGGCCGTCGAGAATGCCTTCCGGCACTTCGTTGCCTTGGCTGTCGAGGATTGCGTCGATGGTCATCAAGTGGCCAACGTTACGCACGAACAACAGTGAACGACCGTGCAGGCTCAATTCTTTACCGTCGATACCGGTGTAAGTGCGATCGGCGTTCATGGTGCGGGTAAAGGTCTTGCCGCCCTTGGAGACTTCTTCCGACAGGTCGCCCTTCATCAGGCCGAGCCAGTTGCGGTAGATCACCACTTTGTCATCGGCATCGACGGCGGCGACGGAGTCTTCGCAGTCCATGATGGTGGTCAGCGCGGCTTCCATCAGGATGTCTTTGACACCGGCGGCGTCGGTCTGGCCGACCGGGGTGCTGGCGTCGACCTGGATTTCGAAATGCAGGCCGTTGTTCTTCAGCAGGATCGCGGTCGGGGCCGAGGCCTCGCCGTGGAAGCCGATCAACTGGGCATCGTTGCGTAGGCCGGTGTTGCTGCCACCTTTAAGGGTGACCACCAGTTTGCCGTCGATGATTTTGTAGGCGGTGGAGTCGACATGAGTGCCGGCCGCCAAAGGTGCCGCTTCGTCGAGGAAGGCACGGGCGAAGGCGATGACCTTGTCGCCGCGCACCTTGTTGTAGCCTTTGCCTTTTTCCGCGCCGTCCGCTTCGCTGATCGCGTCGGTGCCGTAGAGCGCGTCGTACAGCGAACCCCAGCGGGCGTTCGAGGCGTTGAGCGCGAAGCGCGCGTTCATCACCGGCACCACGAGTTGCGGGCCGGCCATGCGGGCGATTTCGTCATCGACGTTTTGCGTCGTTGCCTGGAAATCGGCCGCTTCTGGCAGCAGATAACCGATGTCTTGCAAGAAGGCTTTATAAGCCACGGCGTCGTGGGCCTGACCGGCACGGGCCTGGTGCCAGCCGTCGATACGAGCCTGGAAATCATCGCGTTTGGCGAGTAGGGCTTTGTTCTTCGGCGCCAGGTCATGAATGACCTTGTCGGCACCGGCCCAGAACTTATCGGCGGTGAGGCCGGTACCGGGAATGGCTTCGTTGTTCACGAAGTCGAACAGGACTTTGGCGACCTGCAGGCCACCGACTTGAACGTGTTCAGTCATTGCTTGCCTCACTCTGCTCAGCTATTTCGCTTTTCAGCTCTTCAATTTTGACAATGAAGCCTCTGGCCATTTAAACCACAAACCCGTCCGCCAGTACATGCCCTTGCGGGCGGCTGGGTTCGGTCCAATCAACGGCTTGGAGGCCTTGCTGACGGGGCTTTCAGGGTTGCGAGTATGCCGGTGGCAGACATCGATCCAACGTTATGTAGTGCGCGCTGCGGCATACTACATGATGAATTGCGCTTGTGAAAATTAGACTAATTACGTCGTTCTGCGACCCCATGACGCATTGCAGTCATGTCGGGGAACGGGATGTTCTCAAAAAAGTATTGGATTGTTCCAGTTAAATATAAAAACTTGTACACGATTTGTTTTTCGCAGGCTCATTGGTGGTGGGCCATTCGCGGGCAAGCTTCGCTCTTACAAGGTTTTGCGCGATCCCTGTAGGAGCGAGGCTTGCCCGCGAAGGTGTCAGCCCATTCAGCGCAGAACCAGCCCTTGCCTATACTTCTTTTTCAATAACAAAAGAGGACTGCGCCATGGACCACCTCGTACTCACCGTATTCGCACCGGACAAGGCAGGGCAGGTCGAGCGCATTGCCCAATGCATCGCCGAGCACGGCGGTAACTGGCTGGAAAGCCGCATGTCGCGCATGGCCGGGCAGTTCGCCGGGATTCTTCGGGTGGGTGTGCCGGCGGAAGCCTACGACGAATTGGTCGATGCCCTACAGGCGTTGTCGGCCCATGGCATTCGCGTATTGATCGCGGAAAGCGGTATTGAGCAATCCTGCACCTGGAAGCCGATAGCGATGGAGCTGGTGGGCAATGATCGGCCGGGGATTGTGCGCGATATCACGCGTTTGTTGAGCGAGCAGGGGGTGAACCTGGAACGTCTGGTCACGGAAGTACGTCCGGCGCCAATGAGCAGCGAGCCGCTGTTTCACGCCGAAGCCATTCTCGCGGTGCCGCTGACCCTGTCTCTGGACGTGCTGCAATCGCGGCTGGAAACCCTGGCCGACGACTTGATGGTTGAATTGGTGCTGCGCAGCGAACCCTGACACAGGGTTATCCAAGTTATACGTGCACCTGCCTGTGGATAACCTGTAGAGACACCCCGCCAGGCCACGCCGGCCGGGGCTTTTCAGGTTCTGATCAAAAAACCATCAGTTTCAACAAGTTGCGCACAAACGGCGGGGATCACGCTGTGGATAACCTTGGGAAGGATTGATGCAGGCCACGCAGAACATGGCCTGTAGAGGTTTGTGCGTTTTCTGATCAGCTGCGACGGCGCATGCTGATCACGGCATCGACGCTGTAAATCGCCAGGCCGGCCCAGATAAAGATAAATGCCACCAGGGTGCTGGACGACAAGTGTTCGTCAAACAGCAGCACGGCTTGCAGCAACACCAGCGTCGGCGCCAGGTACTGGAGAAATCCCAACGTTGTGTAGGGCAAATGCCGTGCGGCGGCGTTGAAACACACCAGCGGCACCAGCGTTACCGGGCCGGCGGCCACCAGCCACCAGGCCTCGGACGTGGTCCAGAACGCCGGTTGCGCACTGGCCGCCGCCGGGTTGAACAGCAACCATGCGACCGCAATCGGCACCAGCATCCAGGTTTCCACCACCAGCCCCGGCAATGCCTTCACTGGCGCCTGTTTGCGGATCAGTCCGTAGAAGCCGAAGGTCAGCGCCAGCACCAGCGACACCCACGGCAAACTGCCGACTTGCCACACCTGCTGCGCCACGCCTACCGCCGCCAGACCCACCGCCAGCCATTGCATGCGCCGCAGCCGTTCACCGAGGATCAACATCCCCAGCAACACGTTCACCAACGGGTTGATGTAGTAACCGAGGCTGGCTTCGAGCATGCGACCGTTGTTAACCGACCACACGTAAGTCAGCCAGTTGGCGGCGATCAGCGTGCCGCTCAGGGCCAGGACCGCGAGGCGTTTGGGGTTGTTGCGCAGCTCCTGCCACCAGCCCGGATGCTTCCAGACCATCAGCAGCAAACCGCCAAACAGTGCGGACCAGAGCACCCGGTGGATGATGATTTCTACAGCCGGCACCGAGGCGATGGCTTTGAAGTAGAGCGGGAAAAGTCCCCAGATGATGTAGGCACTCAGGCCCAGGATGTACCCGCGACGCGGGTTGGCGGCTTGCATGCAGAGTCCTTGCTTAGGCAGCTAACAAAGGGGGGATTGTATAGATGTGTTTCGTTTTTTGTAGGAGCGAGGCTTGCCCGCGAAGAACGATGACGCGGTCTGTCTGATGTATCGCGTTATCGTTCTTCGCGGGCAAGCCTCGCTCCTACAGGGGTTGCGGCGTTTAGAAGAGTTTCAGGGGTTCTTCGTTGAGCGCCGACAACTGCTCACGCAACGCCAGTACCTGATCGCCCCAATACCGCTCGCTACCAAACCACGGAAAGCTGTGGGGGAACGCCGGGTCATCCCAGCGCCGGGCGAGCCAGGCGCTGTAGTGCATCAGGCGCAATGCGCGCAACGGTTCGATGAGCGCCAATTCCCGTGGGTCGAAGTCGTGAAACTCGTTGTAGCCGTCCATCAATTCCGACAACTGCCCAAGGCATTCCTGACGATCCCCGGCGAGCATCATCCAGATGTCCTGCACCGCCGGACCCATGCGGCAGTCGTCGAGGTCGACGATGTGGAACATTTCGTCGCGGCACATCATGTTGCCGGGGTGGCAGTCGCCGTGCATGCGGATGTTCTGGTGCGGCGTCGCCTTGTAGACCTCTTCGACTCGCTTGAGCAGGTCGCGGGCCACGGACTCGTAGGCCGGCAGTAGGCTCTTGGGGATGAAATTGCCTTCAAGCAAAGTGTTCAGCGAATCGTGGCCGAAGTTCTTCACGCCCAGTGCTTCGCGGTGCTCGAACGGCTTGGTCGCGCCCACGGCGTGCAGGCGCCCGAGCAATTGGCCCAGGCGATACAGTTGATCCAGATTGCCCGGCTCCGGCGCGCGGCCGCCACGGCGGGGGAACAGGGTGAAGCGGAACCCTGCGTGTTCGTGCAGGCTGGCGCCGTTGTGAATCATTGGCGCGACCACCGGCACATCGCATTCGGCGAGTTCGAAGGTGAATTGGTGTTCTTCGAGGATCGCTTCGTTGGTCCAGCGTTGCGGGCGGTAGAACTTGGCGATCAGCGGCTCGGAGTCTTCGATGCCGACTTGATAGACGCGGTTTTCGTAGCTGTTGAGCGCCAGAATGCGCGCGTCGCTGAGAAAGCCGATGCTTTCGACGGCATCGAGGACGAGGTCTGGGGTGAGGGTTGCAAACGGGTGGGCCATGCTGACTCCTGCGCGCAGCAGGCTGCCGCGTCCGGCCAAGCATGGTAGCGCAGACGGGGCTTCTTTAGGGGATCGTTCCCACGCTCTGCGTGGGAATGCCTCACCGGACGCTCCGCGTCCGCTTGTGGGACGCGGAGCGTCCCGGGCTGCATTCCCACGCAGAGCGTGGGAACGATCATGACGACCTGTAGGCGCGAGGCTTGCCCGCGAAGAGGGCCTATCAGGCGCCGACGACCCCGCCATCTTCCCGAGAAATGGCCATCACCGAAGACCGCGGCTTGCCATTGGGCAAATGCTCAGGGAACGTCGACCCACCGTTTTCCCCCGGATGCTGAATCCCGACGAACAGGGTTTTCTGGTCCGGCGAAAAGCTGATCCCCGTCACTTCGCAACCAATCGGCCCGACCATGAACCGACGGATTTCCCCGGTCACCGGGTCGGCGCAGAGCATCTGGTTATTGCCCATGCCCGCGAAGTCTGCGGCATTGCTCGAATCGCCATCGGTGAGAATCCACAAGCGCCCGGCCTTGTCGAAGCCCAAACCGTCCGGGCTGTTGAACATGTTCTGCGGGGTGATGTTCGACGACCCGCCCTTCGGCGTGCCGGCGTGCACCCCCGGATTACCGGCGACCACAAACAGATCCCAGGCAAAGCTTTTCGAGCCGTGATCGTCACGGTCGGTACGCCAGCGCAGGATCTGCCCGTAGACGTTCTTCTCCCGTGGATTTGGCCCGCCGACCGGTTGGCCTTCTTCGCCGCGCTTGGCGTTGTTGGTCAGGGTGCAATAAACCTGGCCATCCTTGGGGCTGACGACGATCCATTCCGGGCGGTCCATGCGCGTGGCGTTGACCACGCTGGCGGCGAGGCGCGCGTGAATCAGCACTTCGGCCTGATCGGCAAAGCCGCTGCTGGCGTCGATGCCGTTTTTGCCGTGGGTCAGCTCGATCCACTGGCCCTGGCCTTTCGGGTGATCGGCATTGCCGTCACCCGCGTCGAAACGCGCGACGTATAACGTGCCGTGGTCCAGCAGGTCGCGGTTGGCCTTGGGGTTGCGGTGATTGATCCTGTCGCGGCTGACGAATTTGTAGATGAACTCGCCGCGCTCATCGTCGCCCATGTAGACCACGGCGCGCCCGTCACTGGTTTCGGCCAGGGCGGCGTTTTCATGCTTGAAGCGACCCAGGGCGGTGCGTTTGACCGGGGTCGATTGCGGGTCGAACGGGTCGATTTCCACCACCCAGCCGTGACGGTTGAGTTCGTTGGGGTTCTTCGCCAGGTCGAAACGCGGGTCGTGTGGGTGCCAATTGATTTCTTTACTGGCGGCCACGGCGCCGTAGCGTTTTTGCGCGGCATCGAATTTTTGCTCGGCATTGCTGCTACCGAAGCAATCAGTGAAGTTTTCTTCGCAGGTCAGGTAGGTGCCCCATGGCGTCTTGCCGTTGGCGCAGTTCTGGAAGGTGCCGAGGACTTTCTTGCCGTGCTTGTCAGCGCTGGTTTTCAGCAGTTCGTGACCGGCGGCCGGGCCGCTCAAGCGCAGTGGCGAGTTACCGTGAATGCGTCGGTTGTAGCGCGAGCCCTGGACGAATTCCCACTGGCCACGGCGACGCTGCACTTCAATCACCGAAACACCTTCACAGGCCAGTGCTTTACGCACATCTTCCGCCGATTGCGGCATGCCGCCGTGGGGGTAGAGGTAGCGGTAGTTGGTGTATTCGTTGTTGATCGCCATCAGCGCCCGGTCTTTGTCGCCGGGAAACTCGAACAGGCTCATGCCGTCGTTGTTGTCGCCGAATTGGACTTCCTGGGCCTGGGCGGTGCCGTTGCCGCTGGGGTCGAAGGCCGGACCGTTCTTTTGCAGCGGCTGGCCCCAACTGATCAACACCGAGGATTTGTAACCCGGTGGCAGGGTGATGGTGTCGGTCGTGGCGGCGGCGATGCTGTTGAAGCCCAGCAGTTTGCTGGAGCCGGCGCTGACACTGGCGGCCAGCACGCTGCGGCTCAGCAGGTTGCCGCCGAGGAACATCGCCGCACCGCAGAGGGCGCCGGCGCTGATGAAGCCACGACGGCTGAGGCCGACCATTTTTTCCAGGTCGGTGGGTTGGTTTTCTTCTAATAGGCTCACATCAGGCTCCCTGCGGGTTTTTGCAGTCACCTTAATGAGCGTCAGTGAAGGTTTTGTTTCAGAGCGGCGTGCCGAGCAGGACGTTGGACGGCGCAAACTGCACCCGCACCGGTCGGTCGACGCCAAGGCCGGAGGTTCTCAAATGCAGTGGCTCGGCCAGGGCGCAGAGTGTCTGGCCATTGGGCAGGCCGATGCGCACTTCGCTGGGGCCATCTTCGGCATCGAGAATCTCCTCGATTATGCCGTTCAGGCAATTGTTGCCAGGTGTTGCAGTCTGCTCGATGGCCAGCAGTTCCAGCCATCCGGCCTTGATCAGAGCTACGACCTCGGTGCCGCTTTGCAGCTCCAGGCGCAGGGTGCTGTCGTGAGTGATCTGCGCGTCGATGTTCAGGCCTTCAGCCAGCTCAAGACGAATGCGGTCATTGCGCCCCTGGGACTCGATCGCCACGACTTTGCCGTGCAGTTGATTGCGCGCGCTGGTGCGCAACATCAGCCGACCCAGCAGGTCGAGATCGCTGGCGTCTTCGGCCGCTTCCAGCACCTGGGCCTGCAACACTTGCAGCTTTTGATACAAGCGCAGGACCCGTTGACCCTCTTCGGACAACTTCGCGCCACCGCCACCCTTGCCGCCGACACTGCGTTCCACCAGGGGTTTTTGTGCGAGGTTGTTCAGTTCGTCGATGGCATCCCACGCCGCTTTGTAACTCAGGCCCGCGCTTTTCGCGGCGCGGGTGATCGAGCCCTGTTCGGCGATGTGTTGCAGCAGGGCGATGCGCTGCGGGCGACGGACAATGTGTTGGGACAACAACGTAGGCAAGGACATGGCGAGGTGCTTTGGGCGGTGGCAATGAGAGGACGTTGGCGACTTGGGGCTCGGGAGTCAAGTCGGGTCACTCGCCGGGTTTGGGGGTGCGGGCCAGGCAATAGACATCGACCCGGGCGGCACCGGCGTCCATCAGCAAGCGAGCCAGGGTTTGCGCGGTAGCGCCGGTGGTCAGCACGTCATCGATCAAGGCCAGATGCCGGCCCGCGACCGCTGCGCCGGGCGCCAGGGTGAAGGCGTGGCGCAGGTTGCGTTTGCGCGCCTGGGCATTCAGGTCCTGTTGGGCGCTGGTGTCCTGAGTTCTCAGCAACAACGTTTCATCGCAAGGAATAGTCAGGCTTTCACTCAGCCAGCGCGCGAGCATCGCCGCCTGGTTGAAGCCGCGTTGGCGCAGACGCCGGGTGGCCAGCGGCACGGGGATCAGCGCATCGGGTCGCTCCAGGTCTTCATCGAAGCGATGTTGCAGGAATTGGGCAAGCAGTTCGCCGAGCAAGCGGCCAAGTGGCCACTTGGCGTTGTGTTTGAAACGTGTAATCAGCGTGTCCAGCGGAAAGCTGTAGGTCCAGGGCGCCGCCACTCGCTCGAAGGCCGGCGGCTGTTGCAGGCATTGGCCGCACGTCAGGCCGGAAGCCGGCAAGGGCAGGGCGCAGGTCTGGCAGTGATCGCCGAGCCAGGGCAGCTCGGTTTCGCAGGCGATGCACAGGGGCGTGGTGTGGTCGGCAGGCTCTGAACAGAGCAGGCAGGATTGTTTGTTTTTTAACCAGATGTAAACCGGTCCATCGTAACGTGGTTGACAGCGCATCGCTCTTCCTTAAATATGCCGAACATCCGTGTCGCGCCTGTGGGTATTCCATTCCCCCGGCCGCTTGCCAAGCATAAAACAAAGGAAACGCCCATGAGCGCCAGTACCTCTGCAACCCTGCGTCATGACTGGTCTTTGGCCGAAGTCAAAGCACTCTTCGTTCAGCCATTCAATGACCTGTTGTTCCAGGCCCAGACGGTGCATCGCGCGCATTTCGACGCCAATCGGGTCCAGGTTTCGACGCTGCTGTCGATCAAAACCGGCGCCTGCCCGGAAGATTGCAAATATTGTCCGCAGTCCGGTCACTACAACACCGGCCTGGAAAAAGAAAAGCTGATGGAAGTGCAGAAGGTCCTCGAAGAGGCCGCTCGCGCCAAGGCCATCGGTTCGACCCGTTTCTGCATGGGCGCGGCGTGGAAACATCCGTCGGCCAAAGACATGCCGTACGTGCTGGAGATGGTCAAGGGCGTGAAAGCCATGGGCCTTGAAACCTGCATGACCCTCGGTCGCCTCGACCAGGACCAGACCGTTGCGCTGGCCGACGCCGGCCTCGACTACTACAACCACAACCTCGACACCTCGCCGGAGTTCTACGGCAGCATCATCACCACCCGCACCTACGGCGAGCGCCTGCAAACCCTGGCTTACGTGCGGGAATCGGGGATGAAGATCTGCTCCGGCGGCATCCTCGGCATGGGCGAGTCCCTCGACGACCGCGCCAACCTGCTGATCCAGTTGGCCAACCTGCCGGAGCATCCGGAGTCGGTGCCGATCAACATGCTGGTGAAAGTCGCTGGTACGCCGCTGGAAAACGCCGATGACATCGACCCGTTCGACTTCATCCGCATGCTCGCTGTCGCCCGCATCCTGATGCCGCAATCCCACGTGCGCCTGTCCGCCGGCCGCGAAGCGATGAACGAGCAGATGCAGGCCCTGGCCTTCTTCGCCGGCGCCAACTCGATTTTCTACGGCGACAAACTGCTGACCACCGCCAACCCACAGGCTGACAAGGACATGCAACTGTTCGGGCGCCTGGGGATCCTGCCGGAAGCTCGCGAAGAGCACGCCGATGAAGTGCATCAAGCGGCCATCGAGCAGGCATTGGTCGAGCAGAAGAGCAGCGAGCAGTTCTATAACGCCGCTGTTTGACCGCTTTCTGTAGGAGCGAGGCTTGCCCGCGAATGAGACACCTAGGTCTATCTGAATGACCGCGGTGATGCCTTCGCGGGCAAGCCTCGCTCCTACAGGGGCTATACCTCTTTCCTACTCGCGAGGTCTGCATGTCTTTCGATCTCAGCGCGCGTCTTATTGCCCGTCGTGCCGAAAATCTCTATCGCCAACGTCCACTGCTCGAAAGCCCTCAAGGCCCGGAAGTGGTGGTCGACGGTCAGCCATTGCTGGCGTTCTGTAACAACGATTACCTGGGTTTAGCCAATCACCCGCAAGTGATCGAAGCCTGGCGCGCCGGTGCGGCGCGGTGGGGCGTCGGCGGTGGGGCGTCGCACTTGGTCATTGGTCACAGCACGCCGCATCATGAGCTGGAAGAAGCGCTGGCCGACTTGACCGGTCGTCCGCGGGCGCTGCTGTTCACCACCGGTTACATGGCCAACCTCGGCGCGGTCACTGCGCTGGTCGGGCAGGGCGATACGGTGCTGGAAGACCGGCTCAATCACGCGTCGTTGCTCGATGCGGGCCTGTTGTCCGGCGCGCGGTTCAATCGCTACCTGCACAACGACGCCGTCAGTCTGGCCAAGCGCCTGGAAAAAGCCACCGGCAACACGCTGGTGGTCACCGATGGCGTGTTCAGCATGGACGGCGATCTCGCCGACCTGCCGGCGCTGGCCCGGGAAACCAAGGCCAAAGGCGCGTGGCTGATGGTGGATGACGCCCACGGCTTTGGCCCGCTGGGCGCCAATGGCGCAGGGATCGTCGAGCATTTTGGTTTGAGTCAGGAAGATGTGCCGGTGTTGGTCGGCACCCTCGGCAAGGCGTTCGGCACGGCCGGTGCGTTTGTGGCGGGCAGCGAAGAGTTGGTCGAAAGCCTGATCCAGTTCGCCCGTCCCTACATCTACACCACCAGCCAACCGCCGGCCCTGGCCTGTGCGACGCTGAAAAGTCTCGAATTACTGCGCAGCGAGCATTGGCGGCGCGAGCACCTTAAGGTGCTGATCCGTCAATTTCGTCGAGGGGCCGAGCAGATCGGCCTGGAACTCATGGACAGCTTTACCCCGATTCAACCGATCATGATCGGCGACGCCGGCCGCGCGGTTCGACTGTCGCAGATGCTGCGCGAGCGTGGCCTGATGGTCACCGCGATCCGCCCACCGACCGTGCCGGCCGGCAGCGCCCGCCTGCGGGTGACCCTGACCGCCGCCCACGGCGAGGCACAGGTGCAGCTATTGTTAAATGGACTGGCCGATTGTTTTGCACAACTGGGACCGGAGCCAAGCCATGCGTGATCGACTGATTCTGCTGCCCGGTTGGGGGCTCGGGGTTTCGCCGCTGGAACCGCTGGCGGCAGCGTTGCAGGGACTGGATGAACACCTGCGGGTCGAGATCGAGCCGTTGCCGGAGCTGGAGTCGGGCGATCTTGAAGAGTGGCTCGATGAGCTGGACTCGACCGTGCCTCAGGACACTTGGCTCGGTGGTTGGTCGTTGGGCGGGATGCTCGCCTCGGAATTGGCGGCGCGGCGCGGTGATCGTTGCTGCGGCTTGCTGACCCTGGCGAGCAATCCTTCGTTTGTCGCCCATGAGCAATGGCCGAGTGCGATGCCCGGCGAAACGTTTGATGCGTTTCTGGCGGGTTGTGGCGCCGATCCACGCATGACCTTGAAACGGTTCTCGCTGCTTTGCGCCCAAGGCGCCGAAGACCCGCGCGGTTTGTCGCGATTGTTGCTCGGCGGCGCGCCGCATACGTCGGCCCAGGTGTTGATGAGCGGCCTGGAAGTGCTCGCGCAACTGGATACCCGGCAAGCGTTGCAGGCGTTTCGTGGCCCGCAACTGCACCTGTTCGCCGGCCTTGATGGGCTGGTCCCGGCCGAAGCGGCGGGGGACTTGCTGGCGTTGTTACCAGACGTCGAAATCGGCCTGATCGAACAGGCCAGCCACGCGTTTCTTCTGGAAGACCCCCACGGTGTGGCGGGGGCGATCCAGGCTTTTTTGCATGAGTCCGGTGATGACTGATTTATCCCTTCCCAACCTGCCCGGCGGCTTGCCCGACAAGCGCCAGGTGGCAGCGTCCTTTTCCCGTGCGGCGGCCAGCTACGACAGCGTGGCGCAGTTGCAGCGCGATGTCGGCAGCGAGTTGTTGCGCCGGTTACCCGATGATTTTGTGCCCGGTCGCTGGCTGGACCTGGGCTGCGGCACCGGGCATTTCAGCCGTGCGCTGGGTGAGCGTTTTGCGGCGAGTCACGGGGTGGCGCTGGACATCGCCGAAGGTATGCTCAATCACGCCCGGCCATTGGGCGGTGCCACGCATTTCATCGCCGGCGATGCCGAACGGTTGCCGTTGCAGGATTCGACCTGTGACCTGATCTTCTCCAGCCTCGCGGTGCAGTGGTGTTCGGACTTTGCTGGCGTGCTCAGCGAGGCGCATCGGGCATTGAAACCGGGCGGAATTTTCGCGTTTGCTAGCCTGTGTGTCGGCACGTTGTACGAATTGCGTGACAGTTGGCGTCAGGTGGATGGCATGGTGCACGTCAACCGTTTCCGCGAATTCGAGACATATCAACAGCTGTGCGCGGCCAGTGGCTTGAACGTCGCCAGCCTGCAAACCCGTCCACATGTGTTGCATTACCCGGATGTGCGCAGCTTGACCCACGAGCTCAAGGCGTTGGGCGCGCATAACCTGAACCCCGGTCGGCCTGGCGGTTTGACTGGCCGGGCAAGGATTCTCGGCTTGATCGAGGCGTATGAGCAGTTTCGTCAGGCACAGGGACTGCCGGCGACTTATCAAGTGGTTTACGCCGTGTTGGAGAAACCCTTATGAGCGCAGCGTATTTCATCACCGGCACTGACACCGATGTCGGCAAGACCACCGTGGCGGCGGGTTTGCTGCATGCCGCACGCTTGGCGGGCCTGAGTACGGCGGCGGGCAAACCGGTCGCTTCCGGCTGTGAGGTGACCCCCAAAGGGTTGCGCAACGCCGATGCACTGGAGTTGTTGGCGCAATGTTCGGTGCCGCTGACGTATGCACAGGTCAATCCGGTGGCGTTCGAGCCAGCGATCGCCCCGCACCTGGCGGCGCGAGAGGCGGGCATCGCGCTGACGGTGCAATCCTTATTGACGCCGATGCGCGAAATCCTGGACCTCAACGCGGACTTCACCTTGATAGAAGGTGCGGGTGGCTGGCGCGTGCCGTTGGCGGATCAGGATAATCTTTCGGATCTGGCGATGGCCCTGGATCTGCCGGTCATCCTGGTGGTCGGCGTGCGCCTGGGTTGCATCAACCATGCATTGCTGACGGCTGAGGCGATTGCCAACGATGGGCTGCAGTTGGCGGGATGGGTGGCCAACATCATTGAGCCGAAGACTTCGCGCCTGGAGGAGAACCTCGCCACGTTGGCCGAGCGGATACCCGCGCCGTGCCTGGGCCGGGTGCCGAAACTCAAGTCGGTGACGGCGCAGGCGGTGGCTGAGCATCTCCAGCTGGATCTGCTGGATTAATGTTTTTGCCTATGACAAGGCACTGTGCCATTAGTGTTTTTGTCGGGTGTTTTGCGTGGGTGTCTGCTTCAATGGCCGCTGTTGATCCTTCATAAGGACGAGTTCTCCCATGGAAATCTCAGGTAGCACCGCTTTTTATGCCGGTCTGAGCACTCTTCAGACCGGGCAGAACCGTGTCGATCAGGCTGCCGGCCAGATCGCCAGCACCGTCATTGAACGTTCGCAGACCAGCCAGTCTTCCGAGTCTCAGGTCGATCGTTTGCGTTCGGTTGATCGCAGTCAGGAAGCCGACCTCGCCAGCAATGTGGTCGAGATGTCCCAAGGCAAGTTTCAGGTTGAGCTCGGCGCGAAAGTGGCCAAGGCTTCCGATGAAATGCTGGGGACGTTGATTGATACGTACGCGTGAAGTTGTCCCCTGCAAAAAATGCGCTCGGATGAGCGCATTTTTTTTGTCTGGGGTTTTCACTGACCCGTAAGCGCTGTGATTTTCGGAAAGCGTGAGGACCAGGCGAAGCCGCTGCTGCCGGCGAGAAGAATGCGTCCGTTAGTCTGGATGGCAATATCGGCAAATTCGCCCCTGAGTGATTCGCTGTTGAATGTCGGGTCGAGACTGCCATTTTCGAGCAACCGCCATTTATGACCATAGATTTGATTCAAGGGGAGTTCACGGTTGACTCCTCTGCCTGCAACTACGATTTTTCGATCGGGTTGTATTGCGACGGTCGTCAACTCAACGTCCATCGAGTCGCGCTCGAAATACACCAGTTCGCCACCGTTGAAACTCGAATCGGGTCGACCGTCCGCGGTCAGTCGCATTATCAAACCCTGGTCTCTACCGGAGGTGTTTCTGAAGCCCGTGAAAACTATTCGGTTGTCATCCATTACAAGGAGCCGGGACGGGAGATTGATTAAAGTCGTTGGGGCACTGACTTTTTCGGATGTCGGTTCGGTGGGTATATCAATAAAGCCGTCATCCCCGAAGGAGTTGTCGAGTACCCCGGAAGGTGAGTAACGGGCAAGTGTCACATTGCCAGAGTCGTATCCCGCTACGACTATGTTGCCATTGCTCTGAATCTGCACGGCACAAACGTGTGATGGTTTGTCATGAAGCCGGATCTCAACAAAACCGCCCTGACCAAATTGATTGTCCAGCTCACCGGTTCTCGTGACGCAGTACAGCCTGCTGTTGCTTTCGTACAGGCTGCCAGTAAGGTAAGTCGCCGTAATAAGAATTTTGCCATCTTGCTGTAAGCAGCCATCGCTGGTGGGTCTGGCGAAACCATATTCAGGATGTGAATTGTCCGGTTGCGGCAGGATTCTGCGGCCGAACACCAGATCCGGACTGCCGTTTGCAAGCAAGCGCATAACGGCAGGTCGATAGCGAGGCATTCCCGTTGGCTCATCCCTGACTAAGGACTCGCCAACGATGACAATCCTTTCGTCTTGTTCATTATCGGTGAGCTTTTGTAAAAGCAGGCGATTGGGGCGGGAGTTGTCACCCTCCTCGAAATTCCATCTTTGTGCGTTGAAACCCGCGTCCTTTGTTCCATCGATCAGTGCGCGGCCAATCGACATCTTTCCGTAAAGTTCTGTCGCATGAGTAATGACGCCGTTTTTGGACAGGGCCATCGTCAGTGTCCTGCCTAATTCACTGAAGCCGCCGGTATCAAGATATCCATCGGTGCCAAAGCTCTTGTCTATGTCGCCAGCCTGGCGCGATTGAGCGTTTGTTGAAGGGGGCATGACATTCTCCTCGAGTACGCACGTTCAAATTCGAAGCTTCATTGCAGGTTCGCGAAGCTATCGTTCGTCACATTGAAAGTGTTTTTTGCCTCCGCAGTAACTGTCAGATGTGACAGTTTTTTATAGCTATTAAAGTGTTTTTCATGTTTTTTCAGGTATGTCGGGCATAAAGCGTTCAGGGTCACCTCGACCTGTTCAGCCGCGTTTTTCAACTTCACTACGCTAAGTGGTGAGCGGCGAGCTTTTATCGTTAATTGCGTAGGGCTACCGTTTCAGCGACAGAGGCTCGATGACAAATGGTATCGGCTCGGCGCTTGACAAGATTTGGGCGTAAACGTATGTTTCAAACAACTGTTTGACCGTCACAACAAATCAACACGGTCGTTCATTCCCGGTTACATCAGCAGAGGTTTATCGCTATGCCTGACTACAAGGCCCCCTTGCGTGATATTCGCTTCGTTCGTGACGAACTGCTCGGCTACGAAGCGCACTATCAGAGCCTTCCGGCTTGCGCAGACGCAACTCCGGACATGGTTGACGCCATTCTCGAAGAAGGCGCCAAGTTTTGTGAGCAGGTGCTGGCTCCGCTGAACCGCGTGGGTGACACCGAAGGCTGCACCTGGAGCGAGTCCGGCGTTAAAACCCCGACTGGCTTCAAAGAAGCCTACAAACAATTCGTTGAAGGCGGCTGGCCAAGCCTGGCTCACGACGTAGAGCACGGCGGCCAAGGCCTGCCGGAGTCCCTGGGTCTGGCCGTCAGCGAAATGGTTGGCGAAGCCAACTGGTCGTGGGGCATGTACCCAGGCCTGTCCCATGGCGCGATGAACACCATTTCCGAGCACGGTACGCCTGAGCAGCAAGACGCCTACCTGACCAAACTGGTCTCCGGCGAATGGACCGGCACCATGTGCCTGACCGAACCGCACTGCGGCACCGACCTGGGCATGTTGCGCACCAAGGCCGAACCTCAGGCCGACGGTTCCTACAAAGTTTCCGGCACCAAGATCTTCATCTCGGCCGGTGAACACGACATGGCCGACAACATCGTCCACATCGTGCTGGCCCGCCTGCCGGACGCACCGGCTGGCACCAAAGGCATCTCGCTGTTCATCGTGCCGAAGTTCATGCCGAATGAAGACGGTTCGATCGGCGCACGCAACGCCGTGACCTGTGGTTCCCTGGAACACAAAATGGGCATCCACGGCAACGCCACTTGCGTGATGAACTTCGACGCGGCCACCGGTTTCCTGATCGGCCCGGCGAACAAAGGCCTGAACTGCATGTTCACCTTTATGAACACCGCTCGCCTGGGCACCGCGCTGCAAGGCCTGGCCCACGCCGAGATCGGCTTCCAGGGCGGCCTGAAATACGCTCGCGATCGTCTGCAAATGCGCTCCCTGACTGGCCCGAAAGCGCCGGAAAAAGCCGCTGACCCAATCATCGTGCACCCTGACGTACGTCGCATGCTGTTGACCATGAAGGCGTTCGCCGAAGGCAACCGCGCGATGGTCTACTTCACCGCCAAGCAAGTCGACATCGTCAAATACGGCGTGGACGAAGAAGAGAAGAAGAAAGCCGACGCACTGCTGGCCTTCATGACTCCGATCGCCAAAGCCTTCATGACTGAAGTCGGCTTCGAATCTGCCAACCACGGCGTGCAAATCTACGGCGGTCACGGTTTCATCGCCGAGTGGGGCATGGAGCAGAACGTTCGCGACAGCCGTATTTCGATGCTGTACGAAGGCACCACCGGTATCCAGGCACTCGACCTGCTGGGCCGCAAAGTGCTGATGACCCAAGGCGAGGCCCTCAAAGGCTTTACCAAGATCGTCCATAAGTTTTGCCAGACCAACGAAGGCAACGAAGCGGTCAAAGAGTTCGTCGAGCCATTGGCCGCGCTGAACAAAGAGTGGGGCGAGCTGACCATGAAGGTCGGTATGGCCGCCATGAAAGATCGCGAAGAAGTCGGCGCCGCTTCGGTGGACTACCTGATGTACTCCGGTTACGCCTGCCTGGCCTACTTCTGGGCTGACATGGCGCGCCTGGCTGCCGAGAAATTGGCTGCCGGCACCACCGAAACCGCGTTCTACACCGCCAAGCTGCAGACTGCGCGCTTCTACTTCCAGCGCATCCTGCCGCGTACCCGCACTCACGTAGTGACCATGCTGTCGGGCGCCAACAACCTGATGGACATGAAAGAAGAAGACTTCGCTCTGGGTTACTAAGCCTTCGCGCGGTTCTAAAAAAACCGCCGCTCTTTTGGGAGCGGCGGTTTTTTTTTGCTTCTTCCTGACTGCTCAGACGTTACCTACCAAGGGGTCGGGTCCAGAGGGCCGACGCCGGTCGGAGTGCCTGCGCCTTCTCCGTTACGCAGGAACGGCAGGTGCCAGAAGTCGTTCGGGACCACCGGGTCGCCAGGCTTGACGCCTTCCGGAAAGATGAACTCAAACACCGGCGCCACGTACTGTCCAGCGATCAGACCATTGGCCACCGTCAACCGGCCGGCATTTTGAATGCAACTGTCCACGGCGGTCTGGGAAGCGGTCAGTTGTGGAACACAAAGTGACCGTACAACAACGCGCAAGGTGCGGGTCGGCTGGCTGAGAAGCCCGGTCGGTGCCTTGGTCGCGCGAATTCTCGCGCGTTGTGGTTGAGGGCCGATGTTCTGGCTCGTGATGCCACCCGAGACACCAAAGCAACTGGCGGGAAGGGACTGTGCAGGGTTGCATTCACCTGTCATCTCATAAGGCGTAACCCAGCGATTGGTTTGTATGCCCGTCGAAGGGTTCACATCTATCAGATAGATATCGACGGGTGTTTTCACGTCGGTTGTCGATGCTTCCAGGAATATCCGGTCCTGCGTTTCCTGCGCTACGCCGTTGATGGCCGTTGCCGAGGGGTCGGCGGTACCGATACCGAATTCCCCGATAGCCAGATAGCTGGGTTGCGTACCGGGTTGGGTGTAGATCCCGATGTTGGCCTCAATCGTGTGGGCGGAGATAAAGTCCGGAGTACCCGCTGTGGCCGATTTGAACAGCGTACCCGCGTAGCTGATGAAGTCGCCGACTTCGAACGGTGCCTGTTGCATCGGGTCGGGGTCGGTCGCTGTGCGCGAAGCATCGCTGAAGCGCTTCATGACGAACTGACTGCAATAAACCTGGCCCAGAACCGGAGGGGACAGCTCTCCGCTGGCCGGAGGGATGACCCCCGCCTGGCTGAAGTTTCGGCAGTTATTTGTGGTGGTCGGGGTCACGACTTTTGGCCGGTTTTTCTGAGGGCAGAGAGCATCGTCCCCGGAAATGGTGCGGGGTACGCACATCGGGTAACCGGTGGCAGCGTGGATAGTCGGGTTGGCGTCATCCACGGAGAACCGGGGATCGGGGCTTTGAGCACGACCAAAGCGTCCGCTTGGGTCGTTGATCTGGATGATTGTCGGTTGCAGAGGCGTGCCGCTATCCACTTCGAGGTTGCCGTTGGTGTAGTCGATCCGCGTGATGTAGCCGCTGCCGGCATTCGCCGCTTGCTGCGAGACAAAGATCAGCCCGGCTATTTGCTTGTTGGAGACGGTATTGCCCACCACGTGGATCTCGAAAGAGGGGTATGAAGTCGGTCCTTTGTTGAGCGCCAGCGACCCGCCCCTGACAAAATCCGCCCAGGTCAGGGTATTGGCCGGCATTTGCAAAATCGTATTGCACGGGACGGTAATCGTGACGCCGTTCAGTTGGACGGTCCCGCCAAATCGACCAGGATCGCTGGTGCCGGGGCAATTCGCATTGGTGGGATCCAGGGTCATGCTCTGGATAAAACCCGTGACGTCAAAGCCATGAATCGCATCCGGATTGGTAAACACCGGATTAGGCAAAGTGGGGGTCGAGAACGGGGAGGGTGCGCCCTTGACTGGCTTGGCCGTCCCGCCGCCTTGGGCAAGTGCATCACCTGCGCCTCCAATGGCGAGTGCGACGGCGACAGCGCCGGCCAGCAGTGCGTGGTGACCTGAGGTGCCGTTGAGTCGCTTGAGGAACGGCGCTGATGCCAGCGCTTTTGCGTGTAGGGATAAGCTCATGGTTCTCTCCACAATCTTGCGGGACCTGTTGCCGGCCAATCGACTCGCGTCGAGTTGGGGCTCGATCCAGAGGGCAAGTGTCTGAGCATGGTTTCGACATGCCTGGCACTCAGCCTTCAGATGCATTCAATCGGCGATGCGTTGGCCGGTTCCGGACACAATCGCGAGAGACATTCCTTGAGCCTGGAACGTGTAAAGCACTAGTCGTGCCGAATTGACGCCAACAGTTGTTTGCCAGCAATAAATGCGGCTGCGCGGATGTTGTGGTATTGCACGCAACAATATCTATATGAATGGCACCGAAGTAGGGGGGGCTAGGCGCCCACGTTTGGGAGTGCTGAACTAATTACCCTTCGGGCAGTTATAAGCAAGTAATTGAGAACCGTTGTCTATAGATACACTTAACACCAATCGAATGGCAAGTGGAATATAGAGAGGTCTATGAAATAATTGTTTTTTTGCACCCATATAAAAATTAAACAATAGCTCGCGCAGTGCAACTAGCGCACGAGTATTGTTTTTGATTAGTGACGACTCATTCAACCAGGTGTCGGATCTCTAAAATTGCAAAGACTGTGCTGGTTATCTTACGAGTTATGAATTAGCAATTACTTTGCCAATATTATTTTTCTGATGGCTAAGACTTAACATGTTGTGAAATATGGGTATTTTGTCGCTTGTCAATTGTGGTTGGGGAATGGCACCCAAGAATGGGGGGGATGTTCACCCTAATGGAGTGGGTGCTTGCAGTTACCATGGATGGGCTTCCCGATCGATGGCTATTAACTGAGGCGTTGGTCAGTCGAGATAAAAAATACTAAATTTTTTTGTTGAAATTATTTGTTACAGCTAGAGTTGAGTTAAGCGCTCCTCACGGCGCGACAAAAGCAACGTTTCAATTAAGCCTGAGCCAAGAGAGTACTTTGCCAGTTAGGCCTCGTTTCGCATCGGCCAACTTCCAGTGGGTGCGTTTAGTCGTGCGAGCAGCAATATCCCTGGTGATGAGTTCCTCTCGTAACAGGATAATCCCGGAGCCTGGCTACTCCGTACTGAATCGAGAATGTCATCATGGTGAAGTCCTTGAGCATCCTTCGTATTATCCGCTGGGCCTGTTCGATCACAGGTGGCCTGATCGCTGTCGGTCTGGCTTGCGAGAGCGCCATCGCTGCGTCCCCGCCAGAGGTTGTCACACCCGTGGTAGACGTCCCCAGCTTGCAGTCGTTGCACGGCATGACGCCACCCGACCCTTCTGGAACCGAAGGCGGGCGCAAAGTCGACCTGATGACCGACTACGTCCTCAACCGCTCAGCGGCGATTCTGTTGGGCAAGGCGCTGTTCTGGGACATGGAGATCGGCAGTGACGGTTCCACCGCATGCGCCTCCTGCCACTTCCACGCGGGTGTCGATCACCGCATCACCAACCAGATCAATCCTGGCCAGGCGAACATCAACTCAAACGTTTCTTCGATCTTCAACAAGCCGTTTGTAGCGTCCGACATTCCGGGCGACGTCGCTTCCTACTTGACCAAATCCGGCGGCAAGGGCGGCCCGAACTACACGCTGAAGAAAAGCGACTTCCCGACCCATGTGCTGGCCGATCCACTGGATCGCAATTCGCCGATTCTCTATTCCACCGACGATGTGATCGGCTCCCAAGGCGTGTTCGACGCCAACTTCGTCAAGCCACACCAAGCGCGTTTCGACAAGTGCACGGCGCAGCCAGACGGCATATTCCAGGTAGGCGGCATCAATGTCCGTCGCAGCACCGGGCGTAACGCGCCGACGGTGATCAACGCCGCGTTCAATGTGCGAAATTTCTGGGATGGCCGGGCGAACAACGTGTTCAACGGCTTCTCGCCGTTCGGCAATCGCGATCCCGATGCCGGGATTTTCGTCACCGGTGATCGCGGCGGCGTAGCCACCAAAGTGCGACTGGCGCTCAAGGATGCCTCGGCGGCCTCGCAGGCGGTGGGACCTCCCGGCAGCCCGGTGGAAATGTCCTGTGGCGGGCGCACCTTTGCCGATATCGGCCGGCGCATGCTCGACACCCTGATGCTCAAGCAGCAACGGATTTCCTCGACCGATTCGGTGCTGGCCTCCGTTTCCGGTGCGCGCCGGCCGACTTACCGTGAACTGATCAAGGCTGCGTTCCAGCCACGTTTGTGGAATGCCACGCAGCAGGTGCTGTTGGGCGATGCGCCGTACACTCAGATGGAGGCCAATTTCCCGCTGTTCTTCGGCCTGGCGATCCAGATGTACGAATCCACCCTGATCTCGGATAAGGCACCGCTGGACGCTTACTTGCAGGGCGATCATTCGGCCATGAATGCCCAGCAGGTCGAAGGCATGAACCTGTTCCTGGGCAAGGGCAAATGCGTTAGTTGCCATGGTGGCGCGGAACTGACCAACGCCGGTAGCCGCTTGCTGTTCCATCCGCGTGAACGCATCGAGCGCATGGTGATGGCCGACAACCTCACCACGCTCTATGACAACGGCTTCTACAACACTGGCGTGCGGCCGACGTCGGAAGATTTGGCGCTAGGTGGTTCGGACGCGTGGGGCAACCCTTGGTCCTTCACACGTCAGTACAACACCCTGTTGCAGGGCGGTAACGTGCCTGACCCGCTGGATGTCGACGTTTGCACATTCGAAGCGCCATTGAGTGCAGCGTTGCCGTGTGATGCGACGCTTAAACCGAATGTCGGTTTCCGTGATTCCGTGGATGGTGCTTTCAAGACGCCGACGCTGCGCAACATCGCCTTGACCGGGCCGTATTTCCACAATGGCAGCCGGGCGACGCTCAAACAGGTCATGGAGTTCTACAACCGCGGCGGTGATCGGCGTGGTGAGGATGCGAGCAACACCAGCGGCTTCGAACATCCTTCGGCGAATCAGCACAACGCCTCGAACCTTGATCCGGATATGACTTCGCTGAACCTGACCCCTGAGGAAGTCGATGCGCTGGTCAAGTTTATGGAAGTCGGGTTGACCGATCCGCGCGTGGCCTGGGAGCAGGCGCCGTTCGATCATCCGTCGCTGGTTATTCCCCAAGGTCACGTCGGTGATGAGAATGCGGTAACGGCACGGCCTGTGAGTCCGAAGATTTCGACCCGGCAGGCGCTGGATGCACCGATTGCGCTCAAGCCGATTGGTGCGGAAGGGCGCACCGCCACCGAGGGGCCTTTACAGCCGTTCTACAACGATCTCTGAAGCATCGGGTATTGGTGGCGAGGGGGCTTTTGTGGAGCGGGAGCAAGCTCCCTCTCCACAACATGTGTGTTGCATTAAAAAACCTCGGCAATTGACTCAGATACTCGGCATTTCTGCCGTTAAAGAGACGTTCACGTGACCTGCATCACATTTCGTGTGCTTAATCGTGCGCATTGCAGGCACAATGCCATCAATTGCTATGCCGGGTCGGAGCTTTACCCTTGCCGCGTTCTTCCGCTGTACGTTTCAGTCATTTCTTGCCCTCACTACTGCTATTGCTCGCTGGGCTTTCGGCTGCGTACATCAAGGATCTCAACGTCTTCTTCACGTCGCTGTTCAACGTGCTGCCCACCCTGGTGCTGCTGCTCGGCGGCGCGTACTGCGCGGTTTACCGACGCCAGCGTGAACTGTTCCTGATGGTCACGGTGTACATCGCCTATTTCCTGCTCGACACCCAGACCGATTATTACCGCGACAACGGCAAGGTTCGCGAAGACGCGGCGGTGGTGTTCCATCTCTGTTGTTTGCTGCTGCCCTTGCTGTTCGGCCTGTTCGCGGCGTGGCAAGAGCGTACTCACCTGTTCCAGGACATGGTGGCGCGCTTCGCCGTGTTGCTGGCGTTCGGCAGCGTGGCACTGGGCATTGAGCAAAGTTACCCACAGGCGTTGTTGATGTGGCTGTCGGAGATTCGCTGGCCTGCCTTGCATGGCGCCTGGATGAGCCTGATCCAGTTGTCCTACCCGGTCTTCATCGCCTCGTTCCTGCTTCTGGCCTGGCAATACTGGCGCAACCCGCGACCTCTGCACGCCGCGCAGTTGGTGGGATTGTTGGGACTGTTCTGGATGTTGCCGAAAACCTTCATCCTGCCGTTCACCCTGAACATCATGTGCAGCCAGGTGATGCTGATGATTGCCGCGGCTGTGGCCCACGAAGCCTATCAAATGGCCTTCCGCGACGAACTCACCGGCCTGCCGGGGCGCCGCGCGTTGAACGAACGCATGCAGCGCCTGGGGCGCAATTACGTGCTCGCGATGAGCGACGTCGATCACTTCAAGAAATTCAACGACACCCACGGCCACGATGTCGGCGATCAGGTGCTGCGACTGGTCGCGAGCAAGCTGTCGAAAATCAGCGGCGGCGGTAGGGCGTATCGCTACGGTGGCGAGGAATTTGCCCTGGTGTTCGCGGGCAAGACGCTGGAAGAGTGTATGCCGCATCTGGAAGTCATTCGCGAGTCGATTGCGTCCTACAACATTCAACTGCGCAATCCGGATCGTCCCCAGGACGACCAGCAAGGTCGCCAGCGCCGGGCCGGCTCCGGCGCTTCGAGTGTGTCGGTGACGGTCAGCATCGGTGTCGCCGAGCGCCTGGAGCAGCGCACCCCCGAACAAGTGCTCAAGTCCGCTGACGAGGCGCTCTACAGCGCCAAGGGCGCCGGTCGCAACTGTGTGGTGGCGTTCGGTCAAAGCCGCCGTGGCGCGGTGCGCATGGACGCCGCTGCGGGTTGAGTGATGACGGCGCATTCAGCGTCTGGACTGTGATTGTGAGGCATGGTGCGCGGCAGTAGGTTTGAAGAATCTGCCGCCGGAGAAACGACCATGCCCGAGTACAAAGCTCCCCTGCGCGACATGCGCTTCCTGATCGACCACGTCTTCGACTTTCACAGCAATTACGCCGCGCTGGGCGCTACCGATGCCAGCCCGGACATGGTCAACGCGATCCTCGAAGAAGGCGCGAAATTCTGTGAGAACGTTCTGGCACCGCTTAATCGCAGCGGTGACGAAGAAGGCTGCCATTTCGACAACGGCGTGGTGACAACGCCTACAGGCTTCAAGCAAGCCTTCGCACAATACGTCGAGGCGGGCTGGCACGGCCTGGCGGCTGATCCGGTTTACGGCGGTCAAGGCTTGCCTAGCTCACTGGGCCTGGTCATCAGTGAGATGGTCGCCTCCAGCAACACCTCCTGGGGCATGTACCCTGGCCTGACCCACGGTGCAATGTCAGCGATCCACGCCCATGGCACCGAGGAACAAAAACACACCTACCTGAGCAAACTCACCGCCGGCCAGTGGACCGGCACCATGTGCCTGACCGAAGCCCATTGCGGCACCGACCTGGGCATCATCAAGACCCGCGCCGTGCCCCAGGCCGACGGCAGTTACGCGATCTCCGGCAGCAAGATCTTCATCTCGGCCGGCGAACACGACATGAGCGACAACATCATTCATTTGGTGTTGGCCAAGTTGCCGGACGCGCCGGCCGGGACCAAGGGCATTTCGCTGTTTATCGTGCCCAAATTCCTACCCGATGCTGACGGCGAAGCGGGCGAGCGCAACGGCGTTTCCTGCGGCTCCATCGAACACAAAATGGGCATCAAGGCTTCGGCCACCTGCGTGCTCAATTTCGACGACGCCAAGGGCTATTTGATTGGTGAAGCGAACAAGGGCCTGAACTGCATGTTCACCATGATGAACCATGCGCGCCTGGGCACCGGCATGCAGGGCTTGTGTCTGGGTGAAGCGAGCTTCCAGGGTGCGATCAAATACGCCAACGACCGCCTGCAAATGCGTTCGCTGACCGGCCCGAAAGCCCCGGAAAAAGCCGCCGACCCGATCATCGTGCACCCGGACGTACGACGGATGTTGCTGACGATGAAGGCCTTCAACGAAGGCAACCGGGCGCTGACCTATTTCACCGCACAGTTGCTGGATATCGCCCACCTGAGTGCGGACGCCACGGCGCGCCAGGAGGCCGAGGACTTGCTGGCGTTCCTGACGCCGATCTGCAAAGCCTTCATGACCGACACCGGCCTGGAAGTGACCAACCACGGCATGCAGGTGTTTGGTGGCCACGGTTTTATCCGCGAGTGGGGCATGGAGCAGCTGGTGCGCGACTGCCGGATTGCGCCGATCTACGAGGGCACCAACGGCATTCAGGCACTGGACCTGCTGGGGCGCAAAGTCCTCGGCAGCCAGGGCAAGCTGCTGCGCGGCTTCACTAAAATCGTCCACAAGTTCTGCGCGGCCAACGCCGAGCATCCGCAGTTGGGTAGCTTCGTGGCGCAGCTCAACGAGTTGAATCAGCAGTGGGGCGAGGTGACGACGAAAATCGGCATGGCTGCGATGAAGAATGCGGATGAAGTCGGCGCGGCGTCGGTGGATTACTTGATGTACAGCGGTTACATCATCCTCGGCTATCTGTGGCTGCGTATGGCGCTGGTGGCTCAAGCGCAGTTGGACGCGGGCAGCGGTGATGCGGATTATTTGCGCGGCAAACTGGCGACCTGCGAGTTCTATTTCAAGCGATTGCTGCCACGCACTGCTGCACATCGGGCGGCGATCGAGGCGGGGAGTGATTGCCTGATGAAGTTGCCGGCGGAGTTGTTTGCGCTGTAGTCGTTTTTTAAGAGCTTCGCGGGCAAGCCTCGCTCCTACAGATCCTCGCCGTGCGCAGACTTCGCGAACGATAGAGAACCTGTAGGAGCGAGGCTTGCCCGCGAATGCGTTTGTCAGATACACGCTGATGACTAAACATTACAAATCAGTCATGAGCTGACCCTATGTGTCGTAAAAGTTGTTGGGTTACACTCGAATCCAACGAAAGCACAATTCCTACGAATCACCCGTTTAGATCCTGCGAGGTTTGCCATGGCTGACTACAAAGCGCCCCTGCGCGATATGCGCTTCGTCCTCAATGAAGTTTTCGAGGTCGCCAAACTCTGGGCCGAGCTGCCGGCGCTGGCGGATACCGTCGATGCCGAAACCGTCGAAGCCATTCTCGAAGAAGCCGGCAAGGTCACCAGCAAAAGCATCGCGCCCCTGAGCCGTGCGGCTGACGAAGAAGGTTGCCATTGGGCGGACGGTGCCGTCACCACGCCGGCAGGTTTCCCACAGGCTTATCAGACTTACGCTGAAGGCGGTTGGGTCGGTGTTGGTGGCGATCCGGCCTACGGCGGCATGGGCATGCCCAAGGCTGTGTCGGCCCAAGTCGAAGAGATGGTCAACTCCTCCAGCCTGTCGTTCGGTCTGTACCCGATGCTGACCGCTGGCGCCTGCCTGTCGATCAACGCCCACGCCAGCGACGAGCTGAAAGCCGCGTACCTGCCGAACATGTACGCCGGCGTCTGGGCCGGCTCCATGTGCCTGACCGAGCCGCACGCCGGTACAGACCTGGGGATCATCCGCACCAAGGCCGAACCTCAGGCCGACGGTTCCTACAAAGTCAGCGGCACCAAGATTTTCATCACGGGTGGCGAACACGACCTCACCGAAAACATCATCCACTTGGTGCTGGCCAAACTGCCGGACGCACCGGCCGGTCCGAAGGGCATCTCGCTGTTCCTGGTGCCGAAGTTCATGGTCAATGCCGATGGCAGCCTGGGCGCGCGTAACCCGGCGAACTGCGGTTCGATCGAACACAAAATGGGCATCCAGGCGTCCGCGACCTGCGTGATGAACTTCGACGAAGCCGTGGGTTACCTGGTCGGCGAGCCGAACAAAGGCCTGGCAGCGATGTTCACCATGATGAACTACGAACGTCTGGGCGTCGGTATCCAGGGTTTGGCCACCGGCGAACGCTCGTATCAGAACGCCATCGAATACGCCCGCGATCGCCTGCAAAGCCGTTCGCCGACCGGCGCGCAAAACAAAGACAAAGTCGCAGACCCGATCATCGTCCACCCGGACGTGCGTCGCATGCTGCTCACCATGAAAGCCTCGAACGAAGGCGGCCGTGCCTTCTCGACGTACGTGGCGATGCAGTTGGACACCGCCAAGTTCAGCGAAGACCCGACCACCCGTAAACGCGCGGAAGATCTGGTTGCTCTGCTGACGCCAGTGGCCAAGGCCTTCCTGACCGATCTGGGTCTGGAAACCACCGTGCATGGCCAGCAAGTGTTCGGCGGCCACGGTTACATCCGTGAATGGGGCCAGGAACAACTGGTTCGCGATGTACGGATCACCCAGATTTATGAAGGCACCAACGGTATTCAGGCGCTGGACCTTGTAGGACGCAAGATTGTTGGCAGCGGCGGGGCGTTCTACAACCTGTTCGCCGACGAGATTCGTCACTTCACCGCGACCGCCAGCGCTGATCTGGCGGAGTTCACCAAGCCGTTGAACGACGCGGTGACTACCCTTGATGAGCTGACTTCGTGGCTGCTGGACCGGGCGAAAAACAACCCGAATGAAATCGGCGCGGCGTCGGTCGAGTATCTGCAAGTATTTGGATACGTTGCCTATGCCTACATGTGGGCATTGATGGCCAAGGCGGCCTTCGGCAAAGAGGCGCAGGACGATTTCTACGCGAGCAAACTTGGCACCGCGCGGTTCTATTTCGCCCGTCTGCTGCCGCGGATTCACTCGTTGAGCGCGTCGGTGAAGGCCGGTAGCGAATCGTTGTTCCTGCTGGACGCCTCGCAGTTCTGACGATGTAACGTCATGTAAGCATTCTCTTACATGACGTGCTGCTGTTTTCCCATATGCGCCGATTGGATCCAGAGCTAATCTACTTCACATGGACGTCGCGCAGGAAGCGCAAAGCAACAACACGGACACGTAGGATTCTGCCAGGACGGCGGAGTGAAATGGATGTCAGGGAAACAGTCTGCAAAGCCCCGCTTCGGCGGGGTTTTCTTTTACCTGCAGAAAAGTGCTCAGGTCATTGTCACCGGGCCGTTCAAGCGGTCATCGGGCCCATTCAGTACTTCTTCCAGCAATGTCTGCAACAGCGCCAGCGAGGCTTGTTGCCGTTGCACATCTCGACACACCAAGCCGACTTTCAGCGGTACGCGCGGCTCGGTCAGTGGTTTCCACAGCAGTTCATGGTTGCCGAGGGCTTTTTGCGAGCGCCCGGGCAGCACCGTGGCCAGTCGGGTATGGGGCAGGCTGTCGAGAATCCCCGCCATGTTATTCAGCTCGGCTTGCACTTGCGGACGCCGGCCCAGGCTGGCCAATTGCGTCTGCCAGATCTGTCGTAGCTGAAACTCTTCGCCCAACAGCAGCATCGGCAATTCCGCGGCCTGGCTCATGGAAACTTTCTTGAATTCCCGCAGCGGATGATCCGCCGGGATGACAAGGGTCAGTTCATCTTCGTACAGCATCACGCCATGCAGCCCTGGCTGACGCGGCGGCAAATAGCTGATGCCGATGTCCAGGGAACCGTTGAGCAAGCGCCGCTCAATCTCGAGGCCGGTCAGCTCGTAGATCTGCACCACCAGATGCGGCTGCGCCTTGCGCACCCGTTCGAGCATCTGCGGCACCAGGCTGCTGTGCACAGTCTGCAACACGCCAATGGCCAGGGTACGCAGTGCCTGACCCTTGAAATTACCCAAGGCCTCCCGTGCCCGTTGCAGACCATCGAGCAGGGGCAAGGCGTGGTTGTACAACGTGTGCGCCGCCAGAGTCGGCAACAGGCGTTTGCTGCTGCGCTCGAACAGGCTTACATCGAGGTTCTGTTCGAGGTGACGGATCTGTTGCGACAGCGCCGGTTGGGAGATGGACAGTCGCTCCGCCGCCCGGCCTACATGGCCTTCTTCGTAGACCGCGACGAAATAACGCAGTTGTTTGAAATCCATAAGTAATACTTATCGAAAATGCTGTGAAATCGAAATGGCTCAGCGCCGTGCCTGAGCCTAGTCTAACCGCATTCATAAGGCTTACAGGGCCAGAACGAGCGATGAATACCGTTTGCAGCGATGGTGTTTACATAGGAAAGACAAAAAACCTCAAACGAGGCTTTTTGCGATGAATCTGTTTAATTTGCGACGTAACCCTCCCAGCCTGGACGACTTGGTCCTGGACGGTTCATTGCCCTCCCACAGTGACAACCTCTCCAGCGAGTGCCTGATGCCCAGCGTCGAGCGACCACAACAGATTTTTGTCCGGGGCCAGGGCTCGTGGTTGTGGGACAGCGATGATCGCGCTTATCTGGATTTCACTCAGGGCGGCGGCGCCAACAGCTTGGGCCACAGCCCATCCGTGCTGGTCAACGCCATTTCGGATCAGGCCCGGGCACTGATCAACCCCGGTTTCGGCCTGCATAACCGCGGCATGCTCAACCTCGCCGAACGCCTCTGCGCCAGTACCGGCAGCGACCAGGCCTACCTGCTCAACAGTGGCAGTGAAGCTTGCGATGCGGCGATCAAGTTGGCTCGCAAGTGGGGCCAACTGCATCGTGGCGGCGCTTCGCGGATCATCGTCGCCAACAAGGGTTGCCATGGTCGTAGTCTCGGGACGATTTCGGCGTCGGACAGTTCGAACCTGACCAACCGATTCGAGCCGCAGTTGCCGGGCTTCAGTCATGTCCCGTTCAATGACCTGCCAGCGTTGCATGCCGCGGTAGACGCCCGGACTGTGGCGATCATGCTCGAGCCAGTTCAGAGTGAGGCCGGGGTGATTCCGGCCGACGAGCATTACCTCAAGGGTGTCGAGCGTTTGTGCCGCGAACTGGGCATCCTGCTGATTCTCGACGAAGTGCAAACCGGGATTGGCCGCTGCGGCACCTTGCTCGCGGAGCAATCCTACGGCGTACGAGCGGATATCGTTGTGCTCGGCAAAGGCCTGGGCGGCGGCGTGCCGTTGGCAGCGTTGCTGGCCCGGGGCAAGGCGTGCTGTTTCGACCTCGGTGAAATGACCGGCACCCATCACGGCAATGCGCTGATGACCGCGGCTGGCCTCGCCGTGTTGGGCAGCGTGCAGGACCACGGATTTCTTGATCATGTACGCCAGACCGGTCAACACCTTCGCGAAGGCCTCCGGCGTCTGTCCCATCGCTACGGCCACGGCGAATTGCGCGGGCAAGGCCTGCTTTGGGGGCTGAGCCTGTCCGACGATTCAGCAGACGCGGTAGTCAAAGCGGCACTCCACGAAGGCTTGCTCCTCAACGCGCCACAACCCGATTGCCTGCGCTTCACCCCGGCCCTCACCGTCAGCAAAGCCAACATCGACGAAATGCTGCTGCGCCTGACCCGAGCGTTCTCCCGAGTGCGCACCGCGCAATTGCAGTGCCGCAAAGGGATTGCCGTCTGATCAGAGCCGTCCTACACGAATTCCCGAACCGTCTCGCGGTAATAACGCATCGCCCCATGCCTGATTCTTTTGGTGTGGGGCGTTTTTTTTGTCTCGGCGAAATGTTGGTCTGAAGAACCGCACTGAACCCTGACGAACGGAGCAGGTCGATTGGTTGTGTGGCTCGTACGAGCCAACTTCAAATCAGGAGCTGACCCATGGACTTTATTCGAATCATCATCGCCATTCTGTTGCCGCCCCTGGGTGTGTTTCTGCAAGTCGGTTTCGCCGGGGCGTTCTGGCTGAATATTCTGCTGACGTTGTGCGGGTATATTCCGGGGATCGTGCATGCGGTTTACATCATCGCCAAGCGCTGACATTTTCGGTGTCAGGTAGATAGCGTTCGCGGGCGGCGTTCCGACTTGCCCGCGAAGGGCGCGCCGCGGTTTCAATCGGCCAATTCCATCACCCGCCGATAAAACAACCACTCCTGTTCCAGCGCATGGGCCTGATTCCCCGCCTTGCGAAACCCATGACGCTCATCAGCGTAATAGTGGGCCTCGACCAGAATGCCGTTGTCCTCCAGCGCCGTGACCATGTCGCGGGTCTGCTGTGGCACCACCACGGCATCCAGCTCACCCTGAAAGAAAATCACCGGCACTGCGATGTTGCGCGCATGCAATAGCGGTGTTCGCGCGGCATAACGTTCGGCGTCCTGACGCGGATCGCCAATCAACCAATCCAGATAGTCGCCTTCGAACTTGTGGGTTGCCTTGCCCAGTGCAACCGGATCACTGACGCCATACAGGCTGGCCCCTGCGCGAAAGACCTTGTGAAACGCCAGCGCGCAGAGGGTGGTGTAACCGCCGGCACTGCCGCCACGAATGAAGGCCTTGTCGCCATCGATCAGCCCGCGTTCGGCGAGGTAAGTGACCACGGCACAGGCATCTTCCACATCCACATCGCCCCAACTCAGGTGCAGCGCCTGCCGATAATCCCGGCCATAGCCGCTGCTGCCACGGTAGTTGAGGTCCGCCACGGCGAAGCCGCGTTGCGCCCAATACTGGATGCGCGGGTCGAGCATCGGGTAGCAGGCCGAAGTCGGGCCGCCATGGATGAACACCACCAGCGGCGGTTTTGCAGCGCTGGTCATCGCCGGGTAGAAGAAGCCATGGGCCTCCCCCGAACCGCTCGGGTAGCGCAGGGTTTGCGGGCGGCTGATCTGCTCGGCGGGCAAGGGGGCAATGCCGCCAGCGAGGACGTTGACTTGCCGGGTGTTGCGGTCGATGGCAAGCACCGCCGAGGAGCTGATGGGCGAGGCGGCGATGCAGTAAATAAACTGCGTATCCAGTGCGAGACTTCGGAAACGGCTGTAGTTCCCGGTGAAATCCTCAGGGGCGTCGCCGCACAGACCCAGTCGGCCAAAGCCGCCTTCGGTCCAGCTCGCCAGATAAGCGTTTTCGCCAAGCGGTAACCAAGTGCTGCCACCGAGCTGCCACGGCGCGGGTCCGTGATCAGCCGCGGCGCTGGCCAGCGGGGTCAGTCCTTCTACGGATTCCATCCATGGCTGCCAGTAGCCGCCGCGATCAGTCAGGCAATACAAGCGACCCGTGGCATCGAAACGGGGTTGTTGCAGCGACTCTTCAGCACCATCGCCGGCCACGCAACGCGGCGGACCAAAGCCCTCGTTCTGGCGTTCGGCAACCATCAACCGGGTCGCGGTCCATGGCTGGTCCGGCCGGCTCCACTCGATCCAGGCCAAACGTTTTGTGTCAGGACTCAGCGTCGGCGCGGCATAAAAATCCGCGCCCTCGGCCAGCAAATGACGCACACCGTCCGCCAGGTCGATGGCCACCAATCGATGCTGATCGTGATGCTCTTCAACCGCCAACACCTGGCCATTGGCAAACTGCAGATCGCCATAACGGCACTCAGCCGACGTCAGCACCTCAGGCGTCTCACCCTTCAACGATTGCCGATACAACTGCTGGTCCGCCTCGTTGACGAAAACAATCCCGTCATCCGTCAGACAAAACGCCCCACCGCCATATTCGTACACCCGACTGCGCACACTAAACCCCAGCGGCGTCAGGCATTGCGCCTGGCCTTCGTGCCAATGCCAGATTCGGCACGCGGCATCCTCGGGCCGGTACTCGTTCCAGAACAAGCCATGGCGGCCGAGTTGCAACTCGGCGAAGTCGATACCGGCCGCGACGGCCCGGATGGCGCTGAAGGGTTCAGCTTTTGGCGATGAGGCGTGAGTTTCGTTCATTGCGAAAGGCCAGTTGTTCGATGGTTTGGGTCGCGTGCTCGGCTTCTTCGCGGGCCTTGAGAATCACGCCGTGATGTTCCGATTTGCTGCACACCGGATCGGCATTGCTGGCATCGCCCGTGAGCATGAACGCTTGGCAACGGCAACCGCCGAAGTCCTTCTCTTTTTCATCGCACGAACGGCAAGGCTCAGGCATCCAGTCGTAACCGCGAAAGCGGTTGAAGCCAAACGAGTCGTACCAGATGTGCTGCATGCTGTGGTCGCGCACGTTGGGAAATTGCACCGGCATCTGTCGGGCACCGTGACAGGGCAGGGCGGTTCCGTCCGGCGTCACTGTCAGAAAAATACTGCCCCAGCCATTCATGCAGGCTTTCGGGCGTTCTTCGTAGTAGTCCGGGGTGACGAAAATCAGCTTGCACGGATGCCCTTCGGCTTCCAGCTTGGCGCGGTATTCATTGGTGATGCGTTCGGCGCGGACCAGTTGTTCCTTGGTCGGCAGCAGGCCGACACGATTGAGCTGGGCCCAACCGTAGAACTGGCAGGTGGCGAGCTCGACGAAGTCCGCTTCGAGGGCGATGCACAACTCAATGATGCGGTCGATCTTGTCAATGTTGTGCCGATGGGTCACGAAGTTCAGCACCATCGGATAACCGTGTGCCTTCACCGCACGGGCCATTTCCAGCTTCTGAGCGAAAGCTTTTTTCGAGCCGGCCAGCAGGTTGTTCACCTGTTCGTCGCTGGCCTGGAAACTGATCTGGATATGGTCCAGACCAGCCTTCTTGAAGTCGCGGATTTTCTGCTCGGTAAGGCCGATGCCGGAGGTGATCAGGTTGGTGTAGAAACCCAGCTTGCGCGCCTCGGCGATCAGCTCGGCGAGGTCTTGGCGCACCAGTGGTTCACCGCCGGAGAAACCCAGCTGCGCCGCGCCCATCTCCCGGGCTTCGCGGAACACCTTGATCCACTGCTCGGTGCTCAGCTCTTTGCCCTGCTCGGCGAAATCTAGCGGATTGGAGCAGTACGGGCATTGCAGCGGGCAGCGGTAGGTCAATTCGGCCAGCAGCCACAGCGGCAGGCCGATGTCCGGTTTGGGCGGTAACTTGTCCGACACGGAATCAGGCAAGTTCGATCCAGTGCTGAGCACGGGCGACCTCCATGAATTGCTCGATGTCTTCACCGAGTTCAGGCACGCCGGGGAACTGCGCGTCCAGCTCGGCAATGATCGCCGCCACATCACGCTCGCCGTCGATCAAACCACCGATCAGCGCGGCGCTTTCATTGAGTTTGATCATGCCTTCGGGGTACAGCAGCACGTGGCCTTTTTGCGCGGGTTCGTACTGGTAGCGGTAGCCCTGACGCCAGGTCGGGATCTTGCTGCGATCAAAACTCATAAGGTGATTCCTTTATGCCAGACCCGTTGCTCGGTCACGCTGTGATAAGGCGGGCGATTCAACTCGTAGGCCATCGTCATGGCATCGAGCATGCTCCAAAGAATGTCCAGTTTGAACTGGAGAATTTCCAGCATGCGCTCCTGGCCTTCCCGCGTCGTGTAGTGCTGCAAGGTAATCGCCAGACCGTGCTCGACGTCACGACGGGCCTGACCCAGGCGAGTGCGGAAATACTCGTAGCCGGCCGGGTCGATCCACGGGTAATGCTGGGGCCAGCTGTCGAGGCGCGATTGGTGGATCTGCGGCGCGAACAGTTCAGTCAGCGAGCTGCTGGCGGCTTCCTGCCAACTGGCACGGCGGGCGAAGTTGACGTAGGCGTCCACGGCGAAACGCACGCCGGGCAGCACCAGTTCCTGGGAGCGCAATTGATCCGGGTCGAGGCCGACGGCTTGACCGAGGCGCAGCCAGGCTTCAATGCCGCCGTCTTCACCGGGGGCGCCGTCGTGGTCGAGCAGGCGCTGAATCCACTCACGGCGAATCTCGCGGTCCGGGCAGTTGGAGAGGATCGCGGCGTCCTTCAGGGGGATGTTCACCTGATAGTAGAAACGGTTGGCCACCCAGCCCTGGATCTGCTCGCGGGTCGCCCGGCCTTCGTACATCGCCACGTGATACGGGTGGTAGATGTGGTAGTAGGCGCCCTTGGCGCGCAGGGCGGCTTCGAACTCGGTGGGGGACATTGCGGTGTCAGTCATTTCGGTTCTCCGGGTAGGACCGGTGGGTTCTTTGGTGTCGGGTCTGACGTCTTCGCGGGCAAGCCTCGCTCCTACAAGGGATAGCGATCAACCTGTAGGAGCGAGGCTTGTCCGCGAAGGGGCCATTGGCTACAACACAATACCCATCCCGTCATACGCCACTTCAACCCCACGCCGATTCAGCTCCGCCCGCTCCGGTGAATTTTCATCGAGAATGGGGTTGGTGTTGTTGATGTGGATAAGCACTTTGCGCTGCTCGGGCAATTGTTCCAGCACTTCCAGCATGCCGCCGGGGCCGTTCTGCGCCAAATGACCCATTTCCCGACCCGTGCGGGTGCCAACGCCACGACGCTGCATTTCATCGTCATCCCACATCGTGCCGTCTACCAGCAGGCAATCGCTGCCGGCCATGATTTCCAGCAAAGGTGCGTCGACCTTGCCCAGGCCGGGCGCATAGAACAGCTTGCCACCGGTGCTGAGGTCTTCGACGATCAGGCCGATGTTGTCGCCCGGGTGCGGGTCGAAGCGGTGCGGTGAGTAAGGCGGGGCGGCGCTGCGCAGGGGCAGCGGGGTGAACCGCAGGTTCGGGCAGGCCGGTACTGTGAAACTCTGGTCGAGTTCGATGCGGTTCCAGTTCAGCCCGCCGTTCCAGTGGGTCAGCATGGTGAACAGCGGAAAACCGGTGCTCAGGTCTTCGTGGACCATGTCCGTGCACCAGACTTGATGCGGGCAACCTTCGCGCAGGCTGAGCAGGCCGGTGGTGTGGTCGATCTGGCTGTCCATCAGGATGATCGCGCTGATCCCGGTGTCGCGCAGGGCGCGGCCCGGTTGCATCGGGCTGAAGCCCTGGAGTTGGGCGCGGATGTCCGGCGAGGCGTTGCACAGCACCCAGTTCACGCCGTCATCGGAAATCGCGATGGACGACTGGGTCCGCGCCTTGGCGTTCAGGCTGCCGTCGCGAAAACCGGCGCAGTTCACGCAGTTGCAATTCCACTGCGGGAAACCGCCGCCGGCAGCGGAACCTAGAATTTGGACAAACATGGGCGCTCCATCATTTCAACGCTGAAAATAAAAACGCCTCGGCAGACCGAGGCGTTGCACAACGATACAAACTTAGCGGCTTGCGAAGTACATGGTGACTTCAAAGCCGATACGCAGGTCGGTGTAAGCAGGTTTGGACCAGGACATGGGAGTGCTCCTTTCAGGTGGTTGGGACAGTTGAGACCTATACATATAGTCCACCTCCAGTCGGAGATGTTCAGATAGTTAGGTGGCTATGTTACTCAAAATTACCGAGCGCTTGCCCGTGAAACTTTGAGAAAGCTAATTGCAGCGTTCGTAATGATCATTTTGCCGCTTGCCAGGGTGCGCCGGGGCAAGCGGTGTTGGCCAGGCAGCGCCAACCGCCTTCGGCGTTGTTCAGGCGTTGGGCGGCGGCGAGCAATGCTTGTCGGTCGATCTTTAAAATTGCTTCAGGAAGTTGCGTCAGGTAATCCGACGAGTGGCCTGCAAGCTTGGCCTGCCACAGCCATTCGGCGGCCTGGAGGGTGGGCAACGTGGTGCTGTCGAATTGATCGGCGAGGGCTTGGCGTTGGGCGAGGTAAGTCGATGCCTCGATGCCGTCGGCCAGTCCGTTCAGGAAGTGTTCGATGTGTTTCAGCAATTCGGCAGTAGCGACATTGGGTGATTGCACACCCAACAGCAGCCCGGTTTGGCCGTTTATCTGGCGTAGACCGCTGAACACGGCGTAACCCAGTTGAAGCTCGACCCGCAGGCGTTGGTAGAACGGCGTCTGGCACAGGTGCGCCAGCAGGTGCCAAGCGGCCTCGTCAGAGATTTCCTGGGTGGCTGTCGGACAGAACAGCAGCAACGCGTGTTCGCTTGAATCGGTGTCGACGGTGTGCCACAGGTGCTGCGAGTTGATCGAGGGCGGTGGTGTCAGTTGAGTGTCCGCAACACCCGGGATACGACTCAGGGCAACGCCCATGGCGGCTTGGGTCTGGGCGGACAGGCCTACGGCGAGACCATCCCAACGGGCGCTCAACCAGAGTTGTTGCAGATCGGCTGAGACGGTGGCGTGTTCAAGGCAATGTTCGGGCAAGGCTTTGAGCAGTTGCCGGATCGGCATCAACCCAAGGTTTGTCGTTTCGGCTTGTGGGAAATCGGCATTCGTTTTTGTCAGAACCGTTAGCGCGTGCTCCAGGACGATTGGCATCGGCTCCTGCAGACCGGTCATTTTTAGCAGCCATTCGTTGCCCGTGGCACTGAAGGAAAAATCGACACCGGCCTGGCGGGCGTCTTCGCGCAAGGGTTGCAGGCTGAGTTCCAGGCCTGACTGAAGGCCGCTCTCAGGCTTCGACTCCAGCCGCCAGCGCACGTAAATCGCACCTTCATCAGTGTTCCCCGGTAACGCTTGGCTGAACTGCATCGGCGAGCGTTCACGACGACCACGGGACCGATCCTGGGCAAAGGTGCGCAAACCACGGTGGGCGCTGGTCTGGCCACGGATCAGTCCGGCATTGGCGAGCGGTTCTTCAGCGCGCAAAAACGGGTTAGGCGCCGGCAGTTGCCATTGGCCGGTGAAGTTATCCACAGCTCCGATTTGTTTCAGGATGTCCTTGAGGGCGGCCACGCCCTGTTCGGACAGCCGGGGTTCGAGTTGTTCACTGTCCCGTTGGGCCCGTTGCAGGGCGCTGCTGACCTGCTGTTGGCGTAGTTGCAGGGCCGCGTATTCGTCGCGCAGCCCGTTCCAGTCTTGTTGGGCGGTGAAGAACCCGAGCCAATCCATCAGTTGTTCACGGATTCCTGTTGTCTGGGTGGGCAGCTTGAATTCGATGTGCAGCACGGCTTGCCCGGCGAACTGGTAAAGCGGGGTGGCTTTCAGGCTGTTGGCGCACCCGTTGTCTTGCAGCTTGGCCAGCAGCCCACCGGGTTTCGCGGCGTTCAGCCAATGGCACAGGAACTCCAGCGCTTGGGCTGACGCGCCGGGAAGCGCTTCGAAGGTAAACAGCAGATCCAGCCGACGTTCGCCGGCCTGTTGATAACTTTTGTCGGAAGCGTCCATCAGTGGAAGCGGCGATTGCTGTAGAGCTTTTTCACCCAGGGTCATGACGGCGCCGAACGCTTCGGCCATCGCCCTCAACTCATCAAGACTTTGCGGCCCTGCCAGACTCAACGTCATCTGCCCGGTCTGATAGAACCGCTGATAAAAGTCTTTCAACGCCTGCTGAAACTCAGGCTGCGGCACCGGCAGGCTATCTCGGTTGCCCGCATGAAACGCCCGCAATGGGTGCGCCCCGGATAGCCCATCAAACAAGGCCAGTTGCTGTTGCGCGGCAGCGTCCTGGGACCAGGCCACAAATTCCGCCTGCAACACCTCCCGTTCCCGCAACTGATCGTCCAGATTCATACACGGGTGAGCGAGCATGTCTGACAGACGCTCCAGCCCACCGCCAAATGCCTGAGGCGGCAACTCAAAAAAGAAGTCCGTGGTGCGTTCACTGGTGCGCGCATTCACCTGCCCGCCATGCCCCTGGACGTAGGCCATCAGCCCTTCGCCGGTAGGAAAGCGCTCGGTGCCGAGAAACAGCAAATGCTCAAGAAAGTGCGCCAGTCCGGGCCAGGCCAATGGCACGTCATGACTGCCGGCCGCGACCCGCAACGCCGCAGCGCTGCGCTTCAAATCCGGGGCATGGCGCAGCGTCACCCGCAGGCCGTTGGCCAGGGTTTCAGTGTGAGGGCGGGGGGGATTCAACGCAGGCATGAGCACTTCCAGAGCAGAGAAGCGCTAATGCTAGCGGATAACGGTAACTCAGCGCTTGTTCAGCTCGCCATACAGCTCCGGACGGCGATCAATGAGGTAGCGATTGGCGGCGCGGGAATCGACCATCAACTGCCGATCCAGCTCACCGACAATCAACGCTTCATCCAGACCGGCCTGGGCGATACGGCTGCCATCCGGCGCGGCGATGCTGCTTTGGCCGCAGTACTGGATATCGCCTTCGTGGCCGCAATAGTTGGCGTAAGCCACATAACATTGGTTTTCGAAGGCCCGGGCGCGAACGGTGATGTCGGCGACAAAGTCGAAGGGAATCATGTTCGCCGTCGGCACCAGGATCAGCTCGGCACCGGCCAGGGCCAGGCGCCGGGCGTTTTCCGGGAATTCCATGTCGTAGCAGATCAGGAATCCAAGCTTCCAGCCGTTGAGCTCAACAATCGGGAAATCATCCCCGCCGGCACTGAACATCGAGTGATCGAGGTCGCCGAACAGATGAGTCTTGCGGTAGTTGCACAGGCGTTCGCCATGGGCGTCGATCAGTTGCACCGAGTTGTAAATCTGGCCGTCTTCGGTGCGCTCGGGGTAGCCATAAAGAATGGCAATCCCGGCCGTCTTCGCGATGCGCGCAATCTGCTGCGCCGATTCACCGTTGTGCACCTCGGCGAGGACGCTGACCGCATCGACGCCGATGTTGTAGCCGGTCAGGAACATCTCCGGCAGAACCAGCACATCGGCGCCTTTGGCCTCCAGCGCCAATTGATGCAGACGTTGCAAATTGCCGGCGACGTCCAGGGGCAGTGGTGGACATTGGTAAAGGGCTACGCGCATTTCGGATTCCTCTTACTCGGGCAGGGCGATCGGACCGATCTCGTTGAACACATCTCCTGGACCCGGGTTCTCGGCGTGAGTTTCACCGCCGAAGTGTTTCATGATGCCCCACACGGCGTTGAGCGAGGTCTGCACCGCGCCTTCGACCCAGGCTGGCGTCCACGAAACATCGTCGCCGGCGATGAAAATCCCGCGCTGCTCGGCCGGCATGTCGTCCTGCATGAAGTGCGCGTACATGCGCTGGTTGTAGCGATAGTGGCCGGGCAGGGCGCCTTTGAAAGCGCCGAGGAAGTGCGGGTCGGATTCCCACGACACAGTGATCGGATCGCCAATGATGCGCGCGGCGATGTCGACTTTCGGGTAGATCTTTTTCAACGCATCCAGCGCCAGTTTCACGCGTTTTTCCACCGGGTGCGGCAGCATTTTCAGCGCGTCGCTCATCCATGAGTACGACAGGCAAATCACCCCCGGCTTGTCGTCGCCGTTATCGAACAGGTAAGTGCCACGGGTCAGACGATCGGTGAGGGTCATGCTCATCAGGTCGCGGCCGGTTTCCGGATCCTTGTCCTTCCAGAACGGGCGGTCGACCATCACGAAGGTCTTCGACGATTGCATGTAGCGAGTGCGGTCGAGGGCCATCCACATCTTTTGCGAGAACAGGGTTTCATCGCATTCGATCTGGGTGGTCAGCAGCCAGCTCTGGCAGGTGGTCAGGACGGCAGCGTATTCGCGGCTATCGCCATAGTTGTCGGTGACGGTGAAACGGCCGTTCGGCGCGTGAGCGATTTTCTTCACCCCGGAACGCGGGGCGCCACGGTGCAACGAGCTGAGGCTGGTGCCTGCCGGCCAATGTACGCAGCGCTCCGGCACATGACGCCAGATGCCCAGCGGCACTTGCTCGACGCCGCCGACCACCAGGTGTTGGTGATCGTCGCAGTTGGTCATCACCACGCGGAAGATTTCCAGCATCGAGTTGGGGAAGTCCGAGTCCCAGCCGCCGGTGCCGAAACCGACCTGGCCGAACACTTCGCGGTGATGGAACGACAGCTTGGCGAAGGCTTTGGAGGTGGCGACGAAATCGTAGAAGGTGCGGTCGTCCCACAGCGGCACCAGGGTGTTCCACAGTTCTTTGAGGCGCGGTACATCGCGGTCGCGGATCGCTTGCTGGATCTCTTTGAAGCGCGAGCCGTCTTCCAGCGCATCGGCCCAGGCGTCAGCCACTTCCTGGAACAGTGCAGGAAGATCCGACAGCTTCTGTGCGTAATGGGTCTGGCCTTCCAGGTCGATCACCGTGCTGCCCGACGCCGGTGTCAGCGGGTTCGGGAACGGTTTGGTCTCCAGGCCGAGTTTGTCGACGTAGTGATAAAACGCAGTGGACGACACCGGGAAGCGCATGCCGCCGAGCTCGGCGACGATGCCTTCGGCGCCATTGAACGCCTGGGAGCGCAGACGGCCGCCCATCTTCGAGGCTTCATAAACGACCGGTTTGAGGCCCAGTTTCATCAACTCGTAGGCCGCCACCAGACCGGCAATCCCGCCACCGACGATTGCCACTTCGGCACCGTGGTTGTGCTCGGGAATACTGCCCAGGCCGGCCGGGTGCTCGATCCAGTCGTCGAAGGCGAACGGAAAATCCGGGCCGAAAATGGTGACTGGTTTTTTACCGTCTGCAGGATGGCGATTATTCTTGTTCATGGCTGACCTTGCTGGCGACCCGACGCGGGATGCGCGTCTGAGTATAGGAAAAGATGGCAGCCATTCTAGAGAGCGTAGAACACGTTAATAAGACGCAATATGTCGTCGTTTTGCCATCTTATAGATCAATATGACGATCTATCGCTACACATCGACCCTGTAGGAGCAAGGCTTGCCCGCGAAGAGGCCCTCAAAGACACTACAAAACAACCAGTCCAAAACTCAAACCGGCTGCCCCCGATCAATCTTGCTGCTCAAGATGATTGAAGTGGTCGTCTTCTCCACCCCATCCACGCTGCCAATCTGGTCCAGCAACTGATCCAGCTGCTCCGGCGAATCCGTACGCAACCACGCCACGTAATCAAATTCACCACTCACCGCGCACAGCTGCTGCACCTGAGCCATCGCACTGAGCCGGCGCAACACTTCCTTGCCGGAGCGCGGCTGCACCGTGATGCCGACATACGCCTGCAACCCGCCATCCACCACCCGCTGACCCAAGCGCACGCCATAACCGGTGATGACCTTGGCCTTCTCCAGCCGTGCCAGCCGCGAAGTGACCGTGGTGCGCGCGATGCCCAATTGCCGCGCGAGCATGGCCACGCTTTCACGGGCGTTGATCTGCAAGGCCGCGATCAACTGGCGGTCGATTTCGTCGAGCACGGGTGGGCGGGTGTCAGGCAAAGGTCGTCTCCAGCAACATAAATCGGTGGGTTGGCATGTTACAGCACGGCTTGCCCGGCGGAGGTTTGATCTGGCCTCAGGACCGTTCAGAACTTTTTCACCCGCGACAAATTGCCATAAGTAACTAGGTAGTACATCATTTCGCGCTTGTCACAAATGGGGAAAACTTCCGACATGAATAATTCTGGGGCTGCCGCCGGCAGCAAATGGCTGCTGTGGGGGCTGGGTGTCCTGATTGCGTTGATTGGGCTCGGTCTGGCCGGTGGCGGTGGTTACCTGATTGCGTTGGGAGGGAGTTGGTACTTCCTGCTGATGGGCCTGGCGATGCTGGTGTCCGGGCTGATGATTGCCCGTCGTAAGCCGCAAGGAGCGTGGCTGTACGCTCTGGCGCTGATTCTGACGGCGATCTGGGCGGTGTGGGACAGCGGTTTCGACTACTGGCCGCTGGTTTCGCGGGTACTGACGTTTGCCGTGATCGGCCTGGTTGTCGCGCTGATTTATCCCACGCTGGTGCGTGCTTCCGGCGCTCATGCTGGGCGCGGCGCCTACGGTCTGGCAGGCATTCTGGGGGTGGGCGTCGTCGCCACGCTGGCCTACATGTTCGTGCCGACCCACGTGGTCAGGGCCAGCATTGAACCTGCGGTGACCCCGGTGAAACCGGGCACCGAACAGAAAGACTGGGCCCACTGGGGCAACACCACCGCCGGCAATCGTTTCGCCGCGTTGGACCAGATTAACAAAGGCAACATCGGCAAGTTGCAGGTGGCCTGGACTTTCCACACCGGCGACATCCCGCAAAGCACCGGCGCTGGCGCCGAAGACCAGAACACCCCGCTGCAAATCGGGGACACGGTCTACACCTGCACCGCCTACGGCAAAGTCTTCGCCCTGGACGCCGACACCGGCACCCAGCGCTGGAAGTTCGACCCTCAAGGCACCGCGCCGAACTGGCAGCGTTGCCGTGGCCTGGGTTATTCCGAAACCCCTGTGTCGTCGGATAACCAGCCAACGGCCTGTGCGAAACGTCTGTTTCTGCCGACGGGCGATGCCCGTCTGATCGCCATCAATGCCGATACCGGCAAGCCGTGTGAAGACTTCGGCGACAAAGGCACCGTCGACCTGAAAACCGACATGGGCGAAGTCAAACCGGGTTACTACCAGCAAACCTCGACCCCGCTGGTCGCGGGCAATGTGGTGATCGTCGGCGGACGCGTGGCCGACAACTATTCCACCGGTGAACCACCAGGCGTGGTCCGTGCCTACGACGTGCGCAGTGGTGAACTGGTGTGGGCGTGGGATCCGGGCAACCCGAACACCACCAAGCGCCCGCCGGCCGGCGAGACCTATACCCGTGGTACGCCCAACGTCTGGTCGGCCATGTCCTACGACGCCAAACTCGGTCTGGTCTACCTGCCAACCGGCAACGCTACGCCTGACTTCTTCGGTGGCCAACGCACGGCCTTCGATGACAAGTGGAACTCATCCATCGTCGCCATCGACGTGAGGACTGGTCAGGTGCGCTGGCACTTCCAGACCACCCACCACGACCTCTGGGACTTCGACCTGCCGGCGCAACCGCTGCTCTACGATGTGCCGGACGACAAGGGCGGCACTCAGCCAGCCTTGGCGCAAGTCACCAAACAGGGCGAGATCTTCCTGCTCAACCGCGAAACCGGCGTGCCCATCGCCCGGGTCGAAGAACGCCCGGTACCGCAAGGCAACGTCCCCGGCGAACGTTATTCGCCGACCCAGCCGTTCTCGGTGGACATGCCGTCAATCGGCAACCAGACACTGACCGAATCCGACATGTGGGGCGCCACCCCGTTCGACCAATTGATGTGCCGCATCCAGTTCAAAGGCATGCGCCACCAAGGCGTCTACACCCCGCCGGGCCTTGATCGCGCACTGCAATTCCCGGGCTCCCTGGGCGGCATGAACTGGGGCAGCGTGTCGGTTGATCCGAACACGAATTACATGTTCGTCAACGACATGCGCCTGGGCCTGGCCAACTACATGATCCCGCGCAACAAGATTGCCGCTGGAGCCAGCGGCATTGAAATGGGCGTTGTGCCACAGGAAGGCACGCCATTCGGTGCCATGCGCGAACGTTTCCTCTCGGCGGCCGGTATCCCGTGCCAGAAACCACCGTTTGGCACGATGTCCGCCATCGACCTCAAGACCCACAAACTGATGTGGCAGGTTCCGGTCGGCACCGTGCAAGACACGGGGCCGCTGGGCATTCGCATGCACTTGCAGATCCCGATTGGCATGCCGACGCTGGGCGCTTCGCTGGCGACTCAGTCGGGGTTGTTGTTCTTTGCCGGCACTCAGGATTTCTATCTGCGGGCGTTTGATACCGGTAATGGCAATGAGATCTGGAAGTCGCGATTGCCGGTGGGCAGTCAGTCCGGGCCGATGACTTACGTTTCACCGAAGACTGGCAAGCAATACATCTTGCTGACGGTGGGTGGGGCGCGACAGTCATCGGATCGCGGGGATTATGTGATTGCTTATGCGTTGCCTGAGTAAGGGGAGTCGCAGGTGAAGAAAAAGCCCGGCATTTTTTGCCGGGCTTTACAGAACATTCAGACTCAAGCGCATGCTTGGTTGTGCCATTCGCCTTCAAACTCCAGATTCAGTTTGTAGAGTTCGTGGTCCATTTTGTTGATGGTATTGATAGCCGCCATCAGATCCGCTTCACCCGTTTTGGCTTCAAGATAAAGGCCTCGCAAGTAACGGTCGTTTACCATCGGGATCTTGTCGGTTTTTTCCCAGATCGCTACAGCCTGACTTGTCAAACCAACAATCTCGGCGAGGCTTTCCTGGGACAGGCCAAGCTCCTTCCTCAAAAATCTGAACTCAGCACCTGTTAGTACTGAAGGTTTCTCCGCGATGGCTTTGCCGATTACGTCATGGAGGCCCTTCACATCCGTGATGGCGACAGACTCGCCATAGGCGGTCTCCTTCACCACGAAGCCATTGCTAAGCCATACGTTCGGTAGGCCGCTTTCTACGTAGTGGTACATAAAATTCATCCCTTCTTTTGTATCGTGGTCACTATGACGAGAAATGTCCCGTCGTCATCGATGTCGATTGCCCCGACGACCTGGAGAGGTGACTCAGCTTTGAACCAGGAAATAGTAAATCTCCAATCACCTCCCGGTTGCTGAAACGGCCCCTCGGTGATCTGCCCTTTACCCAGACAGTCCATCACGTCCGGCATGTTCACGCCTCGTTCAATCATCCGCGCCTTAGCGTGTGGGGAGTAGAAGATGCGTTCCGATACCTCTGAAAGCTCACGAATAATTTCAAGCGCTTTCTTTTTTGGCAGTGGAAAAGGAAGAAGAGGGCTCATGTATTTTTCTATAGTATTTATAGGTTGAGCCATCCTAAAGTTCAAGTTCGGTTTGTCAATTTCAAGTTTGTGTCTACGGATGACTTCGTGTCGCTGGAAATCAATGTGGACACTTTGTGGACATTTCCGCTGCTTTATTGAAGCAAAAATCATCTGAAAAACCAGAACGCCAGACACGAAAAAGCCGCGCATCAGCGCGGCTTTTTTGTTTGGTGGGCCCACACGGACTTGAACCGTGGACCAAAGGATTATGAGTTGCTGGGCGAGCTGATATGCCTAGAGAAACCGTCCGTAGGTGAACGTAGGTTGGCATAGCTGGAGGGCCCGTAGTTAAAGGTGTTGAGCGTAATCTGTAGAAACTGACCTAAGCTGCGTACTGTACTGCAAAAGTACTCATCCTGTAGCGGCCTTTCTACCTTGTTGTGCGCTCGACGGATGGGAGCTTTTTACGGGATGGGCTTCGTTTACTGCGGCTGGAGGCTGAGATGATCGCAGTTGATGGCTGTACGCTACCATTCCGTGTATTTTGATGGTGAACACGGATGCGTGGACGGGACCGATGTTGATCAGCGGGTTCTATGACAGGAAGTCAGATTCTCAGCAAGAGTCTCTTCCATTTCAATGCTGCGGTTATATTCGATTATATAAACGCAAACTTTTTTGTGCGCGTATTATTATCGATCGCATACATCTGATGCGAGTTAACGTGTCAGTAGCCTCCACCGTGAACCATATAGCAAGTGATAACGGTGGCCAAAAAGCTCTGGAGAATCCAGGCTGTTCGGGGATAAGTACTTAGCTTTCCTGTGTGTCATTCTGTCTCGCAGTATTAGGTTTAAGGTGTGAATATATGAGTGGAGAAGTTGCAAATATTTCCGAAGTCGCAGTCAGGGTGACCAAGGATATATTTAAATGGTTTAAATGGGAGGCGACTCCTGTAATGGACGAGAACTTTAACTGCCATAAGGTAGAAAAGCACAAGCCGCCGCCGAAAAAAAAGCCGGCTAAGGCTCCCGCAGTTTTAAACTATACCCATCCCGTTGATGTGGTTTTTAAGTATTTCGATCCCTACCTTAATAAGGTTGTAATGCTTAATACTGATTTAAAAAGTTATGCTAAAACAAGTATCAGCACGGCAAGTATCACTGGCGCTATAGAGTCTTTGGCTAAGACCATTGATTGTGCAAGGTCAAGCCCGGAGTGGCAAGGTAAATACATATTAGACTCTAGATCGTATGAAATAAGAGGGTTGCTGTTTATATATAATCATGATGGCGATTATCATAATGATTTTCTTAAAATGATAGAGCCTATAAATACCGATAAAATAGGCCTTCAGGAAGGGCAGGTTTTGCACATTCTGGATGCGTTGAGGATCAGATATCTATATACGGTAGTGGCGGATATGAAAAATTTATACGCGGAGAATGAGTTCCCCATAAAAGACTATTCATTTTTCTATCCGGATCTTTACCTGCACAAATCTCATGGGGATCCAGATAACCTACCTGCGACTATAGAATTGATGTGCTCCCCCTATATGATTGTAAAACATGGAGGTACTAGTCAAATTGATCCGTCAGAACCTGATTCAGGATCAGATAACGAAGGCTATATTATTTATTATAATCAAGATGGGTCGACTGAGCACGAATTTAGGTACTTGTTAGATTCGCTATCAAGATTTCAAATATTGCGCGGTAAGTGTTCTATAAAAATTCGGGTTGCGCATCATAGTCCAAGCCCTGATATGCATAGCAAGTTTGAAATGGCAAAAAATCTATATTTGGCCGCCTGGGGGATGGACTCTTACAAAAGATCAGAATTGGAGCGGATAGAGTTTGAAATGGTGAATGTTACTGTTCCTAATTATATGCCTGGTCATTTGGCGTGGAGATATCAATGAAGAGTGGTCATCTGTACTACGCGTCAGATAAAGCAGTGTATGACGCGCTGCTTCAATATAATTTCAAAAATGCAGATATGAAGGAGTTGTTTTTGAGTCGAGGGATTTTGATCTCTCCTGATACTGAGCGTGATACATCTGCTATGTACTTCAGTAGATTGAATCATGATTATTATGATCATCAGAAAATTGCGGGAATATTTGGTTCTGATAATAGAAGAGAAAGAAGCACCATAGCCCATTTGGCTAACACTTTTAGTGAAAGTAAATTAGAGGTTGTAGCCCAAGCACTCAAAGAGAAGTTGGAGGAGACAGGCTCCGAGGTGAAGTTTGTGTGGGTTGGTAAAAAGATGGAGATAAGGATTAAATATGAGGATTATAATAGTAATAAATCTGAGTTTAAGCAAACGGTAGAGAGAGAGGGGGTGTTTGAGATTGAATCAACTGACGAAGGTGTTTCTATAAGAAGTCCACAAAATAATTTTATAGATGGCGCGAAATCTATTTTGGTCGACCTTCTCGCAAAAAATAGTGGGGGCTCTACAATAGTTGTTAAAGAAATCGAAATGCGTTCTATAGCTGATAATAAGCTTCGGACCCAATTTTTCAGAGGGCTGATGCAAAGCCTCAGTGGCTACGTATTTAAAGATGTTACAGATGTTTATGTGTTTAACCCTAAAATTTCCGGTAGCGCGTCATCTTCAGATGATATAGGTATTCATATCACCAAAGCCTCGCTTAAAGGAGAGGGCTTGCTGTCGTCGCCAGAGCTAAGCAGTCTGCTAAAAACCGGATTCTATGTATGTAAAGTCATTTGGACCACGTTGGCCGCAAGTGAAAAATCCGACATTTATGAGCTAGAGGCTCAGTTTTCGGACCCTGAACATTGTGAGAAGTTTTCCTACGCCGTTAGAGGTAGATATAAATTTAATGATAAGGAATTTCACAATAAAAATCGAACGCCATGTGAGGCAACAGTTGAGAAGAAAATGCTCAAATTGCTCGAAAGCGGGGCGATAGCTGCACTCGAAGCTGTCCGTAAAGAATTTACTGGGAGCGGATCAGATGAAGTCAAGTAAGCAGCAATGGTTGATTTTAAATCACGATTTACCGGTTGTGTCGTCGATCGCGAAATATGCGTTTTCAAGGGATAACGGCTTGGGTTTCGAACTGGTAGATATTACCACTGATATAGTGCGCGCTCGTTTCATTGAAAGGGTTGAAACTGTTGAGGAGATGGACACTCCTTTTGGCGATGTAGAAGAAATTAAGCTAGTACGATATGTTTATTTTGACTTCACAGTTATGCAAATTTCGGAAGACGCGTCTTTGTTGAAGATAATAAAACCCCCTGTATCGTTGAAGAGTTTTGTTCGGGTGTTGATGGAGGCGTTTGAATACGGTGCAAGTCTAAAAAAAGTAGGATTCAATATTTCCACTGTCTATGCTGCGATCTCGCGTGATCCTGAGGTTGACCGGTTGACTGTAAGTAGGGTGACTGTAAGTCAAATTCCGCTAGGTGAACATGCGACTTCTCGGATGGAGGTTCTCTCGACTGATAATGCATTAGTTGAGTTTTTGGAACTGTACAATGCACCATCAATGAAAATTGAAAAAATAGCAATTGTTGCCCGAATAAAACATCAGGTGGAAACTCTTGAGTTGACAGCTGCTGGTTCTGTTTGTTGCACATCAGGATTAGAGCGTTATTTGGAATGTACAGTTGTAACATCATAGTCGCATGGTTTAATTAATGCGTGCTAATTGAATGTCTAACATTTCTAAAAAAGACCATGGAGGAAAGTGTTACGAATACTTGGGGAGGTCAACGGGATGTTGACTGTGCAACTATGTGCAACATCACTTAACCAAGTTTGTGCAGCGGTTTTTTGCTCCAAGGTTGCATCTCTTAGCCAGCTGAAGTCAGCGCCAGGGAGTAGCTCTTCAAGACTTTTTGGAGGTCTCGTATCTGATTTTAGCCTGGATTTTATGTTGGAGGTGCAGACCTCAACGATTACTCCTGTAATCCCCTGCTCATCTAACATTTTCGTTAAGATCATTCTCTTTTGGGATGCGAAATTTGTATTGCGATGCATCGTGTTATAAGGGGGCTTAAAGTAATTTATTAGCGCTGCCTCTGCTAGAAGGACTCTATTTTTCCTCGGGAGTTTAGCAGTTTGTAGTTTAGTGAAATGCTCGTCGTCTTCTTCATCGCTAGCTGTTGGGTCTAAGCTTAAGTCGCCACCATTGCTTAGAATTTTTCGAGAGTGTTCGAACCTAAACATTAAAATAATTATTTCGCTTTCTGGTTCGTCGGTGATGGTTTTTGCTAGTATCTTTTGAAGTTGGTAGTGAGTCAGTAAGCGGTCTACTGCTATTCTCGGTTTTGTTTTTCCTATTCCTATTCCTACATATAAAACATCTAGATCGGTTTCCTCGCGAAAGTCTGCGCAGCTACCTGCCACCAAAATATAAGTGGGTATTCGAATTGTTTGGGAATTTATGTTTGTGATCGTGATGTAACTGCTTGAGTACTCTTTGTGAATTTTTACATCGCTTGGAGAGCCAGCATGATGCTCGGCTTGCATCGGGAAGTTGAATTCTAGCCTCGTCCATGCCTGATCCCTGCAGACGATGAGTATTCCTTTAATACATGCGCCTTCTACTTTTAATGAGCTGGGATCGATATGAATTTTCTTTCGATTCGTGATGATGTACAGGTTGCAAAGTTCTAGATCTTTGCGTAATTCGTCGTATTCCTTAGCTAAATAAAGCTCGGATGCGAAAAGTATGCTTGGACTACTTGAGTAGAGATTTACGGCTCCCTCTACTGAGAATTTTCTTGACATTATGAAAGAGTCTCTATTTTGGTTTCGTGGCTCAGGTGCACACAAGAATAGATGGGTCGTTAACCGCTATTGGATAGTGCCAACGAACTAGCGCTCATTCGATGTTCCATCGCTCAAGGCTTGCTCGAATGGACCGGCTAACGACTTCAGTATGCTTTCGAATCAATCCGCTCAACGCTTCGATCCTCTCTAAAGTTACTTTCTCATTCTCGCCGTCATTCAAGCGGCGTGCAATCTGGTTGAGATTTCGCCCTAGAGTCAAAAGTTGATAGTTAGATTCACCTAATGCGTCGATTTCATCCATGCTGAACTGTGGCTCGTGGGTCAAGCCGGTGCGGATTGCGTCGATGATCCAGCGCCGCATGGAACACCGCTCTATCAGTGCTCGCTCTGTGATAGCTGCTTTTTCCGAAGCGGTCAGCAGGATTTCAAAGCGTTGCTTGGGATCGCGGGGCGGAGCCTCTGCGACTTGCTGGTAAGTTTTTGGCTCTGGGTTTGCTGCTGCTTGCGCCAGTTGTTGCTCAATGGCCGCTTTGATTGCAGCCCCTGGAGACTTACCCAAAGCACGGCAGTGATCCGCCCAGCGGGCTTTTAGATCTGCTCCCAGGTGGATGTTCAAGGCACGACTTGAGCTCTCCATAGATACTCCCCCATCAACGGTAACGAAACTTGCAAGGCCATGCCGTGCTAAATGTGTGCGCACATTTAACCGGCGGTTAGCCTATCCTGCACTAGTGCTCCATCATCTTCAAAGTTTGTTCATGAACAAGGAAACTCCCTAGGGGAGATGACGTTGTGTAATACAGTTTTCCGGTGAAAGCCTATCCTGCACTAGGTTTTTACTTCGTTCTGCCCTTGTTCATGAACGAAGAAAATGCGTAGCAGAAATTACGTTGTGTGGCACAGCTTCCCGGCGAATGCCTATCCTGCGCTAGATCTCCACTTGGTCCAGTTCTTGTTCATGAACAAGAGATATGGTGCCAGCCGGGCCTGGTTATCATAGGGGGAGCTGTTGCTGCGAGAGCGCCACGAACTCTTCCAGGCCAATGTCGCCGTCAATGTAGCGTTCGCCAAGAAGCCTCATACTTTCTGTGATTTTGAGTCCAGACAGACCTATGGAGGCAGCTGCATAGGCGACAGCTTCCTTGCGTTTGTTCTGCTCGGCGCCTGACAGCTGATGTTCCTTGCCCTGTTCGTCGATGTTGCGTGTTTCGATGCTTCCTTGATGCTGACTCGGTTCTTGATTTTCTGAGGTCATGCGGACTCCTTGCTATTGGGTTGAACGTAGGTATGCCTTCGGTTGCATCGTTGTTTGTATGCACCAAAGTACCAAGGTTTTTGCTGGATGTGGTGTCAAGGGCGGCACCGGAAGCCGCATGCGGAGCGGAGCCGAAGGCGAGCACCGAACGGGTGAGGATGCCGGGCGTAGCCGTACCCTTGATACCACAGGAAGCGTCAGCCTATCGCCAGGGGGGAGGTCAAGGGCTCCGCCCGCCGTACCTGCCCCCGCAGCCAGTCCGGCAAGTTCGGACACGGGATGCAACCGAAGGGGTTGCCCAAGCAGGGCGCGGAGTTGTCAGAATCGTATTGCGCTTGTTTGCGGGGCATAGAGCCTCCAGAACATGTTTCGTGTTCTCAAACGTATGGAACTGAGTCAAGTACGCGCTGAAATTGTCTTGTTTTTCTGATTAATCGTTTATTTATAATTGGTTAGCGTTTTCGAGTATTACCCATCCCCCCGCCCTTCCCGCAAGCGGGAAGGGAGCGAGTCGCCCTCTGACGTCAAGGGGGCCGGGGAAGGCCTACGGCCTTGATCCCCTGCACCCATGCCGTGAGCGTTGGACGCTTCTGCCACGTAAAGGGGCCGAGTCCTCGCCGCTTCGCGTCTGCGGGCCGCACCAACCCCTTGACCCGTCATACGCTATTTGAATAGATCTTCAGTTCTGGAGAGACCTGCAAGGTGTTTGCCCAGCTTCTGATAGATGTCTTTCGCTGGGTAATTCAATATTGGGGCCCCTCTCAGCAGCATTTCCTTGATCGCCGCGCTTTCGTGCCTCATTGCATCTCCCCTGTAGCGAAATGAGTGACGTACCACTAGATCAAAACCCAAACCTGCATCTGCCAACGCTTTGATGAGCCTCCAGCGTGCTGCGCCCTCAAGCGTTCCAGGGTTTTTCTTCACATGTGTCCGATACCTGCCATAAGGGTCGGAGGTGTACCCGACGTAGAACGGAAGCTCGTTGGCTGTATTGATCAAATGGTAGACGTAGTACCGGTTTCTCCCCGATTCCGGCATGAACATCACGGGCATTGAGTTGCTCCTTGCTACGGGTAAAAAAGACCCCGCCTAGGCGAGGTCGATCCATTGTCGTTGATCCCTTTACTGACTCGTTTTGCCCCCTGCGGCTGGCCCCCAGTTTTTCCCCATGTTCTGCATGACATGTTGCCGATACGCAGGGTTCCACATGGTATTGCCCGCCGCCAAATGGTTGAGCCTGCCCCCGGTGACCATCATGCCCGATTGCATATCGCGCCTTGTCGATTGGCGATTTATTGTGTTGCCGGCCACTCTCAGTGGTGAAGTGGCTCCGGCCACCATACGGCCAAAGGTTAAGGTGGCTAATGACATGCCGCCTGCTAACTGCCCTGAGACGGTATTCATCTCGTCAAGGAGGCGAGCTAGAACCACCGTCGCACCAATCAATAGGAATGATGTGAACAGGGTATTCTGATCGCTCTCTAGGTCAACCGCCGACACGAGATTGTTGAAGATCACAACGGCTAGTGAGAGCACCGTAGCCATCAGAGCAATTCGAAAAATGTAGGTCATGACCTGACCGAGCCACGAATCGAAATATCGTTGCGTGGCGGGGAACATCAAGCACATGACGAACATCGGGCCAATACCCAACATGATGACCAAGGCCGCTTTCGCAACGACGATCATTCCCCCGGCCGGGATGGCGATAATTCCTGTGGCAAGGGCAATGATCACTGCGTTGAAGTAGTCTCCGAACGCCATGTTGGTTTCCTGCCAACTTCGATTGCCCGCTCTCTCCCAAAGATCACCGGATATCCCCCAGCCCTTGCCCAGTGCTCCGTCTATGAGCTCATAGACGGATTTGGGTTGGTAGTCTGCGTTAGATCCGGCCCATGCGGAGCTGACGCCTGTTTCGAGTCCCTGCAAGGTTTGGGCGACCCAGGTCATGTAACTATCGACGTTGAGCGCGAACCCTGCGATCAGCAGAAACTTCCCGCATGAAATCAAGAATGTGGACCCGGTCTGCTCTACACGGCCGGTGATCATCATAAAACCTACTAAAACGTAGTAGAGCGTCGCAAACGCCACAGCCAGCGTAGTGAACGAGTTGATCACACTACCCGCTGTGGCCTCGACGAAAGAGCTGAGGCCCGCATCGATGCTTTCTCCTAGAAACTGGAACAGCATAGGGCTATCCATTTTTACCGCCCCTCTGTTTTGGTCGTTGCTGGGTTGAGCCAGCCTCGACGTGAGTTGGCTAGCTGCGCTTCTGCCTGCTTTGCGTTTACGCAGTTAGGAGAAATAGCCAGGGTTCCAGGGGAGTTGCTGCAACTGGAAATCACCGACGTCCTTTCGACGTCGTGTTTTTTATACCAATCGACATCATGAGTTTTCGAATCCCCGCAGCCCGAGAGGGCGGCAGCCAGAGATACAAACGTTAGAAAAGTCCTCATTTTCCCACTCCGTGGTCGCCACGATCCTGGCGGTGTTGATGGGGCTGATGCTCAACCTTCGTGTGAGGTACCTCAGCCAGGCCAGAAGCTTTGATGGGGGTAAGGTCGTCTATGATGCGCAGCGCTGCAACGGTACGCAGCACGCTCTCACGAGTTCCGGCCCAGCTTCCAGCAACACGTTCAAGGGAGTCCCTCAATGTGAACAAGCTCGCTACCAGGAGGCCAATCGATATCCATACGGACAGCGTCGATGAGATCGGAGTGGAGTGCCCTGGTAGGGTAAGGCTGGACCAGTCGGCTACTGCGATCATGAAGGGTGTTAGAACCAACGCGGCGGCGAATACGTCTCGGTGAACCATCAGCGGCGCTCGCGCATTAATCTCTTTCGTGAACCCCATTTGACGGACGCAGGCCCAGAATCGGTGAATCGAAAATGCTATGAAGAAGCAGATCAGGATCAGAGGCAGATGGATGATGGTGATCATGGCTATTCTCCACGGCTGTTGAGCTGGACTGCCTGAGGACGAACCCATCCACGACGTGCATTGCTCTTTGCATTGAGTTCGGATTGCCGCTGCTGTTGTAGGCTGTCTTCAGCGGCGGCGACCATGCCGTACATCTGAAGCTTTGTTTGCTCGTTCTGAATGTTTGCCTGTTCAACCGAAATGCGGCTTTGCAGCTCCGCGATGGCCTTGGGGTCTTGAGTGTTGTTGATTTCGGCCATGAGCTGATCAATCTGCCCCATACGTGCTTGGGCCGCGCCGTAAGCTTCCAGGGCGAATCCTTTATCCTGAGCCCCCTTCACTGATCGCGCTTCACAAGAAGTGCGCTCGAGCTCGCTCACGATGTGAGCGCATCCATCGTAGGCTTGGTTATTTTCATAGATGCTCTTGGCCGATCCGCTCAACCCTGAATAACCGCTTTTTTTCACGCTGTCGTAAACGTCTTGCCAGTCGTTTGGCAGGTAGTTCCTCAGCTTGGGGTTATTCATTATCTGGCCGAGATCACGAGAGCCCGTGGTCGATTCATATTGGCGAACCATCTGCTGATAATCCGTTTGCATCTGGTCGTACTGCTGCTTCATCCCGGCAATTTGCTGCGTCCATTGAGCCATCGTTTGTACTTGGTTCAACGTTGCGGGTATGTCGCTGGTGATGGTTACCGGGATTTGGGCCTGCGCAGATATTGGTACGGTGAGTGCGCTGATGATGGCGAACGATCTCAGGTGAAAAATCATGTTGTCGCTCCTAATCGGGTTGGGGCGAACGCAGAGCTGTCTTTCCAGCTGTCCGGCGACTCTTTTTATCGAGCTACTGTTCCCGCCAGTCAGGGCTTGTCTAAGGCCCGTATCCAGTACGCCTTTGCGGCGCTCTTGGGATGTGGTCTATACGGCGCGTCTTTCCGCTGCTTGTCCGGTGGCTCTTTCTATCGAGCTACTGTTCCCACCTGTCAGGGACTTTCTTTTCAGTCCCATCACCCAGTACGCCGAAGCATTCTTAGGGTATTAAAAAATTTACTGCGTTCAATAATAAGATTGCTTGATGAGTATGCTTCTCCGTTACAGCGAAGAGCTTATGACCAAGATGTGCGGTCTATCATTATTTTGTCTGATAAGTAGGGGATATTGGCAAGCTCATCCAATGCCATCTCTACAGTTCTGAACCAGTATGGATGGTTTTGCTCATCCGTTACCGGGTGTTCGATTGTGCCGTCCGATACAGTCAGCGCGAAGCCTTTTGCATAATGCGCGTGCAAAATGACCTGGATGTTGCCGGAGTGCTCCAGGCTATCGCAGTAGTTTTCAAGTTCCTTGAATTGTAGCTGCATTGTCGTTGCTCCATTGGTCAATTGATTAGCATCTTTCTTTTTAAAGTTGCTATCGCTTCTTGCCCGACACCGCCGTTCTGCGACCTTTTGTCTGCAATGGCTATTGCACCACTGCTAGGTTGAAGTTTCCCCTGGTGGTAAATTTTTAAAAGCCCGTGGAATAACTGCGTGATGGTTGTCTTTACTTTTTTGGCTGCAATCGCAGCCGCCAACTCATCTAGTAATTTTTGCGCGTCTGTATCTGAAACCTGTAGCAGGGCTTCTTCTATTGATGCCTGTGCTGCCCGAGACAGTTCGTGAGGGAAAATCAGGCGGTTTGTTGTTGTATTGTTATTTTTATAGTTATTGTTAGGGTTATAGTTACCCGCCCCCCTAGGTATATGGGATAGATAGGGTACTGATACCCTGTTTTCTTGGGCATGACCTTCTGGCTTCCCTCTCCGGCTACCCCCGGCTTCGGGGTGGATGGTAGCCTTGTTGTTTTCTCCATTGATCTGGGAACTATAGTCATCCACAGGCCTGTCCATGGGCTGGCGATGGGGTATCGATACCCTATCGGTAGCGTCACAGCGGTGGTTTTCTCCCTGATTAACGCTTTGGCTCGACGCTTGGAATTCCTGGATTAGCATCTCGCGATACTCGTCGCACTCTTGCAGTCTTTCCGCCATGTCATCCAGATAGTCTGATATCCAATGCGCAGGCATTTCTCTGATTTGCTTGATGGATTTCTGACGTAGCGTTGGCGCTAGCGCCATTTTCGGGGAGTTATGTTCCCACCAAATGCGAACCCATACGAAGCTGGTTTCGGCGTCGTATTTTATGAAGTCGGAGTCACAGAGGCGTTTCAGTACTGGCATGAATTGTGACTCTGTGTCCCATCCCATTTCTGCCGCAGCAATCCGTGGGACGATAGAATAACTACCAACAATGTTGCTGGAGGTGCATGTTAATAGATAGACGAGAGTTGCTCGGTCTTCTTGAGTGCGCCCAGCCATCTTGGGTGAGTTCCAAAATTTCTTGTCGTTGATCGTCCGTTGCCGACCCATAGTAAATCTACCTCAGGTCAGTATTATTGAACGTGTGCTTCGCTTTTTGGTGCTTCAAGCTGTAGTGCTACATTGACTTGCTGCGTACGAAAGTATATGCGGCGGCCGATCCGTATCATGGTGGGTTTAAGTTTTCTCGATAGGTCGGTGTCCGAGTAGAGTGAGACCCTTAGCCCATCTGTCGAGCGTCCAAGTAGCTCGGCCAAATCAGACAGCTGCATTAGTGCGCCAAACTTTCCAACCAAATATGCTTCAGTGTTCATCGTGGTTTTCACCTTTGTTGATGCAGGTTGAGCAGCGCTCGGGAGTCTGCAAGCTTGTGGAGAAGTTAGACGATTATGAGCGTAAGTTAGTTGCTGTCAAACTTGTTGGTGACACGGATTGCCCAAGATGGATAAGTTTGGTATTCGGTGTGTCGCCATATAACTACCAGCGTGGTATATCTTGGCTTTTTTGTGATTTGAAAAATTGCCAGTAATTCAAGGGGTTATAATTAATTTCATTTTTTTGGCAAAAAGATGGTTTTTTTTGATGCTCATGCTGTTCAGAAAAGCTCTGAGCAGGGAGGTTTACTGCATGTCGTAGGTATTCGGTCTAAATGCGTGCTTCTGTGAAATCTAGAAGGCCTGCAGCGGATCTAGGGCGCGCAGTGGGCCTTCAATGCGTTGACCTCCGAAATGTGGCACATCACGGGTATCCGCTTCGCTCCTGCAAAATGCAGGTAGCGCGTGCGATGGCGACCGTTTGTGTACCCGATGTATTTCAAGCGATACACCACGGCCTTCTTAAAAAACCGCCATTTTCGTTCGTATTGAACGACATCCCGCTCATTGAAAGAGATGACCGGCATTTCGACTGGCTGCTCCCGAGGCCCAGGTGGTGCTAAGAAACTAAAAATCCCTTCCCGCTTGTCCGGTTGCCAATCCTCTACTGGTGCAAGCACATACCCCCGTACGTCCTGATTGGAATAGTGGATCAGCTTCTCCACGTCGACCTCTACCACCTCGTAGTTCACGTAGCCAGGCCTGCGGCGGAGGGCGACGCTTTGGTAGTTAGGATGGTCCTTGCCCAACTGCACATGGAATAGTTCGTCGTCTTGCGACATTGTTGTGCCCTTGTCTAATTCTGGTTGCAGGGAAGGAGTGTGCTAGTGAGCGAGATGGCTGGCAAGGTGGGCGTTCTGTCCCTTGGGGTCTCTGATCGGATGATGGGGGCCTCACGGGCGTTGTGCACCATTAAATTCTCGATGGATATGAACTCCCGATATTATTTTGAGCAGGAGTATCAGAACGACTGGATGGACAGTAGTGGTACCTGCGCTTTTTGGGGGCATTCATTTCTACGTACTGTTGTGCCTTTTCTCGACTGGGAGGAATCGCAGTCGGAGCGATTCAAAACCCTTGTTGATCCTCGCTATGTCCTTGGTGCAAGCATCAAGGGGAAGCCTCAAGACGTCCCTGAAAAGGAGATAGCGGAGAGGATTGAGAGCTACTCGACTAACTTTACGTGGTCAAATAAGGCTCTTTACACCTGGTACAAGCCCTTGGCCATATTGACTGCGCATGAAGGTAAGCATCGTGTTGCATTCATGCGTACGCATGGTAATAAACCGATTGCTGCCTGGGTTGATGAGCAGAATTATCCTGCTCCCAAACGAATTCAGCTCATAGAGCCAGCAACGCGGCAGGATGAGTGGTTCGCTCTGTTAGACGGGCGATACCTGCAAGTACTCCAGAGACCCTATACCTCGGTGACGTTGCTACGGGAGTACGGTGTGGCGTCCTTCAGATGGCATCAATTGAAGGATCTTCCGTCTGAAGACCTGGTCAGAGACACGGTTTATCACCGTCGACTGCACAAAAGACAGGAAACAAATAGCGAGGCTGATCGAACCCTGGATCTACTTGAACTTGTTGCTGTGGTCTCGGCCCCGGTACCTGAGAGTAAAAGCGTCCGTCTCAACCTATTGATGCTGGATAATCTGAGGTTTGAAGCGCTCCGATATGCTCGATGGCCAGGGAGCCTGTTGGCTCTGAGTTTGGTTGCCAAGCTAGTCGACGGTGTGTTTGAGCTTCCCGCGTTTGCTGAGGTTGCAAACGGATTATTTTGTGCAGCTTTCGCTATGGCATTCGCGCCAATGTTGATGGAGTGGAGGCGGCGGAAATCAACTTAGCCAGCTAGCTTTCGGTGACACGATATGCTGTGATAGAAATGTGAGCTGATACCGTTCGGAAAAGTTCAGATCAGCGATTTCAGATACAAAAAAGCCGCCTTTTTATAGGCGGCTCTTTGCACACTATGCGTTTACAGTGCGCAACTGCATGGACTTGACCACCCATTTGCATTGACACTGACCAGTTAATTGAATCCGTGGCGACAACCGGGTTGCATTCGATTTTACTGACACACGCCGCAGCGATGACCGGCAGAGAGCGGCCAAAAGCAGTCAATCCAAACGAGGTTTTGACCCAAAGCCCGCTCGCCGACACTAGCATCATTGCAGTCAGAGAGAGTTAAAATGTAGGCAACTTATCAAGAAAATCTTTAACGCCAATGACCTGCGTGCGTGCGCCGACGATAGGATAGATCAGGTTGCCGCGAACCTTCAACTTTTCGTCATCGGTAACAAAATAATCCGCAATTCGGGCATGGCCTATATGTTCATTATCACGATAGCTGCTTGCAATCCTTTTGAAATTCGAGAAATTTACCGACTCAGTTCCATAGTTACAAAAGTCCAGAACCTCAAGCAATTCATGAATTGCGCCTCTTATCTCGTGAGGCTCAAGCACCTGCACCCTTCCTGACTCAATGAACTCGGTGGCATATTTACGGAACTGGAAGCTCCTTCGCAGTTGCGCATGGTCAGCGAGAATTTTATTCTCGCTCTTTGCAAAAAAATCGGCCCCAGATTCGGCCAAGGCACTGCTTAAAGCTTTCCCCCTTCTGAACTCAGGGTACTCATGATAATGCTCGATAACCTTGATGAATTTTTGTTTCTCAAATTCCTTGGCGGCTGCTTTCTGCCTTTCTGTCCTTGCTAAGGTGCGAGTGATATCTTCCTTAACAAAGCAGGGTATATGATCTATGGTACCGATCATTTGCCCTTGGGTAAGCGCCAAAAGTTCGTCTATGTAGTCTTTGAGGAAAAAAGGATTCATATTGACTGCATCGGCGACTAGGTATGAGCTATAAACAAATGAAACCAAACCTTTTTTCTGCTTTTCTAGGCACATGGCTCTGCCCGCCTTTTTTTTCAAAAGATTCGATACAGCATTTGTATCCAAGTAGACAACCAAACCTTTCACGTCTATTGTCTGAAACTCCACATCGCGCCGATCGATGTCATGGCTCATTCCGAAAAAGCGGTCCATGGCGTCAACTGAGCCGTATTGGAGTAGCGCAAGTCTAAAATCACGGATTGCTATGTTGGCCTTTCTTACCAAGTCCTGGCACTCTTGGCGCTTGTCGATACTTAGTTTTCCGATGATGCGAACGTCATGATTCACTAGACTACCTAGTAGCATCAATGCAGCTGGGGAGTTAACTCGAAACAGCTCAGAAATTTCATGTAAAATATTTTTGTGATCACGGTCTAAAATTCCTGCGGCATTATGAAGATCGTTCCAGGCTCCTACTAATGTCTCCCAGTCGTAGCTGGTTTTAGTCAAGTGTGGGCGAGGTGTTTTGCTTAATATTTCATTTAATTGAATGAGTAATTGAAATTCTTTAGTGCTCTGAACTGAGGTTAGCTTCTCAATGTCGTCGAAATTTTTTATTAGGCAATTATATAAAATATTACTGGCCGATATCTCAAGAGTAGAAATTAGTTCATGTCGGCTCGCAAGATTCAGTCGCGTTGTTTCAATTCTTTGAGATTCTTCTGCCGTTGGTTCCATACGACCTATGAAGAAATGTTTTTTCTTGAGTGGACCCATGATCCAAAAATATTCATCCGGTGATTTCCATCTCAAACTTGCTGGCGCTCTCAGCTCATCAATATCAAAGGGGGCGCGATTGTCTGGCATAAACAGCACAGTTTCAGACGAAATTGCATTTGGAGTAATATCAAAAAGAGCTCCTTCATCATCCATCCATATAGCATGATGTTGGGCAATGAAATAATCCGCATCCGCCCAAAGCAACCACCCAAATATAACATTTCCTCCTTTCAATAAAGTATGGTCAATGCAGTTGTACCAACAGTATGAAATCAGACTTTCCGGCTGAGGATTCATAGTCACTTCGATGACTTCATGGTGCCTAGGGCTTGCCTCAATCATCACACCCGTGACAGGCTTTACTGGAGCTGAGCGCAAAAAATCGCAGAATGCTTGGAATCTTTCGCAGTTTTGAGTTGGGATTATTGGGGAAATGCTACTCATGAAGTCGTCCTTAGATCATAGGAGTGCAGGTGCTAGGTTTTGCCCACTGCTTGCGTACCTTATAGCAGCAAGCACAACCTACGTGCCAAATGTTACATCCAGCTATAGCGGGGCTGCGTCATAAGTCTTATATGCTCCACACACGATTCAACTTCAGACGCATACCATTCCGAAAAAAGATGCTGAGCTTTCGATAAAATCGACCCTACGCAGCCAGGAGAGTCGCTCATCAGCGGTCATTCTCAAATGATTGCTTCGGGTTGATTGCTGCCGGTCACGACCGACAGCAATGCGCAGCTCTCTGCCGCTCATGGTCACGAAGCGTGCTGGTCAAAATGTAGTCAGATGGTCAAGTGGAGTTCAATTTCGCATACTGAAAAGCTCCGAAGATGAGGGGGGGGGGGGCGAGGCCAAAATCCCCCGTCTTAAATTAGTAAGCTTCAGCGCCAGGTCTCGTTATTTTGTCCAGTTTACTGACGAGGTCTTCGGCTCGCAGGTGTGTGTAACGCTTAAGCATCTGCATCGATTTATGCCCACTGATAGCTGATACCTCCTGGTCGGACAGTCCGCCTTCGACAAGCCGACTTACTGCTTCATGGCGCAGGTCATGAAATCTGAAGTCAGGTAGATCAAGTTTCTTCTTAAGCTGACCCCAAATCTTGGTGAAGGTATACGGTCGACGCTTCCCGTCTTTCCCAGGCTCACCGAAAAACACCAGATTGCAGTCGATTGGTCGCACCGGGTTATCCATCGCAGCTTTGAATACTTCAGTGGCGCGCTTGCTCAGTGGAACGGTTCGAGAGCCGTCGTTCTTCGTGTCTGAGAGACGTATGACACGCTTTGCCAGATCCACTTGGGGTCGCCGTAGGGATGAGATCTCTGACGAGCGCATACCCGTTTCCAGAGCGATGCAAACAATCCAGCCCAGCATAGGGTTGCTGTGTCGATTCACGGCCGCGAGCAGAAGGCGTTCTTCCTCCGGTGATAACCTTCGGTCACGACCATCCCCAGGGCTTGGCTTACGGATGTTCAGCACTGGGTTGAAGGTCAGACCCAACCCCCACTCCTGAATCGCTACCGTGTACAGGTGGCTCAATAGGGCCAGTTCGAGGCGCACGGTGTTATTGCTGATGGTCCCACCACGGCTGGGTTCGTTCAGGCGCTTGTCACGATAACCGGCGATGATTTCAGCGGAGAGGGCAGCCAGTGAGTATTTGCCCAGGTGCTCGATGAGCTTCTTGGCTTTCGAGGTTTCGCCACGCTGAGTGGTGGGCTTCTTGGTGGGGGTTATGTCGCTCAGGTAGCGCTTGAGTGCAGCCTCTAGCGTCATTTTCTCCGAGCCGCTACGCCGGATGTACACGCCACGCACCATTTCTTCTTCGGTACGCCTCGACCAGTCCTCCGCATCACGCTTTGTGCGGAAGGTTTTGGCGACAGTGGGCCAGCCATTTTTACGAATGAGCGCCTTCCAGGTGCCGGAAGGGGTTTTGACGAGAGTAGCCATGAGAGGGTGCTCCTAGGCGGCTGGCGAACCAGCACTGTACCTAAATTGTACCCTTGGACCATAGGACTGCATCGGACATGGTTCCGCCAGAAACACGAAAGCCGCGCAATGCGCGGCTTTGAGTATGGTGGGCCCACACGGACTTGAACCGTGGACCAAAGGATTATGAGTCCTCTGCTCTAACCAACTGAGCTATAGGCCCTCAGTAGGCCGCGGATTATAGCGATGGTTTCTCGGCTGTGCTATCCGAAAAATCCGATACGGCTATACGAAGAAACGTCGCGGCGAATTCTTCAGGCGGTAAGGGCAGGCTGACGATGTAGCCCTGGATCTGTTCGCAGCCTTCGAGGGCGAGGAATTCTTGCTGGGCCTGGGTTTCGACGCCCTCGGCGATGATGGTGAATTGCATGCTGCGGCCGAGGGCGATGATGGCTCGCACAATGGCCGCGTCGTGGGGGTCATCCGGCAGTCCGCGGACGAAGGACTGGTCGATCTTGAGGATGTCCAGCGGCAGGCGCTTGAGGTAACTGAGGGACGAATAACCGGTGCCGAAGTCGTCGATCGCCAGTTGTACGCCCAGGTGTTTGAGTTGGTGCAGCACGGCCAGCGCTTCTTCAGCCTGGCTCATGATGAAGTTTTCGGTAATTTCCAGTTGCAGAAATCCGGGCTTGAGGCGGTTGTCCTTGAGCAGTTGTTCGATGCGGCCGAGCAGGTTCGGCTGGCGCAGTTGTGCGCCGGCGAGGTTGACCGACAGTGGGCCGAGGCTTTCGTAGAGCTGGTTCCATTCAAACATCTGCCGGCACGCGGTCTCGAGTACCCAATCGCCGATCTGCAGGATCATGCCGTTTTCTTCAGCCAGGGGAATGAAGTGCTCAGGGGGCACGTCACCGAAGGTCGGGTGGCGCCAGCGTATAAGCGCTTCGGCGCCCACCAGGCGATGGTCGTCGAGGCTGATCTTCGGTTGGTAGTACAGGTGCAATTCATTGCGCTCTATGGCGCGCCGCAGTTCGTGTTCCAGCGCTATGCGCTCGCTGGCCTGGGCCGTGAGGTCGCGGGTGTAGCTTTCGACCCGGTTGCGCCCCTTGGCCTTGGAGCGGTACATCGCCGCATCGGCGTTTTTGACCAGCGTGGCGACGTCACAACCGTCCTTCGGATAAAGACTGGTGCCGATGCTGGCGCTGATGAAGAACTCGTGTTCACCGGCCTGGAACGGTGCGCAGAAGCAGTTGAGCAGTTTGGTGGCGATGTGGTCGGCATCGCTGGCTTGCTGCAAGCCGGGCAGCAGAATGATGAACTCGTCGCCGCCCAGGCGCGCGACCGTGTCGATGTCCCGCAGCTGCTCCTTGAGGCGCACGGCGATGCCTTTGAGGAGCAGGTCGCCGACCGGGTGGCCGAGGCTGTCATTGATGTGCTTGAAGCGGTCGAGGTCGAGGAACAACACCGCGCCTTGGCCGCCGTTTTCCTGCTGGTTGTTGAGCGCGGTCAGCAGTCGGCTTTCGAACAGCGTGCGGTTCGGCAGGCCAGTGAGCGGGTCGTGGTGCGCCTGGTAATCGAGCTTGGCCTGGGCGTGCTTGAGGCTGGAGATGTCCGCGAACACGGCGACAAAGTGCGTGATGAACTTGTCGCGGTTGCGCACGGCGCTGATGGTCAGCCAGCTCGGGTACAGTTCGCCGTTCTTGCGCCGGTTGGAGATCTCGCCCTGCCAATGGCCCTCGTCGGTCAATTGATGCCACATCGCCGCGTAGAACGCGCTGTCATGCAGGCCCGAAGCGAGCAGGCGAGGGGTGTGGCCCAGTGCTTCGCTCTCGCTGTAACCGGTGATTTCGGTGAAAGCGCGATTGACCGCGCTGATGTGCTGCTGGGTGTCGGTGATCAACACGCCTTCGGCGGTGCTCTCGAACACCGTGGCGGCCTGTTGCAGTTTCTCCTGCATCAGGTGGCGCTCGGTGATGTCCCGGGCGATGGTCAGCATGCAATCTTCATCGCCGATCGGCAGCGGCCGGCTGGACACTTCGCAGAGGCGGATCTGCCCGTCATTGCGGCGGATGTGGCAGCTGAAATCCCGGACAAAGCCATCCCGATGCAGCAAGTCGAGCATCTGTTTGCGTTCGTTCAGATTGACCCAGATCCCCAAGTCCAGCGCCGAACGATCCACTGACATCGCGCTGTTGAAGCCCGTAATGCGGCTGAAACCCTCGTTGACCTCCAGCAGCAGGCCATCGCTCTGCCGCGACAGCAATAAGCCGTCAGGCGAGGCGTGGAAGGCCTTGGCGAACTTTTCTTCGGAGGTTTGCAGCTGTTGCTGGGTTTCCTTGAGCTGACTGATGTCCCGCACCACGACCACCAGTGCGGGCGTCGTATCGAGATCGAACGGCTCGGCGGAAATAAGGCCGGTGAACACCTGGCCGTTGTTGCGGCGAAAGGGCATCTCCAGATTGCGGATGCTGCCGGCCTGCAACCGTTGCAGCAAGCCCGGCCCAACCCCCGGAATGCCCCAGATGTTCAAATCGGTGGCAGTCTGGCCGATGACGTCCCGGGCCTTGAGGCCAATCTGCTCTTCAAAGGCTTCGTTGACCTCCAGCAGGCAGCCATCGGACAGCCGCGCGATCACCAGGATGTCCGGGCATTGCTGGAACACCGAGGCGAACTTCTGTTCCGACAGGCGCAGCGCCTCTTCCGTACGCTTGGCGTCGCTGATGTCGATCATCAGCCCGCGCAGCACCGGTTCATGGCCGTGCTCGATCAGGCTGACGATATCGCGCACCCACAGGCAGCGCCCATCGGCTGTGATGACCCGGTAATCGACGCTGTGATCGCGTCCGGCCAGCACTTCATGGTCGCAAAAGGTCTGGGCGCGGGTCAGGTCCGCGGGGTGGATGATGTTGCGCCAGAACCCCGGAATCAGCCAATGGGACAGGGGATAGCCGAGCAGATCCTCGGCGTGGGGCGACACGTAGCTGTAGGTGAAATCGCTGATCCGTGCTTCCCAGGCAATGGCCGACAGGCTCTCTACCAGCCCGCGATAGTGGTATTCGCTGCTGCGCAGTTCCTGTTCCAGATCGATTCGCCGTGCGATTTCCGAGCTCAGGCGGCGATTGATCCGGATCACCACCGCCAGGATGATGATCAGCAATACCAGGCCCGGCAGCCCGTAGACCAACAAGTCGGACCAGAAAGTCCGGTGATCGAGGACGTTGCCGACCCAATGCTCTTGAATCGCACTGATTTCGCTCGGGCTCATGTCCGCCAGGACTTTATCGATGATGCCGACGAGCATTTTGTTTTTCGGCGGCACCGCCATTGCCAATTGATAGCGATAAGGCGTCTCGCCGCTGACATAGAGCCCGTCGAGCTTGAGCTGGCGCAGGCTCCAGACGCTGGAGGCGAGATCACCCACCACGGCATCCACTTCGTCGGTGGCCAGCGCCTGTAACGCCGAGCTGACGTTGGGCATCGCCACCAGGTTCAGATCCGGATGATGGGTGCGTAGCAGCTCATGGGGGGCGTAGTTTTCCACCACGGCGATTTTCAGGCCGTACAGGTCTTCGATTTTGCGCGGCTGGGCGCCTCCGACATGGGCGAGGATGACAATCGGAAAATCCAGGTAGGGGCGGGTGAACGACAGGTAAGTCTGGCGTTCCGGGGTCGACATGATGCCGGGCAACAGGTCCAGCTTGCCCTGTTTGACCTGTTCCAGCACCACCGTCCAGCTTACGGGCTCGATGGGGGTGAGCTTGATGTCCAGGCGTTGGCGGATCACGTTGATATAGTCCGCGGCCAGGCCCTGGTAGCGCGCCTGTTCGTCGCGGAACTCGAAGGGCGGCCAGGACGCGTCGACGCCCAGACGCAAGTCCGGGTGAGCCGCCAGCCAGCTACGTTCTTCGTCGGTCAGAGTCAGCGCGCCAGCCGTTGCGGTCCAGGTCATCAGCGACAGCAAAAAAAGCACGGTCGGCAATCTGGGCATAACGGTCTCGTTATGGCTCGGGGGGAATGTTTCGAGTGTAGACGGGCAATTCGGCGGGAGGGTGGTGCGGGGGATTTAATCTGTATAAAGCAAAACCCCCGGCCTGGGCCGGGGGTTTTGTGATCACTCGTCGAGGAAGGAGCGCAAATGCTCGCTTCTCGTCGGGTGGCGCAGCTTGCGCAGCGCCTTGGCTTCGATCTGACGAATCCGTTCACGGGTCACGTCGAACTGCTTACCAACCTCCTCGAGGGTGTGGTCGGTATTCATGTCGATACCGAAGCGCATGCGCAGAACCTTGGCTTCACGGGCAGTGAGGCCGGAGAGAACTTCGCGAGTCGCTTCTTTAAGGCTCTCAACGGTAGCAACATCGATTGGCGACTGCATGGTCGAGTCTTCGATGAAGTCACCCAGATGGGAGTCTTCGTCATCACCGATCGGGGTTTCCATGGAGATCGGCTCTTTAGCGATCTTCAATACCTTGCGGATCTTGTCCTCAGGCATTTCCATGCGTTCGCCCAGCTCTTCCGGGGTCGGTTCGCGACCCATTTCCTGCAACATCTGCCGGGAAATACGGTTGAGCTTGTTGATCGTCTCGATCATGTGCACCGGAATACGGATGGTGCGGGCCTGGTCAGCGATCGAGCGAGTGATCGCCTGACGGATCCACCAGGTGGCATAAGTCGAGAATTTGTAGCCGCGGCGGTATTCGAACTTGTCTACCGCTTTCATCAAACCGATGTTGCCTTCCTGGATCAGATCGAGGAACTGCAGGCCACGGTTGGTGTACTTCTTGGCGATGGAGATCACCAGACGCAAGTTCGCTTCAACCATCTCTTTCTTCGCGCGGCGGGCCTTGGCCTCGCCGATCGACATGCGACGGTTGATGTCCTTGATCTCGGCAATCGTCAAACCGGTTTCGGTTTGCAGCGCGATCAGCTTTTGCTGGCAACGAATGATGTCCGGTTGCAGGCGACCGATGGCTTCGGCGTATTTGCCTTTGCCCTTGGCCAAGCCGTCGGACCAGCTTTCGTCGACTTCGTTACCCGGGAACTGGCGCAGGAAATCAGCACGCGGCATGCGCGCATCACGAACGCAAAGCTGCATGATTGCGCGCTCTTGCTGACGCAGGCGATCCAAGGCACTGCGAACACGCTCGACCAGGCCTTCGAATTGCTTCGGCACCAGTTTGATCGGCATGAACAGCTCAGCCAACAGCACCAGTTCGGCAATCGCTGCCTTGTTGCCACGACCGTGCTTCTTCAGCGCTTTGCGGGTGATTTCCATCTGATCGGAGACAGCGCCAAAACGCTGTGCCGCGATGACCGGATCCGGCCCGCTTTCGGCCTCTTCTTCGTCGTCGGTGCTGGCTTCAGCTTCTTCGTCGTCGGTGTCGTCATCCGCTTTCACGGCTTTCGGATCGACAGGCGGAGGTACTTCGGCTGCAGGCGGCGCAATGCCGTCGTCCGGGTCGATATAACCGCTCAGGACGTCGGACAGGCGGCCACCTTCGGTGGTGACGCGAGTGTATTCGGACAGAATGTGGTCAACCGTGCCAGGGAAGTGCGCAATTGCGCCCATCACTTCGCGGATGCCCTCTTCAATACGCTTGGCGATTTCAATTTCGCCTTCACGAGTGAGGAGCTCTACCGTACCCATTTCACGCATGTACATGCGCACTGGGTCGGTGGTGCGACCAATGTCGGTCTCGACCGCTGCCAACGCTGCTGCTGCCTCTTCGGCCGCAGCTTCGTCGGTATCGGCGTCGGCCAGCATAAGGGAATCCTTATCTGGCGCAACCTCGAATACGTTGATCCCCATGTCGTTGATCATGCGGATGATGTCTTCCACCTGTTCCGGATCTGAAATATCCTCCGGCAGGTGGTCGTTGACCTCCGCGTAAGTCAGGTAACCCTGCTCACGACCAAGTGTGATCAACTCTTTGATACGAGACTGCTGTTGCGCTTTTCCGGACATAACACCCTATCCACTGAAGGTCTTGGCGGGCAAAAAACAAGCCGAGGATTATACCTGAGCTATGACCTCACGCGCCAGTTGAGGTCGGGGTTGATACAGCCATATTGCGTTTTAATAGGTCGCGCATCTGATTTGCGATCTGATTTGCTTCCTCCGCGGTCAGTCCTGGCTGCCTTGCTTTCCTGATTAGTGCTTCCAGGCTATCCGTGTGTTGCGTTGCCGATAACCTAGTAATGGTGTCTAAAAACTGTTGTTCAAGGTTGTCACCGTCAATCAGCCATTCCTTTTCCGCCAAAGCCTTGAGCAAACGTCCCTGTTCGGTCCCGTGCCAGCGGGCCATTAGCTGGATTGAGTTTAGCTTAGGATTTTTTTGCACGGCCCCGATCAGGGCGACCAGCAACTGCGCGTAGGTATTGCTCTCATTGGCGAAGTGGTCGGCGGTTTCTACCTTGCCGGCCAGGTCCGGGTGATGAATGAGCGTGCGCAGCGCGATCAGCGTCGGGGCTTCCACGGCAATCGGTGTGCGTGGCGCACTCGGTTGATCGCGATCGCCGCCACGCTTGCCATTCTTGTCCCAGGGTTTCTTGTCCCACTTCTTGCCGCCGGCGCCGGGTTTCTTCGGCGTCCATTCCTGCTGCGGCGCGTACGTGTCTTGTGCCTGAGGCTGATGGTAGTCGCTGTAATCCGGCATGGCGTCGTAATCGATGCCCGGATCGTAGGCCGGCGGCGCGTCCTGAGGAGCGCTTTGCACCAGCTGGCTCATGGCTTCGCCCGTCAGGCCGGTGATTTCGGTCAGTCGCTGGCGCATCAGGATGCGCAGGTTGGCGCCCGGGACTTTATCGATCAGCGGCGCGGCGAGGGTGGCCATGTGGGCCTTGCCTTCGAGCGAGCGCGGGTCCGATTCTTCGGTCAGTTGCTGGAAAAAATAATCGGCCAGTGGTTGCGCGTGTTGATTGATCCGCGCGCGGAAGGCGTCAGTGCCTTCGGAGCGCACCAGCGTATCCGGGTCTTCGCCTTCGGGCAGAAACAGGAAACGTGCGCGCCGACCATCCTGCAGGCACGGCAGCGCCGCTTCCAGCGCTCGCCAGGCGGCATTTCGCCCGGCCTGGTCACCATCGAAACAGAACAATACGTTGGGCACGACGCGAAACAGACGTTTCAAGTGCTCTTCGCTGGTGGCGGTGCCCAGGGTTGCGACGGCATTGCGCAGGCCTTGTTGGGCGAGGGCGATAACGTCCATGTAGCCTTCGACGACGATGATTTCGTCGAGGTTGCGGTTGTTCTTGCGCGCTTCATAAAGGCCGTAAAGCTCTTGGCCTTTATGGAAGACCGGGGTTTCCGGTGAGTTCAGGTATTTCGGCTTGTCGTCGCCCAGCACGCGGCCACCGAAGGCAATGATGCGCCCGCGACTGTCGCGGATCGGGAACATCACGCGATCACGGAAGCGGTCATAGCGTTTGCCGGTTTCGGCGTTCTCGATCAGCAGGCCGGCGTCGACCATGGCTTTTTGTTGCAGGGTGTCGCTGCTCAAGTGCTTGAACAGATTGTCCCAGCCGGGCGGGGCGAAGCCGAGGCCGAAGTCCCGGGCGATTTCACCGGTCAGGCCGCGACCTTTCAAGTAGTCCACGGCGGCTTTGCGCGATGGGTGGCTTTTCAGTGCTTGCCGGTAAAACTCGGCGGCGGCGGTGAGCAGCGGGTACAGCGGCGAATCGGTCGGCTGCCGCGGCTTGTGCGGGCGGCCGCTTTCTTCGCGGGGGATTTCCATGCCGGCGGCTTTGGCCAGTTCTTCGACCGCCTGGACGAAATCCAGGTTGTCGTGGTCCATCATGAAGCCGAGGGCGTTACCGCCAGCACCGCAACCGAAGCAGTAATAGAACTGCTTGTCGGGGCTGACGCTGAAGGACGGGGTTTTCTCTTTGTGAAACGGGCAGCAGGCGGTGTAGTTCTTGCCGGCTTTTTTCATTTGCAGGCGCGAGCTGACCACGTCGACGATGTCGGTGCGGTTCAGAAGGTCGTCAATAAAGCTCTGGGGAATTAGCCCGGCCATGGCGTTCTCGTCATCTGAAATGGACCCAAAACAAAGGCTGGCGAACACAGGGTATTGTTTGAGGCACGCAAAATGTGCGGCTCGACCGGTGTCGTCTGCGTAATCGCTGTCGGGAAGTGTATCTGCCGAAAATCCACTGACGTTAGTACCAATCAGTATTCGACTATTTGAAAGTGTTGCGCTGAAATCCGCTGCGGCCAGTCGATGGCCTCGGATAGCTCATAAGCGGGCACGCAAGAAGGTGCCTTGGGCTGATCGTCGTGAGAGGAATCAGTGGGTGTGCTCGTCAGTAGCCTTGGAAGGCTCGTCAGAAAAGACGTGCACCGCTGGCAAAAGAGCCAGGTCTGACGCTGTGAAGCAGGTTTGTCTCGGTCGCGTCTGCGGCGTTGACGGTAAAGCATCAAGCGTTTTACGCAAATGCCATAAGCCCGGCTGAGGGCCGGGCTTGGCAGAAGCTTGCTACGAACGTCTGTGTATTAGTACAGACGAACGGCGCGGCGCTGTTCGCGCTGTACTTTCTTGGCGTGACGCTTAACAGCGGCTGCTGCTTTGCGCTTACGCTCAGAAGTTGGCTTCTCGTAAAATTCGCGGCTACGAACTTCAGCCAGTACACCGGCTTTTTCGCAGGAGCGCTTGAAACGACGCAGAGCTACGTCGAAGGGTTCGTTCTCTTTTACTTTGACGGCTGGCATCCAGAGCTACCTTCATTCATTACCGGGGTCAACATCCTCGCGGCAAAAGAGCACTTGAAGACGTCGGTTTTTAAGGGTTGCGGATGTTAACTCCTCATCGACCGGAATGCAAAGCCTCTGATCGAAAACCGCTAGTCGGGGCATCCCATGGCGACTATTATGCGCGCCTTCGAATTCAGCCTAAACAAGGCGCAAACCCATGCTAGTACTGGGATTAGAAACCTCCTGCGACGAAACCGGTGTCGCATTATATGACAGTGAACGCGGCCTGCTGGCCGACGCGCTGTTCAGCCAGATCGACCTGCATCGCGCCTATGGCGGCGTGGTGCCGGAGCTGGCCTCCCGTGATCACGTCAAACGCATGCTGCCCTTGATTCGTCAGGTGTTGGCCGAGGCCGGCTGCGTGCCGACCGAGATCGACGCCATCGCTTATACCGCCGGTCCCGGACTGGTCGGGGCGCTGCTGGTCGGGGCGTCCTGCGCCCAGGCGCTGGCCTTTGCCTGGGGCATTCCGGCCCTTGGCGTACACCACATGGAAGGCCATTTGCTGGCGCCGATGCTGGAGCCGCAACCGCCGGAATTCCCGTTCGTCGCTTTGTTGGTATCAGGCGGTCATACGCAGCTGGTTCAGGTCGACGGGATCGGCCAATACACGTTGTTGGGCGAGACCCTTGACGATGCCGCCGGCGAAGCATTCGACAAGACTGCGAAGATGATGGGGCTCAATTATCCGGGCGGTCCGGAAATCGCGCGCCTGGCGGAGCAAGGGGTTGCAGGACGTTTCACCTTCCCGCGACCAATGTGCGACCGCCCGGGCCTGGCCTTCAGCTTCAGCGGCTTGAAAACCTCCGCCCTGAACACCTGGCAGCAATGCGTCAGCGCCGGGGACGACAGCGAGCAAGCCCGTTGCGACATCTCTCTGGCGTTCCAGCAGGCCGTGGTGGAGACTTTGACCATCAAGTGCAAGCGCGCCCTGAAAGCGGCGGGCATGAAGCGCCTGGTGATCGCTGGGGGCGTCAGCGCCAATAAGGCACTGCGCACCTCCCTGGAGAAAATGCTCGGCGACATGAAGGGTGACGTGTTTTATGCGCGTCCCGAGTTCTGCACCGATAACGGCGCGATGATTGCGTTTGCCGGTTGCCAGCGCTTGCAGGCGGGCCAGCACGAAAGCTTGGCGATCAGCGTGCAGGCGCGCTGGCCGATGGAGCAGTTGTCGGCGCTGTGATGAGCGGCGCTCATGGGCGGTATTTAAAAATGCCGTTCGCGCCCGGCAAACAGGTCGCGTAGATTGCCGCGATGACGCCAGACGATCAGTGCCGTGAGTGCGCTCATGGGCAGCAATGCCGCCGGCTCTTGCCAGGCGAGCAGCGGCAGGGTCAGCGGTGTGGCGATCAGCGCCGCCAGCGAGCTGGTGCGGGTCAGGTAGAACGTCAGCAGCCAGGCACAGACCGCCAACAAGGCTGCCGGCGGGTACAGGCCCAGCAACATGCCGGCCGCGGTGGCGACACCCTTGCCGCCGCGAAAGCGGAAGTACAGTGGGAACAGGTGACCGATTACGGCGCAGACGCCGACCCAGGCCTGTTCTTGCAGCGAAAGACCTGCAACACCGGCGATCAGCACCGGCAGCAAGCCTTTGCATAAATCGCCGAGCAAGGTCAGGACGGCGAGTTTCTTGCCGGCCAGGCGCAACATGTTGGTGGCGCCGGCATTGCCCGAGCCACTCATTCGCGGATCGGGGTTACCGGTCAGGCGGCTGAGCAAAATGGCGAAGGACAGCGAGCCGAGCAGGTAGGCGAAGGTCGCCAATAACCAAAACATGCTAACTATTCCGGGCGAGGACGCCCTGATTCTAACGGCGCATTGCGCCCTTGTCGTGCAGCGGAGAAAAGTGCTTGGACAGAGTGTTTATCGAGGGCCTGGAAGTCGACACCGTGATTGGTGCCTACGACTGGGAGCGCGGCATCCGACAATGCCTGCGACTTGATCTGAGCTTCGCTTGGGACAATCGCCCGGCAGCGGCGGGTGACGACCTGACCCTGGCGCTCGACTACGCGAGCGTTTCGTCGCGTATCCAGGCCTTTGCCGAGCAGGCGCAATACCAACTGGTCGAGACCTTTGCCGAGCGTTTGGTTGAGGTCCTGATGAGCGAATTCAAGATCACATGGATGCGCCTCAAGCTGACCAAGCCGGGCGCGGTCCCGGCGGCCACCGGCGGCGTCGGCGTGGAGATCGAGCGCGGATGTCGCTGACTCAGGTGTACCTCGGGCTCGGTAGCAATATCGAGCGTGAAACCCATTTGCAGGCTGGCCTGGAGGCCCTGGCGGGTTTCCTGGTGGATATCCGCTGCTCGGCGGTGTTCGAAAGCCAGCCGGTGGGGATCAAGAGCGGTCCGTTCTTCAATTTCGTGGTGTCGGCTTTTACCGACTTGCCGCTGATGGAGCTGGATCGCCGGCTGAAATTCATCGAGGCCGACAACGGCCGTTACGCGCCGGACCGCAAGGGTTTGCCGCTGGATATCGACGTGCTGTTGTTCGGCGATCTGGTGGGTAACTTCGATGGCTTGATCCTGCCCCGGGCAGAAATTCTGAAAAACGCCTTTGTGCTGTGGCCGTTGTCGCTGATTGCGCCAGATCGGGTGCATCCGGGTGTAGGCAAAAGCTTTGCGACCTTGTGGGACGAAGCGCAGATTGATCAGGTATTGGCGCCGGTGGCGTTTGAGTGGCGTGGGCAGCCGTTGACGCCTTCAGATTTGTTGTGAGGCGGATGACGCCTTCGCGGGCAAGCCTTGCTCCTACAAGGGTTTGCACAAGTCCTGTAGGAGCGAGGCTTGCCCGCGAAGCTTTTCAGGCCGACGCCGCCTCTTTGTAGGCCTTCAACGCCTTAAGCCGTTCCCGTTTGATCGCCTCACCTAGCTCCGGCCCCTTGAATCCCTTCTCCAGCAAGGGCTGAACCGCAACGCCCCGCGCCGCAACCGCTGCCCCGCGCAGATAATCCGCCTGTGGATAACTTCTCTGCTCCAGGCCTTTACGTCCGCGAGCATCCATCTCGCACGCCGCAATAAATTCCTCAAACCGCTGCGGCCGCCGGTAGACGTCGAAGCTTTGCAGCAACTCCAGCAAGGTCGATGGCTTCAGCTCCAGGGCCCGATGCCCATGGGTGTGGTATTGGCCCACCAGCAGCGCCAGTTCCTGACAGTCTTTCGGCGCCTTGAACCGTTCGTTCACCGCTTTTATCAGCTTCAGGCCCGTGTGCTCGTGGGCGATATGCCGAGGCCATTCCTCTTTCGGGGTCAGGCCTTTGCCCAAATCATGCAGCAGGCAAGCCCAGCGTACCGTCAGTGGTTGTTTGTGCAGCGCCGCTTGCTCCAGCACGCCCAAGGTGTGCACGCCGGTGTCGATTTCCGGGTGATGGGCTTCGGGCTGCGGCACGCCGAACAACGCGTCGACCTCCGGTATCAGCACCTTGAGCGCGCCACACGCCCGCAGTACTTCGATGAACACCTGCGGCTGATCTTCCATCAGGGCGCGGGAGATTTCCTTCCAGCTACGCTCTGCGGTCAAGGCTTCGAGTTCGCCTGAATCGCTCAGTTGACGCATCAACTCCAGCGTCTCGGGGGCCACGGTGAAACCCAGTCCGGCATAGCGCGCGGCAAAGCGGGCAACGCGCAGGACACGGAGCGGATCTTCGGCGAACGCGGGGGAAACGTGGCGCAGAACACGGGCTTCAAGATCGCGCTGGCCATGGTAAGGATCAGTCAGGTTGTGCTGATCATCTTCGGCCATGGCGTTGATCGTCAGGTCGCGGCGAATCAGGTCTTCTTCGAGGGTGACTTCGGGGCTGGCGTGAAAAGTGAAACCGCCATAACCACGTCCACTTTTGCGCTCGGTGCGGGCGAGGGCGTATTCCTCGCCGGTCTTGGGGTGAAGAAACACCGGGAAGTCCGCACCCACCGGGCGAAAACCCTTGGCGAGCATTTCTTCGGTGGTCGCGCCGACCACAACCCGGTCGACGTCAGTGACCGGTATGCCCAGCAGGCGATCGCGTACGGCGCCGCCAACTTTATAGATCTGCATAAAAAACCTCCGTTAGCTCGACAGAATAACCGTTGCGTCGAACTTCCGGAGGCAGAAACCAAAAATCACAGGTGAATGACAGCCAGGTCGAGCCGACCGTAATCCCCTTCGGCGTGCTCGCTTCTGGGTGGAACATGATGGACTTTCATCACTTGGTCGCCTTGCAGGGTTTCGAGGTGAATGTCGAAGCCCCACAGCCGATGCAGGTGCTTGAGCACTTCCTCGGTGGACTCGCCCAGTGGCTTGCGGTCGTGTTGCTGGTGACGCAAGGTCAGGGAGCGGTCGCCACGCCGATCGATGCTGTAGATCTGCACGTTGGGCTCGCGATTGCCCAGGTTGTACTGGGCGGCCAGGGTTTCACGGATGGTCCGGTAGCCGGGTTCATCGTGAATGGCCGGGACCAGCAGATCATCCTTCTGGTCGTCATCGAGAATGCTGAACAGCTTCAGGTCGCGGATCACCTGGGGTGACAAATATTGCAGGATGAAACTCTCATCCTTGAAGCTGCTCATGGCGAACTTGATGCTCGACAACCAATCGGTGCCGGCGATTTCCGGGAACCAGCGGTAGTCCTCCTCGGTAGGGTGTTCACACATGCGCCGAATGTCCCGGTACATGGCGAAGCCCAAAGCGTAGGGGTTGATGCCGTTGTAGTAGGGACTGTCGAAACCCGGCTGCATCACCACACTGGTGTGGGACGTCAGGAATTCCATCATGAAGCCGTCGGTGACCAGGCCTTCGTCGTACAGGTCATTCATCAGCGTGTAGTGCCAGAACGTCGCCCAGCCTTCGTTCATCACCTGGGTCTGGCGCTGTGGATAGAAATACTGGGCAATCTTGCGCACGATCCGCACGATTTCCCGCTGCCACGGTTCCAGCAGCGGCGCATGTTTTTCGATGAAGTACAGGATGTTTTCCTGAGGTTCGGCGGGGAAGCGTGCGTTGTCCTTGTCGCTGTACTTGTCCGCGCCTTTGGGGATGGTGCGCCACAGGTCGTTGATCTGTTTCTGCAGATGCTCTTCGCGATCCTTCTGCCGCCGGCGTTCTTCTTCGGCGGAAATCGGGTAGGGACGTTTGTAACGGTCAACGCCGTAGTTCATCAGGGCGTGGCAGGAATCGAGCAAGTCTTCCACCGCGTCGATGCCGTGGCGCTCTTCGCATTGCATGATGTACTGCTTGGCAAACACCAGGTAATCAATGATCGAACTGGCGTCGGTCCAGGTGCGGAACAGGTAATTGCCCTTGAAGAAGCTGTTGTGGCCATAGCACGCGTGAGCCACCACCAGCGCCTGCATGCAGATGGTGTTTTCTTCCATCAGGTAGGCGATGCACGGGTCGGAGTTGATCACGATCTCGTAGGCCAGGCCCATCTGCCCACGGGTGTAGGATTTTTCGGTGCTGAGGAAGTGCTTGCCGTAGGACCAATGGTGATAGCCCAGCGGCATGCCGACAGACGCGTAGGCGTCCATCATCTGCTCGGCGGTGATCACTTCGATCTGGTTGGGGTAGGTGTCCAGGGCATAACGGGCCGCCAGGCGACTGATTTCCTTGTCGTACGCCTGGATCAGCTCGAATGTCCATTCGGAGCCGGTGGAAATGGGTTGGCGCTTCTGCTCTTTGGCGGTCATGTCACTAACCTGCGCTGGAAGAGTTCACGGAAGACCGGGTAGATATCCCCGGCCGAGACCAGTTGCTGCTGGGCAAAAGTGTCAGAGAAGGCTTCGGCGATGCGTTCGTATTCGAACCACAGGGCCTGGTGTTCGCGCGGGGTGATCTCCACGTAAGTGTAGTACTGCACAAACGGCATGATCTGGTTGATCAGGATGTCACGGCAGATCGGCGAGTCGTCGTTCCAGTTGTCGCCGTCGGAAGCCTGGGCGGCGTAGATGTTCCACTCGTTGCTCGGATAACGCTCGGCCATGATCTCCTGCATCAGTTTCAAGGCGCTGGAAACGATGGTGCCGCCGGTTTCCCGCGAGTAGAAGAACTCCTCCTCGTCCACTTCCCGGGCGCTGGTGTGGTGGCGGATGAACACGACGTCGATCTTGTCGTAGTTACGCTTGAGAAACAGGTACAGCAGGATGAAGAAGCGCTTGGCGATGTCCTTGGTCGCCTGGGTCATCGAGCCGGACACGTCCATCAGGCAGAACATCACCGCTTTGGAGCTGGGGTTGGGCTGCTTGATCAGCAAGTTGTACTTGAGGTCGAATGTGTCGAGGAACGGCACCCGGTGAATCCGCGCGCTGAGTTTCTCGATTTCCGCCTCGATTTCCTGGATATCGCCGAAGTTGTCCGGTTCTTCCCGTTTGAGTCGGGCCAGTTCCTCTTTGGCGTCCCGCAGTCGCGCACGGCTGCTGCCGGACAGGGCGATGCGTCGGGCATGGGCCGAGCGCAGGGTGCGGATGATGTTGATCCGCGACGGGTTGCCCTCGTTGCTGATGCCGGCGCGCACGGTCTTGAAGGTGTCGGTGCCGGTCAGGTTGCGCTTGACCAGGTTCGGCAGCTCGAGGTCCTCGAACATGAACTCGAGGAATTCCTCCTGGGTGATCTGAAAGACGAACTCATCCATCCCTTCGCCAGAGTTGCCGGCCTTGCCGGGACCTCTGCCGCCGCCACCGCCGGGTGGCCGGGCGATGTGTTCGCCGCTGGTGAATTCCTTGTTGCCGGGGTGCACGACGGTCTGCTTGCCACCGCGGCCGTGGTGAAGCACCGGCTCGTCGATGTCGCGGCCGGGAATGCTGATCTGTTCGCCATGTTCCATATCGGTAATGGAACGCCGGCTGACCGCCTCTTCGACGGCCTTTTTGATGTGATCACGGTAACGCCGCAGAAACCGCTGGCGGTTCACCGTGCTCTTGTTCTTGCCATTGAGACGTCGGTCGATCACATAGCTCATAGGGCCCTCCGGGCAGCTTCAAGTTGTGAGCTGCAAGCTGCAAGAAGAAGCAGTTGCCCGGATATCAGGGCTTATGCGCTTCTCACTTGTCGCTTGCAGCTTGGAGCTTGCCGCTGCGTCACTGAGACTTCCGGACCCGTAGGTACCATTCTGAAAGAAGCCGTACCTGTTTGTCGGTGTAGCCGCGCTCCACCATCCTTGTGACAAAGTCGTTGTGCTTCTGCTGGTCCTCTTTGCTGGCTTTGGCATTGAAGCTGATGACCGGCAGCAGGTCCTCGGTGTTGGAGAACATTTTCTTCTCGATGACCACCCGCAGTTTTTCGTAGCTGAGCCAGGTTGGGTTCTTGCCGTTGTTGTTGGCCCGGGCGCGCAATACGAAGTTGACGATTTCGTTGCGGAAATCCTTCGGATTGCTGATGCCGGCCGGTTTTTCGATTTTCTCCAGTTCTTCGTTCAGTGCCACGCGGTTGAGGATTTCGCCGGTTTCCGGGTCGCGGTATTCCTGGTCCTGGATCCAGAAGTCGGCGTACAGCACGTAGCGATCGAAGATGTTCTGCCCGTACTCGCTGTAAGACTCGAGGTACGCGGTCTGGATCTCCTTGCCGATGAATTCGATATAACGCGGCGCCAGGTATTCCTTGAGGAAGCGCAGATAGCGTTCGCGGGTTTCGGCCTGGAATTGTTCCTGTTCGATCTGTTGTTCCAGCACGTAGAGCAGGTGCACCGGGTTGGCGGCGATTTCGTGCGGGTCGAAGTTGAAGACTTTCGACAGGATCTTGAACGCGAACCGGGTCGACAGGCCGTTCATGCCTTCATCTACACCGGCGTTGTCGCGGTATTCCTGGATCGACTTGGCTTTCGGGTCGGTGTCCTTGAGGTTCTCGCCGTCATACACGCGCATCTTGGAGTAGATGTTCGAGTTTTCCGGCTCCTTGAGGCGCGAGAGCACGGTGAACTGGGCGAGCATTTTCAGGGTGTCGGGGGCGCAATGGGCCTTGGCCAGCGAACTGTTGAACAGCAGCTTGTCGTAGATCTTCACTTCGTCGCTGACCCGCAGGCAGTACGGCACTTTGACGATGTAGATTCGGTCGATGAAGGCTTCGTTGTTCTTGTTGTTGCGGAAGGTGTGCCACTCCGATTCGTTAGAGTGAGCCAGCAGGATCCCGGTGAACGGAATCGCGCCCAGGCCTTCGGTACTGTTGTAGTTACCTTCCTGGGTGGCCGTCAGCAATGGGTGCAGCACCTTGATCGGCGCCTTGAACATTTCGACGAATTCCATCAGGCCCTGGTTGGCCCGGCACAGCGCGCCCGAGTAGCTGTAAGCGTCGGCGTCGTTTTGCGGGAATTCTTCCAGTTTGCGGATATCGACCTTGCCCACCAGCGCCGAGATGTCCTGGTTGTTCTCATCCCCAGGCTCGGTCTTGGCCACGGCGATCTGGTTGAGGATCGACGGATAGAGTTTCACCACCCGGAACTGGCTGATGTCGCCGCCGAATTCGGCCAGGCGTTTGGTCGCCCAGGGCGACATGATGGTATTCACGTAGCGCCGTGGAATGCCGAAGTCTTCCTCGAGGATCGCGCCATCTTCAGTGGCGTTGAACAGACCCAGGGGCGATTCGAATACCGGAGAGCCCTTGATCGCGTAGAAGGGCACTTTCTCGATCAGCTGTTTGAGCTTTTCGGCCAGGGACGATTTACCGCCACCGACGGGGCCGAGCAGGTAGAGGATTTGTTTCTTCTCCTCAAGGCCCTGGGCGGCATGGCGGAAATACGACACGATCTGGTCGATGCATTCTTCCATCCCGTGGAAGTCTTCAAAGGCCGGATAGCGGCGGATCACCTTGTTGGAGAAGATTCGCGACAGTCTCGAGTTGGCCGAGGTGTCGAGCAGCTCCGGTTCACCGATGGCCAGCAGCAGGCGCTCGGCGGCGGAAACGTAGGCGCTGCGGTCCTTCTTGCAGAGCTCCAGGTACTCTTGCAGCGAGAGTTCTTCCTGGCGTGTGGACTCGAAGCGTTGTTGGAAGTGGCTAAAGATACTCATGACGTCACCTCGCTCGATACGTGGAGCCGACGCCGGATCATTCAGTCGATGCTGGCAGCCACTGGATATGCAGTCGCTGTTTACCCCCCAGAACTCTTTCGGAGCGGACTCCCCCGAAAGCTACTCCCGATGACCCGCGCGCCGGTGTACCGGCTCTCCCCTGTTTTGGATGGCCTGCGCTTAAGGATAGTTGCTTATTCGGGAGGTAAAGGCGAGATACGTAATTAGTTGTGGCAGACCGTTCGTCTGCCACCGCGCGAGCCCACGGGGGCCGGGGCTTGCACGTTACAAAAAAATTATTCGGAAGTGCCTTGCGCCGTTTCCGAGGGATAAGTCGTGCGCCACAGCTCAAAACCGCCATCCATGCTGTAGACGTCGGAGAAGCCCTGGCTGATCAGGTAGGCGGCGGCGCTCTGGCTGGAATTGCCGTGATAGCAGACCACCACGGTCGGCGCATCGAGGTCGGCGGCGCGGATGAAATCCGAGATGGAAACGTTGTCCAGATGCTTCGAGCCGGCGATGTGCAGCGCGGCATAAGTTTGCGGATCACGGACATCGACCACCACTGCGCCTTGTTCGCGCAGGGCCTGGGCCTGTTCTGGGGGGATACGTTTGAATTCGCTCATGGCGGGCTCCTGTGGCTCGGCTGAAAGCGCAGTCTAGCGCTGGGCGCTGGCTGACGTTTGATCGGGAATAGGTGGGGCGACTGACGGCTTGCTGTGGCCCTGTTCGTCGCATTTGCAGCTCAGGCGCTCGAGGGTGTCGACGTTCATCAGGGTCATGGCGCCGCCCCAGACGCAACCGGTGTCGAGGGCGAAGACGCCGGGCTCGTCGCATTTGCCTTCAAGGGCCGCCCAATGACCGAAGATGATCTTCAGGCCCTTGGTCTTGCGCTCCTTGTACTTGAACCACGGGGCGTAACCCGGTGGCGCGGTGTCGGCGCCTTCCTTGCCCTTGAGGTCAAGCTTGCCCTCGCTGGTGCAGAAGCGCATGCGGGTGAAATAGTTGGTGATCACCCGCAAGCGTTCCACGCCAGTGAGGTCGCTGTTCCATTTGGCCGGCTCATTGCCGTACATGCCATCCAGATAAGGCGGGAGCAGGTTGTCGTCGCGCAGGGCGGCTTCGACTTCGCCGGCGTACTTCAAGGCTTTGCGCAGCGACCACTGGGGTGGTATGCCGGCATGAACCAGGGCGATGTCGCGCTGTTCGTCGTAGTGCATGAGTTTTTGCTGACGCAGCCACTCCAGCAGTTCCGCGCGATCCGGCGCTTCGAGGATCTCGCGCAGGGTGTCGTTTTTCTTCAGGCGTTCGATGTTGTGCCCGGCGGCCAGCAAGTGCAGGTCGTGGTTGCCAAGCACGCACACCAGCGATTCGCGCAGGCTATAGAGGAAGCGCAAGGTTTCCAGGGACTGCGGGCCACGGTTGACCAGGTCGCCCACCAGCCACAGTGTGTCCCGGGCAGGGTCGAAGGCTACTTGCTTGAGCAGGCATTGCAGCGGTTCGAGGCAGCCTTGCAGGTCGCCGACGGCGTACGTTGCCATCAGTGCAGGGCTCCGGGCACCGCCAGGCGGAAAGGCGAGATCACGGCGTCGAAGTGTTTACCGTCGTCGGCAATCATCTGATACGTGCCTTGCATGGTGCCGACCTTGGTGGTCATCACTGTGCCGCTGCTGTAGGTGTGGTTTTCGCCGGCCTGGATCAGCGGCTGCAAACCCACGACGCCCGCACCGCGAACCTCTTCCACATGCCCGTCACCGTCGGTGATCACCCAGTGCCGCGACAACAGTTTGGCCGGTAGCTCGCCATTGTTGTGCACGGTGATGGTGTAGGCGAAGGCAAAGCGGTTGTGCTCGGGTTGCGATTGTTCTGCCAGATAGCGGGTGACGACGCTGACGTCGACCTGATAACGAGGATCGGACATGCAAGAGGCCTTAAAAACGGAGCGGGACGCGGGGCGTAGCTGATGGGATTCAGTCTAGGCCAAGTATCGGGTAGTAAACCAGACATCGCGTCTGGCGTCCTACCCGATAACGCTCATCGCCTGTCAGTTGGCAACGGGAGCCTGCAGGACTTGTTCGCTGAGCTTGTCGGCCAGGCGCACGAAGGCGGCCAGGTCAAGTTGCTCGGGACGCAGGCTGCCATCGACGCCGGCGGCTTCGATCTCGTCGTTGCTCAGCAGCAACTTGAGGGTATTGCGCAGGGTTTTGCGGCGCTGGTTGAAGGCTTCGCGAACGACGCGCTCCAGCAGCTTGTGATCCTTGGCCGGGTGCGGCAGCACGTCGTGGGGCACCAGGCGCACGATGGCCGAATCGACTTTCGGCGGCGGGTTGAACGCGCCCGGGCCGACGTTGAACAGGTGTTCGACCCGGCAATGGTACTGAACCATGATCGACAGGCGACCCCAGTCGCCACCGCCAGGACCTGCCGCCAGACGCTCGACCACTTCTTTTTGCAGCATGAAGTGCATGTCGCGAATGATGCCGGCGTTGTTCAGCAGGTGGAAAATCAGCGGTGTGGAGATGTTGTACGGCAGGTTGCCGACCACTCGCAGGCTGTTCGGCGCGGCATTCAGGCTATTGAAGTCGAATTTCAGCGCATCGCCCTGGTGCAGGTTGAAGTTGCTCTTGTCGGCAAATTGCTGGTTGAGGATCGGGATCAGGTCCTTGTCCAGCTCCACCACGTCCAGTTGCGCGCCGCTGTTGAGCAGGCCCTGGGTCAGTGCACCCTGGCCCGGGCCGATTTCCAGCAGGCGGTCTTCGGGTTTGGCGCGGATGGCGCGCAGGATGCGGTCGATAACGCCGGCATCGTGCAGGAAGTTCTGGCCAAAGCGTTTGCGCGCCTTGTGTTGGTAATGCTCGGTCATAAACGGGTCTCGGCCATCTGGTAGGCGGTTTCCAGGGCGACTTGCAGGCTGCCGGTGTCGATGTTGCCGCTACCGGCCAAGTCCAGGGCAGTTCCGTGGTCCACCGATGTGCGGATGATCGGCAAGCCGAGGGTCACGTTGACTGCCGCGCCGAAGCCTTTGTACTTCAGCACCGGCAGGCCCTGGTCGTGGTACATCGCCAGCACCGCGTCGCAGTGCTCCAGATATTTGGGGGTAAACAGAGTGTCGGCGGGCAGGGGACCGCGAAGGTCCATGCCCTCGCCGCGCAGGCGCTCTAATGTAGGTTCGATGATGTCGATTTCTTCATGGCCCAGGTGTCCGCCTTCACCGGCGTGGGGGTTGAGCCCACAGACCAGGATACGAGGCTGGGCAATGCCGAATTTTTCTTGCAGGTCGGCGTACAGGATTCGTGTGACCCGCTCCAGGCGCTCCGGGGTGATTGCATCGGCAATCTCGCGCAGGGGCAGGTGAGTGGTGACCAGTGCCACGCGCAATCCGCGCGTCGCGAGCATCATCACCACTTGGGCGGTATGGGTCAGGTCGGCGAGGAATTCCGTGTGCCCGGAAAAAGCGATTCCGGATTCATTGATCACGCCCTTGTGCACTGGCGCGGTGATCATCCCGGCGAAATGCCCGTCCATGCAGCCTTGGCCCGCACGGGTCAGGGTTTCCAGGACGAACGCCGCGTTGGCCTTGTCCAGTTGCCCGGCGGTAACCGGTGCACTGAGCGGCGTATCCCAGACATACAGGCTGTTGGCTGGTGCAGGAGCGTCCGGCCAGTGATCCGGGGTGACCGGCAGCAGGTCGACGACCACGCCCAGTTGCGCGGCCCGCTCGATGAGCAGGTCGCGGCTGGTAATGGCAATCAGGGGATGTGGCTGGGCTTGCGAGGCGAGCAGCAGGCACAGGTCGGGACCTATGCCGGCCGGCTCGCCGGGTGTCAGCGCGAAACGCTTCGGTTTCACTGCGCTGCCTGGTCTGCACCAGGGAGTTTGATCTCTACATACGCTTCGTCACGGATCTGACGCAGCCAGGTTTGCAGCTCTTCGTCGTATTTGCGGTTACGCAGTACAGTCATCGCTTGCTGCTCACGGGCCTGGGTGGTGCTGTCGGTGGCGCGACGGCCAAGGACTTCCAGAACGTGCCAGCCGTATTGGGTCTGGAATGGCTTGGACAGCTGACCTTGCGGGGTCTTGGCCATCACTTCGCGGAATTCGGGCACCAACGAGTTCGGGTCGATCCAGTTCAGGTCGCCACCGTTGAGGGCAGAACCCGGATCTTCCGAGAAGCTTTTCGCCAGTTCGCCGAAATCTTCGCCCGCTTCGATACGGGTGTAGAGCGACTCGGCCAACGCTTTGGTTTTTGCTTCATCGCGGATCGGGCTAGGTTTGACCAGGATATGACGCACGTGCACTTCGTCACGCACCTGAGTCGCGCCGCCACGCTTGTCGAGGATCTTCAGGATGATGAAGCCGCCCGGGGTGCGCATTGGCTGAGTGATGTCGCCGACAGCCATGGTGCTCAGCATGCGATCGAACGGAGGTGGCAATTGAGCCGCTTTGCGGAAGCCCATGTCGCCGCCTTCCAGCGCGGTTTCGCTGGCGGATTTGGCGATTGCCAACTGACCGAAGTCAGCGCCTTGCTTGAGTTGCTGGTACACCGCGTCCGCTTGTTTGGCCGCAGCCTGGATCGCGTCGGAGTTGGCGCTTTCCGGCGTAGGAATCAGGATGTTGGCCAGACGGAATTCTTCGGACAGCTGCATTTTGCCCAGGTCAGATGCCAGGAAGTTCTTCACTTCCTGTTCGGACACCTGGATGCGCTCGGCCACACGGCGTTGGCGCACACGGCTGATGATCATTTCGCGACGGATCTGGTCACGGGCGTCGTCATAAGACAGACCGTCGTGGGCCAGTGCGGCACGGAATTGATCGATCGACATGTTATTGCGCTGTGCAATGGTGCCGACGGCCTGGTTCAGTTCTTCATCGGTAATACGGATGCCGGAACGTTCGCCGATCTGCAATTGCAGGTTTTCGACGATCAGGCGTTCCAGTACCTGCTGATCCAGCACGCTGGCCGGCGGCACGGCAGTACCGCGTTTGGCGATGGTTTGCTGAACTTCGTGGACCCGCTGGTCCAGTTGGCTCTGCATGACCACGTCGTTGTCGACGATGGCCACCACTTTATCGATGGACTGTACCGCGGCGTTAGCCGCGGTACCCAGGAACAACGCGCCCAGCACTAGCGGGCGCAGACAATCAGAAAGCTTGGTCTTCACGTTCACGATAACCTTGGATGCCTTTGTCGAGGAAGCTCTCTACCTTGGCGCCAGTGAGGCCGCCGAGTCCCTTCAGAACAATTTGGAGGAAGACGCCATGGTCGCCTTTTTCGTTTTCCGGGGCGTTCTGACTGAATTCGTCATAGCTGACCCAGTAACGGTTGATCAGGCGCAGTTTCCAGCAGCAGTTGTCGTACTCGAAACCACCGAAGGCTTCCAGGGTACGGTTGCGGTTGTAGTCATACTGCCAGCGGCTGATGGCGTTCCATTGCGGCACGATCGGCCAGATCACCGAGAAGTCGTGCTGTTGAATCTTGTAGTAGTCCTTCACGTAGCCAGGAGTGCCAGGGGTGCCATAGTCACCGCCGCCCACGGACCATTTACCGGTGTTCTGGTCGTAACGGACCTGGTCATTGCGATAGCGATAACCGGCGTTGATGACCTTGTTCGGGTTGTCTTCAGGCTGGTAGTGGAACATCGCGCTGCCCGAGCGAGGGCTGCGGCTGTCCGGGTCCCAGTTGTAATCGGCGGTGGTGCGCCAATCGCGGTTCCAGCGATATTCGTATTCCAGGGCGTATGGAGAAACGTTGGAATGCGCATCGTCGCGGGTTTTTGCATCGATACCTGGCAACTGGACTTCGCGGTCCTTGAAGTACAGGGCCTGGCCGACACTGATGCGTTGACGTTCGAAACCGTCGTCTTCGATCCAGCGGTTGGTCACGCCCAGCGACAGCTTGTTCTCGTCACCGACGCGGTCGGAGCCGGAGAAGCGGTTGTCGCGGAACAGAGACGCGTAGTTGAAGGTGTATTCGCTGGTGTCGAATACCGGAATATCTTTCTGGTCTTCCTCAGGTACATAGAGGTAGAACAGGCGCGGTTCCAGGGTCTGGCGGTAATTCTTGCCGAACCACTGGGTATTGCGGTCGAAGTACAAGCCGCTGTCAATGCTGGCGATTGGAACGCCACGGTTCTGATTGCTACCGAATTTTCCGCCGACGTAATCGGTGCCAGCAGCTGCGGCTGCGTTCTGTTGAGCAACGATTTGATCTTTGCCGGTGCCATCCAGATCCAGCTGATATTGGGTGTACTGATACTTGAGCGATGGCTTCAGGAAACCATAGCTCCAGTTCATCGGCAGGCTGACGCCCGGTTTGAGATTCAAACGGTCGCCAGTTGCACGGGCCAAGCCTTGTACGTTGTTATCAAGACGCGGCTCGACAGTGCCATCTTCGTTTACGAAGTTGCCATTCTCCAAATCACGATCGAACCGAACAAGCTCAGTCTCGTAGTTGAAGGCCAGGCCGTTCGGGTGATAAGGCAGCGCACCATTGAAGGTGATCTGCGGCAAGCGGTTGTACGGCGTGATGTTCGAGACAGTCGCCAGCTGATAAGCCTGGGCATTTACCGCTGCGGTATAGCTATCGCCACGGTACGTTACGGAAGCCTGTTGATTAACGTAATCCGCGCTTTTCACACCAATCTGGTCAGTCTGCAGATCCTGGAAGTAGTACGGATCGCTGATCTTGGTGTAGTCGACTTGCGTGAGTACGCGCGAATCGAGGCCACCCTTGTGCTGCCAGTTGTACATGTAGCGGTTTTTTTCGTAATCGGTCTGCTTGCTGCGTTCGGTATCGTCGTCGTTGAGGTACGCGGCGCCGAACTGACCTTCGCTGGACTTGGTCAGGTAACGGAACTCGCCTTCCACCAACATGCCGCGCTTGCTCATGTAGCGCGGGTACAACGTGGCGTCGTAGTTCGGTGCCAGGTTGAAGTAGTACGGGGTGACCAGCATGAAGCCGGTATCGCTGCCGGTGCCGATGGTCGGCGGCAGGAAACCGGATTGGCGACGGTCGTCGATCGGGAAGTAGATGTACGGCGTGTACAGGACCGGAATGTCCTTGACCCGCAGCGTCACGTTCGTCGCGGTACCGAAGCCGGTGGCCGGGTTCAAGGTGATGTTGTTGCCCTTGAGCTGCCAGGCGTTGCTGTTCGGTTCGCACGTGGTGTACGTACCATCCTTGAGGCGGATGATCGCGTTCTCGGCACGTTTGGCGTACAGCGCGTTACCGCGGATACGGGACTTGTGCATCACGTATTCGGCGTTGTCGACCTTGGCTTCACCGGTGTCAAGCTGCACGTCTGCGTGGTCGCCCACGAGCAGTGCGCCATTGTCGCGAATGCGGACGTTACCGCTCAGTTCACCACGGCTCTCGGCCTGGTACAGACTGGCCTCATCGGCCTCGGCCTGCATGCTGCCCTGACGCAATACCACGTCACCGGCCAGCGTGCCGACCTGATCTTCGGTGTTATAGCGCGAAGCTTTCGCGCCGATAAAGGTCGGAGCGTCACTTTTATTCGTCTTGTCATTCATGCCAGGACGAATCGGTTCGATATAGGAACCAGAGCAGTAAGGACCGGTTTCGGCCAACTGCGCAGCAGTGAGCTTCTCGCGCGGAACCCAGTCGAGGTGACTGTAGTCTGCGCTACGGGACTTCAGGCCACGGCCCTTGGACTCGGTAACGAGTACAGGCTTGGCGCCGGTGTCTTCGCTGGAGCCGTTCTGGGCTGGAGCTTCGCCGTTCGCGGTGGCTGTTGCGCTGCCGTCATGGACGGGTCGCGGCGGCAAGGCAGCTGCCGGCGACTTGGGCGCACAGTCCCAGGCACCCGAAGCAGAGACTGAGCAGTCATACTGTTCCGCGGCGACCACGTAGGAAGTGGCTAGGGGTTGCAGGGCCAGCAGACTGCCGGTAACCAACAACGGAAATTTTTTACGAAACGCGGGGGATTTCAATGCCATCTTATTAGTCCGGGCTTCCTGCGTGCCATCTGCCCGCGGTGGTGGGCCGCACGCCTCTCGATGGTCTGAAAAAGATGCTGGATAATAAAGCATGACCCGCTTGACGGCTAGCGCCGTCGGAGACCCTTGTAATGCCTGACCAAGATGTACGCTTGCAACACCTGAAAGTTTGGCTCGACGAACAGTTGGCGACCCTCTTTGCCGAGCAAGGCTGGGGCGTCGTGCCCCCGGCCACGTTGACCGCGGCCAGTAGCGACGCAAGTTTTCGGCGCTATTTCCGCTGGGAAGGCGAGGGCAAAAGTTTCATCGTGATGGACGCCCCGCCGCCCCAGGAAAACTGCAAACCCTTCGTGGATATGGCTTTTCTGCTGGCGAAATCCGGAATAAATGTGCCGAAAATTTATGCCGAGGACCTCGAGCGCGGATTTCTTTTGCTCAATGACCTGGGCAGCAAGACGTATCTGGACGTGATCGACAGCGAAAATGCCGACGATTTGTTCAAGGATGCCCTGCAGGCGTTGCTGGCTTTTCAGCAATTGCCGATGGTGGCGCCGCTGCCAAGTTACGACGTGGCCCTGCTGCGTCGCGAGCTGGAACTGTTCCCCGAGTGGTACGTCAAGCACGAACTGGGCATCGAGTTTGACGCCGCCCAGCAAACGCTCTGGCAACAGGCCAGCGATCTGTTGATCGACAGCGCCCTGGCCCAGCCGACCGTGTTGGTGCACCGCGACTACATGCCGCGCAACCTGATGCTCAGCGAGCCGAATCCCGGTGTGCTGGATTTCCAGGACGCGGTTTACGGCCCGGTGACCTACGACGTGACGTGCCTGTTCAAGGATGCGTTCCTCAGTTGGCCTGAAGAGCGGGTGTACGCCTGGTTGCAGGATTACTGGCAACAGGCGGGAGCGCTGGGCATTCCGGTGCAGCCTGACTTCGAAGAGTTCCACCGTGCCAGCGACCTGATGGGCGTGCAGCGTCATCTGAAAGTGATCGGCATCTTCGCGCGCATCTGCCACCGCGACGGCAAGCCGCGCTACCTCGCTGACGTGCCACGCTTCTTTGCTTATATAGACGCGGTGATCGCCCGTCGTCCCGAACTGGCGGAGCTGGATGTGCTGCTGGCCAGCCTGCGTGCTGGAGCCCCGGCATGAAGGCAATGATTCTGGCGGCGGGCAAAGGCGAACGCATGCGCCCGCTGACCCTGACCACCCCCAAACCGCTGGTGCGTGCCGGCGGCGTGCCGTTGATCGAATATCATCTGCACGCCCTGGCAGCTGCCGGATTTACCGAGATCGTGATCAACCACGCCTGGCTCGGTCAGCAGATCGAAGACTACCTGGGCGACGGTTCCCGTTACGGCGTCGGCATCCAGTACTCGCCCGAAGGCGAACCGCTGGAAACCGGTGGCGGGATTTTCCGTGCCTTGCCGTTGCTGGGTGACGAAGCGTTTGTGGTGGTCAACGGCGACATCTGGACCGATTACGACTTCAGCGCGCTACGCCAACCCATTGCCGGGTTGGCTCATCTGGTACTGGCGGACAACCCGGCCCATCACCCGGCCGGGGATTTCGTTCTGGTCGATGGCCAGGTACGAGACGGGCAACCGGATGCCGAGACCCTGACCTACAGCGGCATCGCGGTGCTGCACCCGAAGCTGTTCGAAGGCTGCTCGGCCGGCGCATTCAAGCTCGCACCGCTGTTTCGCCAAGCCATGGCTGCGGGGCAAGTCTCCGGTGAGCGACTGTCTGGGCATTGGGTAGATGTCGGCACATACGAACGCCTGGCCGAAGCCGAATCCCTGATAGAAGCGAGCCGCTGACATGTTGTGGCCAGGGACTCTGATCGGAGCCGGAGCGGGCTTTGCCATAGCCAGCATTCCGGGGGCCATGCTCGGCGCCTTGTTGGGACAGGCGCTGGACCGGCGCTTGCACTTGCAGAGCTGGGCGCATTTGCGGGAAAAACTCGGCGGTCGGCCGGCGCTTCGCAACGATGAACTGTTGTTCGTGTTGCTGGGCCGGTTGGCCAAGTGTGATGGACGGGTGGTGGATGGTCATATTCAGCAGGCGCGTCAGGAGATGCGTTCGCTGGACATGACCGAGTCGGCGCAGCGGCGTGCGATTGCCGCGTTCAATCGCGGCAAAAACGGGCACGACCGGTTGCGTGGCTATCTGCGACGCTTGAGTGCCCAGCCCCATGCGGCCGAAGGCGTGCTGCGCGCGTGTTGGCGGATGGTCTGGGCCGATGGTCGCGCGGGCAGCAGTGAGCGTGAACTGCTGGCGCAATGGGGTAAATGGTTGGGCTGGACGCCGCAGCAGGTGCTGGCGTTGGCGCACGACTATGAACCACAGAAACGCCCGCAAGTCAGCAGCGCCGTGACGTATCAGGACGCCATGCGGCTGTTGGGGGTATCGGCGACCAGCGAGCCGGAACAGATCAAACGGGCCTATCGGCGCCTGCTCAGTCGTCATCATCCGGACAAGATCGCCGGTTCGGGGGCGACGGCGTTGCAGGTGCGCGAGGCGACGGACAAGACGCGGGAATTGCATAACGCCTATACGTTGATCAAGGCGCGGCGGGATTTTCGCTAGCAGCACATAGTTGTGTTGTCAGTGAGGTCGCCTTCGCGGGCAAGCCTCGCTTCTACAGGGTTTGTGTCGTACGCCGGAAATGGGAACGACATACCCTTTGTAGGCGCGAGGCTTGCCCGCGAACGGGGGCGACGCGGTCTATGGCTCCGCCACCGGCTGCGGATTCAACCACCCGCGCACCCGGCGAAACAATTGCTCCTGCTCAGCCTTGGTATTGCCCGGCAACGCCTTGAGCGACACCTGGCTGAAGGCAGACGTTTTCAGGCGTTTACTGGCTTGCAGGCGCGCGAGTGCTGCATTGCGATCCAGTGGCCTGTCCATATAGAAGAGATCGGCAGTCGGCAGCTTGAGGGTTGGCGTCAGTTCTACCAGTTCCGGTTTACTGGCCGCCGGCGTCTGCGCCGCGACCATCACGAATTTCTCCACTTGCGAAGGCTGCTTCTCGCTGAGGTAGCGCGCGGCCCAATAAGCGCCGGTGCCATGCCCCAGCACCACGATGCGGCGCGCACTTTGCTGTTCGGCAAAGGCGATGGCGGCGTCGATGCGGGCGAAGATGCGCTCGGCGTCGGCTTTGGACTGTTCTTCGGTGGTTTCCACGACCGCTTTATCAGCGACGTCCGCTTCACCGCTGGCCGCTTGCTCGATGGGCGTCGCGGTGGTCGAGTCTTTGCTGCCCGTCTCAGGGGCTTTGATCGTCGGCGGGACTTCGGCGACACGTGGCGCAATGGCATCGCTTTGCAGGTCCGGCAAGGTGATACTCAGGCTGCTCCACTCGGCGTCTGGCAGTTTGTTGCGCAAAGGGCTGATTGCTTGCGGCCAGTCAACGGTCTCGCCGGCGCCAGGGATGATAATCACCGCGCCTTTGGGTTCGGGGGTGTTGGCCGGCTTCCACAAAGCGAGAAACGTATCGGCCCCGGCCTGGAGTTGTTGCTGTTCCTGGGCCGGCACGGTGCGCTCAAGTGCGGTCGCTTCTTCCTGACTACGCTCAAGCAGCGGCTGGCGCTCGGCCGGTTTTGCGTCGGCAGGTTTTTCCGTGGCGGGAGCCGGGTCGGCGGCCTCGACGGAGAAGGCGCAAGGCAGGATCAGCGACAGGCACAATGCTGGCAGTGCCAGGCGGTAGACAGGGGGCATCGGATATTCCAGGCCAGAAGTTATTCCGGCAGCCTAATGGGTTGGTCAGTATTTGTCAGTGTGTGAGACTTCAATGAAGCATTTTCGCTGTCTGTGGGTTATCGGCTGTTTGTGGTTTCCCTTGATGAGTTGGGCGGCGCCCGCGCCTCCTGCGCACGTTGCACAGTTGTCGACGGCCCAGCAGCAGTGGCTGGCCGAGCATGGCGAACTGCGTGTCGGTCTGGTGTTGCAGGCGCCGTATGCGCAATACGATCGACGCTTGCAGCGCTTGTCCGGGGTCAATGTCGAGTTGATGAAGTGGTTGGCCAAGTCGCTCAAGATCGAGTTGAGCTGGCGCAACTTCCCCGACGTCGAACAGCTGGAACAAGCCGTGCGCGAGGGCGAAGTCGATATCGCCCCGGGGCTGACCCAAACTCCCGGCGGGCTCAAGCTCTGGCAATTTTCCGACCCGTACATGCGCGTGCCGCAACTGGTGGTCAGCGACCAGAAGGGCGCCGGTGTGGTGGAGCTGGAAAAACTCGACAGCCAGACCCGCGTCGCCGTACGCATGCCCAGCGTCACCGCCGATTACCTGCGCAGTAACTTTCCCCACCTGAACCTGCAAGGCGTGCCGATCGAGCGTCAGGCGTTGCAGTTGCTGTTGAGTCAGCAGGCCGGTTACGCGGTGGTTGATGAAGCACAGTTGGGGCGTTTGTCCGCCGAACCTGAATTCGCCGGACTGGTGGTGGTCGGTGATATCGGCCTGCCGCAACTGCTGCGGGTGGCCACGCGCCGGGACTGGCCGGAGCTGGCCGGCATCGTCGAAAGCGCGTTGCGGGCGATCCCGGCCAAGGACCTGGAACAACTGCACAACCAATGGCTGCAACCCAAATACCCGCGGCTGTCCGAGTCGCCGGGATTCTGGCAGAACCTGTGCCTGTTGTTGGCGGTGTTGCTGCTGAGCAGCATGGCCATCGTGTTCTGGCAGCGGCGCCAGCAACACAGCCTGGAGCAACGGCTGCTGGCGGCGCGGCAAGACATCGCCCTGCGCCAGGCCAGTGAGGAAGCCCTGCGCCTGACCCAGTTTTCCATCGATCAAAGCACCGTCGGCATCCTCTGGGTCAACTGGGACAGCCATGTGCGTTACGCCAACCGCGCTGCCGAAGCCATGCTCGGCTATCCATCTGGCGGGATCATTGACCGGCCGTTGATCGACTTCGAGCCCGGCCTGCACATGGACCGCTGGCTCAACCTGTGGAAACGCGCCCGCGCCAGCGAAGAAGGGCCGCAAAGTTTCGAAACCAATTGCGTTCGCGCCGACGGCAGCGTTTTGCCGGCGGATGTTTCGTTGAGCTTCCTGCGGTTTCGCGATGGCGAATATTTGGTGGTGTACCTGAATGACGTCACCGAACGCCGTCGTGCCCTGGCCGCGTTGCAGGAAAGCGAGGCGCGGTTGCAAGGGATCGCAGCCAACGTGCCGGGATTGGTCTTTCGCCTGGAGCGGGCGCCGGTGACCGGGCAGATCGACTTTGCCTACATCAGTGAAGGCAGCGAGAGCCTGGTTGGTTATTCGCCGGCGACCCTGGCCCACCGGGACAAAGGTCTGCGCAGCCTGGTGCACCCGGACGACAAGGCCAGTTATCACCAGACCCAGGATCATGCGCTGGATACCGACAGCGACTGGTCGTGGCAGGGCCGAATCCTCACGCGTTCGGGCGAGCAGCGCTGGGCCGAGATCAAGGCCATCACCCGGCGGCTGGAAGATGGCGCGTATGTGTGGGACGGGATCGTCTGGGACATCAGCGAAAGCAAGCGCATCGAACTGGAACTGGCCAGCTCCCGGGCGCAACTGCGGGAGTTGTCGGCGCACCTGGAAAGCGTGCGGGAAGAGGAAAAGGCCCGCATTGCCCGGGAAGTGCACGATGAGCTGGGGCAGATGCTGACCGTGTTGAAACTTGAAACCTCCATGTGTGAATTGGCGTACGCCCAGCTCGATCCTGGGTTGCAGGAACGCTTGAACAGCATGAAGCGGTTGATTGCTCAGTTATTCCAACTGGTGCGGGATGTGGCCACGGCGCTGCGGCCTCCGATTCTCGATGCCGGGATCGCCTCGGCTATTGAGTGGCAGGCCCGGCGTTTCGAGGCGCGTACGCAGATCCCGTGCCTGGTGCAGGTGCCGGAGAACCTGCCGCTGCTCAGTGATGCCAAGGCGATTGGCCTGTTCCGCATCCTTCAGGAAGCGCTGACCAATGTCATGCGCCATGCCCAGGCGCATACTGTCGAACTGACATTGGCGCTGGAAGGCGACGAGTTGTGCCTGACCGTCAGCGATGATGGCGTAGGATTTGTTCCCGCTACTGGCCGGTCAACATCCTTTGGTGTCGTGGGTATGCGCGAGCGGGTGTTGATCATGGGCGGGCAGTTGTCGCTTGAAAGTGAGCCGGGGGAGGGCACGACGCTAAGTGTGCGGGTGCCTTTGGATCGCTGAAAGATCGCATTTAATGAGGAGAGGCTAGTGATCCGTGTACTGGTAGCCGAAGACCACACCATCGTCCGTGAAGGCATCAAGCAATTGATCGGCCTGGCCAAGGATTTGCTGGTGGTGGGGGAGGCGAGCAACGGCGAGCAGTTGCTCGAAACCCTGCGTCACGTGCCCTGCGAAGTGGTGTTGCTGGACATCTCCATGCCCGGGGTCAATGGCCTGGAGGCGATTCCACGGATCCGCGCGCTGAACAATCCGCCGGCGATCCTGGTGCTGTCGATGCACGACGAAGCGCAAATGGCCGCCCGGGCGTTGAAGGTCGGCGCCGCTGGTTATGCGACCAAGGACAGCGATCCGGCGCTGCTGCTGACCGCGATCCGCAAAGTCGCGGCGGGCGGGCGTTACATTGACCCGGACCTGGCCGACCGCATGGTCTTCGAGGTCGGTCTGACCGACTCCCGGCCGTTGCACTCGTTATTGTCGGAACGCGAATTCTCGGTGTTCGAACGCCTGGCCCAAGGCGCCAACGTCAACGACATCGCTCAGCAACTGGCCCTGAGCAGCAAAACCATCAGCACCCACAAGGCGCGGCTGATGCAGAAACTCAACATCACCTCCCTGGCGGAACTGGTGAAGTACGCGATGGAACATAAACTCCTTTAAAACCCCGCCACGAACCCTTTAGGAGCAAGGCTTGCCCGCGAAGGCGTCCTCACTGACGCTAAAAGCTTCGCGGGCAAGCCTCGCTCCTACAAGGGGGCGTGTCAGTCGTATCAATATTGCCTGACACACCGCTTTCGCGAGCAAGCCCGCGCCCACGGGGATCTCGGTGGCATGTCCATTTGCGACACCCCGTAAACCTGCTTTTGCCTGTTCTTGCTGCTTGCAGCTGACCGCCTGCCGCTGCGTTTGCCCAAACGCGCCATCCTTGTAGGGCAATCCCTACCCCCAACCTTCCATCCCGCTGAGGCGATTCTCTCCTGCGCCCCGATTTGCGCGGTCCCCAGCGTCCACTAGGCTTAGTCCACAAGCAGTCATCAATAACAAAGGTGTGGGTATGAGCCAGGTCGATTCAAGTGCAGGGGCCAATGACATTCTGGTCAGCTTTCGTGGAGTGCAGAAAAGCTACGACGGCGAGAACCTGATCGTCAAAGACCTCAACCTGGACATTCGCAAAGGCGAATTCCTCACCTTGCTCGGGCCGTCCGGCTCCGGCAAGACCACCAGCCTGATGATGCTCGCCGGTTTCGAAACCCCGACCGCCGGGGAGATCCTGCTGGCCGGGCGTTCCATCAACAACGTGCCGCCGCACAAGCGCGACATCGGCATGGTGTTCCAGAACTACGCGTTGTTCCCACACATGACCGTGGCCGAGAATCTGGCGTTCCCGCTGACCGTGCGCGGCTTGAACAAGAGCGACGTCAGCGACAAGGTCAAGAAAGTCCTGAGCATGGTCCAGCTCGATGCGTTCGCCCAGCGTTACCCGGCGCAACTCTCCGGTGGCCAGCAACAACGTGTGGCCCTGGCCCGTGCCCTGGTGTTCGAACCGCAACTGGTGCTGATGGATGAACCCCTCGGCGCGCTGGATAAACAGCTGCGCGAACACATGCAGATGGAAATCAAACACCTGCACCAGCGTCTCGGCGTGACCGTGGTCTACGTGACCCACGACCAGGGTGAAGCCCTGACCATGTCCGATCGTGTGGCGGTGTTCCATCAGGGCGAAATCCAGCAGATCGCGCCGCCGCGCACGCTCTACGAAGAACCGAAAAACACTTTCGTCGCCAATTTCATCGGCGAGAACAACCGCCTCAACGGCCGCCTGCACAGCCACACCGGCGACCGCTGCATCGTTGAACTGGGCCGTGGTGAAAAAGTTGAAGCCCTGGCGGTCAACGTCGGCCAGACCGGCGAGCCCGTCACCCTGTCGATTCGCCCGGAACGCGTGAGCCTCAATGGTTCGAGCGAGTCCTGCGTCAACCGCTTCTCAGGGAGGGTGGCGGAATTCATCTATCTGGGCGACCACGTCCGGGTGCGCCTGGAAGTCTGCGGCAAGACCGACTTCTTCGTGAAACAGCCGATTGCCGAGCTCGATCCCGAGCTGGCGGTTGGCGATGTGGTACCGCTTGGCTGGCAGGTCGAGCACGTTCGCGCGCTCGATCCTCTTTTAGAGGCGCATTGATCGCCCCCCGCAATACCAACACCAACCCTGCACGTGGAGAGAACAATAAATGTTGAGATCCCTGAAATTCACCGCTTTGGTCATGGGCATGATCGGTGCGGCACACGCGATGGCTGCGGGCCCGGACCTGACCGTGGTGTCCTTTGGCGGGGCGAACAAGGCCGCGCAAACCAAGGCGTTCTACGCACCGTGGGAAGCGGCGGGCAACGGCAAGATCGTCGCCGGCGAATACAACGGCGAGATGGCCAAGGTCAAAGCCATGGTCGACACCAAGAGCGTGTCCTGGGACCTGGTAGAAGTTGAATCGCCAGAACTGTCCCGTGGTTGCGACGAAGACATGTTCGAGCAGCTCGATCCGAAGTTGTTTGGCAAGACTGAAGACTACGTCAAAGGCGCGATCCAGCCGTGCGGCGTGGGCTTCTTCGTGTGGTCGACCGTGTTGGCCTACAACGCCGACAAATTGGCTTCCGCACCGACTAGCTGGGTGGACTTCTGGGACACCAAGAAATTCCCGGGCAAGCGTGGTCTGCGTAAAGGCGCCAAGTACACCTTGGAATTCGCTCTGATGGCCGACGGCGTGGCGCCGAAAGACGTCTACAAAGTGCTGGCCGGCAAGGATGGCCAGGACCGCGCGTTCAAGAAACTCGATGAACTCAAGCCAAGCATCCAGTGGTGGGAAGCCGGCGCGCAACCGCCGCAATACCTCGCCTCCGGTGACGTGGTCATGAGCTCGGCCTACAACGGTCGGATCGCCGCCGTGCAGAAAGAAAGCAACCTGAAAGTGGTGTGGAACGGCGGGATCTACGACTTCGACGCGTGGGCGATTCCAAAAGGCCTGGATAAAACCCGTGCCGAAGCGGCGAAGAAATTCATCGCGTTCTCGGTGGCCCCGCAGCAGCAGAAGACCTACTCGGAAAACATCGCTTACGGCCCGGCCAACATTCAAGCCGTTCCGTTGCTGGCCAAGGACGTGTTGAAAGACATGCCGACCACCCCGGAAAACATCGCCAACCAGGTGCAGATCGACGTCAGCTTCTGGGCTGACAACGGCGAGCAACTGGAACAGCGCTTCAATTCCTGGGCTGCGAAATAAGCCCACCTCGTGGGCTTATTGATCGTTCCCACGCTCTGCGTGGGAATGCCGCCCGGGACGCTCCGCGTCCCTGTGACGCAGAGCGTGGGAACGTTCAGTACCCTGTAGAAGCGAGGCTTGCCCGCGAAGACGTCGGCACATTCAACATTAATGCTGACTGACACACCGCCTTCGCGGGCAAGCCTCGCTCCTACAGGGGTGATGTATCGATAAGAAGAACAGAGGTGGCCTGTCTGCCTCTGTAACGATCAAAGATTTCCGGAGTACGCCATGGCTATCGCCGTTCCCCTGAACGCGGGCACTGACCCCACCTTGAAGCAGCGGCTCAAGCACGCCGAGCGGATCAATCGCTGGAAGGCCCAGGCCTTGATTGCGCCGCTGGTGCTGTTTCTGCTGCTGGTGTTCCTGGTGCCGATTGTGGCGCTGCTCTACAAAAGTGTCGGTAACCCGGAAGTGGTCGGCGGCATGCCGCGCACCGTGACGGCTATCGCCAGTTGGGACGGCCGTGGCCTGCCCGCTGAACCGGTTTACAAGGCCGCCAGCGAAGACCTCGCTGAAGCGCGCAAAAACCAGACCTTGGGTGACTTGTCCAAGCGCTTGAACATGGAACTGGCCGGCTACCGCAGCCTGCTGACCAAAACCGCCCGCGCCTTGCCGTTCGCCACCGAGCCGACCTCTTATAAAGAAGCGCTGGAAGGGCTCGACGAGCGCTGGGGCGATCCGGCCTATTGGCAGGCCGTGCGCCGCAACACCAGCAGCATCACCCCGTACTACTTGCTGGCGGCGGTGGATCACCGGATCGACGACCTCGGCGAAGTGGCCCCGGCCACCCCGGACCAGGCGATCTACCTCGACATCTTCGCCCGCACCTTCTGGATGGGCCTGGTCATCACCGTGATCTGCCTGTTGCTGGCCTATCCGTTGGCCTACCTGCTGGCGAACCTGCCATCACGGCAAAGTAACCTGTTGATGATTCTGGTGCTGCTGCCGTTCTGGACCTCGATCCTGGTGCGGGTCGCCGCATGGATCGTGTTGCTGCAATCCGGCGGGCTGATCAACAGCGGCCTGATGGCCATGGGCATTATCGATAAGCCGCTGGAGCTGGTGTTCAACCGCACCGGGGTCTACATCTCCATGGTGCACATCCTGCTGCCGTTCATGATTCTGCCGATCTACAGCGTAATGAAAGGCATCTCGCCGACTTACATGCGGGCGGCGATTTCCCTCGGCTGCCATCCGTTCGCCAGTTTCTGGCGGGTGTACTTCCCGCAGACCTATGCCGGTATCGGCGCCGGTTGCCTGTTGGTGTTCATCCTCGCCATCGGCTACTACATCACTCCGGCGTTGCTGGGCAGCCCGAACGATCAGATGGTCAGTTACTTCGTCGCCTTCTACACCAACACCAGCATCAACTGGGGCATGGCGACCGCACTCGGTGGGCTGCTGCTGTTGGCGACCGTGGTGCTTTATCTGATTTACAGCTGGCTGGTGGGCGCCAGTCGCCTGCGCCTGAGCTAAGGGGAGAACGAAATGCTGAGTCCTTATATGTCGCCCATTGAGCGGGTGTGGTTCTACAGTTTGCGGATTCTCTGCGGCTTGGTTTTGCTGTTCCTGATCCTGCCGGTGCTGGTGATCATTCCGTTGTCGTTCAACTCGGGCAGTTTCCTGGTGTACCCACTGCAGGGCTTCTCGCTGCACTGGTATCAGGACTTCTTCGCCTCGGCCGAATGGATGCGCTCGTTGAAGAACAGCATCATCGTCGCCCCGGCGGCCACGGTGCTGGCCATGGTTTTCGGCACGCTGGCGGCGATTGGCCTGACCCGTGGCGACTTCCCCGGCAAAGCGCTGGTGATGGCGCTGGTGATTTCGCCGATGGTGGTGCCGGTGGTGATCATTGGTGTGGCGAGTTATCTGTTCTTTGCGCCGTTGGGTTTGGGTAACAGCTTCTTTTCGCTGATCGTGGTGCATGCGGTGTTGGGCGTGCCGTTCGTGATCATCACGGTGTCGGCGACGTTGCAGGGGTTCAACCACAACCTGGTGCGTGCCGCTGCGAGCCTCGGTGCCTCGCCGCTGACCGCGTTCCGTCGGGTGACCTTGCCGTTGATCGCGCCGGGTGTGATCTCCGGGGCGCTGTTTGCTTTCGCGACGTCGTTCGATGAGGTTGTGGTGACACTGTTCCTTGCCGGTCCCGAGCAAGCGACCCTGCCACGGCAGATGTTCAGCGGCATCCGCGAAAACCTCAGCCCGACGATTGCCGCCGCCGCGACGTTGCTGATTGCCTTCTCGGTGATCCTGCTGCTGACCCTGGAATGGCTGCGTGGCCGCAGCGAAAAACTGCGCACCGCCCAGGTCTGACCTGCACCGCTGATCGTTCCCATGCTCTGCGTGGGAATGCCTTGGGGATGATCGGACCTAATCCTGTAGGAGCGAGGCTTGCCCGCGAAGGCGTCAGCACATTAAACATCTATGTTGACTGACTCACCGTCTTCGCGGGCAAGCCTCGCTCCTACAGGTCACCTCAATCATTCGCGTCGTGAATAAACGACAAACCCCAATCCCCAGCTACTATTGTGCCCAGCTCCCCTAACGATAAGAGGCTGCGCACATGAGTCTTTCCTCTTTCAAAATTGCCCACAAACTGATCACCGGCGCCGGTGCCATCGAGCAACTGGCCGCCGAGCTGACCCGCCTGGATGTCGATAACCCGCTGATCGTCACCGATGCCGCGCTGGTCAAGTCCGGCACGGTCGAGCTGGCGCTGGCGCACCTGGGCGACCGCACCTATGAGGTGTTCGACCGCGTGCTGCCCGACCCGGAAATCGCCATCGTCGAAGACTGCATGCGCGTCTACCGCGAAGGCGGGCATGACGGGTTGATTGGCCTGGGTGGCGGCAGCGCCATCGATATCGCCAAAAGTGTCGCAGCTTATGCCGGTTATCACGGCGCGCTGGAAGATCTGTTCGGCGTCGATCAGGTGCCGCGCAAAGGCCCGCCGCTGATCGCCATCCCGACCACCGCCGGCACCGGATCGGAAGTCACCAACGTGGCCATCCTCTCCGACAAGCTCGCGCAGCTGAAGAAAGGCATCGTCAGCGACTATCTATTACCGGACGTGGCGCTGGTCAGCCCGCAAATGACCCTGACCTGCCCGCGCAGTGTCACTGCCGCCAGTGGCGTCGATGCGCTGGTGCATGCGGTCGAGTCCTACCTGTCGCTGAATGCCTCGGCGATCACCGATGCCTTGGCGATTGGTGCGATCAAGCTGATTACCCAGGCGCTGCCCAAGGCCTACGCCAACCCGGCCAACCTGCAAGCCCGCGAAGACATGGCCACCGCCAGCCTGATGGCCGGCATGGCGTTCGGCAATGCCGGGGTCGGCGCGGTGCATGCGTTGGCGTACCCGCTGGGCGGGCGCTACAACATTGCCCACGGCGTCAGTAATGCGTTGCTGCTGCCGTATGTGATGACCTGGAACAAGTTGGCCTGCGTCGAGCGCATGCAGGATATTGCCGAGGCCATGGGCGTGAAAACCGCGCACCTGAGCGCCATCGATGCCGCGGACAAAGCCGTGGAGGCGATGACCGCGTTGTGCCTGGCGGTGGAGATTCCCCTGGGCCTGCGCAGCTTCGGCGTGCCCGAAGACGCGATCCCGGCCATGGCCGTGGAAGCGGCGGGGATCGAGCGCCTGATGCGCAACAATCCACGCAAGTTGAGCGCCGTCGATATCGAGAAGATCTACCGAGCGGCCTACTGATCATCGCGGTCACGTCGCGCGCGTCAAAGCATGAGGTATACAATGCGCGCCATCGTGATTCTGCTCAGAAAAGGTGCGTCATGCAGCCCTTCGTAATTGCTCCGTCGATTCTCTCCGCCGACTTCGCCCGCCTGGGCGAAGAAGTGGACAACGTCCTGGCCGCTGGCGCCGACTTCGTGCACTTCGATGTCATGGACAATCATTACGTGCCCAACCTGACCATCGGCCCGATGGTCTGCGCGGCACTGCGCAAGTACGGCGTGACCGCGCCGATCGACGCCCACTTGATGGTCAGCCCGGTGGATCGCATCGTCGGTGACTTCATTGAAGCCGGCGCGACCTACATCACCTTCCATCCGGAAGCTACCCAGCACGTCGACCGTTCCCTGCAACTGATCCGCGAGGGCGGCTGCAAGGCGGGCCTGGTGTTCAACCCAGCCACTCCCCTGAGCGTGCTTGAGTACGTGATGGACAAGGTCGACATGATCCTGCTGATGAGCGTCAACCCGGGCTTCGGCGGGCAGAAGTTCATTCCTGGCACCCTCGACAAACTGCGTCAGGCCCGTGCGCTGATCGATGCTTCGGGGCGCGACATTCGCCTGGAAATCGACGGCGGGGTCAATGTGAACAACATCCGTGAAATCGCCGCTGCCGGCGCCGACACCTTCGTGGCCGGCTCGGCGATCTTCAATGCGCCGAACTACCAGGAAGTGATCGAGAAGATGCGTGCCGAACTGGCGCTGGCTCGTCCATGAGTGGCTTTGAGCAGCTGTTCCCGGGGCGTCTGCCGCGGCTGGTGATGTTCGATCTGGATGGCACGCTGATCGATTCGGTCCCCGACCTCGCGGTTGCCGTGGATAACATGCTGCTCAAAATGGGCCGTGAACCCGCCGGCCTTGAGTCGGTGCGCGAGTGGGTCGGTAACGGTGCGCCGGTGTTGGTTCGCCGCGCGCTGGCCGGTGGCATCGACCATTCGGCGGTCGATGACGGTGAGGCCGAAGGTGCGCTGGAGATTTTTATGGAAGCCTACGGTGGCAGCCATGAACTGACCGTGGTCTATCCCGGCGTGCGCGACACCCTGAAATGGCTGCACAAGCAGGGCGTCGAGATGGCGCTGATCACCAACAAGCCGGAGCGCTTTGTCGCGCCGCTGCTGGATCAGATGAAGATCGGCCGTTACTTCAAATGGATCATCGGCGGCGACACCCTGCCGCAGAAGAAACCCGACCCGGCCGCGCTGTTTTTCGTGATGAAAATGGCCAACATTCCGGCGTCGCAATCGTTGTTTGTCGGCGATTCGCGCAGTGATGTGCTGGCGGCGAAAGCGGCGGGGGTCAAGTGCGTGGCGCTGAGTTATGGCTACAACCATGGCCGGCCGATTGCCGAAGAGTCACCGGCGCTGGTGATCGACGATCTGCGCAAGCTAATTCCCGGTTGCCTGGACCCGGCGGCTGAGATAACGTTGCCCGACGCTGCTCAACCCCCTTCTGGAAACGCCATCGTGGTGGTCACTCGCAAACTCTGGATGAAAGTCATCAAGGCCCTGGCCCGCTGGCGTTGGCGCGCCTGACTTGTTCCTGGCCGGCATCCCGGCGCGTTTGCATACCTGACTGTTAGACCCTCAAGCCACGAGGCTACCCCATGATCCGCGAAGAATTCCTGCGTTTGGCCGCTGCCGGCTATAACCGTATCCCGATGGCCTGTGAAACCCTGGCCGACTTCGACACGCCGCTGTCGATCTACCTGAAACTGGCCGACGAGCCCAATTCCTACCTGCTGGAATCGGTGCAGGGCGGGGAGAAGTGGGGCCGTTACTCGATCATCGGCCTGCCGTGCCGCACCGTGCTGCGGGTTCACGATCACCACATCAGCGTGACCCACGACGGCGTCGAGATCGAAAGCCTTGAGGCCGAAGACCCACTGGCCTTCGTCGAAGCATTCAAAGCCCGCTACAACGTCCCGACCATCCCTGGGCTGCCGCGCTTCAACGGCGGGCTGGTGGGTTACTTCGGTTATGACTGCGTGCGTTATGTGGAAAAGCGTCTGGGCAAATGCCCGAACCCCGATCCACTGGGCGTGCCGGACATTCTGCTGATGGTGTCCGACGCGGTGGTGGTGTTCGACAACCTCGCCGGCAAGATGCACGCGATTGTCCTTGCCGACCCGGCGCAAGCCGATGCCTTCGAGCAAGGTCAGGCACGTCTGGAAGAGTTGCTGGAGAAACTGCGCCAGCCAATCACCCCGCGTCGTGGCCTGGACTTCAGCAAGCAACAGTCGGCTGACCCGGTGTTCCGTTCGAGCTTCACCCAGGACGATTACGAAAAAGCTGTCGACACCATCAAGGAATACATTCTGGCGGGTGACTGCATGCAGGTCGTGCCGTCCCAGCGCATGTCGATCGACTTCAAGGCGGCGCCCATCGATCTGTACCGGGCGCTGCGTTGCTTCAACCCGACGCCTTACATGTACTTCTTCAACTTCGGCGACTTCCACGTCGTCGGCAGTTCGCCGGAAGTGCTGGTGCGGGTCGAAGACAACCTGATCACCGTGCGCCCGATCGCCGGCACCCGCCCACGCGGGGCCAACGAAGAAGCGGATCTGGCGCTGGAAAAAGACCTGCTGTCCGACGACAAGGAAATCGCCGAGCACTTGATGCTGATTGACCTTGGCCGCAACGACACTGGCCGGGTCTCGGAAATCGGTTCGGTGAAACTCACCGAGAAGATGGTGATCGAGCGCTATTCGAACGTGATGCACATCGTCTCCAACGTCACCGGGCAATTGAAGGCCGGGCTGACGGCGATGGACGCGCTGCGGGCGATTCTGCCGGCGGGCACCTTGTCCGGCGCACCGAAGATTCGCGCGATGGAAATCATCGACGAGCTGGAGCCGGTCAAGCGTGGCGTCTACGGCGGGGCGGTGGGTTACTTCGCCTGGAACGGCAACATGGACACTGCGATTGCGATCCGCACTGCGGTGATCAAGGACGGCGAACTGCACGTGCAGGCCGGTGGCGGCATCGTCGCCGATTCGGTGCCGGCGCTGGAATGGGAAGAAACCCTGAACAAACGGCGTGCGATGTTCCGCGCGGTCGCGTTGGCCGAGCAAACCCCGGACAGTTAAGTTCACACAAAACTTGTGGGAGCTGGCTTGTGTGGCGAGGGGGCTTGCCCCCGTTGGGGCGCGAAGCGGCCCCCTGCATTCTTTCAGGTTTATCGAGCGGTCTGGATTTGCGACTGCTGCGCAGCCGAACGGGGGCAAGCCCCCTCGTCACAATAAGTGTTCAGCATAAAAAAACGCGGCGCCTGTGAGGGCGCCGCGTTTTTTATGGCCTGCCAATTCAGATCACCAAAAGATCGCGCCCCCCGAAGGCTGCAATCTTTTGATCTAGCGATTTAGAAGTCCAGGCTTACCCCAAGGTTCACGCCCTGCTGGGTAAAGTCATCATCCTTGCGAATGTCATAACTCGCCCGCAACGCCAAATCCTTGGTGAGGTTATGACTCACACCCAGGTTCAAACGGTTCAGATTGGTTTGCGGGGTGTAGCCGGCCAGGGTGTAGCGGTTGCCCGGCAGGCTGTTGAGGTTCATGGTCACGTCCTGGGTATCGTCGTTGTACTCACGCTCGTGGGCCAGTTCGCCGAATACCTGGGTCTGCGAGGTGATCTGATACTTGCCCTGGAGGCCAATGCCAAGACGCCGGGAGATGCGTGACTGGTCATCGAACGTCAGGGCGGTGGAGTCGGCGCCATCCTCCGAGTAACCGTCGACCTCTACCTTGGCGAAGTCGGCGCTGACGAACGGCGACAGGTGCCATGGGCTGCTCGCCAGTGGCGCGATGTCGTAACCGACGCGACCACTGAAAGCCAACAGGTAACCGTCGGTATCGCCTTTCTCCCCGCGCTCGTTGACCCCCAATTGGAATTTGCGTTTGAGGCTGTCGTAGTCCAGATGCCCGGCCGTCACGGCCGCATCACCCCACCAACGATTCTGCTGATACTGAGCGAACGCCGTACCCATGTAGGTGTTGAGCTTGTAGTCCGAATCGTTGTCACCGGCTTCCAGCTTCTGGTTGTAGAAACCCGCAGCCAGGCCGACGCGCCATGCGTCATTCAGCCGGTAGCTGCCACCGATGTTCAGGTTGGCGCCATTGCCGTCAGCACTGGCGCCGCTGCGCTGGCTGTCGAAGTCTTGATGCTGGCCGCCACCGGCGACAATCGCCCGCCATTGACCCACGCCTTGCCAGTTTTCCCAATCCGCCAGCCACTGGTTACGCAGTTCATCCTGGTGGGAGCGCAAGGTGCCCTGGGCCATTTGCGGCAACAGGGTCGCCTCCCATGGCGCGGACAACAGCGAGTAGGCGTAATCGGCAATCAGGCGTTGCCCGGCTTCGGTCGGGTGCACCGAGTCGTTGTAGATCAGTTTGGTTGGATCCGGCGTCGCACTGTTGATCCCGTAGCGGGCGTTCTCGGTGCAACTGTTGCCGCTGAAGCAGGTGGCGCTCAGGTTTTGGTCAGTGGCCAGGCCGAACTGCCCCGGGTTGGCAAACGTCTCTTTGAGCAGCACCGGAATGTTCAGCGGGATGATGTTGGCGTTGATGCCCTGCAGTTGGCTCACCAGTTCGGTGTTGAACTGGTTGCTCAGTTGGGACGTGAAGTCTTGCAACGGCGAGCCATTGAACGCCGGGGTAAAGCCGATATCCGGCAGCAGCCAGACCATGATGTAACGGGCGCCGGCCTGTTGCAGGGCTTGTGCGCTGCTGGCCAGGCGATCGGCGGCGGCGCTGGCCTGGGGCAGGCTGGTCACGCGACCTTGCAGGAAGTCGTTACCACCGCCCGAGAGGTAATACAGTGCATTCGGGTCGGCGCGAAAGCCGTTCGACGGCAGATAGCCCGCGCGGGTGCGTTCGCCAGTGGCGGAAGTGCTGGTGATCGAATCGAGGATCTGGTCGGTGCGATAACCGCCGACCGCCCAGTTGTTACCGTCGGGCTGGCCTTCGTTGGCGCGTACTGCCGAAGACGAGGACGCTGTCTGGTCCGCCGAATACCCCAGTTTTCCCCCAAGAATTTGCGTGGCGTTGAGCGAGCGTTCTTCACCGCTGCCGTCCAGGTAGACCGGGCCGGTGCGGTTGGTGAAGCGCTGGGTGGACCCGGCAGGCCCGCCGGTGTCGGCGAAGGTCCCGGCGTCGTTGAGGCTGTCGCCGAAGACGATGAAACTCGTGTAAGGATTGGGCGCCGCATTCGCCTGGGCGCAGGCCATGGCGAGCAGGCAACTGGCGAGCGGTACAAACAACGTCTGTTTGATCATGTGCAAGTCCGTTTAATTATTGTTGTAGAGAACGAAACGACAGTACCAAAAACTTCCGGCCTTTTGCCATCTGTCGCGAAGCCTTCATTTGTTTCGCCAGCCTTGGTGTGCGCCTTATTGCACGCTCTGCCCAGCTAAGTTACTGTGCCGAGACGTATGAATGAGACCTTTCCCGTGTTGATCATCAGCAAACTCCTGGATCAAGTCATCAAGGCACACGCCCGCTGGCGTTGGCGCGCCTGAATTCTTTTGCCGGCCCCGCCGGACCTGTACCCGCTTCGCCTTCTGTACCTGTTTGAAATGCCGCTTTGCTGGCGCCACTCCAGCACCTGACAAAGCGCAGCACACTGCGGGTAATCATTCGAAGGCTGTATTAAAAGTCAGTGAATTCAAGAGGTTCCCAGCGCCATGTTGCTGATGATCGATAACTACGACTCTTTTACTTACAACGTTGTGCAGTACCTTGGTGAGCTTGGCTCCCAGGTCAAAGTCGTGCGCAACGATGAACTCTCCATCGCCGAAATCGAGGCCCTCAATCCTGAGCGCATCGTCGTGTCCCCCGGTCCTTGCACGCCGACCGAAGCTGGCATCTCCATCGAAGCGATCAAACACTTCGCCGGCAAACTGCCGATCCTCGGTGTCTGCCTCGGCCACCAGTCCATCGGCCAAGCCTTTGGCGGAGATGTGGTGCGCGCCCGTCAGGTGATGCACGGTAAGACTAGTCCGGTATTCCACGAGGACAAGGGTGTTTTCGAAGGCCTGAACCGTCCGCTGACCGTCACCCGATACCACTCGTTGATCGTCAAGCGTGAAACCTTGCCCGAGTGCCTGGAGCTGACCGCCTGGACCCAGCTCGAAGACGGCTCGGTCGACGAAATCATGGGCCTGCGCCACAAGACGCTGAACATCGAGGGTGTGCAATTCCACCCGGAATCGATCCTCACCGAGCAGGGCCACGAGCTGTTCGCCAACTTCCTCAAACAAACCGGCGGCACGCGCTAAGGACTTTTCATGAACATCAAGACAGCCCTGGGCCGTATCGTCGATCACCTCGACCTCAGCACCGATGAAATGCGCGATGTCATGCGTGAAATCATGACCGGGCAATGCTCGGACGCGCAGATCGGCGCGTTCATGATGGCCATGCGCATGAAGAGCGAAAGCATCGACGAAATCGTCGGTGCGGTATCGGTCATGCGTGAGCTGGCGGACAAAGTCGAACTCAAGACCCTCGACGGCGTGGTCGATGTGGTCGGCACCGGCGGTGACGGCGCCAATATCTTCAACGTCTCGACCGCGTCTTCCTTCGTGGTTGCAGCGGCTGGTTGCACGGTGGCCAAGCACGGTAACCGTGCCGTCTCGGGCAAAAGCGGCAGCGCTGACTTGCTGGAAGCCGCCGGGATCTATTTGAACCTGACGCCAATTCAGGTCGCGCGCTGTATCGATAACGTCGGCATCGGTTTCATGTTCGCCCAGACGCACCACAGTGCCATGAAGTACGCCGCCGGTCCGCGCAAGGACCTTGGCCTGCGTACCCTGTTCAACATGCTCGGCCCGCTTACGAATCCGGCCGGCGTGAAGCATCAGGTGGTGGGCGTGTTCAACCCGGCGCTGTGCCGGCCATTGGCCGAAGTCTTGCAGCGTCTGGGCAGCAAACATGTGCTGGTGGTGCATTCGAAGGATGGCCTGGACGAATTCAGCCTCGCAGCGCCGACGTTCGTCGCGGAGCTGAAGAACGATCAGATCACCGAGTATTGGGTCGAGCCGGAAGACCTGGGCATGAAGAGCCAGAGCCTGCACGGCCTGGCGGTGGACAGCCCGGCCGCTTCCCTCGAACTGATCCGCGATGCCCTGGGCAAACGCAAGACCGAGAACGGCCAGAAAGCCGCCGAGATGATCGTGCTCAATGCCGGTGCCGCACTGTATGCCGCTGACCACGCAACAAGTTTGAAAGAGGGCGTTGCCCTGGCGCACGACGCGCTGCACACCGGCCTCGCTCGGGAAAAACTCGAGGAGTTGGGTGCGTTTACCGCGGTATTTCGAGTGGAGAATGAGGGATGAGTGTACCGACGGTTCTGGAAAACATTCTGGCCCGCAAGGTCCAGGAAGTTGCCGAGCGTAGCGCCCGTGTCAGCCTGGCCGAGCTGGAAAGCCTGGCCAAGGCTGCCGATGCCCCCCGTGGTTTTGCCCGGGCACTGATCGCCCAGGCCAAGCTCAAGCAGCCGGCGGTGATTGCTGAAATCAAAAAGGCCTCGCCGAGCAAAGGCGTGATCCGCGAGAACTTCGTGCCGGCCGACATCGCCAAGAGCTACGAGAAGGGCGGCGCCACGTGCCTCTCCGTGCTCACCGATATTGATTTTTTCCAGGGTGCCGATGCCTATCTGCAACAAGCGCGCGCCGCGTGCAAGCTGCCGGTGATCCGCAAGGACTTCATGATCGATCCTTACCAGATCGTTGAAGCCCGTGCCCTCGGCGCCGACTGCGTGCTGTTGATCGTCTCCGCTCTGGACGACGTGAAAATGGCCGAACTGGCGGCGGTGGCCAAGAGCGTCGGCCTCGATGTGCTGGTGGAAGTCCACGATGGCAACGAGCTGGAGCGGGCCTTGAAAACCCTCGACACGCCGTTGGTCGGCGTGAACAACCGCAACCTGCACACCTTCGACGTGAATCTGGAAACCACCCTCGACCTGTTGCCGCGCATCCCCCGTGATCGCCTGGTGATTACCGAGAGCGGCATTTTCAATCGCGCCGATGTCGAGCTGATGGAAATCAGCGACGTGTATGCGTTCCTGGTTGGCGAAGCGTTCATGCGCGCCGAAAGCCCGGGCACCGAGCTGCAACGTTTGTTCTTTCCAGAGCGCGGTACTGCGGTCAGCGGTTCTACACTCGACTGAACCTGATTCAATGAAGAAGCCGGCGATGCCGGCTTTTTTATAGCCCCGACAAAGGATTTTGCTGCCATGACCCAGCCCGTTGCCCTGACTGTCGAAGCCGGCCTGCTTGCCGAGCAGGATCTGTTGGCGCATGTGTGCACCGGCGATTCAGAGTTTGGCCTGCTGTTTTGGCAGCCAAGCGATCGAGCGCTGGTCATGCCGCGCCGGTTGAATCGCCTTCCGGGTTTCGACGCCGCGTGCAAGGTGTCGGCGGCGGCGGGCTGGCCGGTGCTGCTGCGAGAAACCGGCGGTGAACCGGTGCCGCAATCGGCCGCAACGATCAACATTGCCCTGGTCTATGCAGCACCGCGCAGCGAAGGTGACCAAAACCGCATCGAAACCGCTTACCGCCGACTCTGCAACCCGATGTGTCAGCTGCTGGATGAGTTGGGCGGCGTCTCGTCATTGGGGGAGGTCGACGGCGCCTTCTGTGATGGCCGCTTCAACGTCAACCTCGACGGGCGCAAGATGGTCGGCACCGCCCAGCGCTGGCGTCAGAGCAAGGGTGGAACGCGTCCGGTAGGCTTGGTGCACGGGGCGTTGTTGCTGGATAACGAACGAGAATCGATGGTCGCGGCGGTCAACCGCTTCAATGAAGCGTGCGGCCTGGAACAGCGGGTTCGTGCCGAAAGCCACATCGCCTTGCATGAAAAGTTCGCTGCGCCTGATGCGCTGGAGCGCCTCCATGCGCTGTACCGCCAGTTGCTGGCAGAGATGTTCGAGGCTTAACGCGTGCCGAAGACCACCATGGTCTTGCCTTTGACATCCACCAGGTTGCGTTCCTCAAGATCCTTGAGCACGCGACCGACCATCTCCCGGGAACACCCGACAATCCGCCCGATTTCCTGACGGGTCACCTTGATCTGCATGCCGTCCGGGTGGGTCATGGCGTCTGGCTGCTTGCACAGTTCCAGCAGGCAGCGGGCGACACGGCCGGTCACATCGAAGAAGGCCAGGTCGCCGACCTTGCGCGTGGTATTGCGTAGGCGCTGTGCGATTTGTCCGCTCAGTACGTAAAGAATGTCTGGATCTTGCTGGGACAGTTCGCGGAACTTCGCGTAGCTGATTTCCGCGACTTCGCATTCGACCTTGGCGCGTACCCAGGCACTGCGTTGCTGTTCCATGCCGGCCTGTTCAAACAGCCCGAGCTCGCCGAAAAAGTCCCCGGCGTTCAGGTAGGAGATGATCATCTCGCGGCCGTCATCGTCCTCGATCAGGATGGTGACCGAGCCCTTGATGATGAAGAACAGCGTGTCCGAACGATCGCCGGCACAGATGATGTTGCTCTTGGCCGCATAACGATGGCGCTGGCAGTGCATCAACAGCTTGTCGAGGTTCTTGATTTTGGGTGTTGGGGTAATAGCAACCATGGTTGTATCCCGAAAAGACTGCACGGTGTGGTTGGTTTTTTTATGAATTGCTGATGACGACGCTGCAGGGTTGGCTAAGCGCCAGCGAATTGGCGCCAGCTTAACAGACACATTCCTTCAGGATTCGAGAATTTACGTGGGAGATTGGCACGTCCGTCCTAGTAAGGCGAGGCGCTGTCATTGCGAGACCCTGTGCTAAGCTGGCGACCCTTTTTTATACAGTGGAGTCTTGGCGATGAAGGCACGCATCCAATGGGCTGGCGAAGCCATGTTCCTCGGCGAATCCGGCAGTGGTCATGTCGTGGTCATGGACGGCCCGCCAGACGCCGGTGGTCGCAACCTGGGTGTACGCCCGATGGAAATGCTCCTGCTGGGTGTCGGCGGTTGCAGCAATTTCGATGTGGTCAGCATTCTCAAGAAGTCCCGGCAGGCCATCGAAAGCTGCGAAGCCTTCCTCGAAGCCGAACGCGCGACCGAAGATCCCAAGGTGTTCACCAAGATCCACATGCACTTCGTGGTCAAGGGCCGGGGCCTGAAAGAAGCCCAGGTCAAACGCGCTATCGAACTGTCCGCCGAGAAGTATTGCTCGGCCTCGATCATGCTCGGCGCGGCTGGCGTGGCGATTACCCACGACTACGAGATCATCGAACTCGGTTGATTCGACATTCAACTATCATAAAAGCAGTGCAAACTCTGGCGATCCATAGCTGACGTCTGCATAATGCGCCACTTTTTTCAGGGTCGTGGCCCGTCAACCGACAGGCCGCTGATCCGAACAGACAACCAAAATCGCCATCGCGAAGAGGTGTTAACCGTCCTACGCAGCTGCGTTGTTCGCATCTGACGGGCATGCTTGATCACGCGGCCCGGGCCGCAATACATAGAGAGTTTTTAACGGTGAAAAGCAGACTCAAGCTCCACGGGTTCAATAACCTGACTAAGACCTTGAGCTTCAACATCTATGACATCTGCTACGCGGAAACCCCGCAAGACCAGCAGGCTTACGTCGAGTACATCAATGAAGAGTACAACGCGAAGCGCCTGACGCAGATCCTCACAGAAGTTGTCGATATCATTGGTGCCAACATCCTGAACATCGCCAGTCAGGATTACGATCCACAGGGCGCCAGCGTCACGATTCTGATCTCTGAAGAGCCGGTCACCCCGACCGACAGCCAGATCGAAGAGTCCCCGGGCCCGTTGCCCGAGATTATCCTGGCCCACCTCGACAAGAGCCACATTACGGTGCACACCTACCCGGAAATCCATCCGGTGGACGGTATCGCGACATTCCGTGTGGACATTGACGTGTCGACCTGTGGTGTCATTTCACCGCTTAAAGCGCTCAACTTCCTGATTCACCAGTTCGATTCGGACATCGTGACCGTGGATTATCGCGTGCGCGGATTCACCCGTGACGTTGAAGGCAAAAAGCACTTCATCGACCACGAGATCAATTCGATCCAGAACTACCTCTCCGAAGACACCCGCGACAGTTACCAGATGACTGACGTGAACGTGTACCAGGAAAACCTGTTCCACACCAAAATGCTGTTGAAGAACTTCGAACTGGACGATTACCTGTTCGGCGACGCGACCAACAGCCTGTCCTCTGAGCAACGTGCCCAGGTGACTGAACGTGTGAAACACGAAATGCTGGAAATCTTCTACGCGCGCAACATGCCGAGCTAAGATTTTCGAGTACAAAAAAAGGCGACTACCTCGGGGTAGTCGCCTTTTTTATGGGTTTCGCAGGGATCAAATCCGATACGTACTCTTGGTCATCACCTTGGCCAACAAACTCATTCCGAACTTCACCGGCGCCGGGAAGCGGAATCCGCCAGCGTCCAGCGCGCTCTCCGCATGATGTTCTTCATCAATGCGCATCTGCTCAAGAATCGCCCGGGATTTTTCATCCTCGGCCGGCAACTGTTCAAGATGTTCATTCAAGTGCTTGCACACCTGATGCTCGGTAGCCGCCACAAACCCCAGGCTGACCTTGTCGCTGATCAAGCCGGCGACAGCGCCAATCCCGAACGACATGCCATAAAACAGCGGATTGAGAATGCTGGTGTGACTGCCCAATTGGTGGATACGTTGTTCGCACCACACCAGGTGATCGATTTCTTCTTCGGCAGCATGTTCCATCGCGGCGCGCACGTGCGGCAGCTTGGCGGTCAGGGCCTGGCCCTGGTACAGCGCCTGGGCGCAGACTTCGCCGGTATGGTTGATGCGCATCAGGCCGGCCACGTGCCGGGTGTCTTCATCGCTCATTTGCGTTTCGGGCTGCACGATGGCTGGCGACGGACGGTACGGCTGACCACTGAACGGCAGCAGGGTACGCATCGCGGCATCGGCTTGCAGCAGAAGGCGGTCAATCGGCGAGTAGTGACGCTGGGTAGTCATGCTGACCTCCGGGGGGGAATCTCGGCGGCCAGTTTAACCGAATCGGCCGGGGAAGGTTTGCGCTGGGTCATTGCAGCACCGCGACCTGTAGGAGCAAGGCTTGCCCGCGAAAGGGGCGACGCGGTCATTCAGATAGACCGCGTTATCGTTCTTCGCGGGCAAGCCTCGCTCCTACAAGGGAAGGTGTTGAATCAGCCCGGCGGCCAGGTCATCTGGCGCTGACCGAGCACATGCATATGAATGTGGTAGACAGTCTGCCCACCGTCTTCATTGCAGTTCATGACCACGCGGAAACCTTTTTCACAGCCCAGCTCCAGCGCCAGGCGTTGGGCGGTGAACAGGATATGCCCGGCCAATGCCTTGTCCTCTTCGGTCAGGTCATTGAGGGTGCGCACCGCTTTTTTCGGGATGACCAGAAAATGCACCGGTGCCTGTGGGGCGATGTCGTGGAAGGCCAGTACCTGGTCGTCCTCGTAGATGATCCTGGCCGGGATTTCCCGGTTGATGATCTTGGTGAACAGAGTATCCACAGCTGTTTTCTCCGTTGTTTGGGCTGGCCTGAGTGTACCCATGGGGTGGGCGCGAGCCCAGCTTATTACCTTCAAGGGTTTCAGCGCGGGCAGTAAGCCTTGTTGACCATACCGGCGATTGTCCGGGTCAGCCATCGCGAACCGAATCGCGGCAGGACGGCGAACCAGCGATTAAGTCGGCCAGGAATAATGATGGCGCGATTTTTGGCCAGGGCCCGCACGGTATACAGCGCCACTTCTTCGGGGCTCATCAGCAGTCTACTGTCGGTGACTTTGACGGTGTCCAGTTGCGCCGTGTGGAAAAACGCCGTGCGCGTGGGACCTGGGCACAGCACTGACACCTTGACCGCACATTTCTTCAGCTCGACGCGCAAGCCTTCGGAAAAGTGCAGCACGTACGCTTTGCTCGCGTAGTAAGTGCTCATCCACGGGCCGGGGTGGAACGCCGCCACCGAGGCGACATTCAGAATCTGCCCGCCGCCCTGCAACGCCATGCTGTTACCGATGGCGTGACACAGGCGGGTGAGGGCGAGGATGTTCACCTCGATCAAGTCCTGCTCGGTCATCCAGTCCTGGGCCAGGAATGGGCCGCACGTACCGATACCGGCGCAGTTGACCAGCAGATCGATCTGGCGATCACCTTCTTCCAGTTCCAGCAGGAACCCAGACAGCCTCAAGGGCTCGCCCAGATCGCAGGCGCGGAATAGCACTTCCACGCCAAAACGCTGAGTCAGTTCAATCGCAATGCTTTCCAGCTGATCACGCTGTCGGGCCACCAGAATCAGGCTGCGGCCACGGCGGGCCAGCGCTTCGGCCATCGCCAGGCCGATACCGCTGGAAGCGCCAGTGATCAGAGCGTAACGGGTCATGCAGTTCTCCATCGCAACAGCTCCGCGCCGGCGACGCAGGTGTCACGGGCGGGGAGCGCTGTTCATTCTTTCGCAGAGTCTACAGGGGCCGGGGCTTCTTCGGCCTCTTCGGCTTCATCGTCTGCGGAATCGGGTGCTTGCACGGCCTCGTCAGCTGGCTCGGCTTCGACCTCGTCAGTGGTTACCGAGCCACTGTCGTAGCTGGTTTGCGCCGCAGTTTCGTACTCTTGCTGGACAGCTGCGAAACCGCCGGCCAGTGCGCCAACGAACATGATCGCGATAAAGGCCACCCAGAGCGAAGCCAGCACCTTGACCGCCGTAGAGTTCGGCGGAGGCGGTGGACCGTATTGGTTGGCAATGTTGCTGCCGGGCACCGCCATGATCACGAACGGGAAGAAACTGCCCAGGAGCGGCACAAGGTTCAGCAGCCAGAGCCAGCCGGACCAACCGATGTCGTGCAGGCGCTGGACGCTGATCTGAATACTGACGACCGCGAGGACGAAGCACAGGATGACCGCTATCAGGCCGCCAATAATCAAGCCTGCGGTGGAATCGGCACTGATGATCGCGATGGCCAGTAGGGCCGCTACGGAACCTACGGCCAGCATGACCAGCGTCAGGGCCATCGTCCACGCCAGATAGCGCAAGCGGCCGATGCGGCCTTCGACGCCGAAGGGCTTGAGCGTGGAAAACGCCGGCAGGCTTTCGCCGACAGCGGCTCGGGGCGGCGCGTAAGGGGAGGAGGGCTCGGCGAAAACTGGTGGGCTGCTGGCGGGCACATGCTCGTGAGCATCGGCCAGATTGAGCTCTATCGACGGTTCGCTTTCGATTCGGGCATCGATACCGGTTTTCGTCAGCGCCTGCAGGTAGGTTTGCGCGTCGATCTGCGACAAGCCTTGCTTGAGCGTGACCGTCTTGCCGGTGAACAGCCGTTCAACGGCAGCCACTTCGCTTTTATACAGCTCGGCGAGATTAAACTTGGCGGTAGTGACATCAACACCTGGCAGCAGAGCGCCGTCGAAAACAATCTTGAAACGGTTGTCGCTCATTGCGAGGCATCCTTGTCGCGAGAAATTAAGTTAGGAAACGTTACAGGTGTGGAGTGTAAAGCCAGCCGGGTGGGCTGGCCAAAATTTTCATCTCAGCGCGGCCAGCGTTTTGGCAGTTGTGCCGCCAGCTCCAGCGCCTTGCGGTATTCCGCGTCCAGCCGTGCGACCAATTGATCGACACTCGGCAGGTCATCGATTTCCCCTACACCCTGCCCGGCAGACCACACGGTTTTCCAGGCTTTGGCTTCATCGCTGATGGGCTTGAGCTTGGAACCGAAGTTCACTTCACCCTTGCCCTGCAAGGCGGCCATGTCGAAGCCGGCGGCCTCCAGGCTCTGACGCATGAAACTCGCCGGTACACCCGACACCGCTGGAGTATGAACAATGTCCGCCGCTCTGGATGTCAGCAACATCTCCTTGTAGGCGTCAGGCGCGTGACTTTCAGTGGTGCCGATAAATCGCGTGCCGAAGTAGGCCAAATCCGCACCGAGCAATTGTGCGGCGAGAATCTCGTGGCCATGGTTCAGGCAGCCGGCCAGCAGCAGGGTCTTGTCAAAGAACTGGCGAATCTCGGCAATCAGCGAAAACGGGCTCCAGGTTCCGGCGTGTCCGCCGGCTCCCGCCGCCACCGCGATCAAACCGTCGACACCCGCCTCGGCGGCTTTCTCCGCGTGACGGCGCGTCGTCACGTCGTGAAACACCAAGCCGCCATAGCTGTGCACAGCATCGACCAGTTCTTTCACGGCACCGAGGCTGGTGATCACGATCGGCACCTTGTGCTCGATGCAGATATCCAGATCCGCTTGCAGGCGCGGGTTGCTGTTGTGGACGATCAGGTTCACCGCGTACGGCGCCGGGTTTTCCAGTGTCGCCAAGCCTGCTTCGATTTCTTCCAACCAGGCCTTGAAGCCGCTGCTCTCGCGCTGGTTCAGCGCAGGAAAACTGCCCACTACGCCATTTCGGCAGCAGGCCAGCACCAGCTGAGGATTGGAGATCAGGAACATCGGCGCGGCCACTACCGGCAGGCGCAGACGTTGTTCGAGCAGAGCGGGCAGCGACATTGGAAGTACCCCGATAGATGTTTGCTTATTGGATTAGAACGGTCGAACGACGACCAGAATTACGATAGCCAGCAATATCAGAACCGGCACTTCATTGAACCAGCGATAAAAGACATGGCTGCGGGTGTTTTCGCCACGGGCAAAACGTTTTACCTGGGCGCCGCACATGTGGTGGTAGCCGATCAGGATCACCACGAGGGTCAACTTGGCGTGGATCCAGGCGCCCTGGCTGAAGATGCTCGGGTTGAGGTAGATCAGGGCAAGGCCGAAGACCAGGGTGGCGATCATCGCCGGGCCCATGATGCCCCGATACAACTTGCGCTCCATGAGGCTGAAGCGTTCCTTGCTGACGGTGTCTTCGCTTTGCGCGTGATAGACGAACAGTCGCGGCAGGTAAAACAGGCCGGCAAACCAGCAGACCATGCTGACGATGTGAAGCGCTTTGAGCCACAGATAAAGCATTTTTAGTTATTCCCAGGTTCACGGTAGCCCGGATAGTAGAGGCTTGAGCGTCCGCACGTCACCTTGCCGGTTGTCGCAGGACGATACGGGCCCTATTATCGACGGCTTTCCAGTGGGTTCGTTGAGGGCAGGTTTATGGTCAAGGTCGGTATCGTCGGCGGCACGGGTTACACCGGTGTCGAACTGCTGCGTCTGTTGGCACAGCATCCGCAAGCTGAGGTGGTAGTGATCACTTCCCGATCCGAGGCCGGTCTGGCCGTGGCTGATATGTACCCGAACCTGCGAGGCCACTACGACGGCCTGGCGTTCAGCGTTCCGGACATCAAGACCCTGGGCGCCTGCGATGTGGTGTTCTTCGCCACGCCGCACGGTGTTGCCCATGCCCTGGCCGGTGAGTTGCTGGCCGCCGGCACCAAGGTCATCGATCTGTCGGCGGATTTCCGTCTGCAAGACGCTGATGAATGGGCCAAGTGGTACGGCCAGCCGCACGGTGCGCCGGAGTTGCTGGAAGAGGCGGTCTATGGCCTGCCGGAAGTCAATCGCGAGCAGATCAAGCAAGCGCGCCTGATCGCCGTGCCGGGTTGCTATCCAACCGCAACCCAGTTGGGTTTCCTGCCATTGCTCGAAGCCGGTCTGGCGGACACTTCCCGTTTGATCGCTGACTGCAAGTCGGGTGTCAGCGGTGCCGGTCGGGGCGCAGCGGTAGGTTCCTTGTACTCCGAGACGTCGGAAAGCATGAAGGCTTACGCGGTCAAAGGGCACCGTCACCTGCCGGAAATTCGCCAGGGTCTGCGTCGCGCATCGGGCAAGGACGTCGGCCTGACTTTCGTTCCGCACCTGACGCCGATGATTCGCGGCATTCACTCGACGCTGTACGCGACCGTCGTCGATCGTTCAGTGGATCTGCAGGCGCTGTTTGAAAAGCGTTATGCCAACGAACCGTTCGTCGATGTGATGCCGGCCGGCAGCCATCCGGAAACGCGCAGCGTGCGCGGTGCCAACGTTTGCCGTATCGCCGTGCATCGTCCACAGGATGGTGACCTGGTGGTGGTGTTGTCAGTGATCGATAACCTGGTCAAGGGCGCGTCGGGCCAGGCGGTGCAGAACCTGAACATCCTGTTCGGGCTGGATGAACGCTTGGGTCTGTCCCACGCGGGCATGCTGCCTTAAGCGCAGCCACAAGCTTCAAGTTGTAAGCCTTAAGCTTAAAGCTAACGACTTGAAGCTTGCCGCTGCTCCTTCTAATAGTTGACCAATTTTCTAGGAGAAGCGGATAATGCCCGTCATCACGCATTATGGCGGCGTAACGCCGGGAGATAGTTAGCATGAGCGTCGAATCCTTCACCCCCACGGCTTTGCAATTCACCCACGGTGCCGCGCACAAGGTGAAGAGCCTGGTCGATGAAGAGGGGAATGATCGCTTGAAGCTGCGCGTATTTGTTACGGGCGGTGGTTGTTCAGGTTTTCAGTACGGCTTCACCTTCGATGAAGAAGTGGCCGATGACGACACCATCGTCGAGCGCGAAGGTGTGAGTCTGGTCGTAGACCCGATGAGCTTCCAGTACCTGGCAGGTGCTGAGGTGGATTATCAGGAAGGTCTGGAAGGTTCGCGGTTCGTGATCAAGAATCCGAACGCCAGCACCACCTGTGGTTGCGGTTCTTCGTTCTCGATCTGATCGCGCATCACCGAATTACAAGGCGCCGCAGGGTTTCACAGCCCTGCGGCGTTTTGCTGTCTGGCCTTTAAGCAGGGTAGATGGCGCCGAGTACGCGCAAGCCGCGGGCACCGGTGACGCTTGGGCGGTTGGCGGCGATGCCTTCGAGGCAGCAATGGGCCAGCCAGGCGAAGGCCATGGCTTCGACCCAGTCCGGGTCGACACCGTAAGCGGCGGTGCTGCTGACTTTGGCATTCGGTAGCAGGCTCGCCAGGCGGGCCATCAGCGTAGCGTTGTGGGCGCCGCCGCCGCAGACCAGTAATTCACGGGTATCTGATTGGGCACTTTGCAGTGACTCAATAATGGTCAGGGCGGTCAGCTCGAGCAGGGTCGCCTGTACATCTTCAGGAGCGAAGGTGGGCAAGTGCGAGAGGTGCTGCGTCAGCCAAGGCAGGTTGAACACTTCGCGGCCGGTGCTCTTGGGGCCTTTGGTCACGAAAAATGGATCACTGAGTAGCTCGCTCAACAAGGTGGGTTCAACCTTGCCGCTGGCTGCCCATCGGCCGTCGCGATCGAAATTGTCGCCGCGTTGCTGGTGAATCCAGGCATCCAGCAGCACATTGCCCGGGCCGCAGTCGAAACCGGCTACGGGTTTGCCAGGCTCGATCAGGCTCAAGTTACTGAAACCGCCGACGTTCAATACTGCTCGGTTGCCTGGCTGTTCTTCAAACAAGGCTTCGTGAAAGGCTGGAACCAGTGGCGCGCCCTGGCCGCCTGCGGCGACGTCGCGACTGCGGAAATCACCGACCACGGTGATGCCAGTCAGCTCGGTCAGCAGGGCGGGGTTGCCGATTTGCACCGTGAACCCGCGTGCCGGTTCGTGGCGAATGGTCTGGCCGTGGCTGCCAATCGCGCGAATGTCTTCGGCTTTCAGGTTTTGTTGATCGAGGAGGGTGTGAATGCCCTGTGCTGCCAGATTCACCCAGTTCTGTTGGGCGATGGCGGAGCGGGCAATCTCGTCCGGGCCGCTGGCGCACAAGCCAAGCAGCTCGGCGCGCAGGGATTCAGGCATGGGGATGTAGTGCGTGGCGATCAGTTTGATCGCCGGGGTTTGCTCGATCAGCGCAATGTCCAGGCCATCAAGGCTGGTCCCGGACATCACGCCTATATAGAGCGCCATACTTAGCGTTTGCTCGACGCGAGCATGGTGGCCTTCTCTTGGTCCATCCGAGCCATCAATGGCTGGCTTTGCGCGAGGAAGCGCGAGCGCTCGCCTTTGGCAATCGGGTCAGCCATCGGCAGCTTCTGGCCCAGTGGATCGACATGCACGCCATTGACCTGGAATTCATAGTGCAAGTGCGGGCCGGTCGACAGGCCGGTGGTGCCGATGTAGCCGATCACCTGGCCTTGTTTGACGCTGCCGCCAGTCTGCACGCCTTTGGCGAAACCTTGCATGTGGCCGTACAACGTACGGTAGGTGTTGCCGTGCTGAATGATGATGGTGTTGCCGTAACCACCACGGCGGCCGGCCAGCAGAACTTTGCCGTCACCGGTTGCCTTGATCGGCGTACCGCGTGGTGCTGCGTAATCGACACCTTTGTGCGCGCGGATCTTGTTCAGGATCGGATGCTTGCGGCCCATGGAGAATTTCGAGCTGATGCGGGCGAAGTCTACCGGAGTACGGATGAATGCCTTGCGCATGCTGTTGCCGTCAGCCGTGTAATAGCTGCTGTTGCCTTGTTTGTTGGTGTAACGCACGGCGGTGTAGGTCTTGCCGCGGTTGGTGAAGCGTGCGGACAGGATCGGGCCAGTGCCGACAGTCTTGCCGTTGACGACTTTCTGTTCGTAGATCACATCGAATTCGTCGCCTTGGCGAATATCCTGGGCGAAGTCGACGTCGTAGCCAAACACACTGGCCATGTCCATGGTCAGGCTGTAGGACAGGCCGGCGCGAGCCGCGGACTGCGACAGCGAGCTGTTGATCACACCGTGAACGTAGGCGGAGCGTACGGTCGGTTTGGCGGTAATACGGTTGAACACATAACCCTTGTCGTTCTTGGTCAGGGTGATGCTTTCGAGGTCGCTGACTTTGCTGTGCAGGTTGGTCAACTGGCCTTCAGGGTTCAGTTCGAATTCGAGCTTCTGACCATGCTTGAGTTGGCTGAACTGTTTGGCTTGCTTGTCGCTGGCCAAAATTTCATGCACTGAGGCGGCGGGCAGGCCGACCTTTGCAAACAGGGTAGAGAGGGTGTCGCCTTTACCAACAA
>NZ_CM143685.1:6255000-6605000 GCF_055179735.1 Pseudomonas sp. Emmai | reverse complement strand
GCTGGGAATAGACCCGAAACCGGGCGATCTATCCATGGGCAGGTTGAAGGTTGGGTAACACTAACTGGAGGACCGAACCGACTACCGTTGAAAAGTTAGCGGATGACCTGTGGATCGGAGTGAAAGGCTAATCAAGCTCGGAGATAGCTGGTTCTCCTCGAAAGCTATTTAGGTAGCGCCTCATGTATCACTGTAGGGGGTAGAGCACTGTTTCGGCTAGGGGGTCATCCCGACTTACCAAACCGATGCAAACTCCGAATACCTACAAGTGCCGAGCATGGGAGACACACGGCGGGTGCTAACGTCCGTCGTGAAAAGGGAAACAACCCAGACCGTCAGCTAAGGTCCCAAAGTTATGGTTAAGTGGGAAACGATGTGGGAAGGCTTAGACAGCTAGGAGGTTGGCTTAGAAGCAGCCACCCTTTAAAGAAAGCGTAATAGCTCACTAGTCGAGTCGGCCTGCGCGGAAGATGTAACGGGGCTCAAACCATACACCGAAGCTACGGGTATCACTTAGGTGATGCGGTAGAGGAGCGTTCTGTAAGCCTGTGAAGGTGAGTTGAGAAGCTTGCTGGAGGTATCAGAAGTGCGAATGCTGACATGAGTAACGACAATGGGTGTGAAAAACACCCACGCCGAAAGACCAAGGTTTCCTGCGCAACGTTAATCGACGCAGGGTTAGTCGGTCCCTAAGGCGAGGCTGAAAAGCGTAGTCGATGGAAAACAGGTTAATATTCCTGTACTTCTGGTTATTGCGATGGAGGGACGGAGAAGGCTAGGCCAGCTTGGCGTTGGTTGTCCAAGTTTAAGGTGGTAGGCTGGAATCTTAGGTAAATCCGGGATTCTAAGGCCGAGAGCTGATGACGAGTGTTCTTTTAGAACACGAAGTGGTTGATGCCATGCTTCCAAGAAAAGCTTCTAAGCTTCAGGTAACCAGGAACCGTACCCCAAACCGACACAGGTGGTTGGGTAGAGAATACCAAGGCGCTTGAGAGAACTCGGGTGAAGGAACTAGGCAAAATGGCACCGTAACTTCGGGAGAAGGTGCGCCGGTGAGGGTGAAGCATTTACTGCGTAAGCCCATGCCGGTCGAAGATACCAGGCCGCTGCGACTGTTTATTAAAAACACAGCACTCTGCAAACACGAAAGTGGACGTATAGGGTGTGACGCCTGCCCGGTGCCGGAAGGTTAATTGATGGGGTTAGCTAACGCGAAGCTCTTGATCGAAGCCCCGGTAAACGGCGGCCGTAACTATAACGGTCCTAAGGTAGCGAAATTCCTTGTCGGGTAAGTTCCGACCTGCACGAATGGCGTAACGATGGCGGCGCTGTCTCCACCCGAGACTCAGTGAAATTGAAATCGCTGTGAAGATGCAGTGTATCCGCGGCTAGACGGAAAGACCCCGTGAACCTTTACTATAGCTTTGCACTGGACTTTGAATTTGCTTGTGTAGGATAGGTGGGAGGCTTTGAAGCGTGGACGCCAGTTCGCGTGGAGCCAACCTTGAAATACCACCCTGGCAACTTTGAGGTTCTAACTCAGGTCCGTTATCCGGATCGAGGACAGTGTATGGTGGGTAGTTTGACTGGGGCGGTCTCCTCCTAAAGAGTAACGGAGGAGTACGAAGGTGCGCTCAGACCGGTCGGAAATCGGTCGTAGAGTATAAAGGCAAAAGCGCGCTTGACTGCGAGACAGACACGTCGAGCAGGTACGAAAGTAGGTCTTAGTGATCCGGTGGTTCTGTATGGAAGGGCCATCGCTCAACGGATAAAAGGTACTCCGGGGATAACAGGCTGATACCGCCCAAGAGTTCATATCGACGGCGGTGTTTGGCACCTCGATGTCGGCTCATCACATCCTGGGGCTGAAGCCGGTCCCAAGGGTATGGCTGTTCGCCATTTAAAGTGGTACGCGAGCTGGGTTTAGAACGTCGTGAGACAGTTCGGTCCCTATCTGCCGTGGACGTTTGAGATTTGAGAGGGGCTGCTCCTAGTACGAGAGGACCGGAGTGGACGAACCTCTGGTGTTCCGGTTGTCACGCCAGTGGCATTGCCGGGTAGCTATGTTCGGAATAGATAACCGCTGAAAGCATCTAAGCGGGAAACTAGCCTCAAGATGAGATCTCACTGGGACCTTGAGTCCCCTGAAGGGCCGTCGAAGACTACGACGTTGATAGGTTGGGTGTGTAAGCGCTGTGAGGCGTTGAGCTAACCAATACTAATTGCCCGTGAGGCTTGACCATATAACACCCAAGCAATTTGCGTCGAAAGAGCAGATTGCGGTGTGTGAAGACGAAACGAACCGAAAGTTCGAAAGACTCACTAAACACCGAAAGCTATCACATACCCAATTTGCTGAAGCGAGGCCAGCTGGCCGCGACTCAGTACCCGAATTTCTTGACGACCATAGAGCATTGGAACCACCTGATCCCATCCCGAACTCAGCAGTGAAACGATGCATCGCCGATGGTAGTGTGGGGTTTCCCCATGTGAGAGTAGGTCATCGTCAAGATTAAATTCCGAAACCCCTATCTGCGTATGCAGGTAGGGGTTTTGTTTTGTCCGAAGAAAAATCCGCTCAATAGGGTTTCTATGCAACGGCTCGGGGCATGGCTATCATTCGGGCCTCATTGTGAGGCGGGACTTGCATGCTGACTTTGTTAAAGCTTCTAAAGGATGGCCGATTCCATTCAGGTGAGGCCTTGGGCATAGCCTTGGGTGTCAGTCGAAGTGCTGTGTGGAAGCAGCTTCAGCTTTTAGAGGCTGAATTGGGTCTGTCAATTCATAAGGTGCGCGGTCGCGGCTATCAATTGGCTGCGCCATTGACACTACTTGATCCTGTGGAAATAGATGAAAAGTCGTCCATTTGCGGTTGGCCTGCGCAGGTTTTTGACTCTATTGACTCTACTAATGCTGAAGCCTTGCGCGCTATCGGGCGAGGTAGGGCTGCGCCGTTCCTGGTACTGGCAGAGCGACAGACTGCTGGTCGCGGAAGGCGAGGTCGTAAATGGGTGAGTCCATTTGCAGAAAACATCTATTACAGCCTCGTGCTACGCATCGAGGGTGGTATGCGGCAGTTGGAAGGCTTGAGTTTGGTTGTAGGGCTTGCGGTAATGCATGCCTTGCGAAAGCAGGGGGTTTCCGGGGTGGGGCTAAAATGGCCCAATGACCTTCTTGTTGGTCAGAAAAAGATCGCGGGGATACTCCTAGAGTTGGTGGGCGATCCTGCTGACGTGTGTCACGTAGTGTTAGGTGTTGGAATCAATGTGAACATGCAGGCCGCTGAAGAGGTTGATCAGCAGTGGACGTCCATGCGGCTTGAGTCTGGCAGGGTGTTTGACCGCAATCTCTTGGTGGTGGAGCTGGGTTTGATGCTCCAGGCTTACTTGGAGCGTCATCAGCGCGACGGCTTTTCAGCCAGCCATGATGAGTGGGAGCAAAACCATCTGTGGCAGGGGCGGGCTGTCTCATTGATTGCCGGCGTCAACCAGATAGATGGCGTTGTAATGGGTATCGATAATCAGGGTGCCTTGCGCTTGAAGGTGGATGATGTGGAAAAAGTCTTTAGTGGCGGTGAGCTCAGTTTGAGGTTGCGTGATGATTCTTGAGCTCGACTGCGGTAATAGCTTTATAAAGTGGCGGTTGCTCGGTGCGGACGTCCGGTCAGTGGTTGCGGAAGGTATTGTCGATTCGGATCTTGCCTTGCTGGAGAGCTTGAAGCAGGTCAATGGGTTGGCTCTCAAGCATTGTCGATTGGTGAGTGTCAGGACTGGTGAAGAGACCAGTGCCCTGATTTGCCTTTTGACTGACGCGTTTGGGGTGTCCGTCATGTGTGCGGTGTCTGCCCGCGAAATGTCCGGCGTCCGTAATGGCTACGATGATTATGAAAGGCTTGGTCTTGATCGCTGGCTTGCGATGCTTGGAGGGTTTCACCTAGCCTCGGGCGCCTGTCTTGTGTTGGATTTCGGCACGGCGGTCACTGCAGACTTTATTGCGAACGACGGAGAGCATCTTGGGGGATTCATTTGTCCAGGTATGCCCTTGATGCGCAATCAGTTGCGCACCCATACCCGAAGAATCCGCTATGGCGATCTTGCGGCTGAGCGCGCTCTGGAAAGCCTTGTGCCTGGTCGCACAACTGTAGAGGCAGTTGAGAGAGGGTGTTCCTTGATGCTTCAGGGTTTTGTCCTGACCCAGCTCCAGCTGGCGCGCAGCTATTGGGGAGAGGGTTTCACTGTATTCCTCACTGGTGGTGATGCTGACCTGGTTGCCGGGATCGTGCCTGATGCCAGGGTGGTTCCTGATCTGGTGTTTGTAGGTTTGGCTATGGCGTGTCCCTTGCCCTGAGGTTCTTATGCGTTGGTTGTTTCTGTTGCTGGTCGTCCTCAATGTTTTTTATTACGTCTGGCATCAACAAGAGGCGCCCCTTCGTGCGAAGGATGTGACGCCCCTGAGCTTGTATCGAGGCTCTCAGCAGGACATACGTTTGTTGAGCGAGACGACTGACGTTGCTCGCGATAAAGGTAAGCCTCTCCAGGCGGACGGTGATTGCCTCTATGTGGGAGGTTTTGCTCGTCAGGAAACGGTACAGGCGATCGAGCGTCGGTTGAGTGGTTTGGAGATCAAGGCTCAGGTCTTGCCTAAGGATGCCCTGGAACCTGGAGGATTTTGGCTCCGTGTGACGCCTGAAAGCCGGCGTTTACTGGATGACTCGAAGCTGCAAAACCTTTCTAAAGAATTCAATGAGTTAAAACATAAAATAATGCCATGCGAGGGGGTTGCACCCGTCGAATAGTTTGAATAGAATGGCGCCCGCTTCGCAGTGAAGACCTTCTACGGTAAACAGTGCGAAACGAGGTCAACGCAGCTAACCTCAGGTTTTTAATGAGAAAATGCTTGACAGAAGGCTGGCATGATATAGAATGCCGGCTCGCTTAGGAGGGGTTCCCGAGCGGCCAAAGGGATCAGACTGTAAATCTGACGTCTACGACTTCGAAGGTTCGAATCCTTCCCCCTCCACCATTTTTAGCGAGAGCTGCAAGCTCTGCGGGTATAGTTTAGTGGTAGAACCTCAGCCTTCCAAGCTGATGATGCGGGTTCGATTCCCGCTACCCGCTCCAAGTTTGCAGGTCCTGCAAAGTGTTGCGCTCTTGTAGCTCAGTTGGTAGAGCACACCCTTGGTAAGGGTGAGGTCAGCGGTTCAAATCCGCTCAAGAGCTCCATATAACAAGGCAGATATGAAAATATCTGCCTTTGTTTTAATGGCTGATGTTACTTGCTCAATTCTTCTGCTGGGAGTTATTTCGATGGCTAAGGAAAAGTTCGAACGTAATAAGCCGCACGTCAACGTAGGTACCATCGGTCACGTAGACCATGGCAAAACTACTCTGACCGCAGCCTTGACTCGTGTCTGCTCCGAAGTTTTCGGTTCGGCAAAAGTCGACTTCGACAAAATCGATAGCGCCCCAGAAGAAAAAGCTCGTGGCATCACCATCAACACCGCTCACGTTGAATACGATTCGGCCGTGCGTCACTACGCACACGTTGACTGTCCAGGTCACGCTGACTACGTAAAAAACATGATCACCGGTGCCGCTCAGATGGATGGCGCGATCCTGGTTTGCTCGGCCGCTGATGGTCCGATGCCGCAAACCCGCGAGCATATCCTGCTCTCTCGCCAGGTTGGCGTTCCGTACATTGTTGTCTTCCTGAACAAGGCTGACATGGTAGATGATGCGGAGCTGCTCGAGCTGGTTGAGATGGAAGTGCGCGATCTGCTGAGTACTTACGATTTCCCAGGTGATGACACTCCGATCATCATTGGTTCTGCGCTGATGGCGTTGAACGGTCAAGATGACAACGAGATGGGTACTACTGCCGTCAAGAAGTTGGTTGAGACTCTGGATAGCTACATTCCGCAGCCTGAGCGTGCTATCGACAAGCCGTTCCTGATGCCGATCGAGGATGTGTTCTCGATCTCCGGTCGCGGTACTGTTGTGACTGGTCGTGTTGAGCGTGGCATTGTTCGCATTCAGGAAGAAGTTGAGATTGTGGGTCTTCGTGACACTGTCAAAACTACTTGTACTGGTGTTGAGATGTTCCGCAAGCTGCTCGACGAAGGTCGTGCTGGCGAGAACTGTGGTGTGCTGCTGCGTGGCACCAAGCGTGATGATGTCGAGCGTGGCCAGGTTCTGGTCAAGCCGGGCACTGTCAAGCCTCACACCAAGTTCACTGCAGAGGTTTATGTTCTGAGCAAGGAGGAGGGTGGTCGTCATACGCCGTTCTTCAAGGGTTACCGTCCACAGTTCTACTTCCGTACTACGGATGTGACCGGTAACTGCGAATTGCCAGAAGGCGTTGAAATGGTGATGCCGGGTGATAACGTTCAGATGACCGTTACCCTGATCAAAACCATCGCGATGGAAGATGGTCTTCGTTTCGCTATCCGTGAAGGCGGTCGTACCGTCGGCGCTGGTGTCGTGGCTAAAGTCATCGAGTAAGTTGTTGTAATGTCTTTTTCAGGCCGGCATAATGGTCGGCCTGATTTTGTTTTAGGTCAGTAGCTCAATTGGCAGAGCGACGGTCTCCAAAACCGTAGGTTGGGGGTTCGATTCCCTCCTGACCTGCCAGATTCACTTGGTGTGTCTGGCTTTCTTTTCACAGGATCTTCATAGATGACTCCTAAAGCTGAAGCTCAAGGCTCTCGCTTCGATCTGCTCAAGTGGCTAGTAGTAGTCGCTTTGGTGGTTGTTGGCGTTGTTGGCAATCAGTATTACTCTGCTTCGCCGATCCTGTACCGCGTACTAGCTTTGCTCGCCATTGCTGCTGTAGCTGCCTTTGTAGGCCTGCAGACAGTCAAGGGCAAGTCTTTCTTTGTACTGGTTAAGGAAGCTCGCACCGAGATTCGTAAAGTCGTATGGCCAACTCGCCAAGAAACCACGCAGACCACGTTGATTGTTGTGGCTGTTGTTCTGGTTATGGCGTTGCTGTTGTGGGGGCTTGACTCCCTCCTCGGCTGGCTTGTTTCCTTGATTGTCGGCTAAGGGTGTCCCGTGGCTAAGCGTTGGTACGTTGTGCATGCTTACTCCGGTTACGAGAAGCATGTCATGCGCTCGTTGGTAGAGCGCGTAAAGCTGGCTGGCATGGAAGATGGCTTCGGCGAAATTCTGGTTCCCACTGAAGAAGTGGTTGAAATGCGTAATGGCCAGAAACGCAAAAGCGAGCGCAAGTTCTTCCCAGGTTATGTGCTGGTCCAGATGGACATGAACGAGGGGACTTGGCACTTGGTCAAGGATACTCCTCGGGTGATGGGTTTCATTGGCGGTACCGCCGATAAGCCTGCACCGATCACAGATAAAGAGGCAGAAGCGATTCTGCGTCGCGTTGCTGACGGTAGCGACAAGCCGAAGCCGAAGACACTCTTCGAGCCAGGCGAATCGGTGCGTGTCAACGATGGGCCGTTTGCTGATTTCACTGGCACGGTCGAAGAAGTTAACTACGAAAAGAGCCGAATCCAAGTGGCAGTGCTCATTTTCGGTCGCTCTACTCCGGTAGAGTTAGAGTTCAGTCAGGTCGAAAAGGTCTAGCTGAGCAAGCATCCCAACCCCGCAGCCCTAGGCTGTGGGGTTTTGTCGTCACTGGGATAAACGCGCAAGTAACCGGGGAGCCTTTCGAGGCGTTCGAACCCGTAATTGGAGTGCCTCATGGCCAAGAAGATTACCGCTTACATCAAGCTGCAAGTGAAGGCCGCTCAGGCTAACCCAAGCCCACCTGTTGGTCCTGCTCTGGGTCAGCACGGCGTGAACATCATGGAATTCTGCAAGGCTTTCAACGCCCGTACTCAGGGTCTTGAAGCTGGTCTGCCGACTCCAGTGATCATCACTGTCTATAGCGACCGTAGCTTCACTTTCGAAACCAAATCCACACCTGCTTCGGTTCTGCTGAAGAAGGCTGCTGGTCTGACTAGCGGTTCTGCTCGTCCGAACACCGTTAAGGTTGGCACCGTGACTCGTGCTCAGCTGGAAGAAATCGCGAAAACCAAAAACGCGGATCTGACTGCAGCTGATATGGACGCAGCCGTGCGTACTATCGCCGGTTCTGCTCGTAGCATGGGCCTTAACGTGGAGGGTGTGTAATGGCTAAGTTGACCAAGCGTCAAAAGGCTATCGCCGGCAAAATCGAAGCAGGCAAGGCCTACAACTTTGTAGACGCTGCTGCTCTGCTGGCTGAGCTGTCGACTGTCAAGTTCAGCGAGTCGTTCGACGTTGCTGTTAACCTGGGCGTTGACCCGCGTAAATCCGACCAGGTCGTTCGTAGCGCTACTGTGCTGCCGCACGGCACTGGCAAGACTGTTCGCGTTGCTGTGTTCACCCAGGGGCCAGCTGCTGAGGCCGCTCTGGCTGCCGGCGCTGACCGTGTAGGTATGGACGATCTGGCTGCCGAAATGAAAGGCGGCGACCTGAACTATGACGTAGTTATCGCATCCCCGGATGCAATGCGCGTTGTTGGTCAGTTGGGTCAGATCCTCGGCCCACGCGGTCTGATGCCTAACCCTAAAGTCGGCACCGTAACCCCAGACGTAGCTACCGCGGTTAAAAACGCCAAGGCTGGTCAGGTTCGTTATCGCACCGACAAAAACGGCATCATTCACACCTCCGTTGGCAAAGTCGGTTTCGACGCCGTCAAGCTGAAGGAAAACGTTGAAGCCCTGATCGCTGATCTGAAGCGTATCAAGCCAGCTTCTTCGAAAGGTATTTACGTCAAGCGCGTTACCCTGAGCACCACCATGGGTCCAGGTCTGGTCATCGACCAAGGCTCGCTCGACGCGTAAGACACAGGTTGGCGCAAGCGATTGCGCCAATTGAAAGATTGGGGTCCCTGCCTGGCGGGGGCTATCCAAGACCGTAGGCGGCGCAAGTCTTAAACCTCAAGCCTACGCAGATGGTGCTCCCGGTTCCTTACCGAATCAGACACCAAAACGACATCCGGCTCCGGTTGGATGAAACGGTAACAAGCAGGAGTTAAACCCGTGGCAATTAATCTCGAAGACAAGAAGGCCATCGTCGCTGAAGTCAACGAGGCTGCCAAAGTTGCCCTGTCTGCTGTTGTGGCTGATGCCCGCGGTGTGACAGTAGGCGCAATGACCGGACTCCGTAAAGAGGCTCGTGAAGCTGGCGTATACGTACGTGTTGTACGTAACACCCTGCTCAAGCGCGCTGTTGCTGGCACTGAATACAGTGTCCTCAACGACGTGTTCACCGGCCCGACTCTGATCGCGTTCTCCAAGGATCATCCAGGCGCTGCTGCCCGTTTGTTCAAGGAATTCGCCAAGAGTCAGGATAAGTTCGAGATCAAGGCAGCTGCGTTCGAGGGCAAGTTCCTCGCAGCTAACCAAATCGACGTACTGGCAACACTGCCGACCCGTAACGAAGCTATTTCTCAGCTGATGAGCGTGATTCAAGGCGCTACCAGCAAGTTGGCTCGTACTCTGGCTGCAGTTCGCGAGCAAAAAGAAGCTGCTGCAGCCTAAGGCTGAGCATCTCCTTTCGCGTATTTTTGTTTATTTCGATGGCCGCGTAGGCCGTCCCCCAATTCAGGAAATACAGTAATGTCTATCTCCCAAGAAGATATCCTCAACGCCGTAGCTGAAATGTCGGTTCTGCAGGTTGTTGAGCTGATCAAAGCTTTCGAAGAAAAATTCGGCGTTTCCGCTGCTGCTGCTTCCGCCGGCCCAGCCGCTGTTGCCGCTGTTGCTGAAGAGCAAACCGAATTCAACGTCATGTTGACCGAAACTGGCGAGAAGAAAGTTAACGTGATCAAGGCAGTACGTGAACTGACCGGTCTGGGCTTGAAAGAAGCCAAGGCTGTAGTTGACGGCGCTCCTGCCATGGTTCTGGAAGCTGTTTCGAAAGACGCAGCTGACAAAGCCAAAGCCACTCTGGAAGAAGCAGGCGCTAAAGTCGAGCTGAAGTAAGCATCGACTTTGCGTCTCCAGCCCGAGCGTTAAGCGAAAGGCTGATGGCTGGTGGCTCTTGCCACCGGCCTTTTTCCGTTATTGGCAGCCGACTGGGTCGGTGCTGGTAACGAGCTGTAACCACCCGATGCGGTGGAGCAAACCATGGGGTTTGCACGATTTTCTGGCTGCTCCCGTCGGGAGGGGCCAAACAAGCAGGTGACCAAGCTGGGGAACGCTGATGGCTTACTCATATACTGAGAAAAAACGTATCCGCAAGGACTTTAGCAAGTTGCCGGACGTCATGGATGTGCCGTACCTCCTGGCCATCCAGCTGGATTCGTATCGTGAATTCTTGCAAGCGGGAGCGACTAAAGATCAGTTCCGCGACGTGGGCCTGCATGCGGCCTTCAAATCCGTTTTCCCGATCATCAGCTACTCCGGCAATGCTGCGCTGGAGTACGTCGGTTATCGCCTGGGCGAACCGGCATTTGATGTCAAAGAATGCGTATTGCGCGGTGTAACTTACGCCGTACCGTTGCGGGTAAAAGTGCGCCTGATCATTTTCGACAAAGAATCGTCGAACAAAGCGATCAAGGACATCAAAGAGCAAGAAGTCTACATGGGTGAAATCCCCCTGATGACTGAGAACGGTACCTTCGTAATCAACGGTACCGAGCGTGTAATCGTTTCCCAGCTGCACCGTTCCCCGGGCGTGTTCTTCGACCACGACCGTGGCAAGACGCACAGCTCCGGTAAACTGCTGTACTCCGCGCGCATCATCCCTTACCGCGGTTCGTGGTTGGACTTCGAGTTCGATCCGAAAGACTGCGTATTCGTGCGTATTGACCGTCGTCGCAAGCTGCCTGCATCGGTATTGCTGCGCGCGCTCGGCTATACCACTGAAGAAGTGCTGGACGCGTTCTACACCACCAACGTCTTCCACGTGCAAGGTGAAAACCTCAGCCTGGAACTGGTGCCTCATCGCCTGCGCGGTGAAATTGCTGTCCTGGATATCCTGGATGACAAAGGCAAGGTTATTGTCGAGCAAGGTCGTCGTATTACTGCTCGCCACATCAACCAGCTGGAAAAGGCAGGGATCAAAGAGCTGCAAGTGCCTCTGGACTACGTCCTGGGCCGCACTACAGCCAAGGTCATCGTGCATCCGGCAACCGGCGAAATCCTTGCAGAGTGCAACACCGAGCTGAACACCGAGATCCTGGCGAAAATCGCCAAGTCCCAGGTTGTTCGCATCGAAACTCTGTACACCAACGATATCGACTGCGGTCCGTTCGTCTCCGACACTCTGAAGATCGACTCCACCAGCAACCAATTGGAAGCGCTGGTCGAGATCTATCGCATGATGCGTCCAGGCGAGCCGCCAACCAAAGACGCTGCCGAGACTCTGTTCAACAACCTGTTCTTCAGCCCTGAGCGCTATGACCTGTCTGCGGTCGGCCGGATGAAGTTCAACCGTCGTATCGGTCGTACCGAGATCGAAGGTTCGGGCGTGTTGTGCAAGGAAGACATCGTTGCGGTCCTGAAGACTCTGGTCGACATCCGTAACGGTAAAGGCATCGTCGATGACATCGACCACTTGGGTAACCGTCGTGTTCGCTGCGTAGGCGAAATGGCTGAAAACCAGTTCCGCGTTGGCCTGGTACGTGTTGAGCGTGCGGTCAAAGAGCGTCTGTCGATGGCTGAAAGCGAAGGCCTGATGCCGCAAGACCTGATCAACGCCAAGCCAGTGGCTGCGGCGGTGAAAGAGTTCTTCGGTTCCAGCCAGCTGTCCCAGTTCATGGACCAGAACAACCCGCTGTCCGAGATCACCCACAAGCGTCGTGTGTCTGCACTCGGCCCTGGCGGCTTGACTCGTGAGCGTGCTGGCTTTGAAGTTCGTGACGTACACCCGACTCACTACGGTCGTGTATGCCCGATTGAAACGCCGGAAGGTCCGAACATCGGTCTGATCAACTCCCTGGCTGCCTATGCGCGCACCAACCAGTACGGCTTCCTCGAGAGCCCGTACCGCGTGGTGAAAGACGCTTTGGTCACCGACGAGATCGTTTTCCTGTCCGCCATCGAAGAGGCTGATCACGTGATCGCCCAGGCTTCGGCCACGATGAACGACAAGAAAATGCTGATCGACGAACTGGTAGCTGTTCGTCACTTGAACGAGTTCACCGTCAAGGCGCCGGAAGACGTCACCTTGATGGACGTTTCGCCGAAGCAGGTTGTTTCGGTTGCAGCGTCGCTGATCCCGTTCCTCGAGCACGATGACGCCAACCGTGCGTTGATGGGTTCGAACATGCAGCGTCAAGCTGTACCAACCCTGCGCGCTGACAAGCCGCTGGTCGGTACCGGCATGGAGCGTAACGTAGCTCGTGACTCCGGCGTTTGCGTCGTGGCTCGTCGTGGCGGCGTGATCGATTCCGTTGATGCCAGCCGTATCGTGGTTCGTGTTGCTGATGACGAAGTTGAAACCGGTGAAGCTGGTGTCGACATCTACAACCTCACCAAATACACCCGTTCCAACCAGAACACCTGCATCAACCAGCGTCCGCTGGTGCGTAAAGGTGATCGGGTTCAGCGTAGCGACATCATGGCCGACGGTCCGTCCACCGACATGGGTGAGCTGGCGCTGGGTCAGAACATGCGCATCGCGTTCATGGCCTGGAACGGTTACAACTTCGAAGACTCCATCTGCCTGTCGGAACGAGTTGTTCAAGAAGATCGCTTCACCACGATCCACATTCAGGAACTGACCTGTGTGGCACGTGACACCAAGCTTGGGCCAGAGGAAATTACTGCCGACATCCCGAACGTGGGTGAAGCTGCTCTGAACAAGCTGGACGAAGCCGGTATCGTTTACGTAGGTGCTGAAGTTGGCGCAGGCGACATTCTGGTTGGTAAGGTCACTCCGAAAGGCGAGACCCAACTGACTCCGGAAGAGAAGCTGTTGCGTGCCATCTTCGGTGAAAAAGCCAGCGACGTTAAAGACACCTCCCTGCGCGTGCCTACCGGCACTAAGGGTACCGTCATCGACGTACAGGTCTTCACTCGTGACGGCGTTGAGCGTGATGCTCGTGCACTGTCGATCGAGAAGACTCAACTCGACGAGATCCGCAAGGACCTGAACGAAGAGTTCCGTATCGTTGAAGGCGCAACTTTCGAACGTCTGCGTTCCGCTCTGGTCGGCCACAAAGCCGAAGGCGGCGCCGGCCTGAAGAAAGGTCAGGACATCACCGACGAAGTACTCGACGGTCTTGAGCATGGTCAGTGGTTCAAACTGCGCATGACTGAAGATGCTCTGAACGAGCAACTCGAGAAGGCCCAGGCCTACATCGTTGATCGTCGCCGTCTGCTGGACGACAAGTTCGAAGACAAGAAGCGCAAACTGCAGCAGGGCGATGACCTGGCTCCAGGCGTGCTGAAAATCGTCAAGGTTTACCTGGCAATCCGTCGTCGCATCCAGCCGGGCGACAAGATGGCCGGTCGTCACGGTAACAAAGGTGTGGTCTCCGTGATCATGCCGGTTGAAGACATGCCGCACGATGCCAATGGCACCCCGGTCGACGTCGTCCTCAACCCGTTGGGCGTACCTTCGCGTATGAACGTTGGTCAGATCCTTGAAACTCACCTCGGCCTCGCGGCTAAAGGTCTGGGCGAGAAGATCAACCGGATGATCGAAGAACAGCGCAAAGTCGCTGAACTTCGTAAATTCCTTGACGAGATCTACAACCAGATCGGCGGTCGTAACGAAGATCTGGATAGCTTCTCCGACCAGGAAATCCTGGATCTGGCGAAGAACCTGCGTGGCGGCGTTCCAATGGCCACTCCAGTGTTCGACGGTGCCAAGGAAAGCGAAATCAAGGCCATGCTGAAACTGGCAGACCTGCCAGAAAGCGGCCAGATGCAGCTGACCGACGGCCGTACCGGCAACAAGTTCGAGCGCCCGGTTACTGTTGGCTACATGTACATGCTGAAGCTGAACCACTTGGTAGACGACAAGATGCACGCTCGTTCTACCGGTTCGTACAGCCTGGTTACCCAGCAGCCGCTGGGTGGTAAGGCACAGTTCGGTGGTCAGCGTTTCGGGGAGATGGAGGTCTGGGCACTGGAAGCATACGGTGCCGCTTACACTCTGCAAGAAATGCTCACAGTGAAGTCGGACGATGTGAACGGCCGTACCAAGATGTACAAAAACATCGTGGATGGCGATCACCGTATGGAGCCGGGCATGCCCGAGTCTTTCAACGTGTTGATCAAGGAAATTCGTTCCCTCGGCATCGATATCGATCTGGAAACCGAATAACACGTGACGCGAATCGAGAGCGGGGCAGGATTGCCCGCTCTCTGCTCCGCCAGGAGGAAAGGCCTTGAAAGACCTACTGAATTTGCTGAAAAACCAGGGTCAAGTCGAAGAGTTCGACGCCATCCGTATTGGATTGGCATCGCCTGAGATGATCCGTTCGTGGTCGTTCGGTGAAGTTAAAAAGCCGGAAACCATCAACTACCGTACGTTCAAACCTGAGCGTGACGGCCTGTTCTGCGCCAAGATCTTTGGCCCGGTAAAGGATTACGAGTGCCTGTGCGGTAAGTACAAGCGCTTGAAGCACCGTGGTGTGATCTGCGAGAAGTGCGGCGTTGAAGTCGCGCTGGCTAAAGTTCGTCGTGAGCGCATGGCGCACATCGAACTGGCTTCGCCGGTTGCCCACATCTGGTTCCTGAAATCGCTGCCGTCGCGTATCGGCTTGCTGATGGACATGACCCTGCGCGATATCGAACGCGTTCTCTATTTCGAGAGCTATGTCGTTATCGACCCGGGCATGACCACCCTTGAAAAAGGTCAGCTGCTGAACGACGAGCAGTACTTCGAAGCGCTGGAAGAGTTCGGCGACGATTTCGATGCCCGCATGGGTGCCGAAGCTGTCCGTGAACTGCTGCACGCTATCGACCTGGAGCACGAGATTGGCCGTCTGCGCGAAGAAATTCCGCAAACCAACTCCGAAACCAAGATCAAGAAGCTGTCCAAGCGTCTGAAGTTGATGGAAGCCTTCCAGGGTTCCGGCAACCTTCCAGAATGGATGGTGCTGACCGTTCTGCCGGTTCTGCCGCCAGATCTGCGTCCACTGGTCCCGCTGGATGGCGGTCGCTTCGCGACTTCCGATCTCAACGATCTGTATCGTCGAGTGATCAACCGTAACAACCGCTTGAAGCGTCTGCTCGATCTGTCCGCTCCCGACATCATCGTGCGCAACGAAAAGCGTATGTTGCAGGAAGCCGTCGATGCACTGCTCGACAACGGTCGTCGTGGCCGCGCTATCACCGGTTCCAACAAGCGTCCTCTGAAATCCCTGGCTGACATGATCAAGGGTAAACAAGGTCGTTTCCGTCAGAACTTGCTCGGTAAGCGTGTTGACTACTCCGGTCGTTCGGTAATTACCGTAGGTCCGACCCTGCGTCTGCACCAGTGCGGTCTGCCGAAGAAGATGGCTCTCGAGCTGTTCAAGCCGTTCATTTTCGGCAAGCTGGAAATGCGTGGTCTCGCTACCACCATCAAAGCTGCCAAGAAGATGGTCGAGCGCGAGCTGCCGGAAGTTTGGGACGTTCTCGCTGAAGTAATCCGCGAACACCCGGTTCTCCTCAACCGTGCACCGACCCTTCACCGTCTGGGTATCCAGGCGTTTGAACCGGTACTGATCGAAGGTAAGGCTATCCAGCTGCACCCGTTGGTCTGTGCTGCGTACAACGCCGACTTCGACGGCGACCAAATGGCCGTGCACGTACCGCTGACACTGGAAGCCCAGTTGGAAGCGCGTGCGTTGATGATGTCGACCAACAACATTCTGTCGCCAGCCAACGGTGAGCCAATCATCGTTCCGTCGCAGGACGTTGTATTGGGTCTGTACTACATGACTCGTGAAGCGATCAACGCCAAAGGCGAAGGTCGTGTGTTCGCGGATCTGCAGGAAGTTGACCGTGTGTTCCGTGCTGGCGAAGCCGCACTGCACGCTAAAGTCAAAGTGCGGATCCACGAAACCGTCAACGATCGCGATGGTGGCAGCGTCAAGAACACCCGTATCGTCGACACCACTGTCGGCCGTGCGCTGTTGTTCCAGGTTGTTCCGCCTGGCCTGTCGTACGACGTCGTCAACCAGCCGATGAAGAAAAAAGCGATCTCCAAGCTGATCAACCAGTGCTACCGCGTGGTTGGTTTGAAAGAGACCGTGATCTTCGCTGACCAGTTGATGTACACCGGTTTTGCCTATTCGACCATTTCCGGCGTTTCCATCGGTGTTAACGACTTCGTTATCCCGGATGAAAAAGCCCGCATCATCAATGCTGCTACTGATGAAGTGAAAGAGATCGAAAGTCAGTACGCCTCCGGCCTGGTAACCCAGGGCGAGAAGTACAACAAAGTGATCGACCTTTGGTCCAAGGCGAACGACGAAGTTTCCAAGGCGATGATGGCCAACCTCTCGAAAGAGAAAGTCATCGACCGTCATGGCGTCGAAGTCGACCAAGAGTCCTTCAACTCGATGTACATGATGGCCGACTCGGGCGCACGGGGTTCTGCTGCGCAGATCCGTCAGCTCGCCGGTATGCGTGGCCTGATGGCCAAGCCGGACGGTTCCATCATCGAAACGCCGATTACTGCGAACTTCCGTGAAGGTTTGAGCGTACTTCAGTACTTCATCTCCACTCACGGTGCTCGTAAAGGTTTGGCGGATACCGCGTTGAAAACTGCGAACTCCGGTTACCTGACTCGTCGTCTGGTAGACGTAGCGCAGGATCTGGTTGTGACCGAGATCGATTGCGGCACCGAGCATGGCCTGGTAATGACTCCGCACATTGAAGGCGGTGACGTTGTTGAGCCGCTGGGTGAGCGCGTATTGGGTCGTGTCATTGCCCGTGACGTGTTCAAGCCAGGTAGCGAAGAAATCATCGTTCCTGCCGGCACGCTGGTAGACGAGAAGTGGGTCGAGTTCATCGAGCTGAACAGCATCGACGAAGTGATCGTGCGTTCGCCGATCAGCTGCGAAACCCGCTACGGCATTTGCGCCAAGTGCTACGGCCGTGACTTGGCTCGTGGTCACCAGGTGAACATCGGTGAAGCGGTCGGCGTTATCGCTGCCCAGTCCATCGGTGAGCCGGGTACTCAGCTGACCATGCGTACGTTCCACATCGGTGGTGCGGCAAGCCGGACCTCCGCAGCTGACAGCGTTCAGGTGAAGAATGGCGGTACCGTCCGTCTGCACAACCTGAAGCACGTTGAGCGAGTGGATGGTTGCCTGGTTGCTGTGTCCCGTTCCGGTGAGCTGGCAATCGCTGATGACTTCGGTCGTGAGCGCGAGCGTTACAAGCTGCCGTACGGTGCTGTGATTTCGGTTAAAGAAGGTGACAAGGTCGACGCTGGCGCAATCGTGGCCAAGTGGGATCCGCACACTCACCCAATCGTTACCGAAATGAAAGGTACCGTGACCTACGTGGGCATGGAAGAAGGCATCACGATCAAGCGTCAGACTGACGAATTGACCGGTATGACCAACATTGAAGTACTCGACGCCAAAGACCGTCCAGCTGCCGGTAAAGACATCCGTCCTGCCGTTAAGATGGTCGGTGTCGATGGCAAGGATCTGCTGCTGCCAGGTACCGACGTACCGGCTCAGTACTTCCTGCCGGCTAACGCCCTGGTCGGTGTAGCGGATGGTGTGCAGGTTGCGATCGGTGATGTTATCGCTCGTATCCCGCAAGAAACTTCGAAAACCCGTGACATCACCGGTGGTCTGCCGCGTGTTGCCGACTTGTTCGAAGCCCGTCGTCCGAAAGAAGCCTCTATTCTGGCTGAAGTCAGCGGCACCATCGCGTTCGGTAAAGAGACCAAAGGCAAGCGCCGTCTGGTTATCACCCCGAACGACGGTACCGATCCGTACGAAGAGCTGATTCCGAAGTGGCGTCACCTGAACGTCTTCGAAGGCGAACAGGTAAACCGCGGCGAAGTTATCTCCGACGGCCCGAGCGATCCACACGACATCCTGCGTCTGCTTGGTGTGAGTGCGCTGGCCAAGTACATCGTGAACGAGATCCAGGACGTTTATCGTCTGCAAGGCGTGAAGATCAACGATAAGCACATCGAGACCATCCTGCGTCAGATGCTGCGTAAAGTTGAAATCGCTGAATCCGGCGACTCGACTTTCATCAAGGGCGACCAGATGGAGTTGACTCACGTTCTGGTAGAGAACGAGCGTCTGGCTGGCGACGAGAAATTCGTTTCCAAGTTCACTCGCGTGCTGTTGGGTATCACCAAGGCGTCGTTGTCCACCGAATCGTTCATCTCGGCGGCTTCCTTCCAGGAAACCACTCGCGTACTGACCGAAGCGGCGGTAACCGGCAAGCGCGATTACCTGCGCGGCCTGAAAGAAAACGTAGTCGTGGGTCGTCTGATCCCGGCCGGTACCGGTCTGGCTTATCACAGCGAGCGTAAGCGCCGCCGTGATGCTGACAAACCGTTGCGCGTAAGCGCCAGTGAAGTGGAAGCTGCACTGACCGAAGCACTGAACTCGAGCGGTAACTGAGTTCTGCAGTAAATGAGTGTGGGGCCCCGGTCGTTCCGTTCATCGAATCGAGACAATTTGTCGAGGTTGGATGAGCGGGGAGGTCGGGGCCTTGCCTTGACTGGGGACAAGATCCTCTTTAGACTCTTGTACCCCTAAATTTGGCGGGAATTCGTTCCTGCCATTTTGCTTTTCTTGCAAGACAATAGCGTCGCAAGACAACAGTGGAGCTAGTAGATGGCAACTATCAACCAGCTGGTACGTCAGCCGCGTAAGCGTATCGTCGAGAAATCCGACGTGCCTGCGCTGCAGAACTGCCCGCAACGTCGTGGCGTATGCACCCGTGTGTATACCACCACGCCGAAAAAACCTAACTCGGCACTGCGTAAAGTATGCCGTGTGCGTCTGACCAACGGTTTCGAGGTTTCCTCGTACATCGGCGGTGAAGGCCACAACCTGCAAGAGCACAGCGTGGTACTGATCCGCGGCGGTCGTGTAAAAGACTTGCCAGGTGTTCGTTACCACACCGTGCGCGGTTCTTTGGATACTTCCGGCGTTAAAGGTCGTAACCAGGGTCGTTCGAAGTACGGTACCAAGAAGCCTAAGTAGTAGCGGCTTTTTGTAAAAACTGATTTTCTATTTTTCTGAGTCGATAAGAGTAAGGTCGGAGGCGTCCCGAAAGGGCACCGATTCCGAGCGAACCTGAAGACCGTTTGAGGGCTTATCCATGCCAAGAAGACGCGTAGCAGCCAAGCGCGAAGTGCTTGACGATCCAAAATACGGAAGCCAAATCCTGGCCAAGTTCATGAACCACGTTATGGAAAGCGGCAAGAAAGCCGTTGCCGAACGTATCGTTTATGGCGCGCTGGAAAAGGTTAAAGAACGCAAGAACAGCGATCCCCTGGAAATCTTCGAGAAAGCTCTCGACGCCATCGCTCCGCTGGTCGAAGTGAAGTCGCGCCGTGTAGGCGGTGCTACTTACCAGGTTCCGGTCGAAGTTCGTCCGTCCCGTCGTAACGCCCTGGCAATGCGCTGGTTGGTAGACTTCGCCCGCAAGCGCGGCGAGAAGTCTATGGCTCTGCGTTTGGCTGGCGAACTGTTGGACGCCGCTGAAGGTAAAGGTGCTGCAGTTAAGAAGCGTGAAGACGTGCACCGTATGGCTGAAGCCAACAAGGCTTTCTCGCACTACCGCTTCTAATTTTAGCGTCACTAATTTTGCGAGGGCTTTATGGCTCGTACTACACCGATTAACCGCTACCGTAACATTGGTATCGTTGCTCACGTGGATGCTGGTAAAACCACCACCACCGAGCGCGTCCTTTTTTACACTGGCAAAAGTCACAAAATGGGCGAGGTGCATGACGGCGCCGCGACCACAGACTGGATGGTGCAGGAGCAGGAGCGTGGTATTACCATTACTTCTGCTGCTATTACCGCCTTCTGGCAGGGTTCCGAGAAGCAGCACAAGGACCAATACCGTTTCAACGTCATTGACACCCCGGGCCACGTTGACTTCACTATTGAAGTTGAACGTTCCCTGCGTGTTCTCGACGGCGCGGTCGTTGTGTTCTGCGGTACCTCGGGTGTTGAGCCTCAGTCGGAAACCGTATGGCGTCAAGCCAACAAGTACGGCGTTCCACGTCTTGTTTACGTAAACAAGATGGACCGTGCTGGTGCGAACTTCCTGCGCGTGATCGGTCAGATCAAACAGCGTCTGGGTCACACTCCGGTGCCAATCCAGTTGGCTATCGGTTCCGAAGACAACTTCCAGGGTCAGATCGATCTGTTGGCCATGGAAGCTGTTTATTGGAATGATGCTGACAAAGGCATGGTTCCAGTTCGTAAGCCTATCCCTGCTGAGCTGCAGGAGCTGGCTGACGAGTGGCGCGGTAATATGGTTGAGGCTGCGGCCGAAGCCAGCGAAGAGCTGATGAACAAGTACCTCGAAGGTGAAGAACTCACCAACGCGGAAATCAAGGCCGCTCTGCGTCAGCGTACTATCGCTGGTGAGATCGTTCTGGCTGTTTGCGGTTCTTCCTTCAAGAACAAGGGTGTTCCCCTGGTTCTCGACGCCGTTATCGACTACCTGCCTGCTCCAACCGACATTCCTGCCATCAAGGGTACTGACCCGGATGACGAGACCAAGGAAATGGAGCGTCACGCAGACGACAGCGAGCCGTTCTCGGCTCTGGCGTTCAAGATCGCTACCGACCCATTCGTGGGTACCTTGACCTTCGTTCGAGTTTACTCGGGCGTGTTGGCCTCCGGCGACGGCGTGATCAACTCGGTTAAAGGCAAGAAAGAGCGCGTGGGTCGTATGGTGCAAATGCACGCAAACGCCCGTGAAGAAATCAAGGAAGTACGCGCTGGCGACATCGCGGCCTTGATCGGCATGAAGGACGTCACCACTGGTGAGACTTTGTGCAACGCTGACAAGCCAATCATCCTGGTTCGCATGGACTTCCCGGAGCCGGTTATTTCGGTTGCCGTAGAGCCTAAGACCAAGGACGACCAGGAAAAAATGGGTATCGCTCTGGGCAAACTTGCTCAGGAAGACCCGTCTTTCCGCGTCAAGACTGATGAAGAGACTGGTCAAACGATCATCTCCGGCATGGGCGAGTTGCACCTGGACATCCTGGTTGACCGGATGCGCCGTGAGTTCAACGTCGAAGCCAACATCGGTAAGCCTCAGGTTTCCTATCGTGAGCGCATCACGAAGAACTGTGAAATCGAAGGTAAGTTCGTTCGTCAATCCGGCGGTCGTGGCCAGTTCGGTCACTGCTGGATTCGCTTTGCTCCTGCTGACGAAGGTCAGGAAGGTCTGCAATTCGTGAACGAAGTAGTAGGTGGTGTGGTTCCTAAGGAATACATCCCGGCTATCCAGAAGGGTATCGAAGAGCAGATGAAGAACGGCGTTGTTGCCGGCTATCCGCTGATCGGCCTGAAGGCTACCGTGTTTGATGGTTCCTACCACGACGTCGACTCCAACGAGATGGCGTTTAAGGTGGCTGCTTCCATGGCGACCAAGCAACTGGCCCAGAAGGGCGGTGGTGAGTTGCTCGAGCCGATCATGGCGGTAGAGGTTGTTACGCCTGAAGACTATATGGGTGACGTGATGGGCGACCTTAACCGTCGTCGCGGCATGATCCTGGGTATGGAAGACACGGTTTCCGGCAAAGTGATTCGCGCCGAGGTTCCGTTGGGTGAGATGTTCGGTTACGCAACCGACGTTCGTTCCATGTCCCAAGGTCGCGCAAGCTACTCTATGGAATTCAAAAAATACAATACGGCTCCGTCGCACATCGTCGAAACCGTTACCAAAAAACAAGGCTGATTCAGCCCCTTTAGGCTAGGAGTTAATTGTCGTGGCTAAAGAAAAATTTGACCGTACCCTCCCGCACGTCAACGTTGGCACCATCGGTCACGTCGACCACGGTAAAACCACGCTGACCGCTGCTCTGACTCGCGTCTGCTCCGAAGTTTTCGGTTCCGCTGTTGTTGCTTTCGATAAAATCGACAGCGCTCCAGAAGAAAAGGCTCGTGGTATCACCATCAACACCGCGCACGTTGAATACAACTCGCTGATCCGTCACTACGCTCACGTTGACTGCCCAGGTCACGCTGACTATGTGAAGAACATGATCACCGGTGCTGCACAGATGGACGGCGCTATCCTGGTTTGCTCGGCCGCTGATGGTCCGATGCCACAAACCCGTGAGCACATCCTGCTGTCCCGTCAGGTAGGCGTTCCGTACATCGTTGTCTTCCTGAACAAGGCTGACATGGTTGACGACGCTGAGCTGCTGGAACTGGTTGAGATGGAAGTGCGCGACCTGCTGAGCACTTACGACTTCCCAGGTGACGACACTCCGATCATCATCGGTTCGGCTCTGATGGCTCTGAACGGCCAAGACGACAACGAAATGGGCACCACTGCCGTTCGTAAACTGGTTGAGACTCTGGACAGCTACATCCCAGATCCAGTCCGTGTTATCGACAAGCCGTTCCTGATGCCAATCGAAGACGTATTCTCGATCTCCGGTCGCGGTACTGTTGTAACTGGCCGTATCGAGCGCGGTATCGTCAAGGTTCAGGATCCACTGGAAATCGTTGGTCTGCGTGACACTACCGTCACCACCTGCACCGGTGTTGAAATGTTCCGTAAGCTGCTCGACGAAGGTCGTGCTGGCGAGAACTGCGGCGTGCTGCTGCGCGGCACCAAGCGTGACGACGTTGAGCGTGGCCAGGTTCTGGTCAAGCCAGGTTCGGTTAAGCCGCACACTACCTTCGAAGCTGAAGTGTACGTGTTGAGCAAAGAAGAAGGCGGTCGCCACACTCCGTTCTTCAAAGGCTACCGTCCACAGTTCTACTTCCGGACCACTGACGTGACCGGTAACTGCGAACTGCCGGAAGGCGTTGAAATGGTAATGCCAGGCGACAACATCAAAATGGTTGTCACCCTGATCAAAACCATCGCAATGGAAGATGGTCTGCGTTTCGCTATTCGTGAAGGCGGTCGTACCGTCGGCGCTGGCGTCGTAGCCAAAATCATCGCTTAATAAGTGATGACTTGAAAAAGCCCCCGCCTAGCGGGGGCTTTTTTATTGGGTTGACACTGTAGAAACCCGTCTATAGAATTGCGCCTCCTTTTAACGGGCGTATTGCGCTCGCTGGGAATAGCAGCCGGAGTCTGAAATCCAATGCAAAATCAGCAAATCCGTATCAGGTTGAAGGCTTTTGACCATCGCCTGATCGACCAATCCACCCAGGAAATCGTGGAAACCGCGAAACGTACTGGTGCTCAAGTGCGTGGTCCAATTCCACTGCCTACCCGTAAAGAGCGGTTCACCGTTCTGGTCTCCCCGCACGTCAACAAAGACGCGCGTGACCAGTACGAGATCCGTACTCATAAGCGCGTTCTGGACATCGTCCAGCCAACGGATAAAACCGTTGATGCTCTTATGAAGCTTGATCTTGCGGCCGGTGTGGAAGTGCAGATCAGCCTCGGCTAAGACTCGGTCTTAGTCGTGTAACGCTCTGAAATGGGCGGCCATAGCGGGTGAAAGCCCCGTACACTCATGAGGTTTACAACATGACTATTGGTGTAGTCGGTCGTAAATGCGGTATGACCCGTATTTTCACCGAAGAAGGTGTCTCCATTCCGGTCACGGTCATTGAGATCGAACCGAATCGCGTCACCCAGTTCAAAACTGAAGAGACCGATGGCTATCGTGCAGTGCAAGTCACTGTAGGCGAGCGTCGTGCTTCGCGTGTTACAGCTGCTCAAGCTGGCCACTTCGCTAAAGCGAACGTTGCCGCTGGTCGTACCGTAATGGAATTCCGTCTTGAAGAAGGCGAGTACCAGGCCGGCGATCTGATCAACGCTGAAATCTTCGCCGCTGGTCAACTGGTTGATGTAACCGGTCAGTCCAAGGGTAAAGGCTTCCAGGGTACGATCAAGCGTTGGAACTTCCGCGGGCAAGATAATACCCACGGTAACTCCGTGTCCCACCGCGTTCCAGGCTCTATCGGCCAGTGCCAGACTCCTGGTCGTGTATTCAAGGGCAAAAAAATGTCCGGTCATATGGGCGCTGAGCGCGTGACCGTGCAGTCCCTGGAAGTAGTGCGCGTGGACGCTGAACGCAATCTGTTGTTGGTCAAGGGTGCTGTTCCTGGCGCTACTGGCGGCAACTTGGTTGTACGTCCAGCAGCCAAGGCTCGCGGTTAAGGGGAAGCTGACATGCAATTAAATGTAAATGACGCTCAAGCGATCGAAGTTTCCGAACTGACATTTGGCGGCGAATTCAACGAGACGCTGGTTCACCAAGCAGTCGTGGCCTACATGGCCGGCGGCCGTCAAGGTAGCAAGCAGCAAAAGACCCGTTCCGACGTTCGTGGTGGCGGTAAGCGCCCTTGGCGTCAGAAAGGTACTGGCCGTGCTCGTGCCGGTACCATCCGTAGCCCAATCTGGCGTGGCGGCGGTACCACTTTCGCAGCTCGTCCTCAGGATCACACCCAGAAGCTGAACAAGAAGATGTATCGCGCAGCAATGCGTTCCATCCTTGCTGAGCTGGTGCGTACTGATCGTCTGGTTGTGGTTCAGGACTTCGCTGTTGATGCACCGAAGACCAAAGATCTGCTGAACAAACTGACTGGCATGGGCCTGACTGACGTCTTGATCGTGTCTGAAGTAGTTGATCAGAACCTGTACCTGGCTGCTCGTAACCTGCCACACGTTGATGTACGTGACGTTCAAGGTTCCGATCCAGTTAGTCTGATCGCATACGACAAGGTGTTGATCACCGTGTCGGCCGTGAAGAAATTCGAGGAGCTGCTGGGATGAACCAGGAACGCGTATTTAAAGTTCTGCTTGGCCCGCACGTTTCCGAAAAGGCTACGGTTCTGGCTGACAAGAAAGGCCAGTTCGTTTTCAAGGTTGCAACTGACGCAACCAAGCTGGAAATCAAGAAGGCCGTCGAAAGCCTGTTCAGCGTGAAAGTAGAGCGTGTTACTACCCTGAATGTTCTGGGTAAGAGCAAGCGCACTGCTCGCGGTCTGGGCAAGCGTAATGACTGGAAGAAGGCAGTTATCTCCCTTCAGCCAGGCCAAGATCTCGATTTCAGCAGCAGTGCTGAGTAAGGAAGGGGTGCATCATGGCAATCGTTAAATGCAAACCGACTTCCCCTGGCCGCCGTTTTGTGGTCAAGGTGGTCAACCAGGAGCTGCATAAAGGCGCTCCTCACGCACCGCTGCTCGAGAAAAAATCGAAGACTGGTGGTCGTAACAACAATGGTCGTATTACCACTCGTCACATTGGTGGTGGCCATAAGCAGCATTATCGTCTGGTCGATTTCCGTCGCAACGACAAAGATGGCATCGCTGCCACTGTCGAGCGTATTGAATACGATCCAAACCGTACTGCTCACATCGCTCTGCTGCTGTACGCAGATGGCGAGCGTCGCTACATCATCGCCCCTAAAGGCGTGAGTGCTGGCGACCAGCTGATCGCAGGTGCTTTGGCGCCGATCAAGCCGGGCAACGCTCTGCAACTGCGTAACATTCCAGTTGGTAGCACCGTACACGGCATCGAATTGAAGCCAGGTAAAGGCGCGCAAATCGCTCGTTCCGCTGGTGCTTCGGCTCAGCTGATCGCTCGTGAAGGTGTCTACGTGACCCTGCGTCTGCGTTCTGGTGAGATGCGTAAAGTGCTGGCTGAATGCCGCGCGACCCTGGGTGAAGTCTCGAACTCCGAGCACAGCCTGCGTTCGCTGGGTAAAGCTGGTGCCAAACGCTGGCGTGGCGTTCGCCCAACCGTTCGTGGTGTTGCCATGAACCCGGTTGACCACCCACATGGTGGTGGTGAAGGTCGTACCTCTGGTGGTCGTCATCCGGTATCGCCATGGGGCTTCCCGACTAAGGGCGCGAAGACTCGTGGTAATAAGCGTACCGACAAAATGATCGTCCGTCGTCGCAAGTAAATAGAGGGATACGACAGTGCCACGTTCTCTGAAAAAAGGTCCTTTTATTGATCTTCACCTACTGAAGAAGATCGAAGTGGCGGCGGAAAAGAACGATCGCAAACCAGTTAAGACCTGGTCGCGCCGTTCCATGATCCTGCCACAAATGGTCGGTTTGACCATTGCTGTGCATAACGGTCGTCAACATGTTCCAGTTCTCGTGAACGAAGACATGGTCGGCCACAAACTAGGCGAGTTTGCCGGTACCCGCACATATCGTGGGCACGTGGCAGACAAGAAAGCCAAGCGTTAAGGGGTAAGGAACGATGGAAGTAGCCGCTAAGTTGTCGGGCGCTCGAATCTCCGCCCAGAAAGCCCGCTTGGTCGCCGACCAGATCCGCGGGAAGAAGGTGGGCGAAGCGCTCAACCTGTTGGCTTTCAGCAGTAAGAAAGCCGCCGAGATCATGAAGAAAGTGCTGGAGTCGGCCGTAGCCAACGCCGAGCATAACGAAGGCGCAGACGTTGATGACCTTAAAGTCAGCACCGTTTTCGTCAACGAAGGGCGTTCGCTGAAGCGAATCATGCCACGTGCCAAAGGCCGTGCTGATCGCATCGTCAAGCGGTCTTGCCATATCACTGTCAAGGTTGCTGACAAGTAACGGAGTCGAAGAGATGGGTCAGAAAGTACATCCCATTGGCATTCGCCTGGGAATCGTCAAGGAGCACACCTCCGTCTGGTACGCAGACGGTCGGACTTATGCGGACTATTTGTTCGCTGATCTGAAGGTGCGCGAGTATCTCCAAGACAAACTAAAAAGCGCGTCCGTAAGCCGTATCGATATCCATCGTCCGGCCCAAACTGCACGTATCACCATCCACACCGCTCGTCCAGGTATCGTTATCGGGAAGAAAGGTGAAGATGTTGAGAAACTGCGTCAGGACCTGACCAAACAAATGGGTGTGCCTGTGCACATCAATATCGAAGAAATCCGCAAGCCGGAACTCGACGGTATGTTGGTTGCGCAGAGCGTAGCTCAGCAGCTGGAGCGTCGCGTAATGTTCCGTCGCGCTATGAAGCGCGCTGTACAGAACGCCATGCGCATTGGTGCCAAAGGCATCAAAATCCAAGTGAGCGGTCGTCTCGGCGGTGCTGAAATCGCACGTACTGAATGGTATCGCGAAGGTCGTGTGCCACTGCACACCCTGCGTGCCGACATCGACTATGCCAACTACGAAGCTCACACCACTTACGGTGTGATCGGTGTAAAGGTTTGGATCTTCAAAGGCGAAGTAATTGGTGGTCGCCAAGAAGAACTGAAACCACAAGCACCAGCGCCTCGTAAAAAAGCTGCTAAGTAAGGGGTACGCCAAATGTTGCAACCAAAGCGTACGAAGTTCCGCAAGCAGATGACAGGCCACAACCGTGGTCTGGCTCAGCGCGGTAGCAAAGTCAGCTTCGGCGAGTTCGCGCTGAAGTCTGTAGCTCGTGGTCGTCTCACCGCTCGTCAGATCGAGTCAGCGCGTCGTGCACTGACCCGTCACGTTAAACGTGGCGGCAAGATCTGGATCCGTGTATTCCCGGACAAGCCTATTTCCAAAAAGCCCCTCGAAGTTCGGATGGGTAAAGGTAAGGGTAGTGTGGAGTACTGGGTTGCCCAGATTCAGCCAGGCAAAGTCCTGTATGAAATCGAGGGCGTTTCTGAAGAGCTGGCGCGTGAGGCTTTTGCCCTGGCTGCTGCAAAGCTGCCGCTCGCCACCGCCTTTGTTAAACGGACGGTGATGTGATGAAAGCGAACGAACTTCGTGAAAAAGACGCGCCGCAGCTTAACGAGCAACTGCTCGGCCTGCTGCGCGACCAGTTCAATCTGCGTATGCAGAAAGCAACTGGCCAGTTGGGGCAGTCTCACCTGCTCCGGCAAGTTAAGCGTGACATCGCTCGCGTGAAGACTGTGCTCAAACAGCAGGCAGGTAAGTAATCATGGCTGAAGCCGAAAAAACCGTCCGTACGCTGACTGGCCGTGTTGTCAGCGACAAAATGGACAAGACCATCACCGTTCTGATCGAGCGTCGCGTTAAGCACCCGATCTACGGTAAATACGTTAAGCGTTCGACTAAGCTGCACGCGCACGACGAAACCAATCAGTGCCACATCGGCGACAAAGTCACTATTCGTGAAACTCGTCCTTTGGCCAAGACTAAGTCTTGGGCGCTGGTTGATGTTCTCGAACGCGCTGTGGAAGTCTAAGGACTAGGGGTCGGAGAAATTATATGATTCAGACTCAATCCATGCTCGATGTGGCCGATAACAGCGGCGCACGCCGCGTTATGTGCATCAAGGTGCTGGGTGGCTCCCATCGTCGTTACGCTGGTATCGGTGACATCATCAAAGTTACCGTGAAGGAAGCAATTCCTCGCGGTAAAGTGAAAAAAGGCCAAGTGATGACTGCTGTTGTAGTCCGCACTCGTCACGGCGTACGTCGTGCTGATGGCTCCATTATCCGCTTTGATGGCAACGCTGCTGTTCTTCTGAACAACAAGCAAGAGCCGATCGGCACCCGTATCTTTGGGCCAGTGACCCGTGAACTTCGTACTGAGAAGTTCATGAAGATCGTCTCGCTCGCCCCAGAAGTGCTGTAAGGAGATCCGACATGCAAAAGATTCGTCGTGACGACGAGATCATCGTGATCGCCGGCAAAGACAAAGGTAAGCGCGGTAAGGTGCTTAAGGTTCTCGCTAATAACCGTCTGGTTATTGGTGGTCTGAACCTGGTTAAGCGTCATACCAAGCCTAACCCGATGTCGGGCGTACAAGGCGGTATCGTCGAAAAAGAAGCTCCACTGGACGCTTCTAACGTCGCCATTTTCAACGGCGAAACCAACAAGGCTGATCGCGTTGGTTTCAAAGTAGAAGACGGCAAGAAAATTCGTGTCTTCAAGTCGACCCAAAAAGCGGTTGATGCTTGAACACTGCTAGGTAGAAGACCATGGCACGACTAAAAGAGATTTACTGGAAGGAAATCGCACCGAAGCTTAAGGAAGAACTTAAGCTTTCGAACGTGATGGAAGTTCCACGCGTTACAAAGATCACCCTGAACATGGGTCTGGGCGAAGCGGTCGGTGACAAAAAAGTCATCGAGCACGCTGTTGCCGACCTGGAAAAGATCACCGGTCAGAAAGTCGTTGTGACTTACGCTCGGAAATCCATCGCTGGCTTTAAAGTCCGTGAAGGTTGGCCGATCGGCGTCAAAGTGACCCTGCGCCGTGAGCGTATGTATGAGTTCCTGGATCGTCTGCTGTCGATCTCCCTGCCTCGGGTTCGCGACTTCCGCGGCCTGAATGCCAAGTCCTTCGATGGTCGTGGTAACTACAGCATGGGCGTTAAAGAGCAGATCATCTTCCCGGAAATCGACTACGACAAGATCGATGCTCTCCGCGGTCTGGACATTACCCTGACCACCACTGCCAAGAACGATGATGAAGGTCGCGCCCTGTTGCGTGCTTTCAAATTCCCGTTCCGCAACTGATTGGAGTAGGAAAATGGCCAAGATGAGCATGAAAAACCGCGAGCTGAAGCGTCAGCTCACGGTTGCCAAGTACGCCAAAAAGCGTGCAGCACTGAAAGCTATCATCGTTGATCTGAACGCAAGTCCAGAAGCGCGTTGGGAAGCTACAGTAGCTCTGCAGAAGCAGCCACGTGACGCAAGCGCTTCGCGCATGCGTAACCGCTGCCGCCTGACCGGTCGTCCACACGGCGTTTACCGCAAGTTCGGCCTCGGCCGTAACAAACTGCGTGAAGCTGCAATGCGTGGTGACGTACCTGGTCTGGTTAAAGCCAGCTGGTAAGCACGATCAAAGTCTCGGCGTCCAGGTTCGCAAGATCCTGACCGCCGGTGACCTTGAACTTGAATCAAGCCCCTTTTGGGGCTTGATTCATTTGTGGGGTGTGTCTAGAATACCCGGCTCGCCTGAGCCCGTGCTTTTTCCGCATGGATGAGCTCGGCGACAAGTAGTAGCCGCAAGGCTAATTTTTTTGTATTAGGAGCGTCTAGCCCATGAGTATGCAGGACCCGTTAGCGGACATGCTAACTCGAATCCGTAATGCCCAGATGGCTGAAAAGTCCGTCGTAAGCATGCCATCTTCTACTTTGAAGGTAGCTGTTGCCAAAGTCCTGAAGGACGAAGGTTACATTGCGGGTTATCAGATCAGCAGCGAAATCAAACCACTGCTGTCCATCGAGCTGAAGTACTTCGAAGGCCGTCCGGTCATCGAGGAAGTGAAGCGCGTTAGCCGTCCAGGCCTGCGTCAGTACAAGTCCGTCGATGATCTGCCAAAAGTTCGTGGCGGTCTCGGTGTGTCTATCGTCTCCACCAACAAAGGTGTGATGACGGATCGTGCTGCGCGCGCTGCCGGTGTCGGCGGCGAAGTTCTTTGCACTGTGTTCTAAGGGGGGATAAGCATGTCACGCGTCGCTAAGAACCCCGTTAAGCTGCCAGCCGGTGTCGAAGTCAAATTCGCAGGCCAACAGCTTTCGGTGAAGGGTGCCAAGGGCACTCTCGAACTGAACATCCATTCGTCCGTTGAGATCGTTGAAGAAGCTGGTGAGCTGCGTTTCGCTGCTCGCAATGGCGATCAACAAACTCGCGCAATGGCTGGTACCACTCGTGCGTTGGTAAACAACATGGTCCAAGGCGTAAGCCAAGGCTTCGAGCGTAAGCTCCAGCTGGTCGGTGTTGGTTACAAAGCGCAAGCAAAAGGCACAGTGCTGAACCTGGCTCTTGGCTTCTCGCACCCAGTGGATTATGAACTGCCGGAAGGCATCACCGCTGAGACTCCTAGCCAGACCGATATCCTGATCAAGGGCATCGATAAGCAGCTGGTAGGTCAAGTGGCCGCCGAGATCCGCGACTTCCGTCCACCAGAGCCGTACAAAGGCAAAGGTGTGCGCTACGCGGACGAAGTCGTCCGTCGTAAAGAAGCCAAGAAGAAGTAGGGCATAGCAAATGACCGACAAAAAAGTTACTCGACTGCGTCGCGCTCGCAAAGCACGCCTGAAAATGCACGAACTCGAAGTCGTGCGTCTCTGCGTGTTCCGCTCGTCGCAGCACATCTACGCCCAGGTCATTTCGGCCGACGGCAACAAAGTCCTGGCATCTGCCTCGACTTTGGATAAAGAACTGCGTGATGGCGCCACTGGCAACATCGACGCGGCCACTAAGGTTGGCCAGCTGGTCGCTACGCGTGCTAAAGCCGCTGGCGTCTCGCAGGTGGCTTTCGACCGCTCTGGCTTCAAGTACCATGGCCGCGTCAAGGCGCTGGCTGATGCTGCTCGTGAAGCTGGGCTGGAGTTCTAAGTTATGTCAAATAACGACCAAAAGCGCGACGAAGGCTACATTGAGAAGCTGGTTCAAGTTAACCGCGTAGCCAAAACCGTAAAAGGCGGCCGTATCTTCACTTTCACCGCGTTGACCGTGGTGGGTGATGGTAAAGGGCGTGTTGGCTTCGGCCGTGGCAAGTCACGTGAAGTGCCTGCCGCGATCCAGAAGGCAATGGAAGCTGCTCGTCGCAACATGATCCAAGTTGATCTGAACGGCACCACGCTGCAGTACGCAATGAAGTCCGGTCACGGCGCTTCGAAGGTGTACATGCAGCCTGCTTCTGAAGGTACCGGTATCATCGCTGGCGGCGCTATGCGTGCTGTCCTCGAAGTTGCTGGCGTTCAGAACGTTCTGGCCAAGTGCTACGGCTCGACTAACCCGGTAAACGTGGTTCACGCCACTTTCAAAGGTTTGAAAGCTATGCAATCTCCTGAATCCATTGCCGCCAAGCGTGGCAAAAGCGTCAAGGAGATCTTCTGATCATGGCTACCGTTAAAGTTACGCTGATCAAAAGCATGACCGGCCGCATCCCTAACCACAAACTGTGCGTTAAGGGTCTGGGTCTGCGTCGCATCGGTCACACTGTAGAAGTACTTGATACTCCCGAGAATCGCGGGATGATCAACAAGGCTTACTACATGCTGCGTGTCGAGGGTTAATCGATGAAACTCAATGATCTGAGTCCAGCGCCGGGTTCCCGTCGCGAAAAGCATCGTCCGGGCCGTGGTATCGGTAGTGGTTTGGGCAAGACCGGTGGCCGTGGCCACAAAGGTCAGTCCTCCCGCTCCGGTGGCACCATTGCTCCAGGCTTTGAAGGTGGTCAACAACCGCTGCATCGTCGCCTGCCGAAGTTCGGTTTCGTTTCCCTGAAAGCCATGGATCGCGCAGAAGTGCGTTTGTCCGAGCTGGCCAAAGTGGAAGGCGACATCGTCACCGTGCAGTCCCTGAAAGATGCCAACGTGATTAACGTCAACGTACAGCGTGTGAAAATCATGCTGTCCGGCGAAGTTACTCGCGCTGTCACCATCGGAAAGGGAATCGGCGCCACCAAAGGTGCGCGTGCGGCTATCGAAGCAGCTGGCGGCAAGTTCGAGGAATAAATGGCTAAGCAAGGTGCTCTCTCAGCGCTCGGCAAAGGCGGGTTATCCGAGCTCTGGGCTCGACTGCGTTTTCTATTCCTGGCGATTATCGTCTACCGGATAGGCGCACACATCCCAGTGCCCGGTATCAACCCAGACCGGCTGGCGGATATGTTCCGACAGAGTGAGGGGACCATCCTTAGCATGTTCAACATGTTTTCCGGCGGCGCGCTGGAGCGGATGAGCATTTTTGCACTGGGGATCATGCCGTACATTTCGGCATCGATCATCATGCAGTTGCTCACCGCTGTCAGCCCGCAACTGGAGCAGTTGAAGAAGGAAGGTGAGGCTGGCCGTCGCAAGATCAGTCAGTACACACGTTACGGCACCGTCGTTCTTGCTCTGGTTCAAGCTATCGGCATGTCCGTTGGCTTGGCCGGGCAGGGCGCGGCACTGTCTCCTGGTCTCGGCTTTTATGTCGTTGCAGTCTCCACGTTTGTGGCGGGTGCGATGTTCATGATGTGGCTGGGTGAGCAGATCACCGAGCGTGGTGTTGGCAACGGCATCTCGATGTTGATTTTTTCGGGCATCGTTGCTGGCTTGCCAAGAGCGATCGGGCAGTCTTTCGAGTCTGCTCGCACGGGTGATGTGAATATCTTCGCCCTGATCCTTGTTGGCTTTCTGGCGGTGGCGATCATCGGTTTCGTTGTGTTTGTCGAGCGTGGTCAGCGTCGTATTGCTGTTCACTACGCGAAGCGTCAGCAGGGCCGAAAGGTTTTCGCTGCGCAGACAAGCCATCTGCCGCTGAAAGTGAATATGGCGGGCGTTATTCCGGCTATTTTTGCCAGCAGCATCTTGCTGTTCCCTGCTTCGTTGGCAGCCTGGTTCGGCCAGTCCCCTAATCTGGGCTGGTTGCAGGATGTCTCTCAGTCAATCGCTCCGGGTCATCCGTTGTACATTTTGCTGTTTAGTGCAGGGATTATTTTCTTCTGCTTCTTCTACACAGCGCTGATGTTCAACCCGAAGGACGTTGCTGAAAACCTGAAAAAATCCGGTGCGTTTATACCGGGCATCCGTCCAGGAGAGCAGTCGGCTCGCTACATTGATGGCGTTCTGACTCGCTTGACCATGTTCGGTGCTCTTTATATGACGGGCGTGTGCTTGCTTCCTCAATTCTTGACGGTGGCTGCAAACGTTCCGTTTTACCTTGGCGGGACGTCGCTGCTGATCGTCGTCGTGGTTGTGATGGACTTCATGTCCCAAGTACAATCGCACCTCGTTTCGCACCAGTACGAATCCCTGATGAAGAAAGCCAACCTGAAGGGTTACGGCAGCGGCATGTTGCGCTGAGTACCCATAAGGTTCGAGGAGTTGGTGATGAAAGTTCGTGCATCGGTGAAAAAGCTGTGCCGTAACTGCAAGATTATTCGCCGCGAAGGTGTTGTTCGAGTAATTTGCAGCGCGGAACCGCGTCACAAGCAGCGCCAAGGCTGAGTGTGATTGTGCTTCAAGCCCGGCAGCTAGTGCGCTGCCGGGTTGATTATTTGTTATTACAGCGATATTATCTCGCGCCCTATTTCTTGGCTTCCGGGGCGTAGGTAGCTGTCAATTGGAGTCCCACTGAATGGCCCGTATTGCAGGCGTTAACATTCCAGATAACAAGCATACTGTTATCTCGCTGACCTACATCTATGGTGTTGGTCGCACTACTGCACAGAAGATTTGTGCAGTGACTGGGGTAAACCCAGCCGCAAAGATCAAAGATCTGAGCGACGAGCAGATTGAACAGCTGCGTGGCGAAGTGGCGAAGTTCACCACTGAAGGTGACCTGCGTCGCGAAATCAACATGAAAATCAAGCGTTTGATGGACCTCGGTTGCTATCGCGGTCTGCGTCATCGTCGTGGTCTTCCAGTGCGCGGTCAGCGTACCAAGACTAACGCGCGTACCCGTAAAGGTCCGCGTAAGCCGATCCGCAAGTAATCGCCCCAGCGAATCGACAGGAAATTAATCATGGCTAAACCTGCTGCTCGTCCTCGTAAAAAAGTTAAAAAGACAGTGGTTGATGGCATCGCCCACATCCACGCGTCGTTTAACAACACAATCGTGACCATCACCGACCGTCAAGGCAACGCTCTTTCCTGGGCTACCTCCGGTGGTTCGGGTTTCCGCGGTTCCCGCAAGTCCACGCCGTTTGCTGCTCAAGTAGCTGCTGAACGTGCTGGTCAAGCTGCGCTGGAATACGGTCTGAAAAACCTCGACGTTAACGTCAAAGGTCCAGGCCCAGGTCGTGAATCCGCAGTCCGCGCTTTGAACGGCTGTGGCTACAAGATCGCCAGCATCACCGACGTGACGCCAATCCCGCACAACGGGTGCCGTCCGCCGAAGAAGCGCCGCGTGTAATCCAGGAGATTGTAAAGAATGGCTCGTTACATTGGTCCAAAATGCAAACTCGCTCGTCGTGAAGGCACCGATCTCTTTCTGAAGAGCGGCGTGCGCGCGATCGAATCGAAGTGCAACATTGAAGCAGCACCTGGTATCCACGGCCAACGCCGCGGTCGCCAGTCCGATTACGGCACCCAACTGCGTGAAAAGCAGAAGGTCCGTCGTATCTACGGCGTTCTCGAGCGTCAATTCAGCGGCTACTACAAAGAAGCTGCTGGCAAGAAAGGCGCAACTGGCGAAAACCTGTTGCAGCTGCTCGAATGCCGTCTGGACAACGTTGTATACCGTATGGGTTTTGGCTCTACTCGTGCCGAATCCCGTCAGCTGGTATCGCACAAATCCGTAAGCGTTAACGGTCAGACCGTAAACGTGCCGTCGTACCAGGTTCGTGCTGGTGACGTGGTCGCGATTCGCGAGAAAGCAAAGAACCAACTTCGCATTGTCCAAGCTCTCGATCTGTGTGCCCAACGTGGCCGCGTAGAATGGGTAGAAGTAGACACTGAGAAGAAGTCGGGCGTTTTCAAGAACGTTCCTGCTCGCAGTGATCTGTCCGCCGACATCAACGAAAGCCTGATTGTCGAGCTCTACTCCAAGTAAGGGCTAGAAAATAGGTGCATCCATGCAGATTTCGGTAAATGAGTTCCTGACACCCCGCCATATTGATGTGCAGGTTGTCAGTCCAACCCGCGCCAAGATCACACTCGAGCCTCTCGAGCGTGGTTTCGGCCACACCCTGGGCAACGCGCTGCGACGCATCCTGTTGTCCTCAATGCCCGGCTGTGCAGTAGTCGAGGCCGAGATTGACGGTGTGCTCCACGAGTACAGCGCCATCGAAGGTGTACAGGAAGACGTAATTGAAATCCTGTTGAACCTTAAAGGTCTGGCTATCAAGCTGCACGGCCGTGACGAAGTTACGCTGACCTTGTCGAAGAAGGGTTCGGGGGTGGTTACCGCTGCCGATATTCAGCTGGATCATGATGTCGAGATCGTTAACCCCGATCACGTAATCGCTAACCTGGCGTCTAACGGCGCCCTGAACATGAAGCTCACCGTAGCTCGTGGTCGTGGTTATGAACCGGCAGACTCGCGTCAGAGCGATGAAGACGAAAGCCGCAGCATTGGTCGCTTGCAGCTTGACTCTTCGTTCAGCCCGGTTCGCCGTATCGCATACGTGGTGGAAAACGCCCGTGTCGAGCAGCGTACTAACCTGGACAAGCTGGTTATTGATCTGGAAACCAACGGTACCCTGGATCCTGAAGAGGCTATCCGCCGTGCTGCAACCATCCTGCAACAGCAGCTGGCTGCGTTCGTCGATCTCAAAGGTGACAGTGAGCCAGTGGTTGTCGAGCAGGAAGACGAGATTGATCCGATCCTGCTTCGCCCGGTTGACGATCTGGAACTGACTGTACGTTCGGCTAACTGCCTTAAGGCGGAAAACATCTACTACATCGGTGACCTGATTCAGCGTACCGAAGTAGAGCTGTTGAAGACTCCGAACCTTGGCAAGAAATCCTTGACTGAAATCAAGGACGTTCTGGCCTCCCGCGGTCTGTCCCTCGGCATGCGCCTCGACAACTGGCCGCCTGCAAGTCTTAAGAAGGACGACAAGGCGACTGCCTGATCGTCGTAATCACCGAACGTTGTGTTTGGTAAGGAATGAACCATGCGTCATCGTAAAAGTGGTCGTCACCTGAGCCGCACTAGCTCGCACCGCAAGGCCATGTTTCAAAACATGGCAGTGTCGCTGTTCGAGCACGAGCTGATCAAAACTACACTGCCGAAAGCTAAAGAACTGCGTCGCGTTGCTGAGCCGCTGATTACTTTGGCTAAGACAGACAGCCTGGCTAACCGCCGTCTGGCTTTCGACCGTACTCGTTCGAAAGCTATCGTTGGTAAGCTCTTCAACGACCTGGGCAAGCGTTACGCTACCCGTGAGGGTGGCTACCTGCGCATCCTCAAGTGCGGCTTCCGCACTGGCGACAACGCGCCTATGGCGTACGTCGAGTTGGTTGATCGTCCAGTTGGCGGTGAAGCTGTATCCGCTGAGTAAGACGTCAGTCTGAAACGAAGAGCCGGGCCTAGTGCCCGGTTTTTTGTGCCTGTAAGAAACGCGCTGTTTATACAAGCTTCCCTGTGGTTCACGCCGTCATGATGCGAACGGGATTCGTTGGTAGTATTTTTCTATTGATCGCCACAAATTAATGAATTTGTAGCCTTCCTGATCAATGGTCAATACTCCGTCCCAAGCCGATTAGCCGGCAGTTCCAAAACTGACAGAGGAAGAAGATCGCATGAGCCAAAAAAAAACGCTTACGACCGCCAGTGGCGCTCCTGTCGCCGACAACCAGAATTCCCGCTCCGCCGGCCCTCGTGGCCCGCTGTTGCTCGACGATTTTCATCTGATCGAGAAGCTTGCCCACTTCAACCGTGAAAACATCCCAGAGCGCCGCGTACACGCTAAAGGCTCGGGTGCTTACGGTACGTTCACCGTTACCCGCGACATCACTGAGTACACCAGCGCCAAGCTGTTCGAATCGGTCGGCAAACAAACCCCGACGTTCCTGCGCTTCTCGACTGTAGGCGGCGAGCGCGGCTCGGCGGATACCGAGCGCGATCCACGAGGCTTTGCCCTCAAGTTCTACACCGAAGAAGGCAACTGGGACATCGTTGGCAACAACACCCCGGTGTTCTTCATTCGCGATCCACTGAAATTCCCTGACTTTATCCACACGCAAAAGCGCCTGCCGCAAAGCAACCTGAAAAGCGCACAAATGATGTGGGACTTCTGGTCGCACTCCCCAGAGGCGCTGCACCAGGTCACCATCCTGTTTTCGGATCGCGGTATCCCTGACGGTTACCGTCACATGCACGGCTTCGGCAGCCACACCTACAGCCTGATCAACGCCACAGGTGAGCGTCACTGGGTGAAATGGCACTACAAGACTCAGCAAGGGATCAAGAACCTGGCGCCGGCAGATGCTGCACGCCTGGCCGGTACCGATCCGGATTACGCTCAGCGCGATCTGTTCGGTGCAATCGAGCGTGGTGACTTCCCGAAATGGCGTGTGTGCATTCAGGTCATGACCGAGGCTCAAGCCGCTGCGCACTATGAGAACCCCTTCGACGTGACCAAGACCTGGTCGCAGAAAGAGTTCCCGCTGATCGAAGTCGGTGAATTGGAACTCAACCGCAATCCGCAGAACTACTTCGCTGAGGTAGAGCAAGCGGCCTTCGGCCCGAGCAACATGGTTCCAGGTGTAGGTCTGTCGCCGGATCGCATGCTGCAAGGTCGCGTGTTCGCATACGCCGATGCTCACCGCTATCGCGTAGGCACCAATCACCAGCAACTGCCAGTGAATGCGCCGCGCAATCAGGTCAACAGCTATCAGCGTGATGGTTCCATGGCGTTCGGCAGCAACGGTGGTGCTGCACCCAACTACGAGCCGAACAGCTACGTAGAGTCGCCGAAACAAGCGCCGCGTTACGCCGAACCTGCGCTGGCCTTGAGCGGTGCGGCTGATCGTTACGATCATCGCGAAGACACCGATTACTACAGCCACGCCGGTGCGCTGTTCCGCCTGATGAATGATGAGCAAAAACATCTGCTGATCAGCAACATCGCGGGCGCGATGGCCGAGGTTTCCGGCGACGTGGTTGATCGTCAGTTGCAGCACTTCTACAAAGCTGACCCGGCGTATGGAGAAGCAATCGCAAAGGCGTTGGGCGTACAGCTTAACTAAGTCTAAACGAGAAGCAGAACCGCCCTCATTTGGGCGGTTTTTGCGTTATTTAAACTACTTTTCTCAGAATATCTTCGCTTTTATCGCGCTATCGGCGTGACCAAACAGTCGCCTTGGTTCAAACTACAGACTTTCAAGCAGGGAGATGTAGGGCGATGCAAGGCCACCCAGACGTAATCGATTACCTCAACACGTTGCTGACCGGCGAACTGGCCGCGCGTGATCAATATTTCGTTCATTCGCGGATGTATGAGGACTGGGGTTTCACCAAGCTCTACGAACGTATCAACCACGAGATGGAAGAAGAAGCCGGGCACGCTGATGCCCTGATGCGTCGCATCCTGATGCTTGAAGGTACGCCGCGCATGCGTCCGGATGACCTGGATGTCGGCACCACGGTACCTGACATGCTCGCTGCGGATCTGCGACTGGAATACAAGGTCCGTGCCGCGCTTTGCAAGGGCATAGAGCTCTGCGAGCAGCACAAGGACTACGTCAGCCGCGAGATGTTGCGCATCCAGCTGAACGACACTGAAGAAGATCACACCTACTGGCTGGAGAAGCAGTTGGGTCTGATCAAGCTGATTGGCCTCGAGAACTACCTGCAATCGCACACCTGATTCTGCTTTGCAGGAGCACGGCTTGCCGGCGATGGCGTTTTAGAAGTCGCCATCGCTAGCAAGCTTTGCTCCTACAGGTGCAAGACATAAAAAAGCCCCTGTCACCGATGAAGTGACAGGGGCTTTTTCATGGGCCTTGATCAGGCCTTGTCGCGAGCCAACAGCGGTTTCAAGTAGAAGCCGGTGTGAGATTGCTTCATCTCCGAGACTTCCTCCGGCGTACCGACGGCAATAATCTGCCCACCTTTGGAACCACCTTCCGGCCCCAGATCCACCAACCAGTCCGCGGTCTTGATCACGTCCAGGTTGTGCTCGATCACCACCACTGTGTTGCCGTGGTCACGCAGACGATGCAGCACGTCGAGCAATTGCTGGATGTCCGCGAAGTGCAGGCCGGTAGTCGGCTCATCGAGGATATACAGGGTCTTGCCGGTATCGCGCTTGGACAGCTCACGGGACAGCTTCACCCGCTGGGCTTCACCACCAGACAGCGTCGTTGCCGACTGCCCGAGCTTGATATACGACAGGCCGACATCCATCAACGTCTGCAGCTTGCGCGCCAACGCCGGAACCGCGTCGAAGAACACCCGCGCTTCCTCGATCGTCATCTCGAGGGTTTCGTGGATGTTCTTGCCCTTGTACTTGATCTCCAGTGTTTCGCGGTTGTAGCGCTTGCTCTTGCAGACGTCGCACGGGACATAGATGTCCGGCAGGAAGTGCATTTCCACCTTGATCAGGCCATCGCCCTGGCAAGCTTCGCAGCGTCCGCCCTTCACGTTGAAGGAGAAGCGTCCTGGGCCGTAACCACGGGAGCGCGACTCCGGCACGCCGGCGAACAACTCGCGAATCGGCGTGAACAGCCCGGTGTAAGTCGCCGGGTTGGAGCGCGGCGTCCGACCGATCGGGCTCTGGTCAATGTCCACAACCTTGTCCAGATGCTCCAGGCCCTTGATGCTGTCGTGAGCGGCAGCTTCAAGGGTCGTGGCGCCATTGAGTGCCGTGGCGCTCAGCGGGAACAGCGTGTTGTTGATCAGCGTCGATTTGCCCGAACCGGACACGCCCGTCACACAGGTCAGCAGACCCAGAGGGATCTCCAGATCGACATTGCGCAGGTTGTTACCGCGAGCACCCTTGAGCGACAGGGTCAGTTTTTTGTTACGCGGTGTACGTTTGGCCGGTACGGCAATCTTCACTCGGCCCGACAGGTATTTCCCGGTCAGCGAATCCGGGTGAGCCATGACTTCGGCTGGGGTGCCTTCAGCAACAATGTGCCCGCCATGTACGCCGGCACCAGGACCGATGTCTACCACGTAGTCCGCCAGACGAATCGCGTCTTCGTCGTGCTCGACCACAATCACGGTATTACCGATGTCCCGCAGGTGCTTGAGGGTGCCGAGCAACCGATCGTTGTCCCGCTGGTGCAAGCCAATCGACGGTTCATCGAGGATGTACAGAACCCCGACCAGACCTGCGCCGATCTGACTGGCCAGGCGAATACGCTGAGCCTCACCACCAGACAACGTGTCGGCGCTGCGATCCAGCGACAGATAATCCAGACCCACGTTAACCAGGAACTGCAGGCGCTCGCGGATTTCCTTGAGAATTTTGTCGGCAATCTCACCACGGCGCCCGGTCAGCTTCAGTACGCCGAAATACTCACAGGCGTCGCCGATTGGCAGGTTGGTGACCGCTGGCAAGGTCTTCTCGCCCACCCACACGTGCCGCGCTTCGCGACGCAGACGGGTGCCACGGCAATCCGGGCAAGGCTGGGTGCTGAGGAACTTGGCCAGCTCTTCACGGACCGAGGCGGACTCGGTTTCGCGGTAGCGGCGTTCCAGGTTCGGCACGATGCCTTCGAACGGGTGCGAGCGTTTGACGATGTCGCCACGGTCGTTCAGGTATTTGAAGTCGACGTTCTGCGAACCGCTGCCGTGCAGGATGAACTTCTGCTGATCGGCCGGCAGGTCGTTGAACGGCACTTCGAGGCTGAACTTGTAATGGGACGCCAGCGACCCGAGCATCTGGAAGTAATAGACGTTGCGCCGGTCCCAGCCGCGAATCGCGCCTTCGGCCAAGGTCAGTTCGCCGTTCACCAGTCGCTTGATGTCGAAGAATTGCTTAACCCCCAGGCCATCGCAGGTCGGGCAGGCGCCGGCCGGGTTGTTGAAGGAGAACAGCTTCGGTTCCAGCTCGCTGATGGCGTGGCCGCAGATCGGGCAGGCGAAGCGGGCGGAGAAGATGATCTCTTCGCCGGGCTCGTCGTCCATCGGTGCCACCAGAGCGATACCGTCCGCCAGTTTCAGCGCGGTCTCGAACGACTCGGCCAGACGCTGTTGCAGATCGGCGCGGACCTTGAAGCGGTCCACCACCACATCAATCGAATGCTTCTTCTGTTTATCCAGCTTCGGTAACTCGTCCAGCTCGCAGAGCCGGCCGTTGACCCGCGCCCGCACAAAACCTTGGGCACGCAGTTCTTCGAAGACCGACAGGTGCTCGCCTTTACGTTCGCGAATCACCGGCGCCAGCAGCATCAGTTTGCTGCCTTCCGGTTGCGCCATCACCAGGTCAACCATCTGGCTGACAGTCTGGGCTTCCAGTGGAATGTCGTGGTCCGGGCAGCGCGGAATACCGACGCGGGCGTACAGCAGGCGCAGGTAGTCGTAGATTTCGGTGATGGTGCCGACCGTCGAACGCGGGTTGTGCGAGGTCGACTTCTGCTCGATGGAAATCGCTGGCGACAGGCCTTCGATGGTGTCGACGTCAGGCTTTTCCATCATCGACAGGAATTGCCGGGCGTAGGCCGACAGCGATTCGACATAGCGGCGCTGGCCTTCGGCGTACAGCGTGTCGAAAGCCAGGGACGACTTGCCGGATCCGGACAGGCCGGTGATGACGATCAGTTTGTCCCGTGGCAGGGTCAGGTCGATGTTCTTCAGGTTGTGGGTTCGGGCCCCACGAATCAGGATCTTGTCCAAAGTGGCCTCGCTCGGCGGGCGTCGAAAACGTAGGAGTATACGGCCAAATACTGGATGGATGCACACTATCAAATACGGAGTGCGCAGGCTTACATGAAGACTGCGTCATCTATGCGCGTCATAGCGTCGCGATATACCCCGTCAATCGATGGGACTGGTAGAATCGCCGCCGGTTCACATGAGGTTTTTCCATGCACGATCCCAACAGCGAACGCATGAGTGGCAGTGAGACCCGCGCAGCCAGCGGTCTGGCCCTGGTGTTCGCCTTCCGTATGCTTGGCATGTTCATGGTGTTGCCGGTACTGGCGACCTATGGCATGGACCTGGCCGGAGCGACCCCGGCCCTGATCGGGCTGGCGATTGGCGCTTACGGCCTGACCCAGGCGCTGTTCCAGATTCCGTTCGGTTTCATTTCCGACCGTATCGGTCGGCGCCCGGTGATTTACCTGGGCCTGATCGTTTTTGCCCTCGGCAGCCTGCTGGCGGCCAATGCCGATTCAATCTGGGGCGTCATCGCCGGACGCGTCCTGCAAGGCGCCGGGGCGATTTCCGCGGCGGTCATGGCGTTGCTGTCGGACCTGACCCGGGAACAGCACCGGACCAAAGCCATGGCCATGATCGGCATGACGATTGGTTTGTCGTTCGCCGTCGCCATGGTCGTCGGCCCCTTGCTGACCCGTGCCTTCGGCCTGTCCGGGTTGTTCCTCGCCACTGGCGGCATGGCGTTGTTCGGCATCGTCATCGTGATGTTCATGGTGCCGCGCGCTACTGGCCCGTTGCAGCATCGCGAATCCGGCGTTGCCCGCCAGGCGCTGATCCCGACGCTCAAGCATCCAGACCTGTTACGGCTGGATCTGGGTATTTTTGTGTTGCACGCGATGTTGATGTCGAGCTTCGTCGCATTGCCCCTGGCCCTGGTGGAAAAAGCCGGGCTGCCCAAGGAGCAGCACTGGTGGGTATACCTGACTGCGCTGCTGATCTCCTTCTTCGCCATGATCCCGTTCATCATCTATGGCGAGAAGCGACGCAAAATGAAACGAGTTTTGCTGGGCGCCGTCGCGACGCTGATGCTCACTGAGCTATTCTTCTGGCAGTTCGGCGATAGCTTGCGGGCTCTGGTGATCGGGACGGTGGTGTTCTTTACCGCGTTCAATCTGCTGGAAGCGTCCTTGCCATCGTTGATCAGCAAGGTTTCACCGGCGGGCGGCAAAGGCACGGCGATGGGGGTTTATTCCACCAGCCAGTTCCTCGGTTCGGCGCTGGGCGGGATCCTCGGTGGTTGGCTATTCCAGCATGGCGGTTTGTCGGTTGTCTTCCTCGGATGCGCCGGCCTGGCTGCCCTCTGGCTGGCCTTTGCTGTTACCATGCGCGAACCTCCCTACGTGACGAGCTTGCGCTTGCCATTGTCGCCCGAGGCGATCCGCGAAGCGGGTCTGGTCGAGCGCCTGAAGGCCGTCGTAGGGGTAACAGATGCAGTGGTCGTCGCAGACGAAGCGGCGATTTACATCAAATTGGACACAGAACTATTGGATCGCACGACCCTTGAGCGCTTGGTGAACAACCCGGCCGAGGCAGCGTGCGTAGCCTAGGAGAACGTTATGGCCCGTGGGGTTAACAAAGTCATATTGGTCGGCACTTGCGGCCAGGATCCCGAAGTTCGCTACTTGCCTAACGGTAACGCCGTGACCAACCTGAGTCTGGCGACCAGCGAACAGTGGACTGACAAGCAAACCGGTCAGAAGGTCGAGAAGACCGAATGGCACCGTGTTTCGATGTTCGGCAAAGTGGCCGAAATCGCCGGCGAATACCTGCGTAAAGGTTCGCAGGTCTACATCGAAGGCAAGCTGCAGACCCGCGAGTGGGAAAAAGACGGTATCAAGCGTTACACCACTGAAATCGTGGTCGACATGCAAGGCACCATGCAACTGCTGGGCGGCCGTCCACAACAGGGCGACCAACAAGGCGGGGGCAACAACTACCAGCAGTCCGCTCCAGCCCCACGCCAGCAGCAGGCTCCGCGTCCGCAGCAGTCGGCTCCGCAGCAGTCGCGCCAGGCTCCGCCGCCACAGCAGGCAGCACCGCAACCGGCTCCGGATTTCGACAGCTTTGATGACGATATCCCGTTCTGATCCCTAACTGGTTCAGAACCGCGAACAAAAAAAAGCGAAGCCATCTGGCTTCGCTTTTTTGTGGGCGCTGTTTTAACGGGCGTTCACATTGGCCCGGGCCGAGTGCAGCTTCTTGTAGCTTTCGATCAACCGCAGGTGCCGGTCGAGCCCCTCGAGTTTCATGCTGGTCGGCGTCAGGCCGTGGAAGCGTACGCTGCCGTCCACCGAGCCGATCGCTGCTTCCGTGCGCTCGTTGCCAAACATCCGGCGGAAATTGGCTTCGTAGTCTTCCAGTTCCAGGTCTTCGTCCAGTTTCATCTCCAGCACCACATTGACCGCCTGGTAGAACAAGCCGCGCTCCACCGTGTTGTCGTTGTACTGCAGGAACATTTCGACCGCTTCTTTCGCCTCTTCATATTGCTGCAGGGCGAGATAGATCAGCAGCTTCAACTCGAGGATGGTCAGCTGACCCCACGCGGTGTTGTCGTCAAATTCGATGCCGATCAACGAGGTGATGTCGGTGTAGTCGTCCAGCTCACTTTCCACCAGACGCTCAACCAGCGCTTTCAGTTCTTCTTCGTCCAGGCGATGCAGGTTGAGGATGTCGGCGCGGAAGAACAGCGCTTTGTTGGTGTTATCCCAGATCAGGTCGTCCGCAGGATAGATTTCCGAGTAGTCCGGCACCAGGATGCGGCACGCCGTTGCGCCGATGTGCTCGTAGACCGCCATGTACGATTCTTTGCCCATGGCTTTAAGAATGCCGAACAAGGTCGCGGCTTCCTCGGCGTTCGAGTTTTCACCCTGGCCGGAGAAGTCCCACTCTACGAATTCGTAATCCGACTTGGAGCTGAAGAAGCGCCACGACACCACGCCGCTGGAGTCGATAAAGTGCTCGACGAAGTTGTTCGGCTCGGTCACCGCATGGCCTTCAAAGGTCGGCTGTGGCAGGTCGTTGAGGCCTTCGAAGCTGCGACCCTGGAGCAATTCGGTGAGGCTGCGTTCCAGCGCCACTTCCAGGCTCGGGTGCGCGCCGAACGAGGCGAATACACCGCCAGTGCGCGGGTTCATCAACGTGACGCACATCACCGGGAATTCACCGCCCAGGGACGCATCCTTCACCAGCACCGGGAAGCCTTGTTCTTCCAGCGCCTGAATCCCGGCCAGGATCCCGGGGTACTTCGCCAGCACCTCGGCCGGCACATCCGGCAGAGCAAATTCGCCTTCGATGATTTCGCGTTTGACCGCGCGCTCGAAGATCTCCGACAGGCATTGCACCTGGGCTTCAGCCAAAGTATTGCCGGCGCTCATGCCGTTGCTCAGGAACAGGTTCTCGATCAGGTTGGACGGGAAATACACCACTTCACCGTCCGACTGGCGCACGTACGGCAGCGAGCAGATGCCGCGCTCTTCGTTGCCCGAGTTGGTATCGATCAGATGGGAGCCACGCAGCTCGCCGTCGCGGTTGTAAATCTTCAGGCAGTACTCGTCGAGGATTTCGCTCGGCAGTGCATCTTTACGGCCAGGCTTGAACCAGCGTTCGTCCGGGTAATGCACGAACGGCGCGTTGGCGATGTCTTCGCCCCAGAACTGGTCGTTGTAGAAGAAGTTGCAGTTCAGACGCTCGATAAACTCGCCCAATGCCGACGCCAATGCGCCTTCCTTGGTCGCGCCCTTGCCGTTGGTGAAACACATCGGCGAGTGCGCGTCGCGGATGTGCAGCGACCACACGTTGGGCACGATATTGCGCCACGAAGCGATTTCAATCTTCATGCCCAGGTCAGCCAGGATGGCCGACATGTTGGCGATGGTCTGCTCCAGCGGCAGGTCCTTGCCGGCAATAAAAGTGCTCGCCTCGGAACTGGACGCCGGCATCAGCAAAGCCTGGGCATCGGCGTCGAGGTTATCGACTTCTTCGATGACAAACTCAGGCCCGGCTTGCACCACTTTTTTCACGGTGCAGCGGTCGATGGAACGCAGGATGCCTTGGCGGTCCTTGTCGGAAATGTCCGCGGGCAGCTCGACCTGAATCTTGAAAATCTGGTTGTAGCGGTTTTCCGGATCAACAATGTTGTTCTGCGACAGGCGGATGTTTTCCGTGGGAATGCTGCGCGTGTCGCAGTACAACTTCACGAAATAAGCCGCACACAACGCCGAGGACGCCAGGAAGTAATCGAACGGGCCCGGTGCCGAGCCATCGCCCTTGTAGCGGATAGGTTGATCGGCCACCACCGTGAAGTCGTCGAACTTGGCTTCAAGTCGAAGGTTGTCGAGAAAGTTGACCTTGATTTCCATGGGGGATTACCAGCATAACGGCAGACGAATTGGCCGCCATTATCCGGCTTTTCAGACGTATGTCTTGTCGTTGTCGGGGCCAGAGCCTGTTTCACCCGAAAGCCCGATGCACGGCACCGGGCTTTTTTATAAGTGAAGTGCCGATCAATCAAGAATCAGGTGCGGCAGAAACCGGCTCGAATCCTTGGTGATCAGGCTGTTGTCTTCCCGCACGCCGATGCCGGCCGCCTGGTCGCCAATCACCCACGAACCCACCAGGGTGAAGCTGTCGCCAAACTGCGGCAACGGCGCAAATTCCTGAAGGATAAACGGCGCATCCGTGTAGGGCCCGTCCTCTTTCACAATCAGACCCTCGGCCGTTTGCAACTCGATGTTGGCGCCTTCCCGGGAGAAAAAAGGTTTGCGCACCCAGCCTTTCGGCACGGCTTTGTTCGGGTCGGTATCCACGTGCGCCGCGAGCAGATTCGGGTGGCCTTTGTTGAACGCCCACAACAGCGGCAGGATGCCTTTGTTGGAGATGATCGCTTTCCAGGCTGGCTCGAAAAACTGCGTATCGCTCTGGGCAATCGCGGCGCCGAACGGTTCGTGGAAGATGAATTCCCAGGCATGCAGCTTGAACAGGTGCGGGATCCAGCGATCTTCAAGATCGACGAAACGTCCGTCACTGGTCAGGCCGATGTCTTCGAGGTCGATGTGGCGGGATTCGATTCCGACCTTCTCCGCAATCAGGCGCAGGTAGTCGGTGGTGCCTTTGTCTTCGACCGAACCTTTCATCGAGGCGAAATAGAACGGCTGCTTGAGTTGCAGTTGGGCAAAGGCCTGGTGCAGCTTGGTGTCGATGCTGTTGAACTGGTCAGCATGCTTGGGCAGCAGGCCGCGTTCGATGCATTGCTCCAGCCAACCCCACTGAAACGCCGCCGCTTCGTACAGGCTGGTCGGCGTGTCGTAGTTGAGTTCCAGCAACTTGGCCGGGCCGCTGCCGTTGTAGGAGAAGTCCATGCGCCCGTACAAATGCGGGTGGCCTTCGAGCCATGAAGTACGGACCAGGTCGAAGAACGGCGCGGGAATGCTCAGGCGCTCCAGCAATTCCTCGCTCTGCACCACCCGGGCCACCAAGTCCATGCACATCTCATGCAGCTCGGTGGTCGGGTCTTCTAGGTCGTTTTCGATCTGCTTGAGCGTGAACTGGTAATACGCGCTCTCGTCCCAATAGGGCTCGTCGTCGATGGTGTGGAACATAAAGCCGAGGCTTTCGGCAGTCTGTTTCCAGTCGGGACGCTCTGCGCAGAGGATTTTCTTCATGGCCCTGTTCCCTTAGCTGCTTGAGCCGCCCGAACTCTTGCCCGAACCGCCCCAACCACTGCGTGCGCTGGCCTGGCTGCCGAAGCCGCCGCGAGAGGTCGCAGAGGAAACCGTCGCCGACTTGCTGCGGCTGACGGTGTCGGCGTAATTGCTGCTGCCGTAGCGCGCCTGATTGGACTTGTTGAAGGTCGAACCCGACGAAACCCGCTGGCTGAGTGTCGAGTTCGAGTAGCTGCCGCGATCATCGCGGTAGCGGTAGACCGGTTCGGAGTAGTAGCTGCTGCGGTTGCCGCTGAGCATGTTGCCCACCAACATCCCCATCAGCAGGCTGCTGCCGGAGAATCCGGAATCACCGACGGCGCTCGCTTCGGACGCCGGCAGTTTCGACTTGGCCGCGTCCACTTCCGATTGCGTCACCTCGCCATCGGCGTTCAGTTCGAAACCGCCGAGTTTGGGGATGAACTTGCCGGCGGAGTCCTGTTGGCACCAGTCGGCGACGAAGTCAGCATCGCAATCGGCCTTGTTGTCGTACACCGGCGCAATGCTGCGATGCTGGGTCATGGCCTTCATGTAGGCGTCAGAGCAGATGTCGACCGGAAGCTTTTCATCGGCACACTGCTGGACGGACTGGAAGTTGTACTTCTTGTGGATCTCGTAGGTTTTTTCTGATGGCCCGCAGCCTGAGATCGCCATGGCAACTGACGCGGCGAGCGAGAGCTGAACGTACTTGCTTCGTTTCATCACAATCTCCGTTTGCGCGATCAGTTCTGGGACGGGGTCATGCACGCGGCGTTGAGCATGCCGACGCTGATGGCCACGGCTGCCACGTAGATGCCGGCAGCGATTTCACCGTTGCGAATGCGCTCGGACGTGCCCTTGAGTACCAGGCTGGTCATCAGGAACGCCAGCAGTTGGACGAACGCGGCAATGACCGCCCAGACCACGAAGTCGAGGATGCTGATCGAGTAGGCAATCACGTTGCTGGCCGGAATGGCGAAGCCGATGATCGCGCCGCCCAGGGCAATCGCCGCCGCGACGTTGCCCGAGCGGATCAGTTCGAACTCTTTGTGCGGGGTAATGCGGGTATAGATGAACTGGAACAGCGCGAACAGCACGGCCGCGCCGATGATGTAGGTGACAAACCCGAGCACAGCGGCCTTGTTCAGGGAGATAGAGAGCGCTTCTAGCATGGCATTCTTCCTTTTTTTAAATGGTGTTCAGATCGGTGGTGTACAGCGAAATGCCCAGCGATGTGCTCAAGCTGATGCTGCCTTCGGCGTCCTCTTCGACGGAGAACAGCAGGAACTCCCGTCGATCGGTCAGCCCGGTTTCACGGGCGTACAGCATCGAGCGGTGCTCAATGGTGTAGGCCTCGTTCGGGTTCTTCAGGTTTTCGCTCAGGGCGACCAGCTCGGTTTGTCCGTTCTCGGTGCCCCATTCGCGGGTGAATTCGACGCCTTTGTGGGCGTAGTAGGGCAGCCCGATCAGGCTTTGCGGGCCGGCCAGGCGACTCAACTCCGCCTCACTGCTGATGGTCACGTAGCTGAGGTAGTTGAACAGGATGACCGACTCGACCTGCCCGGCGATGTCGCCGGTGGTGTGCACTTGCAGCCAATAATCTTCGTCGTTCATGTAATAGCGTGACAGCCAGTTCGACTGCCCGAGATCGACCGTGCCGGCGCACCAGATCTGCTGGGAGCCGGGGATGGTCACGGCGGTTTTTTCGTCGAGCAGCAATGTGAGCGTGCTGTCGAACATCACGCCTTTACCCAGCGCCAGGCCCAGCGGGCCGACTGCCTGCTGGCTGGCGTTGGCTGTCCAGTTCGGGTCCGCTTTAGGAGCCGGGGCCTCAAGCCCCATCAACTGTTTAAACCATCCCATTGGAGATTTCCTTGAGGCGAGTGGAGGCGATGTAGAAGAGTTCACCGCCCTCAATGCGCGTGGCGTTGGGCGGATTGATCGATGGTTGCTGGGCGCCTTTGGCGCGATAGCCGATGAGGGTCGCGTTGTGGCGGTCTTTCATGCGCGCGTACAGCTCGCCGAATGTTGCCACATAGTCCGGCGCCAGTTTCATGAGGTATTGCGTGGCGCCCTGGCCGACGCATAACAACTCGTTGATGACCACGGACGAGCCCGGGTCCTGCGACGCGCGCACCAGCATCTCGATGGCCATGCTTGAGGTGCATTCCAGGCTGGGCGCGTAGGAGCTGGCGAGGGCGGCGATTTCGCTTTCGTTGAAGTGCGCCACCACGTGTCCGACCGGGCTCAGTTGATTGACCGCCAGCACGGTGGCCAGGGTCAGGTCGTCGGAATGGGTGCGCACCAGCACGCGTTCGGCACCGGGCACACCGGCCCGTATCAGTAGCGCGCTGGAGGACAGGCTTTCACCTTTGATGAAGGCGGCTTTGCCCGGCATCGGGTTTTCTTCGAGGTCGCAATCGCAAATGACGATCAGGTTGTCATTGGAGGTTTCATCCTCCAGCAGCAGCTCGATGACCCGCTCACTGGACGAACCTTCCCAGCCAATCAGCACCGTATGGCCAGACTTGCCGCTGAAATCGCCTTTGCCCTTCATGCCTTTTCTCCATACATCAATGACGCTGCTGGTGGTTTTGCCGATGGCTGCCGTGAGCAGCGCAATGCCGCCAAGCATGACCCAAGTGGCCACGAACACCCGCCCGGCCGCCGTTTGCGGCGCGAGATCGCCGTAGCCGACCGTCAGCGTGGTGGTGAGATAGAAGTAGGTGAACGTCGCGGGGGCGGTGAGGTGTTGTTCGCCCAGAAGCACCAGGCCGAGGTAAGCCGTGCTCAGGTGTATGCCCAAGGCAATTGCCAGTCCTGCCCAGCCGAAACGGTGGAAGAAGGTCGCGGCATACACGCGTAATAAAAGAAAAATCGACATGGCGTCCCTGACTCCGTGGGAAAACTCGTTCCAGGCACTATGCGTGGTTCGAATCCGCATCTACCGGGCGGCATTAAACCTGTTGCCGGGCGCCGAGAGAAGTACCTTTGCCGCAATAAATCCGGCGAATGCCCCGGCAATATGGCCTTCGAAAGAAACCCCCTGGCGCGGCAGAAAGCCGAAGACCAGCCCGCCATACAACAAGGCGACGACCGCCGCCGTGATCAGGTTGCCCCAACTGTGCTGGAACCAGGCGCGGAACAGAATGTACGCCCACAACCCGAACACCCAGCCGCTGGCGCCGATGTGCAGGCCGGAAAAACCGAACAGCCAGACCAGCAAACCACCCAGGCCAATGATGATCGCGCTGACGGCCAGGAAGCGGTTGAGCCCATCGACGATGACCAGGGTGCCGAGGATCAAAAAGGGAATCAGGTTGGCGCTCAGGTGCGCGAACGAGGCGTGGAGGAAAGGCGACGTGAGGATGCCGGGCAGTCCGTAGAGTGTCCGCGGGACCAGGCCGAATGACAGCAGGCTGTAGCCGCTCACGAAATTGAGCACTTGCAGCGCCACCATGAAAAGGGCCAGGCCGGCGATTGTCTTGAAACCCTTCAGGGCATCCATTCTTGACCTCGACTCTACAAAAAAAGACAGGGCTCGACGCTCAATGCCAGTTAGTTAAGAGATGCACCTGGCAATGAGTTACTTGTGGCGAGGGAGCTTGCTCCCGCCGGGCTGCGAAGCGGCCCCTCTTTCTACCTGACAAGAAGGGGACTGCTGCGCAGCCCAACGGGAGCAAGCTCCCTCGCCACAGGTTCGGTGTCAGGCCTGACTGATTGGAGTCAGGCAGGCCCGGACCGGTTACTCGGCTTACTCAGCCGATTTTTTCTTCAGACGATCCAGGATCGCATTGGCACTGCCCGAATCCGGGGTGATGCCAGCTTCGCGCAGTTTGCGCTCCAGGTCCGTGCCGGTCGACGCGTCGGCCAGTTCATCCTGGGCTTGCAGTTCGGCAGCGCGTTGCTGCTGCTTGGCCTGCAAACGGTTCAGCGTGCCGACGGCCGTTTCCAGCTTGCCGTTGGCGCCGCCACTGGCGATCGAAGCGCTGACCTGGGCTTTCTGTACGCTTTCGCGCGCCTTGGCCATGTCCACTTGCTGGCGCAGGCTCTTGATGCGGTTTTCGGCCTTGGTGATGTCTTTGCGCATGTTGTCCGCGTAACCGCCGAATTCGCTGGCCTGCTTTTGCTCGACCTCGAGTTCGTTGGTCAGGGTCGAAATGGCTTCGGCGACTTCCAGCGCCAGGTCTTCGCGGTTGGCCTGGATCGCAGCCATGGCCTTGGTTTCAAGGTCCTGGATCTTGGCGTTGTACTCGGCCACACGATCCGCCGACAGTTTGTGCTTGGCCATGATGGTGACCAGCTCGCGCTTGGCGTTGGCCAGGGCGGTGTCAGCATCGCGGATTTCCTGGTCGAGGATGCGCAGGGCCTGTTGATCGACGATGGCTTCGCCGACTTCACTGGCACCGCCGCGCAGCGCGGTGAACAATTTGCTCCAGATGGACTGAGTCATTGGATATGCCCTATGGCTGAATAATTAATGGAAGAAACGTTCAAAGGCTTCGCTGGCGCGCTGCACATTGTCGACGAGGGTTTTGACCTCGGTCACGACGTTGGTCAGGCTCGAATCGGAGCTCAGGGCGCCGAACATGTTGTAGACGACCTGGCCGTTCGGCATCGACTCGATACCAATCGAGGACAGCGGGAACAGCTCGCGGCTGCGCAGCACGGCGTCGTTGAAGGCTGCGACGTCCTTGATCGACTCGACGTCCACCAGCACGGTGTCGACGATGATCTGCTCGCCCACGACCGCGATGTAAATCGGCAAGCCGCCAAAGTCGTTCATTTCCAGCTTGATGCTGGATTCGGAGCCTTGAACGAGGGAAAGGGTGATGTCGTTGGAAACCACGTCATCCAGGGCCTGGAGGGCGCTGAAGAGGCGGTCGATGTTCCAGTTGTTACCTGCGCTCATGAAATTCTCCGACATGAATGAGCCAGCCAGGATCGGTTGGCGTAGCTGTTTCTCCATCTGCTTGAGCAGGCTTCGGTTTTCGGGAAGCACCCAAGTCTCGTGTTTCACATAACCGGCGGCACCCAGGCCCGCGCGCATCTGCTTCATGTAGAAGCTCGACGGTTTTTTCGCGGACGGTTTCGAGCGCTCTCCCTTGCGACTCGCTGTATCGGTAACAGGCTCGGCAGGCGGACCTGATGCAGAGCTGCTTTTCATACTGGTGACTCCGTTGTGAAATCTCACGCGTGAGAAACACTACAGGGATTGTCTGGCCCTCTCAATAGCTCACGCGTGAGGATTTTTACCAACGGAAATACAAAAGCCCGCAGCGCGAAAACACTGCGGGCCTCAAATCGCCTCCCGAAGGCTGCGATCTTTTGATTTTTCTCAGGTCATGCCGTTAGCGCCCAGCCCCAAGAAACTCATCAGCCGACACCACGCTCGCATAAGCAAACCCCAGTGCCGACATAAACGCGGCGTGAACGTGGGCGGCAGGCACCGTAACGCCATTGAACTCCAGATCGCGAGTGGCGCAGGCGTCATGGATCACGGTCACGGTGTAGCCCAGGTCGGCGGCGGCGCGGGTGATGCCATCGACGCACATGTGGCTCATGCTGCCGACGACCACCAGATGCTCAACGCCTTGTTCATCGAGGATGGCTTGCAGCTCGGTTTCGCGGAACGAGTTGACGAAGTGCTTGAGCACCACCGGCTCGTCGGCGCGGTTGAGGACTTTGGGGTGCAGCTTCGCGCCGTCCGATCCCGGGGTGAAGAACGGCGCGGCGTCCGAGGTGAATTCATGGCGGATATGCACCACCGGGTCGCCGGCCTCGCGAAAGGCGTTGATCAAGCGTACGGCGTTGTCCGCCGCCGCGTCGGCGCCGACCAACGGCCACTTGCCTTGGGGGAAGTAGTCGTTCTGGATATCAACTACGATGAGCGCTTGCTTGGCCATGGGTGTTTCCTCGAAGTGTGTGTAGGTGTGGAATCAAGTATTGGCGCTGGCCGACCTTCCGGGGATTGGCCGCACCGACAATAGAAGGGGGAAAACTGACAATGGGCCTAGAAAGAGCGGTCGCCGAACTGGGTGTGCTGATCTATCCCGGCGCGCAGATGGCGGCGGTGCATGGGTTGACGGACCTGTTCGGCGTTGCCAACCGGATCGCCGCCGAGCATCAGGCGGCGCAGTTGCCGTTGCTGCGGGTCAGTCATTGGCGGGGCGAGGGCGATCAGGTGCCCGAGCGGGTGTATGACAGTCATCCCGGCCCGGACAGCGGCTTGGTGGCGGTGATGATCCCGCCGTCGATTGGCGGTTTTTCCGAAAGTCAGGCGCCCCAAGGGCTGCTGCGCTGGATTCGTCAGCAACACGGGCAAGGCGCGACGCTGGGCGGCGTGTGCGTGGGTTCGATCCTGTTGGCCGAAAGCGGTTTGCTCGATGGTCGCAGCGCCACCACCCACTGGACCTCGGCCAAAGCCTTTGCCGAACGTTACCCGGCGATCAAGCTCCTGGCCGATACGCCCATCGTCGATGACGGCGACCTGATCACCACCGCCGGGCTGATGGCGTGGTCCGAGCTGGGCTTGCGCATGGTCGACCGCTTGCTCGGGCCGAGCATCGCCGCCAGCACTGCGCGGTTTCTGGTGATCGAACACAGCGACAGCGCGAGCCAGTGCGGCAGCAACTTTGCGCCGATCCTCAGCCATGGCGATGGGTCGATTCTCAAGGTCCAGCATTGGCTGCAAAGCACCGGCGCGACCGACGTGTCGCTGACCGCGATGGCCGAACGGGCAGGGCTGGAGGAGCGCACCTTCCTGCGCCGATTCCGCGCGGCGACCGGGCTCAAGCCTACCGAGTACTGCCAGCACCTGCGGGTCGGCAAGGCCCGGGAAATGCTGGAGTTCACCAACGGCACCATCGATCACATCGCCTGGACCGTGGGTTATCAGGACCCAAGCGCATTTCGCGCCACGTTCAAGAAAATCACCGGGTTGGCGCCGAGTGATTACCGGACCCGGTTCGGCATAACACCGCCTCGAAATCCGTAGGAGCAAAGCTTGCTCGCGAAAGCGTCGGAACATCCAACATCGATCTGCCTGACAGGCCGACATCGCGAGCAAGCTATGCTCCTACAGAGGAGCGTCGTGCAAAATGCCGGGGCCCGGGAACAGGTCGTGCAGAATAAACGGGCTCAATGCCACCACGGCTAGAGCAAATGACTGATCTCAAAGTCATTTCCAACCGGCCACCGTTGGCCTGATCTCTGCACCATCAAGCCACACTCATCAAGCGCAGATTGAAGGGGGACGCATGACCCCAACAAACCGCAAAAAACTGGTCGTCGCTCACTCCGTGCGGCCTGAAAGCCCGCTGCACGAAGTCGAGACCAATCGCGCGCTGGCCCGTTGGCTGGCGCAGATCCTCGGGCTCAAATACGGCGGCAGCTACGACCCCGAATTGCACAACGGCCGAGACTTGTACCTGTTGCCGACCCAGACGCTGGTCGGCGCCGCCGCTGCGCTTAAGTTTGGCGTCAAGGGGCCGGAAGATCTGTGGGGCGGTTATGTCGACTACGACTTTATCTGCACCAAAGCCATCAGCCACGGTTTGCTCAACCGCGATGCATTCGCCCCCGAAGGCTGGTCGCCACTGTTTTCCGAGCGGGTGCGCAGTGTGGTGCTCGACGGTCTTAGCGTGTTTTCCCTGGAGGATGCGCGGCCGGCGGCGGAGCACTTGCTCTACAGCGGCCCGATCCGCCTCAAACCGATTCATGCCTGCGCCGGGCGCGGCCAGGAAGTGATCAAGAGCCTCGACCAGTTCGATGCCATCCTCGCCCGCCCCGACGCCGAGCAATTGTTCACCGAAGGCGTGGTGCTGGAGCAGGACCTCGACCAGGTCATCACCCACAGCGTTGGCCAGACGTTTATCGGCGACAAAGTGCTGAGTTACTGCGGTGATCAATACTTGACCGAAGACGGGCACGGCGAGCAGGTTTATGGAGGCTCCAATCTGCTGGTGGTCCAGGGTTACTACGAGGACCTGCTGGAACTGGAATTGCCCGAGGATGTGCGCCTGGCGATTCAGCAAGCCCAGGTGTTCGACAGCGCGGCGGACGAGGCTTACCCCGGTTTTTATGCGTCGCGGCGCAATTACGACATCGCCCAGGGGCTGGACAGCAACGGCAAACAGCGTAGCGGCGTGCTTGAACAATCCTGGCGCATGGGCGGTGCCAGCAGCGCCGAAATCGCGGCGTTGCAAAGCTTCGTCAACGATCCGGGGATGCGCGCGATTCGTGTGTCGTCGGTGGAAACCTACATCGAGCAGCCGCTGCCGGCGGACACCATCGAGGTCTATCGTGGCCCGGCGCAAGACAGTGACTTTCTTCTCAAGTACGTAACGGTCAAATCCTATGACGGCTAGAAGCGAAACCATAGAAATCGACATTGACGGCGAACAGATGACCGGGCATTTCCTCAGCCCCAAATCGAAAGTCCCGGGCGTGTTGTTTGTGCACGGCTGGGGCGGCAGTCAGGAACGGGATCTGGAACGGGCCAAAGGCATCGCCGGCCTCGGTTGTGTCTGCCTGACCTTCGACCTGCGCGGGCATACCGGCGGCACCGGCATTGCGTTGTCCCAGGTGACCCGGGAAGACAATTTGCGCGACTTGCTGGCGGCGTACGATCGCCTGCTCGCGCATCCGGCCCTCGATACTTCGGCGATTGCGGTGGTCGGCACCAGTTATGGCGGTTACCTGGCGGCGATTCTCACGTCCTTGCGTCCGGTGCGCTGGCTGGCGCTGCGGGTCCCGGCGCTGTACCGCGACGAGCAGTGGCACACACCCAAGCGCGAACTGGACAAGGTGGATTTGCTCGATTACCGCAGCACGCTAGTACATGCCGCGAACAATCGGGCGCTGCATGCCTGCGCGGCGTTTACCGGGGATGTGTTGCTGGTGGAATCGGAGACGGATGATCACATTCCCCATGCGACGATCATGAGTTACCGCGCGGCGTGCCAGCAAACCCATTCGTTGACCCACCGCATCATCGACGGTGCCGATCACGCGTTGACCGACCCGATTGCACAACAGGCCTACACCTCGATCCTCGTGGACTGGATCACGGAAATGGTGGTGGGTGAGCGGTTGAGCATTATTCAGTCCAGTTGAAATTGCGGTGTTCTTAAGACCATTCGCGGGCAAGCCTTGCTCCTACAGGGGATGTGTCGTTCGCGAAATCCCATTCACCACGACCCCCGTAGGAGCGAGGCTTGCCCGCGAAGGCGTCTTCCGCATCACCGCTAATCTCAAGAAGGTTTCTTCGAAATCCGCAACGTCTTGGCCTTCGCCTCCACCACCAGGTACATCACCAACGCAATCAACAGCGGCAAGATGAAATAAATCGCCCGATACGCCAGCAACCCCGCCACCAGACTGCCCCGCGACACCTCATGTTGCAGCAGTGCCACGAACACCGCCTCCAACACCCCAAGCCCCGCCGGAATGTGGGTGATGACCCCGGCAATCGCACTGATCAACAACACGCCCAACACCAGCGGATAGTCGAGCTTGCTCGGCAGCAGGGTGAAAATCACCGCCGCCATCAACGACCAGTTCAATGCCCCGAGCGCCAGTTGCAGCACCGCCATGCGCAGCGACGGCAAGTCGATTTCCACGCCGCGAATCGCCCACTCCCGGCGCTTGGAAAACTGACACGCCGCCAGATACCCCGCGCTCAGCAGCAGCAACACCACCCCGACGATTTGCAACGCATCGCTGCTCAGCTTCCAGCCAGGCGGCATCCTCACCAGCCCGCTGCTGAAGATCGCGCCGGCAATTAGCATGTAGCCAATCCAGTTGGTGGCCAGGCTCAGCCCGAGGATTTTCGCGATGTTGCTTTTGCTCACGCCGAGACGCGAATACAGGCGATAACGCATGGCGATGCCGCCGACCCACGCGCTCAGATTCAGGTTGAAGGCGTAGCTGATGATCCCCACCGGCAGGATCTGTTTCCAGGTCAGGTCCTGGCGGATGTAGGTGCGGCCGATCAGATCGAAGCAGGCGTAAACCAGGAAACTCAGCAGCGTCACGCCAGACGCAATGATCAGCGTGCGCACCTTGAAATCCGCCAGTGTGTCGAACACCTCGTTCCATTCCAGGCGCTGGGCGAGCATGGTCAACAGCACGATCAGCGCCAGGAAAAACAGCATCGTCAGCGGTTTTTTCCAGCGGCTCCAGCGGGATTTTGCCGGGCTGTCGGCCTGGGCGACGGAGGGGGCATCAGCGCGGCTCATGGTGGTCGCTCCCGGTCGGATGAGTGAAAGGTTTGAGCCGTGGCTTGTGCGCCGGCAGCCAACCGGCCCACGCCGGGAAATGCCGCAGGAAGTGGAACACCATGAAGCCCACGGTCATGTGCCAGACCCGCCCGCGCGGTGCCTTGTCCGGGGACATGGCCTTGCAGTGGTGATTGCTCAGCTCTTCCAGGCGTTCGAATAACTCCCGGTTGAAGGTCCGGTCGCGGATCAACACGTTGGCTTCCAGGTTCATCGACAGGCTCAACGGGTCGAGGTTGCTCGAACCGACGGTGCTCCAGTCCTCGTCCACCAGCGCCACTTTGCCGTGCAGCGGGCGGTCGCAATATTCGTAGATCCGCACCCCGGCCTTGAGCAAATAGTCATAGGTCATGCGCGCCGCCAGCTTGGCCACCAGCATGTCCGGCTGGCCTTGCAGGATCAGCCGCACATCCACGCCCCGGCGCGCGGCGTTGCGGATCTCGCGCAACAGGCGATAACCGGGGAAGAAGTAAGCGTTGGCGATCACCACCCGGCGTTGGGCGCTACGCAGAGCCAGGCGATAAACCTCCTCGATGTCGGTGCGATGGTCGTTGTTGTCGCGGTACACCAGCCGCACCTGGCCGTCATGGTCGCTGAACGCCAGTTCCGAACGTCGTTGCCGACGGCGCTGCCACCAGTATTTGGCCCTGACCGGACGGCCGCTTTGCAGCAGCGCGAAGTGATGAATGTCAGCCACTGCCGGGCCTTGGACTTCAACGGAATAATCCTGCTTGGCCTCCGGGCCGAAGTCGGCCAGGTGATCGCCGGAAAAATTGATCCCGCCGATAAACGCGATGGTGCCGTCGACCACCACGATCTTGCGGTGCAGGCGCCGGAACCAGTTAGTGCGAAAGCCCAAATGCTTGGGCGCCGGGTCAAACATCTGGATGTGCACGCCGGCCTCGTTCAGCGCCGCGAGATACCCCGTGCTCAGTTCGCCGCAGCCAAAACCGTCGAGGCTGATGGTCACCCGCACGCCACGCCGGGCCGCGTCCATCAGGATCTGCTGCAACTCGGTGCCGACCTTGTCCTCCCACAGGATGAAGGTCTCCAGGAGGATTTCACTCTTGGCTTCGCGCAACACCTCAAACACCCGGGGGAAATACGCTTCGCCGTTTTCCAGCAACTCGACCCGGTTGTTGCCGTGCCAGGCGTATTCCACGTCGGCCGCTGCCGGCTCGCCCAGTGGCGGCGCGGCGATGTGTTCCACGGCGGCTTTTTCCATCGAGGGATTGTTCATAGCTCGATCTCCACCGACAGCGGTGCATGGTCGGAAAGGTGGGACCAGGGCCGCGCCGCCAATACTTGCGGGCGGCTGGCCTTGAGGTTGCGTACGTAGATGCGGTCCAGGCGCAACGTCGGCCAGCGCGCCGGAAAACTGCGCGCCGGTTTGCCATGGTGTTCGGCGAAAACCTCGCGCAAACCACAGGGTTTGAGCAAGGCATCGGCACGCTGGCGCCAGTCGTTGAAATCGCCCGCGACAATCACCGGCGCATCGCTCGGCAGTTCTTCCAGGCGTTCGGCCAGCAACTTGAGTTGTTCCGTGCGATGGCTTTCCCGCAGCCCGAGGTGCACACAAATCGCGTGCACTTCCTGGCCGTCACCGGGCAGGCGCAGTACGCAATGCAGCAGGCCACGGTTCTCATGGCCGCTGATGGACACGTCGAGGTTGTCGTGGCGGATGATCTGGAATTTCGACAGCAACGCATTGCCGTGATCGCCCGCCGGGTACACCGCGTTGCGGCCATAGGCGAACTGCGGCCACAGGGTGTCGGCGAGGAATTCGTATTGCGGCATGGTCGGCCAATTGCTGTAGCGCTGGGGATGCTGCTCGTGGGTGCCGTGGACTTCCTGCAAAAACACCACGTCGGCGGAGACACTGCGCACCGCTTCGCGCAGTTCGGGCAGGATGAAGCGCCGGTTGAGCGCGGTGAAACCCTTGTGGGTGTTGACCGTCAGCACGGTAAAGCTGCGCACTGCTGTGATCACGGTTTGCTGCTCGTCGGTGCCGCCTATCGGTTCGGAAAGGCTCATGACAGCACCCCTTCGGCGGCGGGCTCGCCGGGGCGGGTGGCGAGCTCTTTATCGAGGTGGAAGCGTTCCAGCAGGCGGCGTGCATCGAAAGGTGCGCGGACCTTGATGTCGTTATCGAAATAGCAGAACACTTCCCGGGATTTGCGCACCTTGGGTTTCTGTCGTGGCGCGATCAACTGCGGATCGGTGGGTTGTTGACCGTGGTTCCACGCCTCGATCCGCTCGCCCCAACGCTTCAGCGCCTGGGGCGTGTAGCCGCTGGCGTAGAGTGCTTCGGCACCGTGCAGGCGCAGGTAGACGAAATCGCTGGTGAGGTCTTCGCGGTACGGCCATTTGCCGGCGGTGTCGGCGATCACCAGGGCGGTGTTGTAGCGTCGCAGCAGACGGGTGAAGGCCGGGTCGACGAAGCTCTCGTGACGAATTTCCACGGCGTGGCGCATCGGTTTTTTGCCGTGGGCCTTGAGGCTGGCGTGGCCGTGCAGATGCGAATCATGCTGGCGGGCGAGGGCGGCGGCCTGTTCGGTGGTGTGGGGCAGTTGTTCGAGGAAGTGTTCAAACAGTTCGGCGTCGAATTTGAAGCTGGGCGGGAATTGCCAGAGGATCGGGCCGAGCTTGTCCTTGAGCTCCAGCACCCCGGAGGCGAAGAAATTCGCCAAGGGTGTATGGATGTCCCGCAAGCGGCGGATGTGGGTGATGAAACGCGGGGCCTTGACGCTGAAGACGAAGCCCGATGGGGTTTCGTCGTACCACTGCAGATAGCGTTCGGGCCGTTGCAGGGCGTAGAACGATCCATTGATTTCGATGCTGTTGACCGCCCGCGAGGCGAATTGCAATTCGCGCTTGTGGGTCAGGCCTTTTGGATAGAAGCCCCCGCGCCACGGCGTGTAGCGCCAGCCGGAAATACCAATGTGAATCGCCGCCATGTGTCCCTCCCGTCGTTTGCCCGCCATTTCTGGATGACTGTCGGGCAAACGAGAAAGTTTCCGTGGGACTACGGACGGTACACACGCAACGCATCACACCTGTGGGAGCAACGCTTGCTCGCGATAGCGGTCTATCAGTCACATCAAAGCCGGATGTGCCGCCGTCACCGCAAACGGTCAGTGCCCGGCGACAACCCGCGTCGAGCTCTCGGCATACACCGGCCCCAACCGATCAAGACGACCACTCCACATGGTCAACGCCAGGGCCACCAACACCACCAGCCCGCCTATCCACGCCGTGTGAATCAGCCCCATGTGCGCGACGATCAACCCGCCACCCCAAGCCCCCCCGGCAATCCCGAGGTTAAACGCTGCAATGTTCAGCCCCGATGCCACATCCACCGCCTGCGGGGTGTGATGCTCGGCCTGACGCACCACGTAAACCTGCAAGCCCGGCACGTTGCCGAACGCCACCGCACCCCAGACCAGCACGGTGGCCAGGGCCAGCCATGGATTGCCGGCGGTGAAGGTCAACACGAACAACACGGCAGCGAGCAGGGCGAAGATGATTTTCAGGGCGCTGATCGGGCCGCGTTTGTCCGCCAGTTTGCCGCCCCAGATGTTACCGACCGCCACCGAGATGCCGTACACCAGCAACACCAGGCTGACGGTGCTGGCGCTGAAACCCGAGATGTCCTGAAGAATCGGTGCCAGGAAGGTAAACGCAATGAACGAGCCGCCGTAACCGACCGCCGTCATGGCATACACCAGCAGCAGGCGCGGTTGTTTGAGCACCTGCAATTGCTGCAACAGCGACGCGGGTTTGCTGTGGGCGATGTTCTTGGGCACGTAGATCAGGCTGCCTATAAACGCGATCACACCCAGGGCCGACACGGCGAGGAAGGTTTCACGCCAGCCGAAATGCTGACCAATGAAGGTCCCCAACGGCACACCGGTGACCAACGCCACGGTCAGGCCCGTGAACATGATTGCAATCGCGCTGGCGGCTTTTTCCTTTGGCACCAGGCTGGTGGCGATGGTCGAGCCAATCGAGAAAAACACCCCGTGGGCCAGGCCGGTGACGATCCGCGCAATGATCAGCGATTCGTAGCTTGGGGCTTTCCAGGCCAGCAGGTTGCCGAGGGTGAACAGCACCATCAGCGACAACAGCAGCAATTTGCGCGGGACTTTGCCGGTGAGGGCAGTCAGCACCGGCGCGCCGATGGCCACACCCAGGGCGTAGAGGCTGACCAGCAGGCCGGCGGACGGCAGGCTGACCCCGAGGTCGGCGCCGATGGTGGGTAACAGGCCAACGATGACGAACTCGGTCGTCCCGATGGCGAAGGCGCTGAGGGTCAGCGCGAGCAAGGCAATGGGCATGACTGCAACTCCGGTGGGTTATTTGATGGAGCGCAGTGTCGGGGTTTGGGTTATGCGGAAAAATAGAGGGCTGGACATTTGATATTTGCGTGCTGGTCAAATATCACCAAGAACGGTGATGACCTGTGGCGAGGGGGCTTGCCCCCGTTCGGCTGCGAAGCAGTCGTAAACCCGGCAAACGCGGTATACCTGAAGAACAAGGTCGGATGGTTTTGGGGCCGCTTCGCAGCCCAACGGGGGCAAGCCCCCTGGCCACAGAGGGTGTTCCACACCACAGAGAGCCTCTGGGCTGGTTATCTCGCGGCCAAAACCGAACTTGCCTGGCATTTGCCGATCAGTTCCTTACAGACCCTTCGCAAGGAGCTCCGCGTTTTGTTCAAGTTCAAGACCGCGATACTACTGGGGGCGTTGCTGATTCTGGGGAGCAGCGAGCTGGAAGCCGTGACGCTGCCGGGTGTTCCCGCCGCCACTGACGAGGCCGCAAAACCTGAGCCGCTGGTCCAGGGCGGCTTGCTCGGGGCCATCAGTTCCAGCATCGACGACGTGCAGGACAAACTCGAGCTCAACGACAACCTGGTCGACGCCTGGCGCCTGCGGGCGGATCGGGCGGCCGATGAAGTCGACAAACTGGTCAACCAGCCCTCGGCGCGATCCGGCTGGAGCGTGGCCGGCGATTTCCTGATGTTGTCCGGCATCTGGCTCGGCACCTTTGCCTTGCTCACGGTGCTCGGCGGGATTGCCGCCAAGCGCTTGAGCCTCGGCCATTGGTTGCGCACCCGGCAACGCAGCCAGGACCTGCTCGGCTACTTGTTGCCCTACACTTTGCCCGCTATCGCCTCGCTGCCACTCACGCTGTACGTCAGCCACTTCATGCAGGCCTCGGCCGGTCGGGCGCTGGCGCTGTGTTTTGCTTACGCCACCAGCAGCGGCATTTTCTCGACCTCGATGCTGCTCTGCGTGATTGTCATGTTCAACACCGGCCACAAGCGCCCGGCGGTACAGATCATCCGTGACTACTGCCCCAAACCGCTGTTTCTGATCGGCTTCCTCGCGGCACTCAGCGATGCGTTGACCAGCCCCCAGATCGCTCGACAACTGGGCGGCAATATCACCAGCAGCGTCGCGGTGTTCACCGGGTTGTTTGCCTCGATCATCTTCGGTTATCTGGTCATCCGTCTGCGCCGGCCGGTGGCGCATCTGATCCGCAACCGCCCCTTGCCCCAACGCATCAAACAACCCTCGCTGCAGGAATCCCTGCGAATCTTTTCCGGGCTCTGGTACTGGCCGATCCTGTTGATGGTGATGGTCTCGGCGATCAACCTGATCGGCGTCGGCGAGGACAATCAAAAAGCCCTGCGCTGCGCGTTGTTCACCACGATATTGCTGATCGCCACGGTGTTCCTGAGCACGATTTTCCAGCACCTGTTCAAATCCCGGAAAGTCGAAAGATTCCAGCGCAGCAGCGCCTACAAGGACCGCTTTCTCAGCTTGTTGCACGCCTTGTTGCGCATCGTCATGGCCGTGGCGTTCATCGAGATCCTTGGACGGATCTGGGGCATTTCGCTATTCGAGTTCGCCGAGCAGAATTCGGCGGGGCGTGCGATCAGTAATTCGCTGAGCAGCATCGGGTTGATCTTCCTCGTGACCTGGCTGCTGTGGGTGGTGCTCGACACGGCGATTCAGGAGGCGCTGAAACCACCGGTCAGTAAACGCTCGGCGCGCCAGCCCAGTACTCGAGTCAAAACCATCCTGCCGCTGCTGCGCAACGCGATAAAAATCATCCTGGTGGTGATTTGCGCGATCACCACCATGGCCAACCTGGGGATCAACGTGGCACCGCTGCTGGCCGGTGCCGGGGTGGTCGGCCTGGCCATCGGTTTTGGTTCCCAGCAGTTGGTGCAGGACGTGATCACCGGGCTGTTCATCATCATCGAAGACACCCTGTCGATCGGCGACTGGGTGGTGCTCGATTCCGGCCACGCCGGTACGGTCGAAGGCCTGACCATCCGCACCTTGCGCCTGCGCGACGGCAAGGGTTTCGTGCACTCGGTGCCATTCGGGCAGATCAAGGCGGTGACCAACCAATCGCGGCAATTTGCCTATGCGTTTTTCTCGGTGCAGTTCACCTACGACACGGATGTGGATAAAGCCATTGAGCTGATTCGCGAGGCGGGGGATTCGATCCGCGACGACGCGTTCCTCAAGTACAACCTGCAAGGGCCGCTGGATGTGTTTGGCGTCGACAAAATGGACCTCAATGGCGTGGTGCTGACGGCGCAGTTCCGCACGGTGTCCGGCGGGCAATATGCGGTGAGCCGGGCGTTTAACCAGCGGCTGAAAAAGCTTGTGGATAACAGCCCGTGGGTGCACTTCGCGCAGACTTATCCACAGCAGGTGTTGATGCCTCGGCATGGCGTGGTTGAAGCGCAAGAGGAGGGACCGGCGCCTGAGCATTCGGCGGTGTTGTTGCCGGATCAGCCGCGCACCCAGTGACGATCGTTCTTACGGGTCGCATGAGAATGGTCAAACACAATCCCCTGTAGGAGCGAGGTTTGCCCGCGAAGGCGATCTGTCAGTCAACATCTCTATTGGCTGTGATGGCCTCTTCGCGGGCAAGCCTCGCTCCTACAGGTAATGGTGTCTGGTCAGCTTATTGTGTAATTCGGCACTGGCCTGCTGATCCAACTCCACCCAAGTAACCTGTTTGCCGGCAATCTCTGCTGCAGCCGGCAACCCATCCCGATACACCAACCGATTACTCGCCAGCGCCGGCACTTTCGCCCCCGGCAACAACGTCCCGGCCAGGTTCAGCGGATCCACCCCGCACACCGCGACCAGGCTCCCGTCATGGGGCCGGCGCCGCACTTCCCGCAGCAGGGGAATCGCCTCGGGCAGCGCAAATTGTTCACCGGCCAAACCACTGACAAACCGCCCGCCCCGAATCTCCCCCCGGGCCTCCAGCCGATGGAAGGTACGCAGCAATTCGCGCCAACTCGGCAGCCAGTCCGCCTCCCGTTCCAGCAAACGCCAAAACACCACGCCATAACGGCGCAGCAAGGTCATGGCAATGTGTTCCAGGGTGTCGGCGGGCGTCGGCGCCGGGCGTTTGTTATCCACAACCACCGGCGGTGGCCCGCGTCGCAGCAAGGCCCAGCGTCCGGCGTCGTCCATGCCGCCGACAAACGCCCCGCGCCCGCGCCGACTGCTGCGTTGCTGGCGTTTGCTCGCCGGCGTGATCAGCGCGCGCAACCCGGCGAAGCTGTCGGCATTCACTAACCCGGCGCCCACCAGTTCCTGCAAGGCGATTTCCAGTTCCGTGCGCAGCAGGTGCGCTTCGTGAATCAGCTCATCGAAAAACAACGCGCCGTGCTGGCTCAGGGCTTCGAAGACTTTTTGCGTCTTGGGCGAGAGTTCGCTGACCGGTGTTTGCTCGGTCAAGCCGCTCCACAACCCGACCTGGCTACGCGGCAACAGCACAATCGGTGTGCTGCGCAGCGCGGTGCTCGTGTTGCGCGCGGTCAGGCGCGTCCACACCAGTTTGCCGCTGCGGCACAGGTCATCCAGCCAACTCGCCGAGTAGTCCTTGAGCCGCGCCGGCAGGAGGTCGCTGTCCCATGCCGACGCGGCGGCGGGATAGCCTTCGAACTGACTGACAATCGACGGCAACACAGCACTGCCCTGACCTTGGGTCGCCGGGGACAGGTGCTGCCAGTCGAACAGGAAACGCATGAAATCCTGCAACGCCACCGGTTCGATTTCCCGGCGCAGGCGCTTGACCGTGTAGCGATGAATCCGCGCCAGCAGATGCCGTTCGCACCATTCGTCCTGATCAATGCCCGGCGTGAACTGACCGCGCAGCACGTAACCTTCGCGCTCCAGGTGCGCCAGGGTTTGAGTGACTTGAATCGCCGGTAAGCCCAGCGGCTCGGCAATCGCCTTCAACGGTAACGGGCCAAACGCGCTGAGCCGTGCGCGGATCACTTCCAGCACCGCGTCGTCGGCGTCCCAGGCTTCATCGAAACCGGGCAATGCTTCCAGTGGCGGCAGCAAAATCCCCTGTGGATAAATCGCCCGCAGGCAGGTTAGCCGTTCCAGCGCCAGCCACAACGATTGATCCGGGTTGATCTGCAAGCGGCTGGCGCGACCGCTCTCGGCAAGTGTGCTCAGCCATTCCAGCCAATGCGGGTTGGCCCGGGCCTCGGCATCGCTGATGCACGCCAGGCTCATCAGCGCCTCATGCATTTCATCCACACCTGCGGGCGCGGGCCAGGCTTCGTCGCGTACCGCTTGAATCGCTTCGGCATCCAGTGCGCCGAGGTCGTCGATGGATTGCGGATCGGTCCAGCGCCGATTGAGCACGGCTTGGGTGCGGCGTTCTTCCAGCGGCGCGTCGTCGAGAAAGGTGTAAGGCCGGGCGCTGAGAATTTCTGCCGCCAGCGGCGAGGGCGCCGGCAGGTCGCGGCTGATCAGGCGGACATCGCCGCTTTCCATGCGCCGCAGCAGCGCCAGCCAGCCCTCGGTGTCCATGGCTTCGTGCAGGCAATCGTCGAGGGTTTGTTCCACCAGTGGATGCTCGGGCACCTCGCGCTCGCCGGCGAGGTTTTCCACGCAGGCGATCTGGTCGGGGAACACGCTGGCGATCAGGTCTTCGCTTTTCATGCGCTGGATTTGCGGCGCGACTTTGCGCCCGCCGGTGTAACGCGGCAGTGCCAGGGCGACCCCGGCATTCCAGCGCCAGCGCACGCCGAACAGCGGCGCTTCGAGCACGGCTTGAATCAGGATGTGCTCGGCGCTGTTGCTGTGCAGATAGCGCCAGACATCATCGAGTTCAAAGCTGTGGCTGGTGGACAGCGACAACACGATCGCGTCTTCGCTGGCGGCGGCCTGTAATTCGAAGTTGAAGGTGCGGCAGAAACGCTTGCGCAGGGCCAGGCCCCAGGCGCGGTTGATACGGCTGCCAAACGGCGAGTGGATGATCAGTTGGGTGCCGCCGGACTCGTCGAAAAACCGCTCCATCAGCAACGTGTCTTGTGAGGGCAAAGCACCGAGGGTCAGGCGGGCGCGGGCGAGGTAATCCACCAGTTGCTCGGCGCTGGCGAGGTTCAGGCCCAGGGTGTCGGTCAGCCAGTCAATCGCAGGCTGCAAGTTGCCGGGTGTGGCGCCGAGCAGTTCATCAAGTTGCGCTTGCAGGCGCGCCACTGCAAATGACAGTTCCGCGCTGCGCCCCGGCGCTTCGCCGAGCCAGAACGGAATGGTCGGCGGCTGGCCCTGGGCGTCTTCGACGCGGACCTTGCCGGTGTCGACCCGCAGGATGCGATACGAGGTGTTGCCGAGTTGGAACACGTCGCCGGCAATGCTTTCCACGGCGAAGTCTTCGTTGACGCTGCCGATGTTCAGCCCTTGGGGTTCCAGCAACACGCTGTAGTCGGCGTTGTCGGGGATGGTGCCGCCGCTGGTCACGGCCGTCAGCTTGGCACCGCGGCGACCGCGCAGGGTACGACTTACGGCGTCGCGATGCAGATAAGCGCTACGGATGCCCTGGCGACCGTTGTAGCCCTCGGCGAGCATCTGCAGCAGCGCCTGATAGTGTTCTTCGTCGAGGTGGGCGTAGGGCGAAGCCTGGCGGAACAGCGCCAGCAGCGCATCTTCCTGCCATTCCTGGCAACTGACTTCGGCGATGATTTGTTGGGCCAGCACGTCCAGCGGCGCGACCGGGATCAGCAAGGTGTCGAGTTCGCCCCGGCGCACGCAGTCGAGCAGGGCGGTGCATTCGATCAGATCGTCGCGGGTGGTGGCGAACAAACGACCCTTGGGCGTGCCGCCGACCTGGTGCCCGGAGCGGCCGACCCGTTGCAGGAACCCGGCAATCGAACGCGGCGAAGCGATCTGGCAGACCAGATCGACATCGCCGATATCGATCCCCAATTCCAGTGACGCCGTGGCGATCAGCACTTGCAGGTCACCGCGCTTGAGCCGTTGTTCGGCGTCGAGGCGAAATTCCTTGGCCAGGCTGCCGTGGTGCGCGGCCACCGCTTCTTTACCCAGGCGTTCGCTCAGGTGCCGGCTCAGGCGTTCGGCCAAACGCCGGGTATTGACGAAAATCAGCGTGGTGCGGTGTTCACGGGCGAGGACGGCGAGGCGGTCGTAGACCAGTTCCCATACGTCATTGGCCATCACCGCCGACAGCGGCACGGGCGGCACTTCGATGTCGAGATCTCGCGGGCGGGCGTGGCCGATGTCGATGATGGCGCACTCGCGATCACGGCCGACCAGGAAACGTGACACCGCTTCGATGGGCTTTTGCGTGGCGGACAGGCCGATGCGCATCAGCGGTTCGGGGCACAGCGCCTGTAACCGTTCGAGGCTCAACGCCAAGTGGCTGCCACGTTTACTGGCGGCGATGGCATGGATTTCATCGACGATCACCGTGCGCGTGGTGCCGAGCATTTTGCGCCCGGAGTCGGAGCCGAGCAGCACGTAAAGGGATTCCGGGGTGGTCACCAGGATGTGCGGCGCGGTCTTGCGCATCGCCGAGCGGTCTTTTTGCGGCGTGTCGCCGGTGCGCACGGCGGTGTTGATCTGCAATTCGGGCAGGCCCATGACGCGCAATTGCTCGGTGATCCCGGCCAGCGGGGTTTGCAGGTTGATCTGGATGTCGTTGGATAACGCCTTGAGCGGCGAAACGTAGACCACCAGGGTTTCGTCCGGCAGATGGCCGCCGTTCTCCAGGCCTTGGTGAAACAGGTCATCCAGCACGGCGAGGAACGCGGTGAGGGTTTTGCCGGAACCGGTGGGCGCGGCAATCAACGTCGAGCGGCGCTGGCGAATCAACGGCCACGCCCGAGCCTGGGCGGCAGTCACCGTCGGGAAGGTGTTGCGGAACCAGGCGCTGACGGCGGGGTGGAAGCCGGCCAGGGCGCTGTCGGCGGGGATGGGCAGGTTCATGGGGTAAGTTATGCGGGTGGGGTGGGGAAGATGCAAGTACCGCTGGGGATCTGTGTCGATGCTGATGGCCTCTTCGCGGGCAAGCCTCGCTCCTACAGGTGATCGCATTCCCCTTGTAGGAGCGAGGCTTGCCCGCGATGGGGCCATTAGCCGCACCGCAAATCCAGGGGATCTACACTTTACGGATGACGGTTGCGCACTAAACCCGCAAAATGCAACGATTCCGGCAACTATCGACGGCATTGCCTGCGGGCGCTGTCGATTAAGCCATTGTTCCAATCAGACTGGGCCTGCTGACTCTATGCGAATGCGCCTTATGTTACTGGGCGGCGGAAATGCCCTTGGGCAGGCGCTGATTCGCCTCGGTGCGGAGGAAGACATCGGCTTCCTCGCCCCCCGCCCACCACAAGACGGCTGGGATGCCGCGAGCCTGACGCAACTGCTCGACGACACCCGCCCGGACGCGCTGATCAACCTCGCCTACTACTTCGACTGGTTCCAGGCGGAGACCGTCAGCGAGCAGCGTCTGGCCGGGCAGGAGCGGGCGGTCGAGCGCCTGGCCGAATTGTGCCAGCACCACAACATTGTGCTGCTGCAGCCGTCGAGCTATCGCGTCTTCGACGGTTCGCGTGCTACCGCCTACAGCGAAAAAGACGAGCCGGTGCCCCTGGGCCTGCGCGGTCAGGCCTTGTGGCGGATCGAGCAAAGCGTACGCGCCACCTGTCCGCAACATGTGTTGTTGCGTTTCGGCTGGTTGCTCGATGACAGCGCCGACGGCATCCTCGGGCGCTTCCTCGCCCGGGCCGAAACCCCGGAAGAATTGCTGATGGCCGACGACCGCCGGGGCAATCCGACGCCCGTGGACGACGCGGCCCGGGTGATCATTTCGGTGCTCAAGCAACTCGATTGTGCGGCGCCGCTGTGGGGCACCTACCATTACGCCGGACATGAGGCGACCACGCCGCTGGCATTGGGGCAGGCGATCATCACCGAAGCCCGCAACCTGCACGAGCTGGCCATCGAAGCACCGACCGCCCAGGCCCACGCCGCGCGGCCCGATGCTGCCGAAGAGCCGCAACACGCGGTGCTGGCCTGCAAGAAAATTCTGCACACCTTCGGGATCAAGCCCCGCGCCTGGCGCGCGGCACTCCCGGGCTTACTGGATAGGTTCTATCGCCATGGCTGACGGCCCAGTTTTAATCACCGGCGGCGCCGGTTTCATCGGATCGCACCTCACCGACGCCTTGCTCGCCAAGGGCCACGCGGTGCGCATCCTCGATGACCTGTCCACCGGCAAGCGCAGCAACCTGCCGCTGGACAACCCCAAGGTCGAGCTGATTGTCGGCGACGTCGCCGATGCGGCATTGGTCGCGCGCTCGATGCTCGGTTGCAGCGCCGTGGCGCACCTGGCGGCCGTGGCCTCGGTGCAGGCGTCGGTGGACGATCCGGTCAAGACCCATCAGAGCAATTTCATCGGCACCCTGAATGTCTGCGAGGCCATGCGCCAGGCCGGCGTCAAGCGGGTGCTATTCGCCTCCAGCGCGGCGGTGTACGGCAACAACGGCGAAGGCGAGTCGATTGACGAAGACACCGCCAAGGCGCCGCTGACGCCTTACGCCTCGGACAAACTGGCCGGCGAGTATTACTTTGATTTCTACCGCCGCCAGCATGGCCTGGAGCCGGTGGTGTTCCGCTTCTTCAACATCTTCGGCCCGCGCCAGGACCCGTCCTCGCCGTACTCCGGGGTGATCAGCATCTTCAGCGAACGTGCGCAGAAAGGTTTGCCGATCACCGTGTTTGGTGACGGCGAGCAGACCCGGGATTTTGTCTACGTCGAGGATTTGGTGGATTTGCTGGTGCAGGCGATCGAGAAACCGCAGATCGAAGTCGGCGCGGTGAACGTTGGCTGGAATCAGGCAACGACCCTCAAGCAGATGCTCGAAGCGCTGTCCCAAGTGGTGGGTGAATTGCCGCCAGTGAGCTACGGCCCGGCGCGTTCCGGTGATATCCGTCACTCGCGGGCGAACAACCGGCGGTTGCTGGAGCGGTTTACCTACCCTGAGCAGACGCCGATGAGCGTTGGTTTGGCGCGGTTGCTGGGACGCTGAGTTTTTCGCCGCCATGAAAAAGGCGCCTTTCGAGGCGCCTTTTTTGTGGCTGGCATTTTAGCTCAGGTTGACTCAATCCCTGTGGCGAGGGAGCTTGCTCCCGCTCGGCTGCGCAGCAGTCGCAACCCAGTGAACGCGGTGTGCCAGATGAATCGCGGTCGCAGGTTTTGGGTCTGCTGCGCAGCCCGGCGGGAGCAAGCTCCCTCGCCACAAAAGCAATTCAGGTCTTTCTTAGAACTTGTAACCCAGGCCCACCATGTAGATGAACGGATCCACATCCACATTGACCTTGGCCCGAGTACCCGGCGCCACGGCGTTGTTTTCCACGGTCGCGCGGGTGTCGATGTCGATGTAGCGCACCTGGGCGTTGAGCATGATGTTGTCGGTGATCATGTAGTCGGCGCCGACCTGGAACGCCATGCCCCAGGAGTTTTTCGCCTTGAAGTTGCTGAAGCCGTTGGCCTGGGCTTCGCTGCCGACGTGTTCGTCGTAGATCCAGGTGTAGTTGATACCGGCGCCAACGTAGGGCTGGAACACGGACTTGCCGTCCAGTGGGTAGTACACAACGCTCAAGGTCGGCGGCAGGTGTTTCAGGGTACCGAGTTTGCCGTTGGCCGCGCCCAGGGCGGTGCCTTTGATCTTCACGTCGTGCTCAAACGGCGAGGCCGCGAGCAGCTCGATGCCCCAGTGGCTGTCGATCATGTAAGCGAAGTTCAGACCCAGTTGCGTGTCGCTGCTCATGGTCGCCTTGCCACCCAGATTGGTACCCGCCAACGGGCCCTGGTCAACCTTGACGCTGGAGCTGTCAGCCTTCGGGTTGACGGTGATCGCACCGGCGCGAACGATGATGTCGCCGGCTTCGTGGGCGTGGGCGAGCGGGGCTGCGAGCGCGAGGGCAAACAGCGAGGCGCTGAGCAAGGACTTGTTCATGAGGGCTCCAAAGGACGTTAAAAATGTTCGATGTCCAATGGTAAAGAGCCATCTGATACGGTCTTTTGATTCAGCTCAATGAAACAGTGATGGGGCTGGTTTTTGTGGAACCTTTGCGGGCGCCTTCGCGGGCAAGCCTCGCTCCTACAGGGCTTGTGTTTGCCGCAATACCGCGAACGCCACAAACCCTGTAGGAGCGAGGCTTGCCCGCGAAGGCGTCCTCACAAACCACACCGAACCCCCGGATTCACTCCGGCAATTCATACACATAAATCTTGTCCGCCTCCATCTGATACCCCGCATCCGCCAACTCGCTGCTGGACGCTTTAACCTGCAAAGCCCCCTCGATCCAGTACGGCTGATACAGCTCATCCAGCTTCACCCCGACTTCGCTTTTCACATGCACGATCTGGTTCGACGGCGGTGGCGGCACGTGGATGCAGGCGCCGAAATACGGCACCAGCAGAAACTCCGTGGTGCGACCTTCTTCACTGACTTCCAGCGGCACGATGTAACCCGGCAAGCGGATGTTCTTGCCGTCGAGGCTTTTCACCACCGGTGCGTTGGGCAGGTCCTGCTTGGCGGCCGGGGCCGACTCCAGCGTGCTGCTCATTTGCGACAGATCGTGCAGCGGCGTCATGTTCGGCACTTCCGCCGGGGCGTCTGGCGGGATCATTTCCGACCAGGTCAAATCCGCAGGTTCGGCCGCCCACAGCGGCAGGGCGACCAGCATCAACAGCGCGAGCAGAGCGCGGGGCATCTTTAACGTCCTCATAAACGGATCGACAGGCCATCGGCCAATGATTGGCGATACGCGCGCCAGGCCGGCACGCTGCCCATCAGCAGCGCGGCGATCAGGATGCCACCGAGCAGCGTCCATTCATATTCGCTCGGCCACGACAGCGGCAGGTACAAGCCGTAATTGGCCTGCACGTAACCCTGGGCGGCGGCGATGCACACATACAGCAGCGCCACGCCGGCAATCACCCCGGACAGCGCCAGGGCAAAGGCTTCCAGCACCAACAACGTCGCGATGTGCCACGGCCGCGCGCCCACCGAACGCAGGATCGCCATCTCGCGCCGCCGTTCATTGAGGCTGGTGAGAATCGCCGTGAGCATGCCGATCAACCCGGTCAACACCACGAACAACGAGACCACGAACAGGGCTTTTTCCGCCGTGCTCATCAAACTCCACAGCTCTTGCAACGCCACGCCCGGCAGGATCGCCAGCATCGGCTCGCCACGGAATTCGTTGATCTCGCGTTGCACCGCGAATGTCGAAATCTTGCTGTTGAGGCCGAGCATGAACGCAGTGATCGCTTGCGGCGTCAGGTCCATGTTGCGCGCCTGATCGGCACTGATCCGGCCTTTGCCTTGTGCGGGCACGCCGTTGTGCCAGTCGATGTGGATCGCCTCCATGCCGCCGAGGCTGATGTGCAACGTGCGGTCCACCGGGGTGCCGGTGCGTTTGAGAATGCCGACCACGGTGAAGGGCTTGTCGTCGTGCTTGACCAGGCTGATCACCGCCACACCGTGGGCCAGCACCAGTTTGTCGCCGAGTTTGTAGTGCAGCGCATCCGCCACTTCGGCGCCGAGCACCACTTCGAACGGGTCGGTGGCGAAGGCGCGGCCGTCGGCCAGTTCCAGGTGTTGTTGATGGCCGTACTGGTAGTGCTCGAAGTACGCCTCGGTGGTGCCCATCACCCGATAACCGCGATGGGAATCGCCGAGGGACATCGGGATCGCCCACTTCACTTTCGGGTTGTTGGCAAAGTGTTCGAAGCTGTCCCAGCGGATGTTGTTGGTGGCGTTGCCGATGCGGAACACCGAGTACAGCAGCAGGTTCACCGACCCGGAGCGGGCGCCGACGATCAGGTCGGTGCCGCTGATGGTGCTGGCAAAACTGGCCTTGGCCTCGGTGCGTACACGTTCAACGGCTAAAAGCAGGCACACCGACAGGGCGATGGCGAACGCGGTGAGGATCGCGGTGAAGCGGCGGTTAGCCAGGCTGGCCAGGGCTAGACGAAACAAATACATCTCAGACCTCGAACGGGGTGGCGGCGCGATTGAGCTCGGCCAGCGACAGGTTGCGGTCGAACAGTGGCGCGAGGCTCTGGTCATGGCTGACGAACAACAGGCTCGACCCTGCTTCTCGGCATTCGGCGAACAGCAGGCGAATGAAGTTCTCGCGGGCGTCGTAGTCCAGGGCCGAGGTCGGTTCGTCGGCAATCACCAGTTCCGGCTGACCGATCAACGCCCGCGCGGCGGCGACCCGTTGTTGCTGGCCGATGGACAGCGAGTCGGCGCGGCGACTGAGGATGCTTTCATCCTTCAAACCCAAATGCGCGAGCAGGGTCGCGGCGGCCTGGTCGACGCTGCCGTGGCGCTGTTTCGCCCGTTCGGCGCGCAATGTGGAGAAGTGGCAAGGCAACTCGACGTTCTCGCGTACCGAGAGAAACGGCAGCAAGTTGAACTGCTGGAAGATGTAGCCGGTGTGATCGACGCGAAAGCGGTCGCGGGCGCCAGCGCCGAGTTCGGTCAGTTCCTGGCCGAGCAAACGAATGCTGCCGCGATCGGGCTTTTGCACACCGCCGAGCAGACCGAGCAGGGTGGTCTTGCCGCTGCCGCTGGGGCCTTTGAGGAACAGGGTTTCACCGGGTTCCAGGCGAAACGCCGGGATATCCAGCAGCGGTGGGTGACCGGGCCAGCTGAAGCCCAGGTCGGACAGTTCGATGAGTGCTTGGGTCATGTGAAACCGGTCAGGTAATGAAGTGAACCCTTGTAGGAGCGAGGCTTGCCCGCGAAGGCGATCTATCCGTCGACATCTGTATTGAATGTGACGGCCTCTTCGCGGGCAAGCCTTGCTCCTACAGGATTGGGGTGTATCAGAATTTCAGGGCAGCCGCCTTGGACGTCACTTCAACGCCTTGCTGGCCGCTCGGGCTGATCAGTTGTACCTGAATCTTCTGGGTCGCCGGGAAGGTGTTGAAGAGGTTCGCCAGATCCAGGGTCTTCAGCGCGCCGGGTGCCGAGCAACTGAATTGATAGTGGGCGTGGATTTCACTGTGGTCGTGGTGATGCTCGTGACCGTCCTTGTCCGCTTCATCGTGGTCATCGTGGTCATCGTGGGCGTCGGGCTTGTCACCGAACAGCGGGCTTTCCAGTTCCTGGGTCGCGACTTTGCAACCGGCGGCTTTCGGGAGGTTGAACAGCACCAGCGGATTTTCCAGTTTCGCCTTGGCGGCGGCGACTTTGGCTTTATCGGCGTCGCTGGTGGCGACGTGTTCGAAGCCCACCAGATTCATCGCCGGGCTTTCCAGCTCCAGCTCCAACGTCTGACCGTCCAGCGCCGCATTCAAACGACCGACGCCATGTTCGTGGGCGCCGAGGCTGCCGTGTTCAGGTTCATTGGCCGCAAAGGCAACGGCCAACGGCAACAGGGCAAACGGCAGAGCGAGCAGCAGACGACGCATGGCGGGTCTCCGGAAAGTAAAGTGAAAGGTTTGTTATGTAATCTTATAACGAAAGTGCGGAGAGTTTGACCGCCCGCTTTGCGATACACAAGACCCATGGGAGCATGCAGGTCAGAAATGTGCAGGAGCGGACCTATGTTGCGAATACGTGGAAGCATCGGCGACTGGCCGGTGGATTTGACCCTGGAGATGGATGACGGCGATTGGGCGCGGCTCGGTGCGCAGTTGCAGGTGAGCAAAACCGAGGAGGTCAGCGCCCCGGCGGCCAAGCCGCTGAACCAGGATGACGCGCTGTGGCAGATCGCCAAGGACCTGCTGCGCAAGGCCGGGCAATTGAGCGGGCCGGATTTGCTGGAGCAGTTGGAAGGGCTGACCGGTAGTGCGGCGTCGGGTAAGCGCTTGCTGGTGCGCCTGCGCCATTGTGCGGATGTGAAGGTGGTGAGCGGCGGGGATACGCCGCTGTACAGCTGGGTTGAACCTGCGTAGGAACTGTAGGAGCAAAGCTTGCTCGCGATGGCGATCTTACGGACGCCATCGCGGGCAAGCCTTGCTCCTACAGCGATGGCGATCTTACGGACGCTTTCGCGGGCAAGCCTCGCTCCTACAGAATCAATAAAGCGCGGCGAACAACTTGCGTCGGTACGTGGTCACCAGCGGGTGATCATTGCCCAGCAGTTCGAACACTTGCAGCAAGGTCTTGTGCGGCAGGCCTTCGCTGTAGCTGCGGTTGCGGATGAACAGCTTGAGCAACGAATCCAGCGCCGGTTCGTATTGCTGGCGGGCCAATTGCTGGATTGCCAATTGATACACCGCTTCATCGTCCTGCGGGTTTTTCGCCAGGCGCGCTTTCAGGTCGGCGGCATCCGGCAAATCCTTGGCCTGGCCCAGGAACTGAATCTGCGCCTTGGCGCCGGCCAGCGCGGCCTTGTGCTCATCGGTCTTGACCGCGTCGAGCACAGTTTGCGCTTCGCCCAGTTCGCCACGCTCGGTGAGGCAGCGGGCGTAAAGGATCAGCGCTTTGGCATTGGTGTTGTCTTCGCCCAGCAGCACTTTGAGGATGGCTTCGGCGTCGGCAAAGCGGCCTTCATCGAACAACGCCTGAGCCTGTTCGAACGGATCGGCAGCGGCCGGCGGCGGCATTTGCACATGGGGTTCAAGCATGGCGCGTACGGCGGACTCCGGTTGCGCACCGGCAAAACCGTCCACCGGTTGACCGTCCTTGAACAGCACCACGGTCGGCAGGCTACGGATGCCGAAGCGCGAGACGATGTCCGGCTCGACGTCGCAATTGACCTTGGCCAGCAGCAACTCGCCCTGATAGCTCTCGGCGATGGTTTGCAGCATCGGCATCAGCGCCTTGCACGGCGCACACCATTCGGCCCAGAAATCCACCAGCACTGGTTTGTGAAAAGAGTTCTCGATCACCGACTGGTCGAAATCGGCAGTCGTGGCGTCGAAGATGTACGGCGTTTCCTGACTCATGGGGGATCTCTTGGAAGCGTGAATGAGGCCACTATAAGGCTTGGCGGGGGGTGGCCGGAAGCGGGAACACAGATCGTTCCCACGCTCTGCGTGGGAATGCCTCAATGGACGCTCTGCGTCCGCTTTGGGACGCGGAGCGTCCCGGGCTGCATTCCCACGCGGAGCGTGGGAAGGATCATATGCGGGTGGCGTGATAGAGGCTCACATGCCGAAACTCTTCGGGCTCGGCCAGATCGGGCAAGGTCATCGCCTCCAGCATTTCAATGCGCCGGTACAACGGATGACGAAAATCCCGAACCCGCGAATCCGCGACCAAGGCTTCCTTGCCGCGACTCAAAAACTCATCGAGCAGCGGCAGATTCGCCCGGTCATACAGCACGTCGGCCACCAGTATCAGATCAAAGCGATCCGCCTCGGCAAAGAAATCCGTCGAGTAGTTGAGCTGCACCTCATTGAGTTCAGCATTCGCCCGACACGCCGCAATCGCCAGCGGGTCCAGGTCGCAGGCCACCACTTCCAGCGCCCCGGCCTTTACCGCCGCAATCCCCGCCACACCAGAACCCGCGCCAAAATCCAAAACGCGCTTGCCTTTGACCCACTCGGGAAACGCCGCGAGATACCGCGCCATCGCCAAGCCACTGGCCCAGCAGAAACTCCAATAGGGCGGTTCATGCAGGATTCGCCGGGTTTCTTCCGGGCTGAAGGCGCGGTTCATGTTGTCGCCGTCGATCAGCCAGAGTTTCAGGTTGGTGTCCGGCAAATGGCAGGCGACGAGTTGCGCGTCGCCGAGCAGTTCACCTAACGCCTGTTGCAGGTCGAGCGGTGCAATCATGGGGCTTTGACGAATTGCAGTTGGCCCAGGGCCTGGGTTGTCGGCTGGGTGATGGTCTGCGACGGCAGGTGCAGGATCAACTGGCCGGACTGGGTGGCGCGGCCGCGCAGTTCAACCCGGGCACCGACCGGAAAGGATTCCGGGTTGAAACGCAGGTGAAACGGCAGGATTTGATTGGTGCCGATCAGGCTGGAGCTGGCGAGCAATTGTTGCGGGCGGGATTTGTCGTCGATCACCAGCAGCGCCAGTTCCACTTCGGCGCCGGCGGGCACGCCTTGCAGGGTGCCGCTCAATTCACGCTGAAAGGCCGGCAGCGGGCCGAGGTCAGCGGATTCTTTGGCTTTCTTCTGCGCCGCTTGTGGCGCGGGGCCCGGGGTCGGCGGCTGCGGCTTGGGCGCATCGCTGCCGCAGGCCACCAGCAGGCTTAAAACACTGAGCAGGACGAGCGGTCGTAGCGACATTTGTGGCTCCAGCAAGGTGAAATCCATGAATCAAACATATTGCTCGTCTGTATACCGCAAACCCTATGGCTTGTCTTGCCACGGGGATGCGCTACCATGGCCCTCCCTTTTTTTGTTGCCTGCCACCATGCACTGTCCCTTCTGCGGTGCCAACGACACCAAGGTCATCGACTCGCGTCTGGTCGCCGAGGGCGAACAGGTGCGCCGCCGGCGTGAATGCCTGGCCTGCGGCGAGCGTTTCACGACGTTCGAGACCGCCGAACTGGTGTTGCCGCGCCTGATCAAAACCGACGGCAGCCGCCAGCCGTTCGACGAAGAAAAGCTCCGCGCCGGCATGCAGCGGGCGCTGGAGAAGCGCCCGGTGAGTGTCGAGCGCCTCGAATCGTCGCTGGTGCACATCAAACACAAACTGCGCGCCACCGGCGAACGCGAGGTCAAATCCCTCGTGGTCGGTGAACTGGTGATGGCCGAGCTGCAAAAGCTCGACGAAGTCGCCTACATTCGTTTCGCCTCCGTGTATCGGCGCTTCCAGGACCTCAACGAGTTCCGCGAAGAGATCGATCGCCTGGCCCGTGAGCCGGTGAAAGAATGACCACCTCCGCAGAACAAGCCATCCTCGACGCCCATTACATGGCCCGCGCCCTGGAACTGGCGCGCAAGGGTCACTACACGACTCACCCCAACCCACGGGTTGGCTGCGTGATCGTCAAGGACGGGCAGATTGTCGGCGAAGGCTGGCACGTGCGCACCGGCGAACCCCACGCCGAAGTCCACGCGTTGCGTGCGGCGGGTGACAAGGCCCGTGGCGCCACCGCTTACGTGACCCTCGAACCCTGCAGCCATCACGGCCACACGCCGCCCTGCGCTGATGCGCTGGTGAATGCCGGTCTGGCCCGTGTGGTTGCAGCGATGCAGGATCCGAATCCGTCGGTGGCCGGTCGCGGCATGCAGCGCCTGGCCCAGGCCGGGATCGCCATCGAAAGCGGTGTGCTGGAAGGTGAAGCGCGCAAGCTCAACGAAGGTTTCCTGAAACGCATGGAACATGGCTTGCCGTTCGTGCGGGTCAAGTTGGCCATGAGCCTCGACGGTCGCACGGCGATGGAAAGCGGCGAAAGCCAATGGATCACTGGCCCGGCCGCTCGCTCGGCAGTGCAACGCCTGCGTGCCCAGGCCAGCGTAGTGCTGACCGGCGCCGACACAGTGCTGGCCGACAACGCCCGTTTGACCGTGCGCGCCGCCGAATTGGGCCTGGACGCTCAGCAAACCACGCTGGCCATGAGTCGTCCGCCGCTGCGCGTACTGATCGACGGCCGCTTGCGCGTGCCGCTGGATGCACCGTTCTTCAAGGCGGGCCCGGTGCTGGTCGCGACCTGCATGGCGATCGAAGAGCAATACGCCAACGGCCCGGAATGCCTGATCGTGGCCGGCGACGATGGTCTGGTGGACCTGCGCAAACTGCTGGTCGAACTGGCCAATCGCGGGGTCAACGAAGTGTTGGTCGAAGCGGGGCCGCGCCTGGCCGGGGCGTTTGCCCAGCTAGGTCTGGTGGATGAGTTCCAGATCTTCATCGCCGGCAAGTTCCTCGGCTCCTCAGCCCGCCCGTTGCTGGACTGGCCGCTGGCGCACATGAAGGACGCGCCCGAGCTGAAAATCACCGAAATTCGCGCGGTTGGCGATGACTGGCGAGTCACTGCCATTCCTTCTCCAGCCGCGAGCGTATAATTCCCGGCCTGAGCCAAGACGGCCTGTTCTCGAGGAGGACTCCATGTTTACCGGCATCATCGAATCCATCGGCAGTATTCGTGCATTGACCCCAAAAGGCGGAGATGTGCGGGTCTACGTAGAAACCGGCAAGCTCGACCTGAGCGACGTCAAACTGGGCGACAGCATCGCGGTCAACGGCGTGTGCCTGACCGCAGTTGAACTGCCAGGCAACGGCTTTGCAGCGGACGTCAGTCGCGAAACCCTCGACTGCACCGCCATGAATGACCTCAAAAGCGGCAGCCCGGTCAACCTGGAAAAAGCCCTGACCCCGACCACTCGCCTCGGCGGACACCTGGTCAGCGGCCATGTCGATGGCGTGGGCGAAGTGGTTGCCCGCACCGAGAATGCCCGCGCTGTGGAATTCCGCATCCGCGCGCCGAAAGACCTCGCCAAGTACATCGCCCATAAAGGCTCGATCACCGTCGACGGCACCAGCCTGACCGTGAACGCAGTCGATGGCGCCGAGTTCTTGCTGACGATCATTCCCCACACCCTGAGCGAAACCATCATGGCGTCTTATCAGCCAGGTCGCCGGGTGAATCTGGAAGTGGACTTGCTGGCACGTTATCTGGAGCGCCTGTTGCTGGGCGATAAGGCCGCAGAGCCTACAAAATCCGGGAACATCACCGAAAGCTTTCTGGCCCAAAACGGCTACCTCAAATCCTGACTCAAGGGGGTGCCTTGTGGCGCTCAATAGCATCGAAGAACTGGTTGAAGACATCCGCCAAGGCAAGATGGTCATCCTCATGGATGACGAAGACCGCGAGAACGAAGGCGACCTGATCATGGCCGCCGAGTGCTGCCAGCCTGAACACATCAACTTCATGGCCAAGCACGCCCGTGGCCTGATCTGCATGCCGATGAGCCGCGAACGCTGCGAACTGCTGAAGCTGCCACTGATGGCTCCGCGCAACGGTTCCGGGTTCGGCACCAAATTCACTGTCTCGATTGAAGCCACCACTGGCGTGACCACCGGCATCTCCGCCGCCGACCGCGCCCGCACTGTGCAGGCCGCTGCCGCCAAGGACGCCAAGGCTGAAGACATCGTCAGCCCCGGCCACATCTTCCCGCTGATGGCCCAACCGGGCGGCACTCTCGCGCGTGCCGGCCACACCGAAGCTGCTTGCGACCTGGCGCGTATGGCCGGTTTCGAGCCGAGCGGCGTGATCTGCGAAGTGATGAACGACGACGGCACCATGTCCCGTCGCGCCGAACTGGAAACCTTTGCCGCCGAACACAACATCAAGATCGGCACCATCGCCGACCTGATTCACTACCGGATGATCCACGAACGTACCGTTCAGCGGATTGCCGAGCAGCCGCTGGACAGCGAACTGGGCCAATTCAACCTGGTGACCTATCGTGACTCCGTGGAAGGCGACGTGCACATGGCCCTGACCCTGGGCACCGTGTGCGCCGACGAGCCGACCCTGGTTCGCGTGCACAACATGGACCCATTGCGCGACCTGCTGATGGTCAAGCAGCCGGGCCGCTGGAGCCTGCGCGCCGCCATGGCCGCGGTCGCCGAGGCTGGCAGCGGCGTGGTGCTGTTGCTCGGTCACCCGCTCGATGGCGATGTATTGCTGGCACATATCCGCGAAACCGCCGAGCACGTCCCGGCGAAAAAACCGACCACCTACAGCATCGTCGGTGCCGGTTCGCAGATCCTGCGGGACCTGGGCGTTCGCAAAATGCGCCTGATGAGTGCGCCAATGAAATTTAATGCGATATCCGGTTTCGATCTGGAAGTTGTAGAATACGTGCCCTCCGAATAATGACCGGTTGTTTCCGGGCCTTGATTCGCGGTTAACACATCACTGAGGGACGCGTAGAAAACGCGTCCCGGCTCTTTAAGAGATCTAACGAATGACCCTGAAGACCATCGAAGGTACCTTCATCGCCCCTAAAGGCCGCTACGCTTTGGTAGTAGGCCGTTTCAACAGCTTCGTCGTTGAAAGCCTGGTCAGCGGTGCAGTTGATGCCCTGGTTCGCCATGGCGTGAGCGAAAGCGACATCACCATCATCCGTGCCCCTGGCGCCTTCGAAATCCCGCTGGTTGCGCAGAAAGTAGCCCAGAAGGGCGAATACGCGGCAATCATCGCCCTGGGCGCGGTCATTCGTGGCGGTACTCCGCACTTCGAATACGTGGCAGGCGAATGCACCAAGGGCCTGGCCCAGGTGTCCATGGAGTTCGGCGTTCCAGTCGCTTTCGGCGTGCTGACCGTTGATTCCATCGAGCAAGCCATCGAACGTTCCGGCACCAAGGCCGGTAACAAAGGTGCCGAAGCTGCCCTGTCCGCTCTGGAAATGGTCAGCCTGCTGGCACAGTTGGAGGCCAAGTGATTAGCGACGACAGCGATCAGTTCAACCCACGCGATCCAAAGCCTGCGGATGCCGGCAAGCCATCGAAAAGCGTCAAGCGTCGCGAAGCCCGTCAGCTCGCGACTCAAGCGCTGTACCAATGGCACATGGCCAAGCAGTCGCTGAACGAGATCGAAGCGCAGTTCCGGGTCGATAACGATTTCAGCGATGTCGATGCCGCTTACTTCCACGACATCCTGCACGGCGTTCCGGCCCACAAGCCTGAGATCGACGCTGCGCTGTCGCCTTGCCTGGACATCACCATCGAAGAGCTGGACCCGGTTGAACTGGCGGTTCTGCGCCTGTCCACCTGGGAACTGCTCAAGCGCGTCGACGTGCCGTACCGCGTTGTGATCAACGAAGGTATCGAGCTGGCGAAAGTCTTCGGTTCCACCGACGGCCACAAGTTCGTCAACGGTGTACTCGACAAGCTGGCCCCGCGTCTGCGTGAAGCTGAAGTGAAGGCGTTCAAGCGCTGATAAGCGCTTGAATGGCTGCCAAATGGGCGAGTTTGAGCTGATCCGCAATTTCTTCGCCGCCGCGCCTTGTGCGCAGGGCGGCGAGGGCGTTGCACTGGGAATCGGCGATGACTGCGCCTTGCTGGCTGTTCCTCCCGGGGAGCAGTTGGCAATTTCCACCGACACGCTGGTTGCCGGCGTGCATTTCGCAGATCCTTGCGACCCGTTTCTGCTCGGTCAGCGCTCGCTGGCTGTAGCGGTCAGTGACCTGGCCGCCATGGGCGCCACCCCCGTTGCCTTTACCCTTGCCCTGACCTTGCCGACGGTGACCGCCGATTGGCTGGACGCCTACGCCCGTGGCTTGAATGTCATGGCCCAGGGCTGTGGCGTGGCGCTGATCGGCGGTGACACCACCCGTGGGCCGTTGAGCCTGACCCTGACCGTGTTTGGCCGCGTGCCGAGCGGCCAGGCCCTGACCCGCAGCGGCGCGCAGCCGGGGGACTTGCTGTGTGTCGGCGGCGAGTTGGGCAATGCCGCTGGCGCGTTGCCGCTGGTGCTTGGCCAGCGGACTGCGGACGAGGCCATCGCCGATCCGCTGCTGCGCCATTACTGGTCGCCGCAACCGCAACTGGCCCTCGGTCAGGCGTTGCGCGGCCACGCCACGGCGGCGCTGGATATCTCCGACGGCCTGCTCGCCGACTGCGGGCACATCGCGCTTGCTTCGAAAGTCGGCATTCAGATTGACCGGAGCAAGCTGCCGGTGTCCCAAGCGTTGGTGAGCTTCCTCGGCCAGACAGGCGCCGAAAACGCCGCCCTGAGCGGTGGCGACGACTACGTGCTGGCCTTCACCGTGCCGCCCGTCGTTTTGCCCCGGTTGCTGGCGGACGGCTGGCCGGTCCATGTGGTGGGCCGGGTCGTGGCCGGGCAGGGCGTCAGGCTGCTGGACGCCGATGGGCACGACATCACCCCGCAAACCCGGGGTTATCAACATTTTCCGGAGACACCGTGACCGATCATCCCAAGCAGACGCCGGCGGAATTCGTACCGCCTTCGGTCTGGCGCAACCCTTGGCATTTCCTGGCGTTCGGCTTCGGCTCGGGCACCTTGCCAAAGGCTCCGGGCACCTGGGGTTCGTTAGTTGCGCTACCCTTTATCCCGTTGTGGCAGATGTTGCCCGACTGGGGCTACTGGCTGATGCTCGGCATCACCATGCTGTTCGGGTTCTGGCTGTGCGGCAAAGTGGCCGACGATCTGCGGGTACACGATCACGAAGGCATCGTCTGGGATGAGATGGTCGGGATGTGGATCACCCTGTGGCTGGTGCCGGACGGCTGGTACTGGTTGTTGGCGGGGTTCCTGATGTTCCGCTTCTTCGACATCCTCAAGCCGTGGCCGATTCGCTGGATCGACCGCCATGTGCACGGTGGTGTCGGGATCATGCTCGACGACGTATTGGCCGGGGTCTTTGCATGGCTGGGGATGCAGGGGCTGGTGTGGTTTTTCGCCTGAGTGGTGAAGCAGGGATTAGGCATGGCTCGACGCTGGTTGATGGTGGTTTTCGCGATGTTCTGCTCGCTCGCCCAGGCGGGGGACGCTACGCCGACGCCGTCCGTGATTCATCTGGCCAGCGAAGCCTGGGAAGACTACACCGCCGCTGACGGTCATGGCCTGGGCTGGGACGTGTTGCGTGTCATCTTCGAACCGGCCGGGATCAGGCTCGATATCCGCACCGAACCCTACACCCGCGCCGTTGGCCTGGCCCAGCGCGGGGAAGTGGACGCCTGCGTCGGCGCCTATCGCGACGAAACCAGCGACGTGCTTTATCCGCACTGGAACTTCGACTCCGATCACATCTATGCCCTGGGCCTGGCGAGTAATCCGTCGCCGACCCTCGATAATCTCGGCAGTTACCGACTGGCCTGGGTGCGCGGCTACAAGTATCAGGCGTACCTGCCCAACGTGCAGCGCTACAACGAAGTGGTGCGGCGCGCCGGGATCCTGTCGATGCTGACCCACAACCGCGCCGACTATTACATCGATGCGCTGACCGAAATCGATTACCTGCTCGCCCGGGCCAGGGATCCGTCGTTGTTCCGCCGCACCCACATCGCCGAGTTGCCGCTGTACCTGTGTTTTGCCGACAACCCCAAGGCCCGCGCGTTGATGGCGTTGTTCGACCTGCGTATGGAACTGCTGGTGAAAAGCGGCCAGTTGAGACCGATCTTTGCCAAGTGGAAACAGCCTTATCCATTTGATGCGAATTGAACACGGGCCAATGGGCCGGCGGGACTTGGCCGCTTGATCAAACTTTTTGATCGTTATGCCCCATAATTCAGCCTAAGCGTCGGTCGGAACCTGCTGTTACAATGCCGCCTCTGCGAATCTCCAGTACTTATTGATCAGGAGCACACAGGTGCCTGTCGTTTTTGTCGCCGCTTCGAAGCTGCCAACACCTTTTGCGCAATTCACCATGCACGGCTTTCTCGATGAAGAGAACGGGCGCGAGCACGTGGTGCTGAGCCTGGGTGATTTCGCCGACGGTGCCCCGGTGCTCGGCCGGTTGCACTCCGAATGCCTGACCGGCGATGCCTTGTTCAGCCAGCGTTGCGACTGCGGCTCGCAACTTGAGGCCGCGCTGCAGGCCATCGCCCGTGAAGGTCGTGGCGTGTTGCTGTACTTGCGTCAGGAAGGCCGGGGCATTGGCCTGCTGAACAAGATCCGCGCCTACGAGTTGCAGGACGGCGGTGCCGACACCGTTGAAGCCAACGAGCGCCTGGGCTTTGCCGCCGACCAGCGTGACTACGCCATGTGCCTGCCGATGCTGCAGCACCTGGGCGTGAAATCCCTGCGCCTGATGACCAACAACCCACGCAAGGTCAAAGCCTTGACCGACATGGGCATTGTCGTCGCCGAGCGCGTGCCGCTGCACACCGGGCACAACCCGCACAACAAACTGTACCTGGCCACCAAGGCCAGCAAGCTCGACCACATGATGGGCAACGAGCATCAGGGCGAGGCTGATCGGGCGTGACTCGCGGTCAAGTGCGGCGGCGACTGTCCTTCAACTGGTGGCAATACCTGGCGCTGGCCTTGGTGCCGCTGTTCGTGATCAATGGCGTGTTCGGCCAGAGCGAGGCGATCCTGCCGGTGCTGGCGATGCCGCTGTTTATCGCCGGTGTGGCCTCGATGTTTGTCAGCCTGAAGTTTTTCGGCGGCTACAAACATGCGCTGATCGCCACCCAGAAAGCCCTCGATACCCCTGAAGAACCGGCGGCCTGGATTGCCCTGGCAGCCAAGCGTCGTATCGCCTTTCTGGCGGCGAGCCTGCCAGCGTGGATCGGCGCGTTGGCCGTGTTCGTCGGCCTCGAAGCGGTGCCGTTGGTGTTGCTGGCGCTGTCCACCGCGGTGCTGTTCTACCTTTACCGTATCCCGCGTCAACTCGGCTGATGCTGCGCGTCTGGCTGGCGGTTTTGCTGCTGGCCGTCAGCGGCTCGGCTTATTCCGTCGAACGCGTGGTCAGCCTCGCGCCTTCTCTCTCTGAAATCGTCGTTGAACTGGGCTCCGCCGACCTGTTGGTCGGAGTGCTGGATGCGGGTGAGCGTCCGGTCGAACTCAAGCACCTTCCCTCGGTTGGCAGCTATGGCCAACTGGACATGGAACGGCTGCTGAGCCTCAAGCCCGACCTGTTATTGCTCTGGCCCGGCAGCGTCGGCCCGGCCCAGCGGGACCAGCTCAAGCGCTTGAACATTCCCACCTACGTCGCCGAACCCCACAACCTCGACCAGCTAACGGCGCAGATTGAAGCGATTGCCACGCAACTCGGCCGACCGGAGAGGGGCGTAACGTTGGCGGCTGACTTGCGGCAGAAACTGGATAACCTGCGCCAGCGCTATCGCCGGGATACGCCGCTAACGGTGTTCTATCAAGTCTGGGACCGGCCGCTGTACACCGTGGGTGGCGGGCAAATCATCAGCGATGCGCTGGAGGTGTGCGGCGCGCGCAACGTGTTTGCCGACCTGTCCTTGCCAGCGCCGCAGGTCAGCGTGGAAGCGGTGTTGCAGCGCAATCCCGAGGTGATTCTGGCCAGTGATCAGGCGCAGCTCGATGCCTGGAAGGCGTGGCCGCAAGTGGCGGCGGTGGTGCAGGGGCGGTTGTTGCTGGTGACGGACAAGGGATTGGAGCGGCCGAGTGGGCAGATGATTGAGGCGACGGCCAAGTTGTGCCGGATTATCGCGCCGGACCGTTAAGACCGAGTCGCGGCCTTCGCGGGCAAGCCTCGCTCCTACAGGTATCGGTGGCGCCCCTGTAGGAGCGAGGCTTGCCCGCGAAGAGGCCGGCCCAGGCGCCGTTAATCCGGGATCAGAACTCCGGCGTCCAGGTCACCCCAAACATCCACGCCCGACCTTCCTCGCGATACCCATACTGACTGCCGTCAAAACTGTACAACGCCCGGCTGTAGCCCTTGTCGAACAGGTTATCGACCTTTAATTCCAGCTTCACTTCCCGATTCAGCGCCCAACTGCTGCGCAACCCGAACAACGCATAGCCACCCAACGGCTGCTGATTGTTCTCATCGTCATAACTGCCGCTGACCGCCTGCCAACTGGCGCCGAGCCCCAACTGATTAAACTGTCGATCCAGATCCAGACTTAACGTGCGCCGCGCACGCCGGGCCAAGGTGTGACCGCTGTCGCGATCCCGTGGGTCGATGATCGCCACGCCGAGGTTGCTCTGCCAGCCGAACAGTTCCTGTTTCAGCGCGGCTTCGAAACCATTGATCCGCGCCGACGCCACGTTCTGCGGGCGGTTGTTGCTGCCGAAGATGATCGCGTCTTCCAGGTCAGTGCGGTATAGCGACGCTTCCAGGCGACTGGTGTCGGTCAACTGGCTGCGCCATTGCAGCTCATAGCTTTTCGAGGTTTCAGGCTTGAGGTCCGGGTTGCTGTAATCCGGGTAATACAAGTCGTTGAAGGTCGGCGCGCGGAAGCCTTCGCTGTAGGTCAGCAGCACATCGTTGTCCGGGTTCAGCGGCAGGGTGAAGGTGCCGCTCCAACTGTTTTGCCCGCCGAATTGCTGGTTCTGGTCGCGCCGCAGGCCCAGTTCCGTGGAGAACCTGTCCGTCTGATAGCGATGCTGGATAAATGCGGCGCGGTTCCAGCGACTGTCTTCATCGAACGGCGTGCTGCTGTTGATCCGGTCTTCGTACCAGTCGCCGCCGACGATCAGGCTGTTGTGCTCGTTGAGCGTCAGGTCGTTTTGCCAGTTCACCGAATCGCGGTAGGTGTTGAACACCGTGCGTTCATCGCTGAGCTTGTCGAGGGTCTTCTCGCGGTTTTCGCTGTGGCCGAATTCCAGGCGGGTTTTCCATACGTCGTTGATGCGCGCGTCGATGTAACTGCTGACGCTGCTGACATCGAACTCACTGTAAGGCTGCTGCTGGACCGATTCGAAGGTGTTCATGTCGAAGCGGCCGAACGGGTTGTCGAACGCGCTTTTACCGTGGTTATCCAGCACGTTCGCGCCGATTTCGATGTCATCTGTCAGCGCGTGGCTCAGGCTCAAACTCACCGATTTATTGCGGTATTCGTCGTGATCGCCATCGCTGGGATACGACTCATGGGTGCGATTGATCCCGGCGGTTTCATCCAGGCTGGCGCCCAGGTTGAAACGGGTTTTCTCATCGCCGCCGGACAGCCCAAGGCTACGCTCCCACGTCTGGTTGCTGCCAAAACCCACGTGCAGCCGTGGTTGCAAACCCTGTTCGCCACCGCGACGGGTGAAAATCTGAATCACCCCGCCAATCGCATCGCTGCCATAAATCACCGAACGGGAGCCGCGCAACACTTCCACGCGCTCGACCTGTTCGATGTTGATGTGTTGCAGATTGCTGTCGCCGGAGGTGGTGCTACCAATACGCTGGCCGTCCACCAGCACCAGGCTCTGGGCCGATTTGGTGCCGCGAATGTAGATCCCCGGCAAGCTGCCGCGCCCGCCGGTTTGCCCGACTTGCACGCCCGGCACCCGACGCAATAGATCCGTGACGCTGCTCGGTTGCAGGCGATCGATGTCTTCGCGTGTGAACACCGTGTTGGCCGCGCTGCTGTCGTTGCGCGCCTCGACCTGGCGGTTGGCGCTGATCAGCACGTCGGGGAGCTTGAGGGCTTGATCGCGTTCGAAGGTGTCGGCCAGGAGGTGGCCGGCTGGCAACAAGGTCAGCGTCAGGGCGAGGCGGGAGAAATTCATGATGTATTCGTAAAAATCGAAAAAAACGCGGTCCTTGTAGGAGCGAGGCTTGCCCGCGAAAGCGTCTTAACAGGCAACAATGATGTTGAATGTTATGGCCTCTTCGCGGGCAAGCCTCGCTCCTACAGGTCGGGGGTTACTTGGTGAGCAGTTGCAGGCGCTGACGCACCGACGCTTCGATCCCGGCTTCATCCAGTCCGCATTCGGCCAGCATCTGCGCGGGTTTGGCGTGCTCGACGTAGCTGTCCGGCAAGCCCAGGTGCAGCATCGACTTGAGGATGTTTTCCCGGGCCAGGAACTCGCTGACCGCGCCACCGGCGCCGCCCATGATCGCGTTCTCTTCGATGGTCACCAGCAATTCATGGCTGTTGGCGACTTCACGAACCAGTGCTTCATCGAGGGGTTTAACGAAGCGCATGTCGACCACGGTCGCGTCCAGCGTCTCGGCGACTTTCAGCGCTTCAGCCAGTTGCACACCAAACACCAGCAGGGCGACTTTGTTGCCCTGACGGCGAACCACACCCTTGCCTATTTCAATCGGTTGCAGGTCTTTTTCGATCGTCGCGTTCGGGCCATTGCCGCGCGGGTAACGCACTGCCGCCGGGCCGTTGTACAGGTGGCCGGTGGTGAGCATTTTGCGCAGTTCGTTTTCGTCGCTCGGGGTCATCACCAGCATGCCGGGGATGCAGCGCAGGAACGACAGGTCGAAACTGCCGGCGTGGGTCGGGCCGTCTTCGCCCACCAGACCGGCGCGGTCGATGGCGAACAACACGTCGAGGTTTTGCACCGCCACATCATGCACAAGCTGGTCGTAGCCGCGTTGCAGGAAGGTCGAATAGATCGCCACCACCGGTTTCGCGCCTTCGCAGGCCATGCCGGCGGCGAACGTCACCGCGTGTTGCTCGGCAATCGCCACGTCGAAATAGCGCAGCGGGAAACGCTCGCTGAACGCCACCAGGTCCGAGCCTTCCTTCATCGCCGGGGTGATCCCGACCAGACGCGGGTCGGCCGCGGCCATGTCACACAGCCATTCGCCGAACACACCGGAATACTTCGGCCCGCCGGACTTCTTCGGCGCCGCGGCCGGAGCGTCCAGAGGATCGAGTTTGGTGATGGCGTGGTAACCGATCGGGTCGACTTCCGCCGGGGCGAAGCCTTTGCCTTTCTTGGTGACCACGTGCAGGAATTGCGGGCCTTTGAGATCGCGCATGTTGCGCAGGGTAGCGATCAGGGTCGGCAGGTCGTGGCCGTCGATCGGGCCGATGTAGTTCCAGCCCAGCTCTTCGAACAGCGTGCCCGGGACCAGCATGCCCTTAGCGTATTCTTCGGTACGCCGGGCGATTTCCCAGGCGCCGGGCAGGCGCGACAGGACCTTTTTGCTGCCTTCACGCATGCTGGCATAGGTGCGGCTGGAAAGGATTTTCGCCAGGTAGTTCGACAAACCACCGACGTTGCGCGAGATCGACATGTCGTTGTCGTTCAGGATCACCAGCATGTTGGCGTTCACTTCAGGCGCGTGGTTCAGCGCCTCGAAGGCCATGCCGGCAGTCAACGCGCCATCGCCGATCACCGCAATCGCCTTGCGATCACTGTTCTGCAGGCGGGCGGCAATCGCCATGCCCAGCGCGGCACTGATCGAGGTGCTGGAGTGGCCGACGCCAAAGGTGTCGTACTCGCTCTCGGAGCGGCGCGGGAAGGCAGCGACGCCGTCCTTCTGGCGCAGGGTGCCCATGCGCTCGCGACGGCCGGTGAGGATTTTGTGCGGATAGGCCTGATGACCCACGTCCCACACCAGCCGGTCGTCCGGGGTGTCGAACACGTAATGCAACGCGATGGTCAGCTCGATGACGCCCAGGCCGGCACCGAAATGCCCACCGGTCTGACCGACCGTGTAGAGCAATTCCAGGCGCAATTCATCGGCCAGGGTTTCCAGCTCGGCTTCGCCTAACCGGCGCAGGCCGTCCGGCGTGTTAGCGCGGTCGAGCAGGGGCGTGGTCGGGCGCTTGCGGGGAATCTCATGAAACGTCGTGGGCATCAGGCGAATCGTTATAGGTATAGAAGAGGCGGCAGTTTACCCGATGCATCGGCCCCTGCCCACGCGTTACTCTTTTTTGGCGGATACGCTGTCAGCTACGTCGTTCGACGATATAGCGGGCCAGATCGCGTAAAGGCTCGGCGGCCGCGTCAAACGGTCGCAGCGCATGCAGGGCCTGATCGCGCAATTCCAGGGCATAAGCCTTGGCCGCGTCGAGACCGAGCAGGGCCGGGTAGGTCGGCTTGTCGCGCGCGATATCGGCGCCCTGGCGTTTGCCGAGGGTTTCGGTGTCACTTTCGACGTCGAGAATGTCGTCCTGCACCTGAAACGCGAGGCCGATGGCCTGTGCATAGGTCTGCAAGGACTTCAGTTCGTCTTTCTCGGCGCGACCACTGGCCAGGGCGCCGAGTTTGACGCTGACCTCGATCAGCGCGCCGGTCTTGTGCCGGTGCATGTATTCAAGGGCTTTCTGATCCAGCTTCAAACCCACCGAGCCAAGGTCGATGGCCTGACCGCCGACCATACCCGCCGGGCCTGCGGCCAACGCCAGGGCGCTGACCATTTGCAAACGAATCTCTGCGTTCGAGGTGCTCAGGCGCGGGTCGAGCAGGGCGCTGAACGCCAGGCTCTGCAAGCCGTCACCGGCGAGGATCGCGCAGGCTTCATCGAATTTTTTGTGGGTGGTCGGTTGGCCGCGACGCAAATCGTCGTCGTCCATCGCCGGCAAATCGTCGTGTACCAGGGAGTAAGCGTGGATTAGCTCCACCGCACACGCCGCGCCGTTAGCCTGCTCAGCCTTGCCGCCCAGCGCTTCGCACGCGGCGTAGGCCAGCAGCGGACGCACGCGCTTGCCGCCATTCATCACGCTGTAGCGCATGGCGTCATAGAGGCGGGCGAGTTCGGGGCTTGGCGGGTTGAACAGGGTTTCCAGCGCTGCGTTAACGCGGGCCTGGCTGGTCGCCGAATACGCTGCAATCATTCTGGCTGATCCGCTTCAAAGGGTTCCTCGGCCAGCTCGCCATCACGCTCGAGCAGCACTTGAACCTTTTGCTCAGCCTGGGCCAGCGCTGCCTGGCAATCGCGGGTCAGACCGATGCCTTGCTCGAAAGCCGTCAGCGAGTCTTCCAGCGACAACTCGCCGTTCTCCAGTCGCTCTACCAGCGTTTGCAGGTCAGCGAGGGATTGTTCGAAATCCAGTGCAGCTTTTTTGCGGGCCATGGCGGCTATTTCCGGTTGACGTTAAACCGGCGCGACACTAGCAGACATGGGGGTTATGGGCAAATGAGCGGGGGTTTTGACGCAACCTTTGTAGCCGCTGGCGAAGCCTGCGTTCGTTTTGTAGGAGCAAGGCTGCTACGGATCGTGTTGTGGCATCAATCAACGCCAGGATGGTTAATTGCGTAGCGCGTACTGCGCCCGCCACCAGGAAGGCGTTGGAGACAGCCCTTTTCCAGCAATTCAGCCAGATGACGCGTCGCCGTCGCCTTGGACACCTTCGCCACCGCCTGATACTGCGCCGCGCTGATCCCTTGCTCGAAACCGCGCTCCCCGCCATCCAGCAAGCGGTTCAGCACCTTGGCCTGCTCCGCCGTCAACGTTGATTCTCGATGCACCTGCCAGAACCGCGCCTTGCCCAGCACGGATTCAATCCGCGCCATCGCCTGCTGCAAGCTGCGCAGCAGGGTTTTCAGGAACCATTCCAGCCACTCGGTGATGTCCGATGTTGCCTTCTGACTGGCTTCCAGCACTCGGTAGTACCCGGCGCGATCCTCAAGGATGCTCGCCGACATCGCATAAAAACGAATGGCCTGCGCTTCGCCCTGGGCCAATGCCAGATCGGTAATGGTACGCGTCAGGCGCCCGTTGCCGTCTTCGAAGGGATGCAGGGTGACGAACCAGAAGTGCGCAATCCCGGCCCGCAGCAATGGGTCCAACTGTTCCTGGCCCCGACTGTCTTCAAACCAAGTGAGGAAAGTGTTCAATTGCTGCTCAAGGCCCAGGCGAGGTGGTGCCTCGAAGTGAACGGTCGGCCTGTCGAGTCGTCCTGAAACCACCTGCATCGGCTCATCACCGCGTAATGCACCGACCCGGATCGAATGGGCAGAGAAGTCCGCTTCCTGATCCGGAAACAGCCACGCATGCCATTCCAGCAATCGCTCCAACGTCAGGGGCTGCGCAAACTGCTGGGTGGCATCGAGCATCAACTGCGCCAGCCCTTCGCTGCGTTGGCTGACGTGGTCGCCATCGAGCTGTTCCAGCCCCAAGCGCCGCGCCAGGGATGAGCGAACCGAGCCGACATTCAGCGATTCGCCTTCAATAGCCGAGGACGTCACGATGTTCTGCAGCAGTGCGTCCAGTTCGCTCTGGGCGCTCAACGAACTGCCCACGGAACTGGCCATCCCCATCAACCGACCTTGCGCCTGCACGCACGCGCGCATTAGCGGCGCCAAGCGGTCGGCCTGCCAATTGAAGTTCGGCCAGTCGGGCTGTTGCCAGATCCAGTGCGACGCCATGAATTCGGGTACTCCAAGGTCAATGAGCCGAATAATAGTCTTATTCGGCTCATTTCGTGAGCCGAATAACCTCGCTATTCGGCTCACACCCAACAATCACCGTGATTTTCACCACAAATAAAGATGTATCTGATTGTTAAAAAATCGCTACATCGCTAACCTTCGTGCCTTCTACGACCCGATAGTCATGGGTCATTTTGACGAAACGCAGTTTTTGCAGCTGTAACGCGCCGAGGACCGGGCGCAGGGTTTCGTTGTGCATGGCAGGAGGCGTCACATGCGTTGCTTTCTTTCACTGCTGATCATGCTGGTCTGGGCCTGCGCGGCCCGGGCGGAGCCGACGGCCGAGTTGTCGGAGCCGGTAGGCGGCTGGCGTTACAACGGCTTGCTCGACCGCAGTGAAAACCCGCAAGTTGCCTATCCCACGCCGCCCATCGACCGGGGCGTGCAACGCAATCGCACGATGATCGAAGGCCAGCTCAAGGCCATCGGCACCCAGCGCGGGCCGCACACGCTGGCGGTCAACGGCAATCCACTGAACCTGTACACCGACGACGAAGGGCGTTTCGCCCGGCCGTATGCGTTTGGCGCCGGCTCCAACAGCGTCGAAGTGCGCAGCGCCGAAGGCAAATCCCTCAAGCGCGTTCAATTCTATGAAGCCAACAACCTGCGCACCCCGGCGCGGATTCGCGTGGTGCTGGGTTGGGACGACCCGAAAGCCGAACTCGACTTGCACATCATTACCCCGGACGGCCAGCACGCGTTCTTCGCCCATACGGCGTTGACCAACGGCGGCGGCCTGGACCCGGACGGTGTCGATGGTCCCGGCCCGGAAATGTTCACCATGACCGCGCCGATGCACGGCACCTATCTGGTTTACGTGAACTATTGGGGCAACTTCGGCAGCGAAGGCTATAACTTCGATGAGACCAGCAACCAGAACGAGGTCATCACCTCGCAGATCAACCTGGTGCTCAACGAAAACACCGTCGACGAAAAACGCGAGACCTTCATCGTGCCCCTGCGGGCCATCGGTGACCTGTTGCTGGTCAAGACTTTCAACTATTAAGCATCCCGCTCCACGGATGAACTGCTGAGCTTTGGGAACATGAGCGTGAACATGAGCGATAACACGATTTCACCAGCGGCTTCTCCGGCCGCCGAAACCCCTGCCGCCAAACCTCCACGGCGCTGGCCTGCCGTGCTGATCGGGCTGTGCCTGGTGGCTGGCGTGGCGGGCGGGTTGGGCTGGTTCATGCACAAACCCAAAGAGCCGCTGGCGGTGTTGGCCAGTGACAAACTGGGCATGGGCCGCCCGGACGGTCTGCTGGAAACCCATTCCTTGAGCCAATTGCCCAAGGACTTGCTGGCCGTGCCGTTCCTCAAGGAAACCCTGACCGAAGATTTCGTCTTCTATTACGAAGCCCACGCCGATCGCCTCGGCTTGATCGGCAGCCTGCGGCGGATCATTTACGAACATGACCTGAAATTGCAGGACAGCCTGATCGAGCAACTCTTCGATCAACCGGCAGACGTGGCGCTGTGGCGTGGGGCGGACGGTCGCCTCAAAGATTTCCTGTTGGTGATGGATCGCGGTGGCCTGGCCAAGCTGCTGGAACCGCTGGCCAAAGTCGCGCTGGATGACACACAACTGACCCAGGTCGGCACCGTGAAAGTCGGCGCCGATGACGTGGCGCTTTATCAACTGACCTACAACGCCACCAAGTCGCTGCTGTTCGCCTCCCATGGCGACAAACTGGTGGTGCTGTCGAACCCGGCCAAGCTGTACGAAGGCGGCCATGGTCCGGTCGATGAACCGGGCATGGTTTCGACTCAGTCGCTGGAAGCCCTGCTCGGCGGCCAAAAACTGTTCCCCGAAGCCTTCGGCCTGCAACCCCGCGCGCCGGAAGTGAAGCAACGCCTGTCGGTCAACGCCAGCGTATTGGCCATGGGTTATCAGCGCTTCATCCCGAACTTCGCCGGCCTGCGTTTCGACATGGACGACAAGGGCTGGCACAGCTTCCTCGCCATGGACGAATTGGATAACCAACCGGACTTCGATTTCAAACCGATCTGGCAAGCCATGCCGATGGGCGCCAGTGCTTGCGTAGCCTTGCCGCTGGCGGCGGAGCAACAGAAACCGCTGCTGGTCAAACTCGGCGCCGAAGAAAAAGTCGCCCAGGCCCTGACCGAACACATGGCCGGCGCGGCGGGCCTGTGCTGGTACGCCGATTCGCGGCTGTACACGCCGCTGCTGGTGGCCAGCCTGAATGACAGCGACAGCGCCAAACTCGACGGCGACCTGGGCAACCTGTTTGGCTCGATGGTCGGCGCCTATGAAGGCAACGTCGAAGAACACGCCTTCCCGGTGGTCGAGAAAAAGGAAGGCGAAAGCCATCAGTGGCAACGTCAGGTCAGCTCCAACTTCGGTCCTTATAAAGCCAAGGACGCCGAGAACCCGGACGCGATCACCGGCAAGGCCTTCATGAAGGTCAGTCTGGCGCGCCACGGTTCGACCCTGCTGTTTTCCCTCGACGACAAGCTCGTGGATAAAGCCCTCGGCACCCTCGACAAACGCTTCCCGCCGATGGCCGACGTGGTGCCGAAAGACCTGCTGATGCCGGTCTACTTCGGCCCGGATTCCATGGCCCAGCTGATGCAACAGGAAACCCTCGACAGCCTGCCGCAAGACATGGAGCCGGTGTTCTACAACGCCGCGCAAACCTACCTGATCCCGAAACTGCGCAAGCTCGGCGGCTACGGCAAATACGCGTTGACCCTGCCTAAAGGCAGCGAACCCGACGGCCACTGGCAATGGTTGCCGCTGGAGTGGAAAGCCCTGTGACAGCCCTTATCCGAGGCCTCGGTCTGCTGGCGATGTTGCTGGGCAGTCGGGTGTTCGCCACCGAAGCCGCGCCGTTGGATGCGCAGCAATCCCAGGTGTTCCGCGCCTGGTTCGTGCGCATCGCCCAGGAACAACTGACCCAAGGTCCGAGCCCGCGCTGGTTCCAGCAGGATTGCGCGGGCCTGGTGCGTTTCGCCGCCAACGAAGCGCTGAAAGTCCATGACGACAAATGGCTGCGCAGCAATGGCCTGTCCAACCGCTACCTGCCGCCGGAACTGCAACTGAGCGAGGCCCAGCGCGGCCTCGCCCAGCAATGGCAGCAGGGCGGCGGCAAGGTTGGGCCGTACGTCAACGCGATCAAATTGATTCAGTTCAACAGTCATCTGGTCAGCCGCGACGTGTCCCAGGCCCGGCCCGGCGACCTGATGTTTTTCGATCAGGGCGACGACCAGCACCTGATGATCTGGATGGGCCGCTACATCGCCTATCACACCGGCACCACCACCCCCACTGACAACGGCATGCGATCCGCGAGCCTGCAGCAACTCATGACATGGAAGGACACCCGATGGATACCCGACGCAGCCAACCCCAACTTCATCGGCGTCTATCGACTGAACTTTCTCTCCCAATGATCGGTGCCCGCATGCTGCGTATCTGCTCAAAAATTCCTTTGCTGTTGGCCTTGTTGGTTCCTATTGCCACGGTCAGTGCCGAAGACACCGTCGAGCCGAGCGGCTATACGCCGGTGGCCGGTGAAAGCTTTTTCCTGCTGGCCGACAGCAGTTTCGCCGCCGACGAGCAGGCGATGGTGCGCCTCGAAGCGCCGGGTCGCGACTATCGCCGGTTCCGCATGGAGCCTTACGGCGGCGCCGACATTCGCGTGTACCGCATCGACAAGCCGCTGGATTTCCTCAAGCGCCAGAAGAACCTGCATCGCGTGGTCAGCGACGGTCAGTTCAAGGGCGAAGGCCTGTCGAACACCCTCGCGTACCTGTGGGACAACTGGTATCGCAAATCCCGGCGCGTGATGCAGCGGGCGTTTTCCTACGAGTCGCGTAAACAAGTCACCGAGGAAGTGCCAGAGCTGAAGATGGGCACCGCGATTGCCGCGCCAACGCCTTACGACGCTCAGCCGCAATTCGCGCTGATTCCGGGCCTGCCCGTTGTCAGCCAATTCCGTTATCCGCTGTGGGAAGCCAAACCGATCCAGCCGCCTGCGGGCGTGAACCTGGCCGGTTCGTCCAGTGAATTCGTCAGCGTGGCACCGGGCAATGTGTACATCCCGTTGGGTCACCTGAAACCGGGCCTGTACCTGGTGGAAGCGCTGATCGGCAAGTACCGCGCAACCACCATGGTCTTCGTCTCCAACACCGTGGCGGTGAGCAAGATTGCCGGTGATGAATTGCTGGTGTGGGCCGCGCGCAAACACGAAGGCAGTTCGGTGCCGAAAGTGAATGTGCTGTGGACCGATGGCCTGGGTGTGATGAGCAGCGGTGCGACCGATGCTGATGGTTTACTGCGCCTGAAACACGTCAGCCCCGAGCGTTCGTTCGTGATCGGCGAAGACGAAGAGGGCGGGGTGTTTGTCTCCGAGAACTTCTATTACGACAGCGAAATTTACGACACCAAACTCTATGCCTTCACCGACCGGCCGCTGTATCGGCCGGGGGATTGGGTGTCGCTGAAAATCGTCGGTCGCGAGTTCAAGAACGCCCGGGATTCTGTGGCGCCGACCGCTGCCGACGTCAACGTGACTGTGCTCGATGCCACGGGCACAGCGCTGCAATCCCTGGCGCTGAAACTGGATTCCAAGTCCGGCACCCAGGGCCGTTTCCAGTTGCCGGACAACGCGGTGGCGGGCGGTTATGAATTGCGTTTCAGCTACAAGGATCAGGCCTACAGCAGCGCCTTCCGCGTCGCCGAATACATCAAGCCGCACTTCGAAATTTCGTTGAACCTGGCCAAGCAGGACTACCGCACCGGCGAACCGGTGAAGGGCAGCCTGGTGCTGCTGTACCCGGACGGCAAACCGGTGGCCGACGCCAAATTGACCCTGAGCCTGCGCGCCCAGCAACTGTCGATGGTCGATAACGAACTGCAATACCTCGGGCAATTCCCGATTGAGCTGACCAGCACCGAACTGACCACCGACGCCAAGGGCAACGCGACCCTCGACCTGCCAGCGGCCGACAAACCGAGCCGCTACATGCTCACCGTGTTCGCCAGCGATGGTGCGGCGTATCGGGTCAAGACCACCAAGGAAATCCTGATCGACCGTGGAGCTGCGAGCTTCAGCCTGCGTGCGCCGCAACGCTTCAGCGCGGTGGGTGACAAGGTTGCCTTCAGTTACGTGAACGAAGGCGGCAGCGAACAGACCAAAGCCGTCACCCCGAGCAGCTACAGCTGGGTACGCCTGGAAGACCAGACCACCGGCGACGGCAAACTCAGCGCGAAAGACAAAGGCTTCAGCGTGGCGTTCGCGCGGCCGGGCACCTACAACCTGACGTTGAAGGATGACCATGGCCGCGTGGTCGGCGCCACCGGGCATTCGGTCACCGGCGAGGGCGTCAAAGCCGTGCCGGGCACCGTGGAAATCGTCCTCGACAAACCCGAGTACAAGGCCGGCGACGAAGCCATGGCGTTGATCACCTTCCCGGAGCCGGTCAGCGATGCGCTGCTGTCCCTGGAACGGGACAAGGTCGAGGCCACGGCGCTGCTGTCCAAGGGCGCTGACTGGCTGAAGATGGAAAAACTCAGCGACACCCAATACCGCGCACGGATTGCGGTGAAGGATAACTTCGCACCGAACCTGACCTTCTCCGTGCTCTACACCAAGGGCGGCCAGTACAGCTTCCAGAACGCCGGCATCAAGGTGATTACGCCGCAAATCGACGTGGCCATTGCCACCGATAAAGCGTCGTATCAGCCGGGGGATACCGTGTCGGTGGACCTCACCACGCAGTTCGCCGGCAAGCCGATTCCGGCGCACCTGACGGTCAGCGTCGTGGATGAAATGATCTACGCGCTGCAACCGGAAGTCGCGCCGACCATCGACCAGTTCTTCTACCACCCGCGCCGCAACAACGTGCGCACCAGCGCCAGCCTGTCGTTCATCAGCTATGACGTGGCGTTGCCGGGCAGCCCCGGCGCGCCGGGCAAAGCCAACCGCAGCGAACGTGGAGTGAAGGTGCTGGAGCGGCCCCGTCGTGAAGACGTCGACACCGCCGCGTGGCAGCCGGAATTGATCACCGACGCCAACGGTAAGACCCGCTTCACCTTCAAGATGCCGGACTCCCTGACCCGTTGGCGCATCACCGCCCGGGCCATCGCCGATGACGGCCAGGTCGGGCAGAAGAAGCAATTCGTGCGCTCGGAAAAACCGCTGTACCTGAAGTGGAGCGGCCCGACCAAGTTCCGCAATGGCGACAAGCCGGCCCTCGGCGTGTTCGCCTTCAGCCAGGCCGAGAAACCGGTCAAGGCTGAGCTGGTGATCCATTACGGCGGCGCCGAGCAGCGTATGCCGGTGACTCTGAACAGCGGCATCAACTACATCGCGCTGCCGGCGTTTGCCCTGGCGAGCGGCGACTGGACCGCCGAGCTGGTGCAGGACGGCAAGACCGCCGACGCCCTGGCCGTGCGCCTGACCGCGACCGGCGAAGGCTGGCAGGTCACGCAAAGCCAAGTGGTGGACGCGCTCAGCGGCGATACCGCGCTGACCTTGCCGGCCGACGCGACGGACATTCGCCTGCGTCTGGATGACAGCCCGCAAGCGCTGTTCCGTTCGGCCCTCGATGATCTGCTGAGCTATCCGTACGGCGGCGTCGAGCAGACCGCCAGTCGTTTGTTGCCACTGAGCATTGCCTATCCTTCGCTGTCGTCGAACCCGCAGGTGCGTGATCGCTTGCGCCTGATCATGCAAAACAGCCGTCTGCGCCTGGTGCAAATGGCCGGGCCGTCGGCGAGCTTCACTTGGTGGGGCCAGGACGGCGAGCCGGACGCGTTCCTCACCGCTTACGCCTATTACGCCGACTGGTACGCCAGCAAAGCCCTGGAACTGAGCCTGCCGCCGGAGCATTGGCAGCGGGTGTTGGAGGTGTATTCGAAGCAGGCGAAGAACACGCCGCTGCTGCAACGGGCGCTGATCCTGTCGTTCGCCAAACAGATGCAATTGCCGGTGAACACCTTGCTCAGCGGTTTGATGGATGACCTGGCGAAGGCCGGCGACGGCAACGCGGCGAACCTGATGGACGATGGCGAAGACAGCCTGGTCATGAGCGATCCGGATTCGGCGCTGGGCCTGGCGGCGGCGCGTGCGCTGACCTCTTCCCTGGCCAAGCAATCCAAGGTCACGCTGCCCGATGCGTTCAATCGGCAAGTGCCGGACGCGCAACAACGTCTGGCCGTGAGTTCGCAGCCGTTTGCCGAAGCCTTGAACCTGTCGCTGCAAGCTTTCGATCAGGCTCACGCGCAACAGTTGTTGCAACGCCTGCTGCCACAGCAATCGACCCTCGAACGCGCCCTGGCGCTGAGCTGGTTGCAACACAGCATCGAGCAGGCGTCGCCGACCATCGCCCTGGCACCGGGTGAAGGCTGGAAGAAAAACTACGGCAGTACCGGCGAGATGTACTGGACCTGGCAGGGCGCTACTCCGGTACCGGCGGCGTTGTCGCTGACCGGGACCCAGGAACGTCCGCTGCGTGCCGCGCTGAGCTACCAGACCCAGCAACCGGCCATCGACCCGATGGCCGTGACCATCACCCGTCGCCTGTCGCGTCTGGTGCCGGGTGACGAAGCGTTCGAATTCAAACTCGAAGCGGTCGGCACCAAGCCGTTGTCCAGCGACAGCCTGTACCTGGACGAAGTGATCATCACCAGCAAAGCTGCCAAGCCGCTGCGCTACGGGATGATCGAAGTGCCGCTGCCACCGGGCGCCGATGTCGAGCGCACCACGTGGGGCATCAAGTTGCTGGGCAAGGCTGGCACCGAACCGACCGCGCTGGAGAAGGCGCGCTTCGAACCGGGCCAACTGGCCTACGCGATTCCGGTGGACGCCTTGAGCGGCGAATTGCGTGTGCGGCATCTGGTGCGTTTCTCGCAGAAAGGCCAGTTCAATCTGCCGCCGGTGCGTTTCACCCAGGTCTATGCGCCACAGCATCAGGCCCAGGAACAGAAACCGGCGCTCGGCCAGGTCACGGTCAACTGACATGACCCGACCTCTGGTCTGGTGGCTGCTGTGTTTGCTCCCTGCGCTGGCGACCGCGCAGGACGAACCGTTGCGGCTGGGCTTCAAGGGTGAATTGCTGTCGCTGAGCCGGACCCAGGTGATGGCCCGCGAGCCGTTGCCTTCCGATCTGCAGACGCCGTTAGGGAGTTTGTGGAAGCTGTTTGTTTACGGCTGGCTGGTGGACACCGGTGCGCGGGAACCTGCGTATGAGTGTCGCGGGCAATCCAAGGAAGAAGTGTATTGCTGCACCGCGGGCGGCAAGATTGGCCGCGATCAAGCGTTGGTGAAGTCGTGCGGCTTGTACTTCGAGCCGGCGCGATTGGGGATTAATGGCGCTGATTGGCGCAGCTATTGGCAGGCACGCCAGGCGCCGCAATGGTTGCTGAACCTGCCGTCATTGCAGCCGGCTACGCGGGTTTCCGTGGCGGAGTTGCTGAAAGTGCTGGCGGTGATGCCCGCTCAGGATCAGGCCCGACGCGTGTTGCTGGACGTGGTGTTGAACGCCGCTGACGGCAACGCCGTGGGCGAACTCGGCGGCCGGTTGCGGGTGAAAACCTGGAGCTGGTTGGGGGATCAGGACCCTTCGTCGCGTCAGGGCGGATTCGCCGGATGGACGGTGGATGGCACGCCGATCTGGGCCGGTGGGCGTGGGACCAGTCAAATGGTGCTGCGCCATTACGGTCAGGCGCTGGCGTCAGTGTTGCCGACGGGTTGGCCGGCGGATGCGGGACGTTGTGTCGAAGTCGGGCTGTTTTCACGGTATCCGATCGGCCGCGTCCTGGCGGGGGATCGGGTTATTCAGTCGGGCCCTTTGCAGGGCGACTACCGCGTCGAATTTGCCAACGGCAATCAACTGGACATCCACAGCGACGGCGAATTGTTTTTACTCAACGACAAGCTGGTCGCGCGCCTGGACCGCGAAGAGTACGTCGCCCGCGTGCTGCAACGGGAAGCCAAATCCGAACCTGCCGAAGCCGCGAAAGCACTGGCCATCGCAATCAGAACCTACCTGCTGCAAAACGCCACGCGCAACGGTGACTGCCTGAGCATCGATGACAGCAGCAGCCGCCAACGGGTTGCCCCACGCCCGGCGACGGCCGAATCCCGCGACATTGCCGCGTGGACCAACGACCTGGTCCTGGCCGGCAGCACCGTCACCTATCACTCCGACCAACCCGGCCCGGACAAACTGTCCTGGCAACAAGCCGTTGAACAAGCCAACGCCGGCCAACGCTACGACGCGATCCTGCTGCACGCCTACCCGCGCGCCAGCCTCAGCCGCTGGGACAACCCCGTCGCCTCCTGCGAAGCGTTACCCGCCGCGCAAGACTGGCTACAAAAACAACGTCGCGGCTGGCGCCCACAACTCGAAAACGAAGTCGGCTACAACGAAGTCAACACCTTCGCCGTCTGCCGCCTGGCCTTCGGCCGCCCCTACGTCGACCGCGAACGCCAGCGCATTTATGTGCGCGGCGTGCTGTCCCTGCAGGACCGCCTCGACCTGACCCACGAATACCTGCACCTGGCCTTTGAAGCACATCCCAATGGCCAGGATGAAACCTACATCGAAGGGCTCGCCCGCCACCTCTTGCTGGAATAGGCCATGAAACTCCGTTATCCACAGGTCTTCCTGTTCCTCTGTTCGTTTTGCGTATTGCCGACGACCTTCGCCGCCGATGCCGCGGTCAAACTCGACACCCCCATCGGCGGCTGGCGTACCGGCGCCCTCGAGGGCGAAGGCGAAAACTTTCGCCAGAGCGTCAACTACCCGGCCTCGTCGGTGAATACACCGCCAGGCCAGGCCAACACCGCGCGCATTACCGGGCAGATCAACGCCACGCCCAAGTCGAAAGAACCGGGACGCTTGATCGTCAACGGTATCAGCATGCCGCTGAAAATCGACCCGGCAGGCCGTTTTGATCGCCCGTATTCATTCCCCAATGGCAGCAACAGCGTTGAAGTCCGCAGCCCCGATGGCCAGCAACGGCATCGCACCCAGTTCCTGAATGTCAGCGGCGGGGCGACGCCGGCCAAGTTGCGGGTGCTGCTGTCGTGGGACAGCGACAACACCGATCTGGACCTGCACCTGATTACCCCGGACGGCGCCCACATCTGGTACGGCGACCGGGTGGCACCCAATGGCGCAGCGCTCGATGTCGACGTGACCACGGGGTATGGCCCGGAAATCTTCGCGATGCCGGCGCCGATCAAGGGGCAGTACCTGGTGTATGTGAATTACTTCGGCGGCGGCTATCGCAATGACGAAGAAGGGCAGGAGGATGCGGTTCAGGCGTTGACCACGGCGCAAGTGACGGTGATAACAGAGGAAGGCACGCCCAACGAGAAGATGGAGACGTTCCTGGTGCCGATGCGGGCGGTGGGAGAGTTGACGCTGGTCAAGGGGTTCAGTTATCCGTGAGGGGGGTAGCCATAGGACTGTGACCCCCCAAGGCGACGCCGCCAGTTGAGCAATCCCGCAGGATGTCGAATCAGGCGGCCGGCATTTTAGCGGCCGCAAGACTGACATCGCGCAAGACCCCGATGTATCCGTTATAGAGGTTGCCGGTGGGCACCAACTGCCGGGCCACCAGTTGCTGATGCACGCTACGCAAATGGTAGAAGGGCACGCGCACGAAGAGGTGGTGCTCGATGTGGTAGTGAATGGCATGCGGGCCGAACACGAAGGTCTGCCAGTTGCTCCGGACAATGCTCCGGGCATTCTGGCTCTGGTCATCGCAGGCGGGCAGGCCGGCGTGTTCCATGATGGCGCGGATGCGGCCCATGAACGGCAGCAGGGTGATCGCCGGCAGCAACCACAAGGCCGGGTAGAGCCAGGCGTGCCCGGACCACGCCAACACGCCGAGCAGCAGGCCGTTGCTGGCAAGCATTGAAAACACTTCCCACGTCACCTGGCCGGGTGATTTGTCGACCTTGGGCATGATGTCCCGATAGTCGCCCCGGGCAAACTGGCCGGCGCTGATGAAGTAGCCCACCCCAGAGAGGTCCGCCAACAGCTTGGCGGCGAGCTTGCCCCTGGGCAGCGGAAAGTCACCGAGACCAAACACTGCGACCACCGGGTCGTCATGCCGCATCGGCGCGAGGTGATGTTTCAAATGCCCGGCGCGGTAGGTGTGCAGCGACAGGAACAACGGCCCGGCGGCAAACAACTGCCCGATAACATCATTCAGGCCCTGGTGGCGCACGACCACGCCGTGGGCGCTTTCATGCATGATCACCGCCAGCGCCAATTGGCTGCGGGCAATGATGATCGCCGCCAGCAGGTAAGTGACCGGGTGCGGCCACAGCGCCGCCGCCGCCAATGACGCGGCGATCAAGCCCCAGTCCGCCAGCAGCGCCAACAGGGTCAGCCACGGTTTCAACGCAAAGAATTCTGCGGGCAGCGTGTAAGCATTCAGGGCCGGATTGTCGCCGGCACGGGAACTGGGTCTGGACACGTGCGTCACCTCCTTGTGTGTGGCGGCGTGAGTGAGCGGATTCACACGCTGAGCAAGCGACTGACCCACGCGTCGATCCGCGCCTGGGCGCACGCGTTGCCGGCCGCCCCGTCGGCATCCGGCGCTTGAGCCTCGGTCAATTGCGCGGCAGCTTGTGCCACCTGACGGCGAAAATCAGCGGCGTCACCGCGCCAGGTCACCACTCGGTGCTCCAACTGCAGCTGTGCCGCGCGGGCGGCATTGGTCGCCTGCTCGGGCTGATCGGTAAGGACCAGAATGATCGGCCGCCGATAGACCCGCGCGATCGACAGCGCAGCCATGCCCGGTGCCGACACGATCACCTGTGCCTGCGCCGCACGGCTGGCCCAGTCCGGGTCAACCCCGAGCCAGCCGCCAACCCCGGCGTAACCTTCACCCACCTGATGGGCGCTCAGGCCCGCATCGGCGATGCCCGCGCTCAAGGCTTCGGCCAGGAGGATATCGCTGAAATGCGGGTTCAGATAAATCGCCGCGCCCACCGCTTTTTGCGTCGTTTGCGTGTCAGCCAGGGCGACGGGCGTCGGCAATCGAAACACTGCCGGTGCCTGGGTATCGTCGACCTCATAGGCGAAGTCATGCTCGATACACGAGCGCGCCGCGTCGATCTGCAGGCCGACGATCCAGCCGAATAACCGCCCGAAAAAACGCGGCCACATCCCCTCGAAATTGTTGATCAGCGCGACCTTCAGGCTCGCGCCGTACACATGCACGACCTTGCGCCGCCACCCGGGCACCGCGCCCATGAACAGCAGCGCCGGGTGGAAGGAATCATTGATCACCAGGTCGGCGCTGCGCAGTTTGCGGCGCAAGCGCAGGATGTCGCGAAGCATCCGGCCCGGCCGGAAAACATAGTGCGCCACGTTGCTGTTGGTCGCCTTGCGCAGCATGTTCTGCCCGCTGTCGAACTGCACCGCGTAGTGCCGCGACAGGATCTCGGCCTGGATACCGAAGCTTTCCAGAAAGCGCTGCCCTTGATCCGAAGTGGTCAGCACTTCGACCTGCGCGCCCGCCTTGTGCAACGCGTGCACCAGCAGTTGGGCGCGCATCAAATGACCCCGTGCATCGGCGGTGGCGAGGTAGAGAATGCGTGACGTCATCGGTGACCACCGCGCGTCCCGCCATAGACCCAACCGGCCACGTACATCGCCAGTGCGCCGGTCACGCCGAAGCCGGATTCGATCGTGCGGATCTCGGCCAGCAACGTGCTCAGGTGGCCGGTTTCCTGGGGGCCGACGATGCGCCGCAAGGTGTGTTCGCACAGTCGGACGTGGGCTTTTTCGTCGGCCAGCACCCGGGACAATAACGGGTAGAACCCATGCTCGGGGCCAATCACAGCGCAGTGGCGACTGAGGACGCGCTCGGCCATCTGCTCGGCGCACAGGCCTGTTGCGTAAGCGGGTACCAACAAACCGTGCTCGAAATGTTTTGCATAGCGATGCGCCAGGCGCTGCCAGCGCTGGATCTTGCGGCGGCTGAGCCAGTCCGGGGCCAGGCGCGTCTCGCCGTCATCCCCCACAGCGCGCAAGGCTTCGCTGAACAGCGTTACATGCCGGCGTTCATCGGCCAGGTGTTGCTCGACCTGACGCTCAAGCCAGTCGGGCGACTGCGGCAACAACTCTTCCAGCAGGGCACGTTCCGTCGCGTCTTCCCCGGCAAGGTACATGCGCAGCAGCAACCTTTCCCCGCGTTGGCTGCGGTGCAAACGTGCCAGTGCGGCACGCTTGATCCGGTCCACCCAACGCGCCTGCACCGCGCCCAGGCCTTGTGCCTTGGGTGTGGCCAAACAGGTAAATCCGTCTTCGGTGCCGGTTTGTTCCATCGCCCTCATTGCGCCGACTGCTGTGCGGTAGCCGCGGTGGTTTGCGCTTCCGGCTTGCGGTGCCAGGCCAGGATCAAGCCGATAAAGCTGTCCTGCATAAAGGCGTAGCCCGAAGTGGCCGCGCCGGGGAAGGCTTCTTCACGGTCGTTGTAACGCAGATAACCGGTGCCGTTGCGCGCCCCGAATTCCAGCGTGTCCTGTTTATTGAAGCCACGCTCGCGCACGTCTTTCAGAAGCGGGCTGTCTTCGAGACCGAAGATAAACAGCTGGCGCTGCACCACCCACACCGGAATGTGGCTGCTCAACGCCTGCAACTTGAGGCTCCAGCTGCCATTGGTGAGCAATTGATTCAGGTCGGTAGTGGTCGGTTCTTCCGAGGTAAAACCGGCCCGCATCAGCGACTTCGAGACCTTGCCGACGCCGAGGGAAATCGTGATGTCGTTGGCGGAAGGATGCTTCTCATCGCTTGCGCGCACGACGACAAAGTAGTTGGCCACCCGCGCAGCGAGTGATGGGTGCGCGAGCAGATTGCGCGCCTGTTTGGCGGTGAACAGCACGCGCTCAGTGCTGCCTTCGCGGACGATGATCCGGTACGGGGGCATCACGATGTCATCGAATTTGCCGCGCACCGGCGAGTGCACGTAGGTGTCGGGCTTCCAGGTCTTGCCCGATCGACGCAGCAGCACGTGCAGGCTCAACGGCACACGCTGACCGTCAGCCGCGATACCGCTGCCATGCAGCAACACGTCGCCAATCACGGCTTTGCTGTCATGGGCGGCATCGGCAGATATCACGATGGTATGAGCGTCAGCGTCGAGGCTGGCGTGGGCATCCGGCACATCCAGCGCGATGCGGTTGCACTGCGCGTTATTGCCCGTCGTGCCGCCCATGAGGTCGGGCGGGCAGCCTTCGGTGGAGGCGAAGTGAAACACGCCACGGCCGGTAAACTCGGCGGGCGCGGCGTTGGCCTGGATGCTCAGTGACAGCAGGACCAGGCTCGTCAGGTAGGAACAGCGTGAAACGAAGGAGTCAGTTTTCATCATTACTTCCTGTAATCGGGTTACGTGCAAAAAAGCTGCGGCGTTGCCCGGAATCAATCCAAAGGTCGGTGATAGGACAGTGCTTCAGAGTGGCGAGCTTTCCCGCGACCGGCAGAGATGCCCAGCCCCCGAACGACTGCGCCTGCGGTATCGAGCAACGACATGCCAATCACCATCGATATCCCGGCGAGGCGTCGCACACCGTGCAGCGGCGGCAAATCCTGATGGTTCAAGGCGCGCAGGCTGTAACCGAGACGGCCCGCCATCACGCAAAAAGGGCCCACGGGCCCGCTGCGGCCGAGCCATTGCAGCCAGGCCGGCATATAGGCGCGCACCAGGTACGGCGTGAGGCCGACGCTGTCGCCGCCCCTGAGCCAACGCAGTTTCACCACTTCGCCACGGGTGTCCGGCAATTTGTGTTCGGTGTGCGCGCGCGGGGCGTACAGCACCGCCACCCCGGCAGCTTGCAGGCGCAGGCCCATGACCTGGCAATGCGCGCGGTACACGCCATCGAGCGGTTCATAGCGATGCTGTTCGAAGGTGTCACAGCGAAACGCGACGTTATTCGCGTAGAAGTTGCGCGTGGCGCCTTCGCGCAACGGGCTGGGGAAATACATGAAGTCGATCGCGGTCAGGGCGCTTCCGGTCGGGCTCGCGTCGTAACTGGTGCGCCCGGCGACCGCCAGCGGTGCCGTCGCCCCGGGCTGGGCGAAGGGCGAGAGCAACTGCTCCAGCCAATCGAGGCAGGGACTGCAATCGGCATCGGCAAAGACTACGTATTGGCAGCGGCTTTGATCGACAGCGTCGAAACCGACATTTTTCGCATCGTAGTAGCCGGTGCTCGAATCGATTTCGATGAAGTCGATCGGCCGCCCGGCCAGTTCTGAAAGCTCGTTGCACGCCTGGGCATCCAGACCGTCATGGGTGATGACCCACTGCGCAAAAGTCTGCGGTGCCAGTGTTTGTTGGCCAAAAGCGATGATCAGCCGTTTCAGGCTCGCCAACGCTTCCTGTGAGTCATGGCCGCCGCGCAGATTATTGGTTTCGACGACTAATGCCGTGTTGGCTGCGACGACATCCAGTCCGCTCGTTACTTCCTTGTTTCCATGCGCCATTGGCATCCCGAGTTGCTTCGTAATAAGTGTGTTAGCCCAAGCGTTTTCGCCCGAAGCGAATGAACTCAGCCTTTTTGCTTCGACCCCGACCAGAGCAGGGCCAGCAGCGCCCGGGAGTCCATGAGGCGATCATCGGCGCTGACCAGTTCCGGCAGGGCATGCCATGGCAGGTTGGCGTTGCGATGATGATGCAGATGCAGGTTGATGTGATACGGCCAGATGAAAAACCGGCCGATACAGCCCACGCGCCATGCGTACGTCCATTCCGGCCAGCCGGGGGTTACACCCGGTCCACCGCTGTGTTCGGCAATGCTGCGGATCTTCTGCAACAAAGTGCCCAGCGTGGCCAGTGGCACAAACCATAGCAGGGCCAGCAGCAACAGTGTTTGTGCAGAACATTGCCAGACCAGCACTGACAACAGCGCCAGCCAGATAATGCCCGCCGCCATAACCGGTCGGGTCATCTTCAGTGACGCGCCGCCGGCGTTTTTATAAGCGCGCAGGTTACGCAGCATATTGATGATCAACAAATCGCCCAGTAATTGCCGGAGCAGCAACTTCCCGCTCAAGGGCCTGAACTGCCAGGGTTGCCGATGATAAAGAAAGCGCCGCTCCGGGTCCCGTGCGGCGCCCGTGTGCTGATGATGCTCGAGGTGCAGCGGCCGATAGAATTCAATGGGCACCGTGCCCGGAACGCCGATGGCCAGGTTGATCAGAAAGTCGTTGAGACGGCGATGGCGCGTCAGGTGGTAGTGCGTGGCGTCGTGGTACAGGATGAACAGCGCATGTTGGCGCGCGGCAATGATGACGAAGGCCAGGCCGTACACGCGCCAGTCCGCGACATAGATCGCGATGCGCAGCGTCACGATGATGCACAGCCATTCCAGCAGGATCGCGCCCAGGGTGCGCAAATCCACCTTCAGGCGAAGCAGCAGGACGGTGATCAGGCCTGCGACGGCGCCAACGGCGATGCCATACACCGCGTCGAGAAAGACATGTTGTCCGGTGGTCAGCACGGTTATCACCAGCACCAGGCTCCACAGCGCAAACAGCCAGGCCTGGCGAACGCGCAGGTAACTCAGGACCACGCTGATCGCCACCGGCAGCGCGACATGGCCGCTGGGCGAGGCGGCCAGCGGTGAGTCGATCTGGTAGAACCACGTAAGCAACTGTGACGAAGTGTCCGGGCGCATCACCAGGGTGGGCCAGAACAGGTGGCTCACCAGGCAGGTCCCGGAGGCCAGGGCGGCGGCAAAAAAGGCCGGCAGCAGCCACTCGCAACGCCGACCCATCAACACCAGGGTCGGCATGATCAACAGATAACTCAAATACAGCGCCAGCGTGAAAGGCAACTTCTTGATGTGCGCGTCAATCATGCCCGGCTGAATAACCCGCACCGGCCCCATCGGAAAGTGCGTGACCAGAAAATATAAAAGACCGGTCACCACGGTGTAGACCACAAGCCAACTAAAGGGGCGGGTCACGCGGGACGTATTAAAACCAAGACCGGTAGCGCTGTGGGGCATGAATTAAGGGCACCTGGATATATCAGGACACGTAGTCATTAAGTTTGTCATTGGAAGACCTGTTTGACCCGCGGAAGTCTACGTTGCATTGACCGATTGATCCCGCCAGAATCCGGCCATCTTGCTCTTGATGCAGAAGGTCTCCATGAGTTTATGCGCAACGTCCTTTGAATGCTCCCGGCTGCGCCTAAATGAAATTGATCGGATGTTCGAGATTTATTCTGCGTCGTACCACGATACTTCGCGTTTACGCTTTGATCAGGATCTCAAGGACAAAACCCACTGCATCGTTTTGCGTGGTGCGGATGAAGTTATTGTCGGTTTTACCACCCTCAAACTGTATGAAAAAACCTGGGCCGGCCAACCGATTAAAGTGATTTTTTCGGGCGATACCATCATTGACCGTGAACATTGGGGCAGCCAGCAACTGGCATTCGCCTGGATGCGCCTGGCGGGGGAGATCTGGCAGGCGATGCCTGAAGTTCCGCTCTACTGGTTCCTGATCTGCAAGGGCCACCGCACCTATCGCTATCTGGGCGCCATGGCGCTGAACTATGCCCCGCGCGCGGGTAGGGTGACAGATTGTGATACTCAGGCCTTGCTCGATCACTTGGCGATCGATCGCTTTGGCGACGCCTACGATCCGAACACCGGCGTGCTGTCCTTCGACGTGCCCCAAGGTCGCCTGACCACGGAACTGGCCGAGGTCCCCGGGCCTCACTTGCGCCTGAACAACGTTTTATATTTCCTCGAAAAAAATCCCCGCTACGCCTCGGGCGATGAGTTGGCCTGCCTGTGTGAATTGCGCCCCGATAATCTTCGGCCGTTGGCGTTGCGCCTGTTTGCCGACGCGCGCCCGTCGCCATGCTGATCCGCCAGGCCAGCGCCGCCGACAACCTGAAACTGCTGGATTTCCAGGCGCAGCGGGCCATGCAAGGTGGCTTGCCGATGCGCTTTGATCGCGGGCCGGACTATTTCGCGCTGCACCATTGCCATGCCGCGGACCATCGGACCTGGCTTGCCGAAGGCGAGGGCGGTGAGTTGAAGGGCATCGCCAGCCTGGTGGTGCGTGAGGGCTATTTGCAGGAACGCATTCAGCCCGTGGCCTATCTGGGGGATCTGCGGCTGGTGCCAGACCGGCGCCTGTCAAAGTCGTGGATGGCCGAGGTCAAGGTTCGGCTCGAAGCCTTGGCCGATGAAACCGGGGTGCAGCACGCCTATTGCTGTGTCATTCGCAGTAATCGGCTGGCGGCACACTCGCTGCTCGGTGGTCGGCGTGCCAATCCGCTGATGCTTTCCCACTGGCGCGGCTACAGCAACGTCGCCGTGTATGGTCAGCGCGGCTGGGGAAGTGCGCCGCGAACGGTGGAGAACGTGCGCATTGTCCAGGCGCAACCCCGCCATGCCGATGCGCTGCGGGCCTTTCTCGACCGTGAATCGGCGGGCCAGCCGTTTGGCAGCGTTTTTAGCGAGGCGCAGTTTTCGCGGCGCCTGGACACCTGGCCGGACTTCGGAATCGAGTCCTTTCTGCTGGCCGTGGACGCGCAAGACAACCTGCTCGGTTGTGTTGCCCCTTGGGATGCCGGGCGTATCAAACGGGTGGTGCTGGAGAAACTGCCGCTGTCCCACCAGGCGCTGCGCCTCGCGTTCAATGCCTGCGCGCCGGCGTTGGGGCGTCCGGCGATTGCCGCCCCGGGCGAGGCGTTGCAGGACATTTACCTGACTCATCTACAGGTTCGGGAGCGAAACCCGCAGATTTTTGCCGCCCTGCTGGATGTCGCCTGGGCACGGCTTCGCGGTCGGTACGCGCTGATGCAACTGTGCCTGTATGACAATGATCCGCTGTGGACGGCGATGAACCGCTATCGCTCAGTGTCCGTGCCCATGGATTTGTACACCGCGCCTTGCGTCAGTAGCGCACCCGCGCTGGCGCTGGATGCCGGGCGTATCCCGGGGTTTGAGATCTATCTGGTCTGAGCGGGCCGGGTCTCGTGCAAGACGTTCAGCAGCGTCAGCCAGAACCGGGTCGCGTCGAAACCACCACCGCCGAGTACTGGCTGGCCGTGATCGAGACGCGGCAAGCAAATCTGCGGCATGCCCTCGATGCACAGGTTCTCGAGGTAAAACTGGCCGTCATGGGCACAGCCCGGTCGTTGCGCATTGAGGCGCGCATGATGGGTGTCGAAGCGTGAGCTGGGGGCGGCGGTCCAACTGACGACGTGGGCCGCATGCAAGTCGGCGGGCAGTTGATTGAGCAGTTGAGCGATCTGCGGGTCGCGCCGGCTGCTGATATCCCGTGTGCCCGCGGCCATCCACGGCGTTTTGGCCAGCACCCGGCGAACGCGGTCGAGGGGGGAGCCGTGGGCGGATAGCCCGGTGCCGCAGCCCAGCACTTCATCCATGACCGTCGAAGGACCGGTCGGCGGTTGCACCAGTGCAATGCCATCACACGCGTCGTTCAAGGCGCGATCCTGAGACAGTGCCGCCAGCGCGTCGAGCCCACCCTTGCTGTGCGCCAACACGACAAAGCGTTGCCCTGGCTTCAGCTCGGCGGCCAACACTTGGCGGATATGCCTGCCTTGCGCCATCACCCCGCGCGAAGAACGTACAGGCATGCGCAGCACCTGATAACCCGCGCGCCTCAGCGCTTGGGCGCACTCCTGAAAACACCGTGGCAACCACTCGGAAAACAGCCCGGCCACCAACACCACCATTGTGCTTGGGGGAAGGCTTGGCGTGGGTTTGTCCCAGCACGAGATAAATCGCCCCGTCCAATCCAGGTGTGCCGTCGGCCTTGCGAATGGCGTGGCCGGAAAATGCAGCGGCCAATCGTCAAAGCCCTCTGGCACCCAAGGCGTGTTCATCGAGTGGGCCCGACGTATTCGTCGAGTGTTCGGCGTGCCGCGTCCAGGGCATCAGTGGTGTCGAGGCGGTTGGGGTGAAACCCCGGGACGAACCAGAACAGCCACCTCGGAAAGGCGCGTGTCAGCGGGCCGGGGTTGACGAATAACCACCACAGCAAGCGCAGCCAGCCTCGCCAGTTACGGCGTTGCCCGTCATTCCTGGCCAGTCGGTAAATGAAATACAGGACGTCGACGGCAAAGTACGCCGTCATGGTCAGCATGACCCCGCAGCGCATCAGGTAGCGCCACAGCGGATTACGCACCACCGCGCACAGCACGTCGAAGGCGACGGCCTTGTGTTCGGTTTCTTCGATGGCGTGCCAGCGCCACAGCATGGCCATCTTCGGGTCGGCGCCTTCCAGCACGGCGGGATGGCGCAGCAACTGGTCGGAGAGGATGGCGGTGAAATGTTCCAGGCTGGCGGTCATGGCCAGACGCGTCGCCGGCGTGAACCGATTGCCGACTTCCTGTCGGCGCAGGAGCAGTTTCTCCAGTTCATCAATCGGTGCGCCCTGTGCCGCCAGCAGTTGGTTGTACAGCCGGTGTTCACGAATATGCGACGCTTCCTGATAAACAAACGCGTCAACTGCCCTGGACAGCGTGGCATCTGTTTCGATCGCGCCACGAAAGTGCACGACACTATCAATGAACAGTTTTTCGCCGAGGGGAAACATGATCGACAGCCCATCAAAAAAACGCGTGACGTGGGGCCAGTCTCGATACCAGTAACGGGGAATACTCGCATCCAGTGCAAAGCGAACGTTGCGATGGGGGATTGTTGTGCTAGTTGATTGCGCAGGCGGGCACCGGGAGAACAGGCGTTTGAGATACGACATATCGACGGGAGCTGCCTTGAAAAACTACAGGCTATCTCTTTTCTTCAACATCGCAACTAGGAGGCATAGCGAAGTTGTCCGCGATGCGTCGTTGCCGCATGGCCCCGGCAACTTATCGTGAGCGCGTAGAACTGGGCGTTATACTCGCGGCCTATGACCTTTCCACAGGATCCCTCATGCGCCGTTCCACTGACATTTCGCCAACCCGTCGTTTCGACGTGGCTAACCTGTGTGTTCTGGCGCTGCAAACCCTGGTGTGGGGGGCGACGCTGACCTGGCTTTCGCACACCGATGCGGGTGGGCTCAAGTGGCTGGTCCTGATTCCGTTTTGCCTGGTCATGCAAGGCGTGTTCTCGATGATGCACGAGTCCTTTCATGGGTTGGCCCACAGTAAGAAGCCGCTGAACTACTTCGTCATGTGGTGGGCTTCAACGCTGTTTGGTGCCTCGGCCACGCTGATCCACATCAACCACCTGGGCCACCACACGCGTAATCGCACACGCGCCGAGCTGGCGGATTTTGCGGTCGCGGATGAGTCGCTGCTGCGCAAGCGGGTCGAGTACTACTTCGCGGTGCTCGGCGGGATCTGGCTCGCGGCATTTATCGGCAGTCTCTTGTTACCGCTGCTGCCGGCGCGGATCACTGACAAATGGTCGCAAACCGCCGAGGTCAATACCTACGCCGCGGCCTTCAAGGACTTCTCCAACAGTGACTTCCGGCGTATCCGCCTGGAGGTGATCGCCAGTCTCGCGGTGTGGCTGTCGGTCGGGCTGGTGCTGGGCTGGACATGGCAGGTGGTGCTCATGGCCTACCTCGCTTTTGCATTTTCCTGGTCGTCGTTGCAGTGGGTGTACCACATGCGCACGCCGCTGGATGTGGTCGAGGGCGCCTATAACATGCGGGCGCCGCGCCTGGTGCGCTGGGCATTCCTGAACTTCAACTACAACCTGACCCATCATCGGCAATCGGGGCTGCATTGGCAGCAGATGCACAGGGCCTCCAACCTCAAGGAAACCCGGCCGTTGTGGTTTGGCTGGCTGCAAGTGTTCCTGCCGCCCCAACGCCTGCCCGACGACTTGACCCAGCTCGACAAGACCTACTTTTGATGAGCGCCGACAACGGCTGCAAACGCGCTCTGTGGCAGGGGTTTATCGACAGTGCCCAGCCCGCTCTTGAGCATTGGCGCGAACAACTTGAGCAGCCGGAATTGGCGCAAGAATGTGTGTTGCAGCGCCTGCTCAACGCCAATCGTGACTGCGCGTTCGGGCGTGCCCACGGCTTCGCCTTTATCGCCGATTCAATGCAGTTTCGCGACAACGTACCGATCCACACTTATGCGCAACTGCATCCCTGGATCGAGCGTGCGCAACACGAGTCGCAAGCGATTTTGACCTCCGTCCCGCCGGTGTTTTTCGAGCGCACGAGCGGCAGCAGTGCGCTGCAAAAAGCGATTCCCTATACGCGTGCCTTCCTCGGTGAAATGCACAGCGCGTTAAACGTCTGGCTCGCCGACATGTATCGCCAAGTGCCGGAAATCAGTCATGGCTCAGGCTACTGGTCGATGTCGCCGCCGCTGCAAATGCCGGTGGCCGCGCCGAATGGGATCTCCATCGGTTCCGCCAGTGATCTGGAGTACTTGAGCGGTAGCAACATCGCCAGCCTGGCGGGGACGTTGCTGATTCCAGGGTTCGCCGGCGATCCGTCACAGTGGCGCCGGCAGACCCTGCTGGCGTTGCTGGCCGATGCTGATTTGAGTTTCATCAGTGTGTGGAGCCCGACGTTCCTGACCAGTCTGTTGCAGCCGTTGTTTGACGGCGAAACGCCTGAACATGCACAAACATTTGCATGGTTGGAAGAAGCGCTTCCCGCCTCGCGCACGTCCGCCTTGCGCCGGGCAAGATCCCAGGGCGTGTGCACCGAACTGTGGCCACGCCTGGCCGCCGTCAGTTGCTGGATGGACGGCCCCAGCCGTCACTATTTCAAGGCATTGGCGGCGCGTTTTCCCCAGGCACAATGGCTGCCCAAAGGCCTGTTCGCCACCGAAGGCGTGGTCAGCGTGCCCTATGGCGACGGCGCCGGGTGCCCGCTGGCGATCGGCAGTCATTACCTGGAGTTTCTCTGCGAAGACGGTGCCTTGCGTAATGCTCATGCGTTGCGCATGGGCGAAACCGCGCAAGTCCTGCTGACCACCGGTGGCGGTTTGTATCGCTACGCATTGGGCGATCGGGTCCGGGTTGTCGGTGTGCAGGGGCGTACGCCGCGCGTGGAGTTTATCGGGCGTGCCGAGGTGACCAGTGACCTGGTCGGGGAGAAGCTCGATGAGCAGATCGTCCAGGGCATTTTTGACCGCTGCCTTACTACAGAGGCTGCCGCGTGCCTGATCCCCAATGCTTCGGTCACGCCGCCGTATTACCTGGCGTTGGTCGCCACCGGCGAGGACATCGATTCACCCGCGCTGGCGCTGGCAATCGAGTCAGCGTTGTCGGGCGCCTTCCATTACGCCCAGGCACGCAGCCTGGGGCAACTGGCGCCGCTACGGGTTCGATGGCTAAAAGGTGACGCCGATCTGCTCGCCCAGGTCCTGCAACAGGCAGCGGAGTTGAGCGGCATCCGCGCCGGGGACGTCAAACCGCGCCCACTTATCAATCGGCTTGCAACAGCCGATGCCATCCTTGCCCTGACGGAACCCCAATGTCCGCACTTCTGATCAGCACCGTCGAGGTGCCTTGCGATGCCACCCTCGAACAATGGTACGTGGCGTGCTCCAGCCAGGAATTGCCCAAGGGCAAGCCGCACCGGGCAAGGATTCTTGAACTCAACCTTGTGCTCTTCCGTCAGCGAGACGGCCAGGTCGCGGCATTACTCGACCAATGCGTGCACCGAGGCACGCGATTGTCGGCAGGCAAAATCGCCGACGATTGCCTCGTCTGCCCCTACCATGGCTGGCGCTATGACGCCCAGGGCCAAGTGGTGCATATCCCCAGCGTCGGCGATAAACAATGCTCATCGACACCCCGAGAGCCTCGATTCAAACAGCGCCATTTTGCCGTGCAAGAACTCGACGGACTGATCTGGGTGTACACCGGCACCGGCGACCCGCAGGCCAAACCGGTGTTCAGGCTACCGGCCTATGCGGAAAAAGGCTGGCAGTCCTATTTCATGATCAACACCTTCGAAGCCGACGTCGGCAGTCTGGTGCAAAACTTCATGGACGTGCCACACACCGTCTTCGTCCACGAAGGCATCTTCAGGTCCGGCACCGGCCGCACCATGGAAGCCACACTCGCCTGCAAGGCACACAGCATCGAAGTGACCTATCACGACGACGGCGACAAAATCGGACTTCTGAACTGGCTGAGCAACCCCGACGGCGAGCCACTGGTCCACACCGATCGCTTCTTTGCCCCCAACGTCACCCGCTGCGACTACCAGTGGGGCGACCGCTCGGCCTTCTACATCATCAGCCAAATCACCCCGATCAACCCCCGCCAATCCCGCGTCTACACCTACATCGCCTACCGCTTCCGCTTACCCCACTGGCTACTGCGAACCTTGCGCCCGTTCATCCACCTGTACACCCGCATCGTCATTCGCCAGGACGTGAAAATCATTCAGGCGCATAGAGAGGGGCTTGATAATGCGGCGGGTTTCAAGCCGGCGAATGTGCAGGCGGATGCGGTGCATGTGGGGGTTGAGCAGTTGTTGGTGGCGGTGAGGCGGGGGGAGGAGTTGCCGGTGGGGCAGCGGCGGGAAAGTCGGATACGGTTTGAGCTTTGAGGGGCTGAACCTTCTGATACCGGTATCCGCGGTGCTGCAGGCCGTTCTGGCCTGCATGCAAAAAGTGAGGCTCTCTAGCAGGTAGCCATTTCAGGTCTGAAGCTACTGGAGGTCAGGCGTTTGAGAGCAATATCAAGCGCCGCATCGTCGAACAGCCTGCTCTTGCGAGCGGCAGCACCGGTTCCTCCATCCCAATGTTTCAATGCTTCACGCACAGCAGGAACAGTCGGGGATACTTTCTCCTGACTCAGCAGCCAATCGACTGTCGCCAACAGTTCCATACCGAAGGGCGACTCAAAGCCGTCGATCAACTCGGCAGTGCTCTCCAAGGCTTGGGAATACTCTTTGGCCTCGGTCTTGAGGTAAGTTTGCAAAAAGGTTTTGCGCTCTTGATCAAACCAAATCACGTCAGTGATTCCCGCATCACTGATGCGCTTGTCGCAATGCAGGTAGCTGCCATCCAGATTATTGAGCAGATGCTCTAACCGATTGGCATACGGTCCGTATTTATGAGCAACAAATTTAAGGTTCAGCGGATTTTCGGTGTTCGGAAGCTTTTCAATCGCGCGTTCCAGGAACCAGGCCAGTTTCTGAATTTCAAGCAGGCTGCACTCCATGCCTAAAACCCAGTAACGCCGAACCAGTTCGGCGATGAGTGCGCGAGCAGGTGTGAGTTTTTCCACACCGCTACGTTTGGCGACATTCAGATACTGGTTGGATGGCTCAAATACCAATACATCGATATCCAGATCACTCAAGACTTCAACAATCTGTTCGCGAACCTCAGGCCATTTCAAACCACCATTACCGGCCCCTAGCGGTGGAACCGCCACGGACTTCACATCGTTTTCAATCAGGAAGCGACGCAGATCGTGTAAGCCTTCGGTTATCCACGTCATCTGCGAAGGCGATCGCCAGTGACGTTTGGTAGGGAAGTTTACGATCCAGCGAGGGCCGTCGAGCTCGTTGACTGCAGTTACGTGAACCTTGCCGGTTTCTACCTCGCCAGCCTTGCAGGCAGCGGAATACAGACGGTAGTTCTCCACGAAGCGCTCTTTGAACATCAGCGCAATACCTTTGCCCATCACGCCCACAGTATTCACTGTGTTGACGAGGGCTTCGGTTTTGGCTTCCAGAAGGTTGCCTTGGGTAAATCTGATCATTGGAAATACCATCCCGGACGCGCATGAACAGGCAGCGTCAGGCCTTTAGCGGCCACGTCCTGCTCTATGCGTTCTTTCATTGCATCGTTGTAGCACATGATGCCAAGGAGTCCTGTAATCGGTAGGTGATGGTGGATCAAAGCTTCGGCCTGATAACGCTCCATCTTTCGAGGGTCATCAGGGTCCCGTTTGAAGTCGCGTCGTTGAAGGATAGACCAATCGATCTCGCCGAGATTCGCCAGATCGCTGTAATAGTCTGTCCAATCCGGGTAGGCATGTGCGTTTGTGAAGACAAACGGTAGGCCAAGCTGTTCGACGCGGTACAGACTGGAGACCAGAATCACGATCTCGTCGTTGCTGCGCTGCTGAACGCTCCATCCGGATTGAATGTTTTTCATCATTACGGAGAAGGGCGTGAAGTAGAAGGGCACGTAGTCAGCTAATCCCCCCCCTGGCGCAATAGGCACCTGGCGAGATTGGCGCTTGTCGATCAAATCGACGTTGCCAATGTTCACATACTGCGGTGCCTGCACGTCAGAGCTGGCGCAATGCAGACCGTTGTCCAGAATCCAAGGCAGGTTATCGCGGTGGACGATACGCCAAATCAGAGCTTTCTCTGGATTCAGACTGGTGTAGTTCATTGATAAAACATTCTCTGATTCGCGCCGGTGAGTACATTAACACCGGCATTACGCATTTTAGCCACGCAGAGTGCTTCGACCTCCTCGTTAGGAGTGAAGATTTTGAAGAAGGCGTTTGGCTTAACAACGCCAGGCGCCAAGCATTCCGCCATGCAGATGCTTTTGCAGTGTGCGTCGTGATACTCCCGACTGTTCATGACCTCCCACTCGATGGCTTCAAAACCCTCTTCATAATCGAGTAACTGGATCGAGTCGTTTGCCAGAGGGTGGCGAGGAATGACTTTCCAACCGTTTTGTTTCGCAATAGACCTGTAAACGGAGATCAAGACGAATGTCACATCAGGGTTGTTACGTTGCACACTTCCGTCGAATGGATTTGCAGCGAACCAGTGAAAGGGCACATAGCTGTCGAGCTCAAGGGCTTTGCGCTTCTTCAGAATTGCACTGTCAGCCACATCTTTGAAATCGGTGAGTTCAGCGCGAGGCTTTAGACCTCCCTGAAAAATGCCATCCAGATTTTCAACCGAAGTGAGGTGGTATAGAAGCTTTTGTTCCTTGATATTTCTGATGTCTGGCATCGTGGTCTCCTTGACCTGCACAACTATCTAAACCAGTTTTTACCCCCATCTCTTCTGCGCAAACCGCGACCTTCCAAGTCGGGCGCACTTCGTGATTTCTAGTGTGCCATCACCTTGAGCAACAAGCGTTGCAGGGGAAGTAGCCGGTTTGCCCAAAGCCCATTTTTCACTCTTCGTCAAAATAATCACGATCCAGAGCCGGCAACCGCAACAATCGCGACGTAACCCCCACCTCATGATCCATCATCAGATGCACCAGTCGCGTGCCATCCACCAACACAATCCCGTCCACCGATTTAGCAAAGTCGACAGCGTGTGCCGTGAAACCAGAGGTTGTGATGAACACCCCACGCTTAGCCTTTTGCCCGGCGAGTGCACCGTAGAATGCCTGCAGTTCAGGGCGTCCCACCGTGTTCTGCCAGCGCTTGGCTTGGACATAAACCTTCTCCAGTCCCAGCTTGTCGAGCGAAATGATGCCATCAATACCGGCATCCCCTGAGCCGCCGACACGCTGCAAGTCATTGCGACTAGCGCCGTATCCCAGGCGATGAAGCACATCCAGCACAATCACTTCGAAGCGGTTGGGGCTGACCTGTAGCAAGTTATCCAAAAGGTCAGCCGCTGTAGCGTCGCGCAATTCCTGGAGGGCTTGTTCAAGCCGATCATCCGGGCTGGCGGTGGCGGAGGTGACGTCAGGTTCAACAGGTGTTTCGTCATCGAGCGGGGCGGCGTCGGGGGCAACCTTCAGCTTCACATTCATATAGCCAATGGCTAAGTGTTCCACCGCGCTGGCCGACATGGGAGTTGGATGTTCCTTGGCGTAGGCCACACCTGCATCCGTCAATTTCCAATATCCGTGTTTGGCACTGCTGGAAAGGCCGGCACGCTTGAGTCGATCATGCGCCCAGCCCGCTCTGTTCTTATAGGTGGCCTGCCCACTGGCGATCAGTTCTTCGCGTTGTTCCGCGGTCAACTGCAACAGTTTTGCTGCTGCCTCATGGGCATCCCGAGCGGGTGCACCTTCGGGCTTCGTTGCGAGAAACCGCAGGATGGGCTCGATGAACTGATCGTAAGTTGGAACGGACATGGGCACTTCCCTGTGATGGCTATTTTTTTGTGCTGATTAGGCGGGCGAGCATAAATTTTCGTCCTCTCAGGTATTCCGCGCGGAGCAGTCGCTAGCGCTGATAAAACCTAAGCCACTGTGTATAGCAAAAGCAGGTTAATGAACTGCTCTCTGCATTGAGCAAGATTGAGGCGAGTGCTTGGGTGGCGCAAGAGTTCGGAAGGTGTTCCCCCGTGCTTTTCCAACTCGGAAAATAACGTGCTCATTATTAGTCTTGCACGGTGGTGTCATCACGTGCGAGCTCACGCTCAATCTGCTCAATGCTGGGCAGGCTGGTTTGCAGCTCTGCCGGTAAGGACTCCACTAATTGATATTCGGCCACGCCAATGGGGCGGGCGTTATCACGCAGGGCATATTCGGCCACTACCGTGTTCTTGCTCTTGCATAGCAACAGGCCAATGGTCGGGCCGTCCTGCGGATGTTTGAGTTGGGCATCCACGGCGGCGAGGTAAAAACCCAGTTGCCCCAAATGCCCGGGTTTGAACTTGCCAGCCTTGAGTTCGATCACCACATAGCAACGCAGCTTGAGGTGATAAAACAGCAGGTCGATGAAAAACTCGTCACCGCCTACGTCCAGCAGCACTTGCTTGCCGACGAAGGCAAAGCCTGCGCCCAGTTCCAATAAGAAATCGGTGACGTGCTTCACCAAGGCGTTTTCGATCTCGCGCTCCAGGGCATCAAGGGTTAGGCCGAGGAAGTCGAAACGGTAAGGGTCTTTCAGTGTTTCGCGGGCAAGGTCGGATTGCGGTTTAGGCAACTGACTATCGAAGTTACTGACTGCGTTGCCGCTGCGCTCCAGCAGACGGGTTTCGATCTGCATCACTAAAATGTTGCGCGACCAGTTGTGCTCGATAGCTTTGGCTGCGTACCAGCGGCGGGTTTCAGGGCTGGACAGTTTGTCCAGCAGCGCCAACTGGTGATACCAAGGCAATTGTGCAAGCACCCCTTGCACAAATTCCGAGTCCGGCCAAGCTTCGGCAAATGCGCGCATGTACTTCAGGTTACGTGGCGAAAATCCTTTCATATCCGGAAACGCCGCACGCAAATCCTGAGCCAAGCGGTCGATCACCTTGGTTCCCCAGCCCTGTTGGGCCTGGCGGGACAAAATATCCTGCCCGATCTGCCAATAGAGCAGAACCAACTCGCGATTCACCGCCAGCGCGGCGCGCTGCTGGGCATTGTGGATGCGGCTTTTGAGGTCGATCAGCCAATCACCGTAGCCTTCGGGGGGCGTGGTCAGGCCTGCGGGGGTGTCGCTCACGCTTTTGTCCTTTGAGCTCTTTCGGCCGAAGGCTAGACAGCGCATTTATCAGGCGCAAGCGGGTTTGGCTTCCCAGGAAGTTTCCTTCAGAAGAAAGCGAAGCGGCTTACTTTTAGGTTTCTATCGCTGATAGAGAGAAAGGTTGCTGCACTGCTGAAGCTGGACAGGAGACTTTTCGACAGGCATTAAAAAGCCGGCTTGTGGCCGGCTTCTCGGGGACTGGCTTGGTTCATTTTTGGTAAACCGCGCCAGCCTTCAAAACGTACACCCGGATCTTGCGTCCGGCTGTGGGACTTGGCGAGAAAATCATCTGCCTTGTCGGTGCGATCAGCGCCGCGGGGCGGGGTGATCGCAAATGTGGGGCGCAGCATACTGATTTTTTTGGGGGATTCCCAGTAGGAAGTGCAGGGTAGAGCGATTGCGCTGATGTGTAGCAGTTGCCGAAGGCTGCGTTCGGCTGCGCAGCAGTCGTAAAACCATAATTTGCGGTGTCCAGGGAAGACCGCGATTGACGGGTTTACGACTGCTGCGCAGTCGAACGGGGGCAAGCCCCCTCGCTACAATGGATTGCATGCGTTACAGGAACGGCACCGGCGGCCGTCGCTTGTTCAGCGTTGAGCACCAGAACACCCAGCCCAATACCCGAATGTTCTGTTCCTCGATCTGCGCCGCCCGAAAAACCTCATCCGGATACTCGGCGCTGTTGTGGCTGCGCAATCGCAACCCGTTCCCCGGCATTCGGTGCAGGTATTTGATTCGCAACATGCCGTCATGCTCGATCGCGTAAATCTCCCCGTCGATGATCTGTGTCAGGCCGCGATCGATGGCCAGGGTTGAACCGTCTTCTATCTTCTCGGCCATGCTGTTGCCGATCATGTGGGCGCAGATGGCGTCTTTATGGTCGATTTCCAGGGCGTCGAGATAGCTGCGGGGCAGGCGGATGGGGTGGCTGTTGTCTTCGATGACGTGGGTTTTGCTGGAGCCGGGCGTGACAGGCATTTCTTTGTAGAAGGACAGCTCGACATCGGTGGGTTCGACGACGGTATAGACGCCTCGGATGGCCTGGGCGTCGTAGGTGTTGGCAGACTCGTCGAACAGGCACAGGTCTTTGGGGCCTTCGGCGGCTTTGAGCCAGTTGCTGTTGACGGACAGCTTTCGGGCGACTTCTTCCATGCAGTGGGCGGGCACACCGCGGGTGTACCAGTTGTGGACGTTTTGCGGCGCCGTGTTCAGGAATTCGGCGAATCCTGTTGTCGAGATGTTCGCCGCTTTGAGCAGCGCTTTAAACCGTGGACCGCTAGTGTTCTTTTTCATGAACGCGAGTTTACGGGCGCGGGGGAGGGGTTTGAATAAACGAACCGTTCAAATTGAGCGGGAATTTTACGACCGGATGTAAGACGTTTTTCGGGATTTTTAAACAAGAAAAAACCAAACAGCCAGTCAGTTAAACGCCTTGTTTAAGTCGCCATTTGTCGGCGCCCACAAAAAACCCCGGATCAACCGGGGTTCTTCTTGAAGCTTAAAGCTTGCAGCTTAAAGCTTGCAGCTTAAAGCTGGCTTCAGCCCTTGTAGGCAGCAACCGACTTCATGATCTCGGTGCGAGCGGCTTCGGAGTCGCCCCAACCTTCGATCTTCACCCATTTACCTTTTTCGAGGTCTTTGTAGTTCGCGAAGAAGTGCTCGATCTGCTGGATCAGCAGTTGTGGCAGGTCGCTGCATTCCTTCACGTCGACGTACAGCTGGGACAGCTTGTCGTGTGGGACTGCGATGACTTTGGCATCGCCGCCGCCGTCGTCGGTCATGTGCAGGATGCCGATTGGACGGGCGCGGATCACGGAACCTGGGGCAACCGGGTAAGGGGTCACGACCAGCACGTCGAGGGGATCACCGTCGTCAGCCAGGGTGTTCGGGATGAAACCGTAGTTGGCCGGGTAGAACATCGGGGTAGCCATGAAACGGTCAACGAACAGGCAATCGCTGTCTTTGTCGATTTCGTACTTGATCGGCGCGTGGTTGGCCGGAATCTCGATCGCGACGTAGATGTCGTTCGGCAGGTCTTTGCCAGCCGGAATCTTGCTGTAGCTCATTGGGCGGTGCCCCCGTTAGTTGACCAAAAACACTTGGCCGGATTGACCAAAAAGTGGCGGCGATTATAGGCATATTCCGCCACCGTTGCTATGTGCCAGAGGTCGTGTAGACCTTAGTCGTGTGCCTGATAGACCGGGTTCTCGGCCAGAAGTTGCTGCAGCCGGGCCAGCGGGTCCTGGCGGTAAAACAGCTGCAACTGCTCGTAGACCTGTGGATAAGCCTTGTGCAGCAAATCCGGGGCGCTGAAGAAGTACTCGCTGGTGACGGCGAAGAACTCCGCCGGGTTCTCGGCGGCGTAGGGGTCGATGGCGGTTTCGGTGTCCGGATGACGGTCAAGTTTCCGGTTGAGGTCATCGTAGGCTTGTTGCATGACCTTGGCCCAGTCACTGACGCGCATGTCGGGGTGCAGCGGCGGCAGGCCGTTCGCATCGCCGTTGAGCATGTCGAGTTTGTGCGCCAGTTCGTGAATCACCAAGTTGTAGCCTTCCCAGCCGCCGCTGGCCATGACGCCGGGCCAGGCCAGGATGATCGGGCCTTGCTGCCAGGCTTCGCCGCTGTGTTCGCCGTCCCATTCGTGTTCGACGCCGCTGGCATCGCGATGACGCTGGGGGCTGAGGAAGTCGTCGGGGTAGAGGACGATTTCGTGAAAGCCCTGATACCAGTTCAGATCGCCGAGGTTCAGCAGCGGCAATTGCGCCTGGGCGGCGAGCAGCAGGCGTTGCTCCTGATGGAGTTCGACGCCGGGCAGGGCGGTCAGGTGTTTGTCTTCCAGAAACAGCACGCTGGCTTCACGCAGCCACTGGTCCTCGGCGGCGCTGATGCCGTCGAGAAAGCTCAAGTGCTGGCGCACCCGCTGCCACATGTCGTCGGCAATCGGGTGCCTGGCCAGGATGCGCCGGCGACGCCAGGCGCTCAGGGACCACATGGGGGGCTTAGCGGGTTTCGGCTTTGGAGCTCGAACCGCCGAAGCGGCTGCGCACGACGCCGATGATCATCGGTACCAGCGACAGCAGGATGATGCCCAGCACCAGCAACGACAGGTTTTTCTTGATGAACGGGACGTTGCCGAAGAAGTAGCCGAGGGTCACCAGGCCGCCGACCCACAGGATCGTGCCCAGCACACTAAAGAAGAAGAACCGCGGGTAAGGCATCCGGGCGATGCCGGCGACGAACGGTGCAAAGGTGCGGATGATCGGCAGGAAGCGCGCCATGGTCACGGTTTTGCCGCCGTGCTTGTCGTAGAAATCGTGGGTTTGTTGCAGGTAGTCGCGGCGGAAGATTTTCGAATTTGGGTTGCTGAACAGGCGCTCGCCCGCCGTGCGTCCAATCACATAGTTGGTGCTGTCGCCGAGGATCGCCGCCAGCATCAGCAGGCCGCCCAGCAATACCGGGTCCATGCCGCCACCGGCCGCGACGGCGCCGGCGATAAAGAGCAGGGAATCACCCGGCAGGAACGGCATCACCACCAGGCCGGTTTCGCAGAAGATCACCAGGAACAGAATGGCGTAGATCCATGGACCGTAATTGGTTACCAGCATGTCGAGGTACACATCGAGATGCAGGATAAGGTCGATCGGGTTGAAATCCATGGGGGGCACCTGTGGTGATGGTCCGGCTCAGCAGACCTGTGCATATGACTTCGTGTAAGACTACATGCGGGTGTAGTTTTTCTTACAAGCCGGGAAGCTCGGGATTATACGGCGGGAATAGTGAAAAGCGCGTCGAGTTTGTAGCGGGGGATGTCGCGGGTAATCAGTGGCCGACAGGCTGCACACAAATCCTTGTGGCGAGGGAGCTTGCCCCCGTTGGGGCGCGAAGCGGCCCCCTGCAATCCTGGGAGTGCCGCAGCGTCTGGATTACGACGGCTTCGCAGCCGAACGGGGGCAAGCCCCCTCGCCACAAAAGCGCCCTCGCCAAAGACCAGGCCACGCCCCGGTGTTGTTATAACTCGTCGCTAATCGGCAACACGTAGTTCTTGAATTCGGTGTCTTCCTTGAAGCCGATCGACTCGTAAGTCTTCTGCGCCACTTCGTTGTTGCTGCTGGTGGAAACGCGCATGCGCACGGCGTTGGTTTCCTTGGCCATTTTCTTCGCGGTGCGAATCAGGTTGTCGGCCACCAGTTGGCGGCGGGCGTCTTCGGCGACGTAGATGTCGTTGAGGATCCACACGCGTTTAAGCGACAGCGACGAAAAGCTCGGGTACAGCTGACAGAAACCCATCAGTTTGTTGTTGTCGTCATCGGACAGGGCCAGGTAAATCACCGATTCCTTGCGACGCAGGCGTTTTTCGAGGAACGCCCGGGACGAGTCCGGGTAAGGCAGGGAGCCGTAAAACTCGCGGTATTTGACGAATAACGGGGTCAGCAGGTCCAGGTGTTCGAGGGTCGCTTGAATAATCCGCATGGTAGGTCTCGCTTCAAATGGCTGGCTTACGTGCGTGACGGCGATGGGAAACCCCTGGCGGCCGTGCGTCGATCCTGCCTGAAAACGAATCAGAAACGCAATGCGGAAACGGTTCAGGCATCCGGCGGGCTGAGTAGGAAATTTCCTTTCATGTCCGCCCCAGCGTCCGACTCCAGTGTCTGAACCTGGGCTTCGTCCTTCAGATTGACCCCCGACAACTGCCGCCGACAGGCTTCGCGCATCAGGTACAGCAAGCGGTGCGCCGCCATGCCGTAACTGAGGCCTTCCAGTCGGACATTGGAGATGCAGTTGCGATAAGCATCGGTCAGGCCAATCTTTGGATTGTAGGTGAAATATAAACCCAGACTATCAGGAGAGCTGAGCCCAGGGCGTTCACCAATCAAGATCACCACCATTTTCGCGCCCAGCAACTCGCCGATTTCGTCGGCCACCGCGACTCGACCTTGTTCCACCAGGATCACCGGCGCCATGGACCAGCCATCCGCCGCAGACTGTTCCTCCATGCGTGTCAGAAACGGCACGGTATGGCGATGAACCGCCAACGCCGACAGGCCATCGGCGACCACGATCACCAAATCCACGCCGCCCGGATGGGCCGAGGCGTAATCACGCAGGGTCTGCGCCGACTCGTCGCTCAACTTGCGCCCCAGATCCGGGCGCTGCAAATAACTGTTCCGGTCCGTGGCAGCGCTGTGCAACAGCAGACTTTCCCGGCCGCACTCGGCCAGTTGCGCGCTGAGCCCGGCGTGGTCGAACGGCAAATGCACAGCATCCCGGGCCTGGGCGTGGGCGAACTGGAAATCCAGTTGTGCCTTGGTTGGCATGCTGGTGCCGGTGCGGCCCAGGGCAATGCGCGCCGGGGTCAGGCGCCGCAGTTCAAGCCACGGGTTCTGCGGATCGACGGGTGGTTTATCCATATCAACACTCATCCCAGTTGCGCCAAAGCCTGGCGGAAGGCCGGCGGCAGGTTGTTGCCGAAGTGAACCTTGCCGTCGGCCTGGGTAAAGATGCCCATGTTCGCCAGCCATTGTTCGAACTCCGGCGCCGGTTTCAAGCCCAGGGTTTGCCGGGCGTAAAGGGCGTCGTGGAACGAGGTGGTCTGGTAGTTGAGCATGATGTCGTCGGAGCCGGGGATGCCCATGATGAAGTTGATCCCGGCCACGCCCAGCAAGGTCAGCAGGGTGTCCATGTCGTCCTGGTCGGCCTCGGCGTGGTTGGTGTAGCAGATGTCGCAACCCATCGGCACACCGAGCAGCTTGCCGCAGAAGTGGTCTTCGAGGCCGGCGCGGATGATCTGTTTGCCGTTGTAGAGGTACTCCGGGCCGATAAATCCTACGACGGTGTTCACCAAAAACGGCTTGAAATGTCGCGCCACGGCGTAAGCCCGCGTCTCGCAGGTCTGTTGATCGATGCCGTGGTGGGCGTTGGCTGACAGTGCGCTGCCCTGGCCGGTTTCGAAATACATCAGGTTTTGCCCGAGGGTCCCGCGATTCAGGCTCAAACCGGCGTCGTAGCCTTCCTGCAATACGTTGAGGTTGATGCCGAAACTGGCGTTGGCCGCTTCGGTGCCAGCGATCGACTGGAACACCAGGTCCAGGGGCACGCCACGGTTCACCGCTTCGATGGAGGTGGTGACGTGGGTCAGCACGCAGGCCTGGGTCGGAATGTCGTAGCGCTGGATGATCGCATCGAGCATTTCCAGCATGGCGCAGATCGAGGCGATGCTGTCGGTGGCCGGGTTGATGCCGATCATCGCGTCGCCGTTGCCGTACAGCAGACCGTCGAGAATGCTCGCGGCGATGCCGGCGGGTTCGTCGGTCGGGTGATTGGGTTGCAGGCGTGTGGATAAGCGCCCGCGCAGGCCCATGGTGCCGCGGAATTGCGTGACCACGCGGATCTTCTGCGCCACCAGCACCAGGTCCTGCACGCGCATGATCTTCGACACGGCGGCGGCCATTTCCGGGGTCAGGCCGGGGGCGAGGGCGCGCAAGCTCTGTTCGTCGGCGGCATCGCTGAGCAGCCAGTCGCGAAACCCGCCGACGGTGAGGTGGCTGACCACGGCGAAGGCTTGTTTGTCGTGAGTGTCGATGATCAGTCGGGTGACTTCATCGGCCTCGTAGGGAATCAGTACTTCCTGTAGGAAGTGTGTCAGCGGGATGTCGGCCAACGCCATTTGCGCGGCCACACGCTCGCCATCGTTGAGCGCGGCGACGCCGGCCAGAAAGTCCCCGGAACGCGCCGGGCTGGCCTTGGCCATGACGTCCTTGAGGCTGTCGAAACGGTAGGTCTGGGCGCCGACGGAATGGGCAAATGCGGCCATGGGACGGGGTCCTCCTGATTAAAAGTGTGACCCGTAGGAGCGAGGCTTGCCCGCGAAGAACGATGACGCGGTGAATCTGTCGGACCGCATTATCGTTCTTCGCGGGCAAGCCTCGCTCCTACGGAGCAGGGGTGCTCTCAAATAGGGCATTGAGCCCGGCACCGGTGCAACTCAGATACCTTCGAGCATAGCGTCTGCCGGCGCGTCGGCGCGCTGCTTGGCGGTCAACTGGAAGTACAGATAACCCGCCGCCATGAACCCGAGGAACACCAGGCCAATCACCGTGTTGAACCACGCCATCGCAATCAAACACACCACCGCCAGAAACAGCGCGATCCCCGGCACAATCGGATAGCCCGGCGCGCGGAAGGTGCGTTCCAGGTTCGGCTCGGTTTTGCGCAGTTTGAACAGGCTGAGCATGCTGATGATGTACATCACGATGGCGCCGAACACCGACATGGTGATCATCGCCGCTGTCAGGGTCATGCCTTGCAGGTTGACCAGGCCATCGCTATAGATCGCGGCGATGCCGATCACGCCACCGGCCAGGATCGCCCGGTGCGGGGTCTGGAAACGCGAGAGTTTGGCCAGGCCTTTGGGCAGATAACCGGCGCGGGCCAGGGCGAAGAACTGTCGCGAATAACCCAGAATGATCCCGTGGAAACTCGCCACCAGACCGAACAGACCGATCCAGACCAGCATGTGCATCCAGCTCGAATTGTTGCCGACTACGGCTTTCATCGCCTGGGGCAGCGGATCGTTGATGTTCGACAGTTGGCGCCAGTCGCCAACGCCGCCAGCCATCACCATCACGCCGATAGCGAGGAACACCAAGGTCAGGATGCCGCTGACGTAAGCCTTGGGAATCGTGCGTTTCGGGTCCTTGGCTTCCTCGGCCGCCATGGCCGCGCCTTCGATGGCGAGGAAGAACCAGATCGCAAAGGGAATCGCCGCAAAGATCCCGGGGATCGAGGCCATGGTGAATTCGTTGGAACCCGACCAGCCGTTGAGCACGAAGTTGCTGAAGCTGAAGCCCGGCGCCACTACGCCCATGAACACCAGCAATTCGGCAACTGCCAGCACCGTGACCACCAGCTCAAAGGTCGCGGCGATGCTGACGCCGAGAATGTTCAAGGTCATGAATACGAAGTAGGCGCCGACCGCCGCAATCTTCGGGTCCAGTTCCGGGTACTGCACGTTGAGGTACGCGCCGATGGCCATGGCAATCGCCGGTGGCGCAAAGACGAACTCGATCAGGGTGGCGATGCCGGCGATCAGTCCGCCTTTTTCGCCAAATGCCCGTCGGCTGTAGGCAAACGGCCCGCCCGCGTGGGGAATCGCGGTGGTCAGTTCGGTGAAACTGAAGATGAAGCAGGTGTACATCGTCGCCACCATCAGGGCGGTGACGAGGAAACCCAATGTGCCTGCGGTGCCCCAGCCGTAACTCCAGCCGAAGTACTCGCCGGAAATCACCAGGCCGACGGCAATGCCCCATAAATGCAGGGTGCCGAGTGTGGGTTTGAGCTGTGTAGTAGAAGTCATAAGTCCTCTCTATTTTTTATTGTTTGATCGGTTGGACTTTCGGGTGTGGCGGTGCAGCAGGCACGCAAAGCCCGTGCCAGAGCGGCAGGGCGATGATTTACGGTGTGTTTGAGGGCGTCATCGCGAGCAAGCCACGCTCCCGTAGGAGCAAGGCTTGCCCGCGATGGCCGTTACGCGGTCCCGCGTCGGGTTTAGAAGAAGCCCAACGGATTGATGTCGTAGCTCACCAGCAGGTTTTTGGTCTGCTGATAGTGATCGAGCATCATCTTGTGGGTTTCACGCCCGACGCCGGACTTTTTGTAACCACCGAACGCGGCGTGCGCCGGGTACAGGTGGTAGCAGTTGGTCCACACACGACCGGCCTTGATGGCGCGGCCCATGCGATAGGCGCGGTTGATGTCGCGGGTCCAGAGGCCGGCACCCAGGCCGAACTCGGTGTCGTTGGCGATGGCCAGGGCTTCGGCTTCGTCCTTGAACGTGGTGATGCTCACCACCGGGCCAAAGATTTCTTCCTGGAACACGCGCATTTTGTTGGTGCCCTTGAGCAGGGTCGGCTGGATGTAATACCCGGTCGCCAGGTTGCCCTCGAGTTTTTCCACCTTGCCGCCGGTCAGCAGCTCGGCGCCTTCGCCCTTGGCGATTTCCAGGTACGAAAGGATTTTGTCGAATTGCTGTTCGGACGCCTGGGCGCCGACCATGGTGTCGGTGTCCAGCGGGTCGCCACGTTTGATCGACAGGACTTTCTTCATCACCACTTTCATGAAGTCGTCGTAGATCGATTCTTGCACCAGTGCGCGGGACGGGCAGGTGCAGACTTCGCCCTGGTTGAAGAAGGCGAGCACCAGGCCTTCAGCAGCTTTCTCGATGAAGGTTTCTTCGGCTTGCATGATGTCGGCGAAGAAGATGTTCGGCGACTTGCCACCCAGCTCCACGGTGGACGGAATAATGTTTTCGGCGGCGGCGTGCATGATGTGCGAGCCGACCGGGGTCGAGCCTGTAAACGCGATCTTGGCGATGCGTTTGCTGGTGGCCAGGGCTTCGCCGGCTTCTTTGCCGAACCCTTGCACCACGTTCAGCACGCCGGGTGGCAGCAGGTCGCCGATCAGTTCCATCAGCACGGTGATGCCCAGCGGGGTTTGCTCGGCAGGCTTGAGCACCACGCAGTTACCGGCGGCCAGGGCCGGGGCGAGTTTCCAGGCGGCCATCAGGATCGGGAAGTTCCACGGGATGATCTGCCCGACCACGCCCAGGGGTTCATGGATGTGGTACGCCACGGTGTTGCCGTCGATCTCGGCGGCGCTGCCTTCCTGGGCGCGGATGCAACCGGCGAAGTAGCGGAAGTGATCCGCCGCCAGCGGGATGTCGGCGTTGAGGGTTTCGCGAACGGCTTTGCCGTTGTCCCAGGATTCGGTGATCGCCAGCAGTTCCAGGTTCTGCTCGATGCGGTCGGCGATTTTCAGCAGCACCAGCGAGCGCGCCTGGGCGGACGTGGCGCCCCAGGCATCGGCCGCCGCGTGGGCAGCGTCCAGGGCTTTGTCGATGTCTTCGGCCGTGGAGCGTGGGAATTCGGCAATCGGTTGGCCATTCACGGGCGAGGTATTGGTGAAGTACTGACCTTTGACAGGCGCGACGAACTCGCCGCCGATGTAGTTACCGTATTTGCTCTTGAACGAAACGATAGCGCCTTCAGTACCGGGGTGAGCGTAACGCATGGTGAGTTCTCCTTGGCTTTGTACTTATTAGAGAGACGCGCATGTGCGCTTGCTATAAGCGTAGAGCAAAGGTTGGGCCATTGCCTTGCAGGGCAGGCAAATCAAGGCCTTGCGCGGTTTTTGTCGGACAGGCGGGTGGTGCCTGTGACGGTTTCGGTACAGCTTGGGTGACAGTTTGTACCGCTTGTGGCACAGCGAGTGAGGGGGTGGCCTTGCCAGCATTGCAAAGCACGCCGACGTGGAGGATGCTCGACCTCAACGCGCTGCAGGGTTCGTGGACCCTTTCGGGGAATAATAAGAAATGCACGACAACCATTTGAGTCGCCATGCCCGGCAAGTCCTGACCGTTACCCAGGGCAAGTCGCACCTGCACGGCCCCGGCAGTGATCCGTCGATTGCCCGTTCCTGGCTGCGTTGTCTTGAGGACTATCACCTCGACCCGGCCCTGACCATGGCACCCACGGTGCTGGAACATGGGCGCGTGCTCGAAAGCCGCGAACGCTTGCAGCAAGTGCTGCACATCGCCGGCAACGAAATGACCAGCCTGCACCAGCAGCTTTCCGGCGCCGGCCACGCGGTGCTGCTGACCGATGCCCGTGGGGTGATCCTCAACTGCGTCACCGCCCCCGCCGAACGCAAGATTTTCGAGCGTGCCGGGCTCTGGCTTGGCGCCGACTGGAGCGAAGCCTGCGAAGGCACCAATGGCATTGGCACTTGCCTGGTGGAACGCCAGGCGCTGACCATTCACCAGGATGAACACTTTCGCGGCCGCCACACCGGCCTGACCTGCTCGGCGAGCCCGGTGTTCGACCCCCACGGCGAACTGCTGGCGGTGCTCGACGTGTCCTCGGCCCGGCATGACGTCTCGCGCCAGAGCCAGTTCCATACCATGGCCCTGGTCAACCTCTCGGCGAAGATGATCGAGAGCTGTTATTTCCTGCGTTACTTCGACAATCAATGGCTGCTGCGTTTTCACCTGCAGGCCGAGTCCGTCGGGCTGTTCAGCGAGGGCCTGTTGGCGTTCGATGGCGAAGGGCGGATCAGCGCGGTCAACCAAAGTGCGTTGAACCTGCTCGGGCATATTCGCGGCGGGTTGCTGGGCAAACCGGTGGAAGCGCTTTTCGATTGCTCGCTGGATGAATTGCTGGGGCGTGCCAGTGTGAATGCCAGCGCCAGTTGGCCGCTGCGCACTCGCGATGGGCGCAGTCTATTTGCGCTGCTGCGGGGTCAGCCTCGGAGTATTCCGGTGCCGGTGGTGCCAAGTCCGATAGTGGCCGAGCGTCCGCGCTTGTCCGGCATTTGCCTGGGCGATGCCGCGTTGCAAGAGGATTTCCGCAAGTCCCTGCGCGTATTCGAACGGGACGTGCCGCTGCTGATCAATGGCGAAACCGGCTCCGGCAAGGAAGCCTTCGCCAAAGCCGTGCACCAGGCCAGTCAGCGGGCGAACAAAGCCTTCGTCGCCCTCAACTGCGCGGCCATCCCGGAAAGTCTGATCGAAAGCGAACTGTTCGGCTATCGCGGCGGCAGCTTCACCGGCGCGCGCAAGGAAGGCATGCGCGGCAAGTTGCAGCAGGCCGATGGCGGCACGTTGTTCCTCGATGAGATCGGCGACATGCCCCTGGCTTTGCAGACTCGGCTCTTAAGAGTTTTGGAAGATCGCCAGGTAGTGCCGATTGGCGGGGAACCGGAGTCGGTGAACGTCAGAATTATCAGCGCGACCCACCGGAATTTGCTGGATCGGGTGCGGGACGGCAGTTTTCGCGAGGACTTGTACTACCGGCTCAATGGCCTGGAAGTGGCATTGCCGGCCTTGCGCGACCGCAGCGACAAATCCCAGTTGCTGGATTTCCTGCTGGCGGAAGAGGCGGGCGGGGAAGCAGTGCTGATTGATCAACCGGCACGGGAAGCCCTGCTCGGTTTCGCCTGGCCGGGGAACGTGCGGCAGTTGCGCAATGTGCTGCGGACCTTGGCGGCGTTGTGTGATGGCGGGCGGATCGGGTTGGAGGATTTGCCGGCGATGATTCGCCAGGTGCGACCGGTGGTGGCGTTGGTGGTGGAAGAGCCGTCGGAGCATCCGCTGGACGATGCCGAGCGGCTGGCGTTGCTCAATGCGTTGGAGCAACAGCGTTGGCATATGACGCATACGGCGGAACAGCTCGGTGTCAGTCGCAATACCCTCTATCGAAAGCTGCGTAAACACGGCATCGCCCGCTCTGCCTGACTGATCGTTCCTACGCTCTGCGTGGGAATGCCTCAACGGACGCTCCGCGTTCGGCTGTGGATGGGACGCGGAGCGTCCCGGGCTGCATTCCCACGCGGAGCGTGGGAGCGATCACAACCTGACACATCGCTTTCGCGGGCAAGTCGGATCGCCGCACCGCTCGCGCCTACGGGTTCTGCGATCAGCCTTAAACAAAGGTGCGAATTTTCCCACCCTAGGCTAACCTGCGGCCATGTTTTACGAGGTCGACTATGCACATTCATATTCTTGGTATCTGCGGCACTTTCATGGGTTCGATGGCGGTTCTGGCCAAAGAGCTGGGCCATCACGTGACCGGCTCCGATGCCAACGTCTATCCGCCGATGAGTACTCAGCTTGAGGCCCAGGGCATTCAGTTGACCCAAGGCTACGACCCGGCGCAGCTCGATCCGGCCCCGGACCTGGTGGTGATCGGCAACGCCATGTCCCGTGGCAACCCGGCGGTCGAATACGTCCTGAACAAAGGCCTGCCTTACGTCTCCGGCCCGCAATGGCTGGCCGAACACGTACTGCGCGGCCGTTGGGTACTGGCCGTCGCCGGCACCCACGGCAAGACCACCACCAGCAGCATGCTCGCCTGGGTGTTGGAGCACGCGGGCATGAGCCCGGGTTTCCTGATTGGTGGCGTGCCGCAGAATTTCTCGGTGTCCGCGCGCCTCGGCGGTACGCCGTTCTTCGTGATCGAAGCCGATGAGTACGACAGTGCGTTCTTCGACAAGCGTTCGAAGTTCGTTCACTACGGTCCGCGCACAGCGATCCTGAACAATCTTGAGTTCGATCACGCCGACATCTTCCCCGATCTGCCGGCCATCGAGCGACAGTTCCACCATTTGGTGCGGACCATTCCGAGCGAAGGCCTGGTGATCCATCCGACCACAGAACCTGCCTTGCAGCGTGTGATCGAGATGGGTTGCTGGACCCCGGTGCAAACCACCGGCGTCGGCGGTCAGTGGCAGGTCAAGTTGCTGAGCGAAGACGGCTCGAAGTTTGAAGTGATGTTCGAAGGCGTTGCCCAAGGCGTGGTCGAGTGGGACATGACCGGTCAGCACAACGTCGCCAACGCCCTGGCCACCCTGGCGGCGGCGCGGCATGTCGGCGTTGTGCCGTCGATGGGCATTGAAGCGCTGAGTGCGTTCAAAAGCGTGAAGCGTCGGATGGAGAAAGTCGCGGAAGTCCGTGGCATCACGATCTACGACGACTTCGCCCACCACCCGACCGCCATCGCCACCACCCTCGACGGCTTGCGCAAGAAGATCGGCGATGCGCCGTTGATCGCGATCATCGAGCCGCGCTCCAACTCCATGAAGCTCGGCGCGCACCGTGACGGTTTACCGGAAAGCGTGGTCGATGCCGATCAGGTGATCTGGTACGCGCCGGCCAACCTCGGTTGGGATTTGGGCGCGACCGCCGCGCTGTGCACCGTGCCCTCGATCGTCAGCGATTCCCTGGAAGGCATCATCGAACGCGTGAAAAGCCAGGCCCAGCCCGGTACCCACGTGGTGATCATGAGCAACGGCGGCTTCGGCGGCCTGCACGGCAAACTCGCCGAGGCGCTGCAATGAACACTTTTGCCCAGAGCGGCGGCCCGGAACGCATCACGCTGGCGATGACCGGTGCGTCCGGCGCCCAGTACGGTTTGCGCTTGCTCGATTGCCTGGTGCGTGAAGACCGCGAGGTGCACTTCCTGATCTCCAAGGCTGCGCAACTGGTGATGGCCACCGAGACTGATGTCACGTTGCCACCCAAGCCGCAAACCATGCAGGCTTTCCTCACCGAATACACCGGCGCCGCTGCCGGGCAGATCAAGGTGTATGGCAAGGAAGACTGGATGTCGCCAGTGGCCTCGGGCTCCGGTGCGCCAGCCGCGATGGTGGTGGTGCCGTGCTCCACCGGAACCTTGTCAGCCATCGCCACCGGCGCCTGTAACAACCTGATCGAACGCGCCGCCGACGTAACCTTGAAGGAGCGCCGCCAGTTGATTCTGGTGCCGCGTGAGGCGCCATATTCGAGTATTCATCTGGAGCACATGCTCAAGTTGTCGAACATGGGCGTGACGATCCTGCCAGCCTCGCCGGGGTTTTATCACCAGCCACAGACCATCGACGACCTGATCGACTTCGTCGTCGCGCGGATTCTCAATCTGCTGAATATTCCCCAGGACATGCTGCCGCGTTGGGGCGAGCACCATTTGAGCAGCGATGAATAAGCTGCTGGTGGTCGTGCTGGCGTTGCAACTGGCCGGCTGCGCCACGGCGCGCACGCTCGATGCCGCGAAACCGGGGGCGCCGGTGGTGTATTCGGGGACGCGGCTGGATTTGTATGCGATGAACGGTGGCTGCTGCGCCATGGATCGGTTTGGCGCTGAAGCGCCGAGCTATCCCGGGGTGGATTTGCCGGGCAGTGCGTTGCTCGACACGCTGCTGTTGCCGCTGTCTCTGCTGACGGTGATTGGCGTGAGTTTCCAGGCGACGGGCGGACTTTGACGATCGTTCCCACGCTCTGCGTGGGAACGATCAAACGCTACCAACCTGTAGGAGCGAGGCTTGCCCGCGAAGGCGTCGGCTCCGGCACCGCAGAATTACTTGCCGAGCTTACGCAACTCATCCGACTCAACCACTCGCACCCCATCCTGCTCTTCCAGCGCCAGCCGCCACATCGCGCGGGCCAGTTGGCAGGCTTCGATGCCGCGGTATTTGCCCGGGATCAAGCGCGAAAACGGTCCGGCGAATTGCTCGGCCATGCGCGGTTCCAGGCGGTCACCCAGCAACAGGGACGGCCGACAGATGGTCAACTGCGGCCAGTTCTGCGCGCGCAGTGCGTGTTCCATCTCGCCTTTGACCTTGTTGTAGAAAATCGAGGATCTGCGATCGGCCCCCAAGGCGCTGATCACGATCAAGTGCCGCGCGCCCATCTCCCGTGCACGCTTGGCGAACGCCACCACCATGTCCAGGTCCACCGCGCGAAACGCCTCCTCGGAGCCGGCCTGTTTGATGGTAGTGCCGAGGCAGCAGTAAGCGATGTCGACGCGACCATTGAGTTGCGGCAGAAATACTGCCGGGTCGCCGACGGGGTTTTCCAGGTGGGGATGCTCGGCCAATGGCCGGCGTGAAGGTGCCAATACCCGCGTAATCGTTGGCTCATTGAGCAAGCGATCAAGCAAATGTTCGCCGGTTAATCCGGTAGCTCCGGCAAGCAATACATGCTGAGGCGTCAAGTACATAGTGTTTCCCCCTTGATACTGTTCAGCTTAGTTGAGCTTGGCGTCCTTGCTGCTGATAGCAGCACTTTGTAATGCTTTACGCGCTTGTTGCTTGCGCAGCAGTTGCCAATGGGAGAGCACGGTTTTCGGTGCCCAGATCTGCGGTTCAGAGGCTTCGAAGTTGTCCGCCAGTTCCCGCTCGGCCACGGTGGCCTTGGCCAGTTTGAAGGCTTGCTCCAGATCGTCGGTCTGGTTCAGTGCCTGGGCGAACAGTGCGTCGCCGAAGTAGGTGAAGTTGGCCTCCTCGGAGCAACCGAAGGACACCCGGTCCGCCCGCGACGCGGTCATGATCAGGGTGCGTTCGTCTTTCAGCGCCGGGATGAAACCACCGGAATAGCAGGAAGAGATGACAATAATCTTGTCGCGATTCTTCAGCGGGGCGAGGACTGCCGCCAGTTCGTCGGCCGGCAGATCGGCCAGTTCCATGCGCGGCTGGTCGAGTACGAATTCATGTTCGCTGGTGCCGTGGCTGGTCAGGTAGATGAACAGCAAGTCTTCCGGGCCGCTGCGTTCGGCCAGGGTCTGGGCGGCCCGGCGCAGGTTTTCCCGGGTGGCCATCGGCCGGTCGGCGAGGTGTTCGCGATGGTTGACCAGGCGAATCTGCCCATAAGCGCCGAAGCGGCTGGCGAGCATGTTCGCGACATAGTCGGATTCACGCAGGAACACACTCTGCTTGCCGTCGCCGCCGAGGGTCAGGGTGTACAGCTCGACCGCCGGGGTCGAGGCGGGCACGGCCGCCAGCGCTTCGTCGAGCAAGCGGCCCTGGGCGAGCAAGCCGAGCTCCAGGGTGTCGGGCAGCAATTTGCCGTCGGCGTCGCGCACACGCTGGCCGTTGATCCAGGTGCCGCTCATCACCGTGCCATCGGTCAGCACCAGGGTGCCGCGCCCGGAATAACTGTCGTTGTCGAAACCACCGACGTAAAAACTGCCATCCGCCAGGTTCAAGCGGCCCGGGCCGGTGAAGCGCCAATCGCTGAACTGGCCAATGTAATGGCTGCCGTCGGTGCCGATCAGCTCGCCCTTGCCGCTGAGCACGCCTTCCTTGAACTGGCCGATCCAGACATCGCCATCGGCATTCTCGTAGCGACCCTTGCCGTTGAGCTGGTTGTCCTTGAAACCGCCGACGTAGATATCGCCGTCGGCGCTGTTGAACGTGCCGTTGCCTTCCAGCTGGCCATCGACGAAATGCCCGCTGAACTGATTGCCACTGGCGTCGCCGCGCTGGCCTTCGCCGTTGGGCTTGCCGTGGGCGAACTGGCCTTGATACGAGCTGCCGTCTTCGAGTTCGAGACGACCGAGCCCTGAATACTGATCGGCCTTGAACTCACCGCGGTAAGTCATGCCGTTTTCTTTGAGGGTGCCTTCGCCGTCGCGTCGGCCCAGCTTGAAGCCGCCGGTGTAGCTGCTGCCATTGGTGGTCAGCGTGCCCTGGCCGTCGAACAACCCTTGCTGGAATTGCCCGCGATAGACTTCGCCATTGCTGCCGTGCCATTCGCCCTGGCCATGCCACTGGCCTTTGTCGAACTGGCCGGCGTACCAACTGCCGCTCGGGTAGTCGATGCGCCCCTGGCCCTGCAACAACCCGTTGACCAGATCCCCTCGATAGCGTCCGCCGTCCGGCAGGCGGGCGTCAGGGGACAACAGCGATTCACCATCGCCGCAAGCGGTGAGCATCAGGGTCAAAGCGAGGAGTGCAAGTGAGCGCATAGCGGGATCCGGGCAATTAGGCGACCGAGTATGCCGCAGCTATGTGTCGTATATATAGAGAAGGTCGCGAAACAGCGTGTGCTGCTTCGCATCCGGGATGGTTTACACGAAACAGAGGGACAGCGGTTCGGCGATGTACGCCGGTTTGTCCGAGCCTTCTATCTCAAGGGTCGCGGTGGCCTTGAGCAGCCATTGGCCGGGTTTTTTCTCGGTGACTTCGTTCATGTCGACCTTGAGTCGGACCCGTGAATTGACTTTCACCGGCTGGATGAAACGCACGCTGTCCAGGCCATAGTTGACCACCATCTTCGCGCCTTGCGGCAGGATCAGGATGTCTTCCATCAGTTTGGGAATCAGCGACAGCGACAGAAAACCGTGGGCAATGGTGCTGCCAAATGGCGTTTGCGCGGCTTTGACCGGGTCGACGTGAATGAACTGATAATCCCCGGTGGCTTCAGCGAACAGGTTGATGCGCTCCTGATCGATGGTGAGCCATTCGGAACGTCCAAGTTCCTTGCCGACATAATCTTTGAGCTCTGCAACGGGAACATAGGGCATTGAGACTCTCCTTGGGTTCATCGGTTTTATTGGTTTTGAGTTGGGGGGATTTGACCTCCCTGCGAACCACTTTAGATCAACATGGCAAATTGCTCCGGTCAACTGACCATGCTTTTGGCGAATGCCGGTCTATAGCGTCGGCGTGCTTATAATGCCCGGCCCCTTTTTGCCGGGGACAACGCGTGGGGAGATTGCGGGATGTTGTTACGTGGCCTGACCTGGCTGGTGCTGTTCCAATTGCTGGGCACAGCCATCAACCACCTGATGTTGCCGGTGCTGCCGGGGCCGATTATTGGCCTGTTGCTGATGCTGGTGTTTTTGATTTGTCGTGGTGAGGTTGGCGAGCCGCTGAACCTGGCCGCCAGCAGTTTGCTGCGTTATCTACCGTTGCTGCTGGTGCCGCCGGCGGTGGGCGTGATGGTGTATGCCAAGGACATTGCCGCCGACTTCTGGGCCATCGCCGGCGCGCTGGTGTTGTCGTTGGTGCTGTCGATGGCCTTCGTCGGGGTGCTGATGCAGCGCCTGCTCAAGCGCCATGCCCATCGCGGAGACCGCCCATGATCCTCGATTGGCAGGGCGCCCTCGATTCGGTGATCCACCACCCGTTGTTCGGTATAGGCATCACCTTGGGCGCCTATCAACTGGTACTCGCGGCGTTCGAGAAAACCCGCTGGATCTTCCTGCAGCCGGTGCTGGTTTCGATGCTGCTGGTGATCGGCATTCTGGTGGGCTGCGGCCTGACCTACGCCGAGTACCGCAAGAGCACCGAGATCCTCAGCATTCTGCTCGGTCCCGCCACCGTTGCTCTGGCGGTGCCGCTGTACCTGAATCTGCGACGGATTCGGCAGTTATTCTGGCCGATATTTACTACGCTGGTGATAGGCGGCGTGGTCGCCACGGGCATGGGCGTGTTACTGGGCTGGTGGTTCGGCGCCGAACACATGATCCTGATGACCATGGCGCCCAAATCCGTGACCTCGCCGATCGCCATGCTGGTGGCCGAGCAGATCGGTGGCGTCGCGGCGCTGGCGGCGGTGTTCGTGTTGATTACCGGCGTGATCGGTGCGATTTTCGGCCCGAGCCTTTTGACCCGGCTCGGTGTCCACAGTCCTGAGGCCCGGGGCATGGCGCTGGGCATGACCGCCCATGCGGTCGGCACTTCTGTGGCGTTGCAGGAAAGTGAAGAGTGCGGCGCCTTCGCGGCGCTGGCGATGAGTCTGATGGGCGTGGCCACGGCGGTGTTCCTGCCGTTGGCGGTGTCGATGGTGGTGTAAGGAAATGTCTATGAGCTTGCCGCTTTTTCCGCTGAACACGGTGCTGTTCCCTGGTTGCATCCTCGACTTGCAGATTTTCGAGGCGCGCTACCTGGACATGATCAGCCGCTGCATGAAACAGGGCAGTGGCTTCGGCGTGGTGTGCATCCTCGACGGCGAGGAGGTTGGCATCGCCCCGGCGGGTTATGCGCTGGTGGGCTGCGAAGCCTTGATCACCGACTTCAAGCAGCAGGACAACGGCCTGTTGGGCATTCGCGTGCAGGGTGGCCGGCGGTTCCACGTCTTGCGCTCGGAAGTGCAGCGCGATCACCTGACTCTTGCCGAGGTCGAGTGGCTGGAAGACGAGCCGGAACAACCGTTGCAGGACGAAGATGCCGACCTCGTCGCATTGCTCAAAGCCTTGGCCGAGCACCCGATGGTCGAGGCGCTGAACATGGGCACCGAAGCCACCGGCCAGCAATCACTGGCCAATCAGTTGGCGTATTTGCTGCCGTTTGCCGAAGTGGACAAGATCGACCTGTTACAACTCGACGATCCGCAACAACGCCTGGATGCGATTCAGGCGTTACTGGATGAGTTGCAGGGCGAGTTGTTCGCCTAGTGGTATTTTGTATTAACTTGAATGCTTTGCCAGTATTGTTCACGCGTCATCCTTCCCTTAGTTTGAACTCACTCACAGGGAGTGAGTAACTCATTAATAACAAGGAAGTGATGATGATTATTTATGAAGATGAATGGGCGTTCTGGGATGATATCGCAGGTCGCTACTTGTTAAAGCATGCGGCGAGTGATCACAACTCCAAACATATTATTGAAGGCGCCGGCTTTTATGCCGACTCGATGGTGCTGGAACGCCGCAAGCGCAAACGTGCCAAGTTGCCAGTCGTAAGCCTGAACGATGATGCAGGTTCTATAACGGTTGCGGGTTAAAACACTTCGATTCTAATTTGAGCCTATGTCCCCTTGGCTTCGGCGATGCGCGGCAAGAGCAAGGTGGCGTCAAAATTAATATGTGTGGGTGGTTGTATGTCGTTGGAAAACAGTAACAGTGCTTTCATGGCTAATCTTTATGTCGACGGATTACCGTTAGTCCTTAATCAGCAGCGTCTGAAGCGGAGACTGCGGGACCCCCGCATCACCCGGCGTGAACGCCTGGACGTTGAAGTGGCGTTGACAGACCGCAGTGGTACCAGTTTTGTGACATTGGCTGATCATGAAGATGACAAACCTTTGTTGTTCAAGTTTTCTTTGCAGGACGACAAGTACATCGTGACGGCCGTGTTGCGAGGTATGTTTGACGGGTGGCGTTTAAAGATTGAGGCCGGCACCTTTCATTTGTCAGTGAGTGATAGCGCGGCAGCTGATTTGTTTTCAATACGCAAGCATGGTGTGGAAAGAGCGAAGTTTGAACACCTCAGCGCGGGCCCCTCTTATGTGCAAATCGTCAGTGAGCGGAGGGGGCGACCCTTGTATAAGGCTGACGAGGCGGGGAAAAAATACTTCATGGATGTGGACCCCAATGCCACGGTGCATGACGCGTTGAACAATACGCCCGTCGCGTTTGTTCTCAAGATTGTCGATAAAACCGTGCCCATTACAGAGTGAATGTACGCCATCGGCTGTGACGGTCGATGGCTTTTTTGACGGGGCCTTTCGTTCTAAAACGCGGAAAGAAATGAGAGTGGCCGACCGTTTTTGGTCGGCCTAGTCTTGCCATCCAATACCAATGGATCACAGCGCCATTTCTGTCAGCGCTGTGATCCGGACCGCCTTATTGGATTTCGTCACGCAGTGGGGCGACATTGCGCTCGATAATGCTGAGTACAAATTCCGCCTCTTTGCCGTCGATGCGCGAAGGCAGATCGGTGAAATGCTCAAGTACTGGAGTATTGAGCACGGCCTTGATGTTGACTTCCTTGGAATGGCTGAACAACTCAATCGGTGCTGCGTCTTTGATCAAATCCGTCAGCAGTACTTTCCGTCGGCCCTGCCTCAAATGAAAGCGGGTTGGCGAATCGCTGCTGTAGGCGATCAGGCTGCGGGCGGCATATTCCATGCTGAAGGCATTACCGCGGAAGCTGATCGGGTCGCGAATGAAGATAGTGTAGTTTTCGCTTCCACGGCGAAAATAGAGTTCAAGTGGTTCGACGGTGCCGTAGTCTGCAGTAGTAATCATTTTACGGATATCTTCTCGGCCCAGATAATCCGTTAATTCGGCGCGACGTTCAGGTGTGAGCGTCTTATCGGTCAGAAGATATTCCAGCTTGTGTTGCATGAGAACCAGCGGTTTTCCTGCCAGGGAAAGTGTCGCCAGAAAAGAGTTCTTGATATCAGCCATATTGCAATCCTTGCATTGGGTTGGTGGGGTGTCTGATTGACGGCGGGAAGTTTGGTTGTGGTCGTGGTTTATGGCAACTAGATGTCTGTTTTAAAGTGTTTCTATGTGGATTAAATGTTTGGCAGTTTTATTTTGTATTAAGCCAATACTGGGTGGGGCAGGAGGGCGATATGTCAACGGGTCTTTGTTTGATCACAGGAGGGGAGTATGCCTGATGACGAAATTTGGAAGTTGTGATGACAGAGTGTGGCGATAATTAAATAAAGTTTTTGGGGGGGCATATCTGCAACTTTCACGTGCAGGAAGCGGCTATAAAATGAACGTTATGAGCGGCAGGCGTGGATGAGTTTCGAATCGGCATTGTGCGGCGATATCGACAGCCTGGCACCCACGCACAAATCACGGCGCGGTGCCAAGCCGTTCGCGCTATATGTTAATACGCATACCGCAACATCATATGCGGCAGATGCCGCAACGCAAAAAAGGCAAACAACGCCAGCAGCGACGGCAGCACCAGCCACCAGACCTTGGGTGGCATGGGGTTGAGCGGCGTCTGGCGTTGGCTCAGCCACAGGCTCGCCGCGCAGACGCCGGCCGCCAGCATCGCGCCGGCCAGCACGTCGGTTGGCCAATGCGCGCCCAAATAAACCCGCGACAACGCAATCGCCAATGCCGGCAGGCACCCCAATAGCAGCCAGGTCAGGCGCATGCGTGGCGGTTGTCCGCGTCCGGCCAGGACGGCGATGGCCAGGAACAGCGCGAAGGAGCCGGAGGCGTGGCCGCTGGGCATGCTGTAACTGGTCAGTGGGTCGCTCAACACTTCCGGACGCACCCGGGCGAAAAACTGCTTGGTTACGGTGTTGCCCAGCGCGGTAAACAGCAACGCGCCGCCCGCGAAAATCGCCTGGCGCCATTGTCGGGTGAGCAACAGCAAACCCGTCAGCAGGGCGCTGAACACCAACATGTTGCGGAACTCGCCGATCAACGTGAAGGTGACCGCCACCTCATCCAGCATCGGGTTGCGGTGTTCCTGCACCAGGGTCATCAAGCCCTGGTCGAGGGCGGTCAGGTGCGGATAGCCGATAAACAGCCCGATCAAAATCACCAGGCCCAGGCCGGCAATGTAGGCGGTGGCGTGGCGATGGCGACGCAAGCTGCTGGTGACGCTCAAGCCGATCATCACTGCGATGCTGCCGGCGACAATGCCCGCTTCCGGCCAGAAACCCTCCGGCAAGGGCAGGCGAATCGCCGCGCCCGTGGCCCAGCCGGGCAGCAGATAAGCAATGCTCCAGCCGGCGGCGGCCAACAAGCTGACGGCGGCGAAGCGCGGGAAAGGCATGTCGAACATCCCGGCGACCATCGGCAGCATCGGTCGCAATGGGCCGATGAAGCGTCCGACCAGAAGGCTGGCAATTCCGTAGCGCTGGAAGTAAGACTCCGCCCCGGCGATCCATTCCGGGTGATGGCGCAGGCCGGGCAGGCGCCGGATGTTCTGATGGAAATGGCGTCCCAAAAAGTACGACACCCCGTCACCCAGCAAACCGCCGAGAAACCCCAGCAACAGCGTTTCGCCCAGCGACAACGCACCGCTGCCGGCCAGTACCGCCACGGCAAACAGCAGGACGGTGCCCGGTACAATCAACCCGGCAATCGCCAGGCATTCCACGCAGGCCACTATAAACACCGCGGCGGCCAGCCACTGTGGATTGACCGTCAACCACCCGGTGATGCTATCGAGCCATGGGCCCATACGTACAACTCCATCATTGTTCATAAACTCGTAGGCGCAGCCTTCGGCAGCTACTACGGGGAATTGGGTTCACAGCAAAAAATAATCGCGACCTTCGACTTGCCCTCGGCGCAGCGGGTTCCGCGTGCAGTACGGCGCATACGCCGCATCGACGAAGCGGTACATCAGGTGTTCGTCACGGCCATGGGGAATGCCCAGGCGCGTGGTTTGAATGATGTGGGCGGGGGCGGGACCGATGTCTTGCACCAGCAGCACTTCATGATCAAAGCGCTTGGCGTCCCAGACCGGCACCTTCAGCCCCAGCGATTTGCACAACAAGGTCTGGCCGGCGCAGAGTTTTTGCGAGGGGCGAGGGCGACCCTGGGCGTCGGGGTTGTTCAGCAGCATCTGCGCCAGGCTCGCCGGTCCGCTCAACTCATCGACCCACGGGTAGGCGGATTTGATCAGCACTGCGTTGCCCGGGCCCTGGGCGCTGAAGTTCAGGGAATCACCGCCTCGGGCGTAATACATATAGATGTGGCCGCCATCCAGAAACAAAGCCTTACGCTTTTCTGTGTAGCCGAGGGACGCATGGCTGCCTTTTTCTTCGCAGTAATAGGCTTCGGTCTCGATGATCCGGGCGCTGAGCCACAGGTCGCCGACCCGGTGACGGATGACTTTACCGAGTAAATCCCGGGCCAGGACTTGCGCGTCGCGGTCAAAAAAAGCATCCGGCAGCGCCGTGGGCAGGGCCGAAAGGGAGGCGCGAACAGTCAGGTTGGACATGATGAACGGCGTTTATCAGGGCTGATTGAGCGGCGATGATAACAATTTGCAGCTTAATCACGGCTGAACGTCGGCAAATTGCCCTCCATTTCGACCATCCGCCTGTCACCGCTGTTAGTCCTAGGACGCGACAGCTATAATCTGCCGCTTTCATCTTTGCCAAGATCCCATCAGACATGACTGAGTCCGTCCTCGACTACATGACCCGCCTGGGTCGCGCTGCCCGCGAAGCGTCGCGCATCATCGGCCGTGCCAGCACTGCGCAGAAAAATCGCGCCTTGCAGGCTGCCGCCAATGCGCTGGACGCCGCGCGTGCCGAGTTGACGGCCGCCAATGAGCTGGATCTGGCCGCCGGTCGGGCGAATGGGCTTGAAGCTGCGTTGCTGGAACGCCTGGCACTGACCCCGGCACGCATCGACGGCATGATCGTCGGCCTGCGCCAGGTCGCGGCCCTGCCGGACCCGGTCGGCGCCATCCGCGACATGAGCTTCCGCCCGTCGGGCATTCAGGTCGGCAAGATGCGCGTGCCGCTGGGCGTGATCGGGATCATCTACGAGTCCCGGCCCAACGTGACCATCGACGCCGCCAGCCTGTGCCTGAAATCCGGTAACGCAACCATCCTGCGCGGCGGCTCCGAAGCGATTCATTCCAACCGTGCCATTGCGGCCTGCATCCAGCGCGGCCTGGCCGAGGCCGAGCTGCCGGCCGCCGTGGTGCAAGTGGTCGAGACCACCGACCGTGCTGCCGTTGGCGCTCTGATCACCATGCCGGAGTACGTGGACGTCATCGTGCCACGCGGTGGCAAGGGTCTGATCGAACGGGTCAGCCGTGACGCCCGCGTGCCGGTGATCAAGCACCTGGACGGCATTTGCCACGTCTACGTCAGTGCCCACGCCGATCTGCCGAAAGCCCGGCGCATCGCCTTCAATGCCAAGACTTACCGCTATGGCATCTGCGGCGCGATGGAAACGCTGCTGGTGGATCAAAGCGTTGCCAAAGATTTCCTGCCGTCGATGGCGGCCCAGTTCCGCGAAAAAGGCGTCGAGCTGCGTGGTTGCGAACGCACCCGGTCGATCATCGAGGCCGTTGCCGCGACTGAAGACGACTGGTCCACCGAATACCTGGCGCCGATTCTGTCGATCCGCGTGGTCGACGGGCTGGCTCAGGCCATTGAGCACATCAACAAATACGGCTCCCATCACACCGATTCCATCGTCAGTGAAAACCTGGCGGACACCCGGCGTTTCGTGGCGGAAGTCGACTCGTCGTCGGTGATGATCAACACCCCGACCTGCTTCGCCGATGGCTTTGAATACGGATTGGGTGCCGAGATTGGCATTTCTACTGATAAGCTGCACGCCCGCGGCCCGGTGGGCCTCGAAGGTCTGACCTGCGAGAAGTACATCGTGGTCGGTGATGGCCAGTTGCGCGGACAGGAGTCGGTCTGACTTGGGCGACCTCGACCCGTCAGCCCCGATCACTGCCGGCGAGGCTGGGCCTCGACGCATTGGCGTGCTGGGCGGCACCTTCGACCCGGTGCACATCGGCCATTTGCGCGGTGCACTGGAAGTCGCCGAATCCCTTGGGCTCGATGAGCTGCGTCTGACACCCAGTGCCAGACCGCCCCATCGGGACACGCCGCAGGTGTCGGCCAAGGATCGCTTGGCGATGGTCGAGTGCGCGGTGGCTGGTGTGGCGCCGTTGGTGGTGGACGCCCGCGAATTGCAGCGGGACAAACCGTCCTACACTATCGATACCCTGGAATTGATGCGTGCCGAAATGGCCGCGGACACCCAGGTTTTTCTACTTTTGGGCTGGGACGCATTTTGCGGCCTGCCCACTTGGCACCGCTGGGAAGAGTTGCTCCAGCATTGCCACATCCTGGTGCTGCAACGCCCGGATGCCGACAGCGAACCGCCGGATGCCTTGCGCAATCTGTTGGCGGCACGCTCGGTGAGCGACCCGCTGGCCCTCAAAGGGCCGAGCGGACAGATTGCATTCGTCTGGCAGACGCCGCTCGCGGTATCCGCCACCCAGATCCGTCAACTGCTGGCCAGCGGTAAGTCGGTACGTTTCCTGGTGCCCGACGCGGTCCTGGCCTACATCGATGCGCACGGTCTGTACCGTGCGTCGAACTGAAAAAAAGGGCAGGTTTCAAGGCACGAAATGACGTGTATTGAAACGCCCGAACATATGAGCAAAACGAGTTTTATATGACGAACAAAGACGTAACTAAAGTAAAGCGCAAAGGCACGTTCAAGAGCGCCCCTCTGCCTGAGCCGGTCCTCACCACCGAGCCGCTGAAGGGTGATGAGCTGGTCAAGATTGCCGTAGCTGCCCTGGAAGACGTGAAAGGCCAGGACATCCAGGTCATCGACGTTCGCGAAAAGCAGAGCATCACCGACTACATGATCATCGCTACCGGTACCTCCAACCGCCAGATCGGCGCGATGCTGGACAAGGTTCGCGAAGCCGTCAAAGCCCTGGGCGTCAAGCCACTGGGTGAAGAAGGCAAGGGTGACAGCGACTGGGTCCTGCTGGATATGGACGACGTGATCGTGCACATGATGACCGCTTCGGCGCGTCAGTTTTACGACCTCGAGCGTCTGTGGTCCGGTGCCGAGCAGAGCCGTGCGCTGAACGCGGCTCACCACAGCCCGGAAAACACCCACGAGCATTTCATCAAGCTCAACAAAGACCAGCTGTAAGGGATTGCTGTGCGACTGCGACTGATCGCCGTCGGTTCACGCATGCCCAAGTGGGTGGAAGAAGGCTGGCATGAATATGCCAAGCGTCTTCCGTCCGAGCTGGCGCTGGAACTGGTGGAAATACCGCTCAACACCCGTGGCAAGAACGCCGACGTGGCGCGCTTCATCCGTCAGGAAGGCGAAGCCATGCTGGCCAAGGTCGGGCCAAACGAGCGGGTTGTCACCCTCGAAGTCCACGGCAAGCCCTGGAGCACCGAGCAACTGGCGGTCGAACTCGATCGCTGGCGGCTGGACTCGCGCACGGTGAATTTCATGGTCGGCGGCCCCGAGGGGCTGGCGCCGGAAGTCTGTGCCCGGGCCGATCAGCGTTGGTCGTTGTCGCCGTTGACGTTGCCGCACCCGCTGGTGCGGATTCTGATCGGCGAACAGTTGTATCGTGCCTGGACAGTCCTGTCCGGCCACCCTTACCACAAGTAGTTCTGCCCTCATGTCCCAGCCGATCCGCATCAAGGACCACGAAAAAGACGCCCGTCTGGTGCGTGGCCGCGTCGTGTTCGGGGCAATTGCGGTGGTGGCGCTGATCTGCGTGCTGATCGCGCGGCTGTATTTCCTTCAGGTCATCCAGTACGAGTACCACTCGACCCTGTCGGAAAACAACCGCGTCCACGTGCAGCCGATTCCGCCGACTCGCGGGTTGATCTTCGACCGTAATGGCGTGGTGGTGGCCGATAACCGGCCCAGCTTCAGTTTGAGCATGACCCGCGAGCGCTCCGGCGACTGGCAGCAAGTGCTCGACGTGATCGTCCAGGTGCTGGAACTGACCCCCGAGGACCGGGTGATCTTCGAGAAGCGCATGAAGCAGGGGCGCCGGCCATTCGAGCCGGTGCCGATCCTGTTCGAGCTGACCGAAGAGCAGATCGCCCGGATCGCGGTGAACCAGTTCCGGCTGCCGGGTGTTGAGGTGGTCGCGCAGTTGGTGCGGCATTACCCTCAGGGCGCGCACTTCGCGCACTCCGTGGGTTACATGGGCCGGATCAACGAGAAAGAGCTCAAAACCTTGGACCCGGTGGGTTACAGCGGTACTCATCAAATTGGCAAGACCGGCATCGAACGCTTCTACGAGCCCGAACTGCACGGCCAGGTGGGTTACGAAGAAGTCGAGACCAACGCTCGGGGCCGCGTATTGCGCGTGCTCAAGCGTACCGATCCGATTCCCGGCAAGGACATCGTCCTGAGCCTGGACATCAAATTGCAGGAAGCCGCCGAAGCGGCACTCGGCGGTCGCCGCGGTGCGGTGGTGGCGCTGGACCCGAACACCGGCGAAGTCCTGGCCATGGTCAGTGCGCCGAGCTTCGACCCGAACCTGTTCGTCACCGGCATCAGCTTCAAGGCCTATGCCGAGTTGCGCGATTCCATCGATCGGCCGCTGTTCAACCGCGTGCTGCGCGGGCTGTACCCGCCGGGCTCGACGATCAAGCCTGCGGTGGCGATTGCCGGCCTCGATTCCGGCGTGGTCACGGCGTCGACCCGCGTGTTCGACCCCGGCTACTACATGCTGCCCAACTACGATCACAAATACCGCAACTGGAACCGTACCGGCGACGGCTACGTCGACCTGGACACGGCGATCATGCGTTCCAACGACACCTACTTCTATGACCTGGCCCACAAACTGGGCATCGACCGCTTGTCCTCGTACCTGGGCAAGTTCGGCATTGGCCAGAAGGTCTCGCTGGACATGTTTGAAGAGTCGCCGGGGCTGATGCCGTCCCGGGAGTGGAAGCGTGCGACCCGGCGTCAGGCCTGGTTCCCGGGCGAAACCCTGATCCTGGGGATCGGCCAGGGCTACATGCAATCCACGCCGCTGCAACTGGCGCAAGCCACGGCGCTGGTGGCCAACAAAGGCGTGTGGAACCGTCCGCACCTGGCCAAGACCGTCGAAGGTGAAAAGCCCAAGGATGAAAATCCGATGCCGGACATCATCCTGCGCGACCCGTCGGACTGGACCAAGGTCAACCACGGCATGCAGCAAGTAATGCACGGCGCACGCGGTACCGCGCGCAAAGCGGCAATCGGTGCGCAATACCGGATCGCCGGCAAAAGCGGTACGGCCCAGGTGGTCGCGATCAAGCAAGGCGAGAAGTACGACCGCTCCAAGGTGCAGGAACGTCACCGCGACCACGCCTTGTTCGTCGGCTTCGCGCCGGCCGACAACCCGAAAATCGTGGTGTCGGTGATGGTCGAGAACGGCGAGTCCGGCTCCGGCGTCGCCGCACCGGTGGTACGTCAAGTCATGGATGCCTGGCTCCTGGACCAGGATGGACGACTCAAACCTGAGTACGCCGGCCCTATCAGTGCGGAGGCTACGGCCCGTGAAGAGTAATTTCGATCGCATCCTCTCCAGTGAGGACGTGATGCGTCGCCGCGCGACGCTGTTGCAACGCCTGCACATTGATGGCCCATTGCTGATTCTGCTGCTGACCCTCGCCGCTGGCAGCCTGTTCGTGCTGTATTCGGCCAGTGGCAAGAGCTGGGACCTGCTGGCCAAGCAAGCCACTTCATTCGGCATCGGCCTGGTGTCGATGATCGTCATCGCCCAGTTCGAGCCGCGGTTCATGGCCCGTTGGGTGCCGATCGGTTACGTGCTCGGCGTGTTGCTGCTGGTGGTGGTGGACGTCATGGGCCACAACGCCATGGGCGCCACGCGCTGGATCAACATTCCCGGGGTGATCCGCTTCCAGCCTTCGGAATTCATGAAGATCCTGATGCCGGCGACCATCGCCTGGTACCTGTCCAAACGTACGTTGCCGCCGCAGCTCAAGCATGTGGGCGTCAGCCTGTTTCTGATCGGCTTGCCGTTTATCCTGATCGTGCGTCAGCCCGACCTTGGGACTTCGCTGCTGATCCTTGCGGGCGGTGCGTTCGTGCTGTTCATGGGCGGCCTGCGCTGGCGCTGGATCCTCAGCGTGATTGCCTTGGCGGTGCCGGTGGCGGTGGCGATGTGGTTCTTCATCATGCACGACTACCAGAAGCAGCGAATCCTGACCTTCCTCGACCCGGAAAGCGATCCGCTGGGCACTGGCTGGAACATCATCCAGTCCAAGGCCGCCATCGGTTCCGGCGGCGTGTTCGGCAAGGGCTGGCTGCTGGGCACCCAGTCGCACCTGGACTTCCTGCCGGAAAGCCACACCGACTTCATTATTGCGGTGCTGGGCGAGGAATTCGGCCTGGTGGGCATTTGTGCACTGCTGCTGATTTACCTGTTGTTGATCGGTCGCGGGCTGGTAATTACCGCCCAGGCCCAGACTTTGTTCGGCAAATTGCTCGCGGGCAGCCTGACCATGACGTTTTTTGTTTACGTTTTCGTCAACATCGGTATGGTCAGTGGCCTGTTGCCGGTTGTGGGGGTGCCGTTGCCGTTCATTAGCTACGGAGGAACTTCGCTGGTGACGCTGCTGTCAGCGTTTGGGGTTTTGATGTCGATCCATACCCATCGTAAGTGGATCGCACAGGTTTGAATAAGGTGAAGATTTCAATGCAAGCAATGCATGGCTGGGCGACTCGATACGCGCCGTGGGTCGGCCTGGTAGGCATCCTTGGTACTGCGCAAGCGCAGGCCGGCGATTACGAAGGTTCACCCCAGGTGGCCGAATTCGTCGGTGAAATGACCCGCGACTACGGCTTTGCCGGTGAACAGCTGATGGGCGTGTTCCGCGAAGCCGCGCGCAAGCAGGCGATCCTGGACGCCATTTCCAAACCCGCCGAACGGGTTAAAAAGTGGAACGAATATCGCCCGATGTTCATCACCGACGCGCGTATCGCCCGTGGTGTGGACTTCTGGCGCCAGCACGAGGCGGTATTGGCCCGTGCCGAGCAGGAATACGGCGTGCCGGCCCAGGTGATTGTCTCGATCATTGGCGTTGAAACCTTTTTCGGCCGCAATACCGGCAATTACCGGGTGATCGACGCGTTGTCGACCCTGGGTTTCGACTATCCTCCCCGTGCCGAATTCTTCCGCAAGGAATTGCGTGAATTCCTGCTGTTGGCCCGGGAGGAGCAGGTCGATCCGTTGACCCTCAAGGGCTCTTACGCCGGCGCCATGGGCTTGCCGCAGTTCATGCCGAGCAGTTTCCGCGCCTATGCGGTGGACTTCGACGGGGATGGCCACATTAATATCTGGACCAATCCGGACGATGCCATTGGCAGCGTTGCCAGCTATTTCAAGCGTCACGGCTGGGTCGCTGGCGAGCCAGTGGTCAGCCGCGCCGATGTGCGTGGCGATCAGGTGGACGAGGGTTTGACCACCGGCATCGAGCCGACGAAAACCGTCGGGGAGTTGCGGGCGTTGGGGTGGTCGAGTCATGATGCGCTGCGCGATGATATGCCGGTCACCGCTTTCCGCCTGGAAGGTGACAATGGCCCCGAGTACTGGATGGGCCTGAAGAATTTTTACGCGATCACGCGTTATAACCGCAGCGTGATGTACGCCATGGCCGTACATCAACTGTCTGAACAGCTGGTCCAAGCACGGGGCGTCAAGTAATGCGGGCATTGCCTATGAATAAACCCCTGAAGCTGATGGCGTACGTCGCGTTGGCGGCGCTGGTCGCCAGTTGTACGACCAGCCGCGCGCCGACCCAGAAGTCCTCCAACACCGCCGTGCGCGCTACGCCGGGGCTGGACATCAACCGTGCGCACAAAGACGGCGCGCCATGGTGGGATGTCGACGTGTCGCGCATCCCGGATGCCACGCCGACCCTGCACAGCGGGCCTTATAAAGCCAATCCGTACACCGTGCTGGGCAAGACCTATTTCCCGCTGCAGGACTCCAAGACCTACGTCGCCTCGGGCACGGCGTCCTGGTACGGCACCAAGTTCCACGGCCAGAACACCGCCAATGGCGAGGTGTATGACCTGTACGGCATGAGTGCCGCCCACAAGACGTTACCGCTGCCAAGTTACGTTCGGGTGACCAACCTGGACAACAACAAGAGCGTGGTCCTGCGGGTCAACGACCGTGGGCCGTTCTACTCGGATCGCATCATCGACTTGTCCTACGCCGCCGCCAAAAAGCTCGGTTATGCCGAAATCGGCACGGCGCGGGTCAAGGTCGAAGGAATCGATCCGCAACAGTGGTGGGCCGCCAAAGGCCGTCCGGCGCCTTTGATGCTCAACGAGCCGCAAGTAGCGCAAAATGCCGCGCCGACCATTACCGCTTCGGCGGGGACGGTCGAACAATGGACGCCACCGCCGCAGCAACACGCGTCGGACACAGTGCCTGTACCGGTTGCCGCAAAAAAAAACGCTTCTGCACCAGCCTCTGGCCAGTATCTGCAGGTGGGCGCGTTCGCCAACCCGGACGCTGCAGAACTCCTGAGATCGAAGCTCAGCGGGATGGTGAGCGCTCCGGTGTTCATCAGCTCGATCGTGCGCAACCAACAGACACTGCATCGGGTACGCCTGGGGCCGATCGGTTCGCAGGGTGAAATCCAGCAAGTGCAGAACAGTGTGCGACTGGCCAATCTCGGTTCACCGAGCCTGGTCACCGCCGAGTAACACGCAGTACTGGATTGAAGGTTCGCTTGCGGTTTGGGGGGCGGACCTGGTTGTTGGCTCGTTAAGAACAAAAGCCCGGCAAGGGTTCTGAGTGAGCAACTGAACACGCGATGGCCCGTTAGAAAGCCATCTGATTAAGTTTTGCCTTCGGGCAGTTTCCATTAGCGATTTCGAGAGACGGATGAACATCACCACCTTTGCCAAACGCCTGTGCCTGTTAGTCCCGCTGTTCATCACGCCTGCCGCTTTTGCGGTAGAAATGATGCCGTCGCCACCGCAACTGGCCGCCAAATCCTACGTGCTCATGGACGCCAGCAGCGGCAACGTGCTGGTCGAGAACAACGGTGACCAGCGCCTGCCACCCGCCAGCCTGACCAAACTGATGACCGCGTACATTGCGACGCTGGAAATCCGTCGTGGCCAGATCGGCGAAAACGACCCGGTGACCGTCAGCGAAAACGCCTGGCGTACCGGCGGTTCGCGGATGTTCATCAAGGTTGGCTCGCAGGTAACTGTCAGCGACCTGCTGCACGGCATCATCATCCAGTCGGGTAACGACGCCAGCGTTGCGCTCTCCGAGCACATCGCCGGCAGCGAAGACGCGTTCGCCGACATGATGAACAAGACGGCCGGCGACCTGGGCATGACCAACAGCCACTTCATGAACCCGACCGGCCTGCCGAACCCGGAGCACTACTCGTCGGCTCACGACATGTCGCTGCTGGCTCGCGCGATCATCCACGAAGACCCGGCTCACTACGCGATCTACTCGCAGAAAGAGTTCTTCTGGAACGGCATCAAGCAGCCTAACCGCAACCTGCTGCTGTGGCGCGACAAGACCGTCGATGGCCTGAAAACCGGTCACACCGACGAAGCCGGCTATTGCATGGTGTCTTCGGCCGTGCGTGATGGCATGCGCCTGATCGCCGTGGTGTTCGGCACCAACAGCGAAGTGGCCCGCGCCTCCGAAACCCAGAAACTGCTGACCTACGGTTTCCGCTTCTTCGAAACCCAGACCTTCTATCAGAAAGGCGCCGAGCTGGCTCAGGCCCCTGTCTGGAAAGGCACCACCAATCAAGTCAAGGCCGGCCTGGCTGAAGACCTGACCATGACCCTGCCCAAGGGCCAGCTGAAAAAGCTCGCCGCCAGCATGACCATGAACCCGCAACTGGTTGCACCTATCGCCAAGGGCGACGTGATCGGTAAAGTCGAAGTGAAACTGGACGACAAGGTGGTGCACAGCGCTGACCTGATCGCCCTGGACGCGGTCGACGAGGGTGGTATCTTCCGCCGCATGTGGGATAGCATCCGTCTATTCTTCTACGGCTTGTTCAACTGAATTAGTGTGGACTTGCATGGCCCCGATCCAATCCGGAGCGGGGCCATGTCCGTTGCCACGGCTTACGAGGCCGTTACGCCATGACAGATACCGAAGTAAAGGCGCCAAAGATCGAATTCCCTGCAAAGGATTACCCGATCAAAGTGATCGGCGACACCATTGTGGACATCAAGCAAAAGATCATCGATATCGTGGCCAAGCACGCGACGATCAACGATGAGAAAGTGGACGAACGCCAGAGCAGCAACGGCAAGTACACCACCATCCAGCTACACATCATCGCCACCGGTCAAGACCAGCTGTACGACATCAACAGCGAACTGCGGGCTACCGGTTTCGTGCACATGGTGCTGTGATGCCGGGCACGCTGGGCTTTCGCGAGCTCGGCCAGATGGCTTACGAGCCGGTCTGGCATGCCATGCAGCGCTTCACCAACGAACGCGGCACTGACGCCGCGGACGAGATCTGGCTGGTGGAACACCCGCCGGTGTTCACCCAGGGCCAGGCCGGCAAGGCCGAGCACCTGTTGCTGCCGGGGGATATCCCGGTGGTGCAGGTCGATCGCGGCGGGCAGGTGACTTATCACGGTCCCGGCCAGTTGGTGGCCTATCTGTTGCTGGATGTGCGCAAACTGGGTTTCGGCGTGCGTGACCTGGTCACCCGCATGGAACACTGCCTGATCGAGTTGCTGGCCAGCTACGGCGTCACTGCCGCAGCCAAGCCGGACGCGCCGGGTGTCTACGTCGACGGGGCAAAAATTGCTTCGCTGGGTCTGCGCATCCGCCATGGTTGCTCCTTCCATGGCCTGGCCCTGAACGTGGACATGAACCTGGAACCGTTTCGACGGATTAATCCCTGCGGCTACGCCGGGCTGGCGATGACCCAGCTGAGCGATCACGCAGGATCGATTGAATTTGCCGAGGTAAGTGCCCGGCTGCGCGCGCAGCTCGTCAAACACCTCGACTATGCTGAGCAGACGACCCTAACGGGCGGAATCGACTGATATGACTACTGATGCAGTGCAAACCATGATCCCGACGCTGGATGTCACCGAGCGTCCGGCCCCGCGTGCCAAGGTAGAAGCCGGCGTCAAGCTGCGCGGCGCCGAGAAGGTTGCACGCATCCCGGTAAAGATCATTCCGACCACCGAACTGCCGAAGAAACCTGACTGGATCCGCGTGCGCATCCCGGTGTCCCCGGAAGTCGACCGCATCAAGGCCCTGCTGCGCAAACACAAGCTGCACAGCGTCTGCGAAGAAGCATCCTGCCCGAACCTGGGCGAGTGCTTCTCCGGCGGCACCGCCACGTTCATGATCATGGGCGACATCTGCACCCGTCGTTGCCCGTTCTGCGACGTCGGCCACGGCCGTCCGAAGCCACTGGACACCAACGAGCCGCAAAGCCTGGCCATCGCCATCGCCGACCTGAAACTCAAGTACGTGGTGATCACCTCGGTTGACCGCGACGACCTGCGTGACGGCGGTGCCCAGCACTTTGCCGACTGCATCCGCGAGATCCGCAAGCTGTCGCCGAACGTGCAGCTCGAAACCCTGGTCCCGGACTACCGTGGCCGCATGGACGTGGCGCTGGAAATCACCGCCGCCGAGCCGCCGGATGTGTTCAACCACAACCTGGAAACCGTGCCGCGCCTGTACAAGGCTGCGCGTCCGGGTTCGGATTACCAGTGGTCGCTGACCCTGCTGCAACGCTTCAAGCAGATGATGCCGCACATTCCGACCAAATCCGGCCTGATGCTGGGCCTGGGCGAAACCGACGAAGAAGTCATCGAAGTCATGAAGCGCATGCGCGAACACGACATCGACATGCTGACCCTCGGCCAATACCTGCAACCGTCCCGCAGCCACTTGCCGGTGCAGCGTTTCGTGCACCCGGACGTGTTCGCCTGGTTCGCCGAGGAAGGCTACAAGATGGGCTTCAAGAACGTCGCGTCCGGCCCGTTGGTGCGTTCCTCGTACCACGCCGACGAGCAGGCGAAGCTGGTCAAGGCCGAGCTGATCGCCTCCTTGTGATGCGCGGCTGAACGACAAAAACGCCCGCACGGCTTCGGCCATGCGGGCGTTTTTTTGCCTGGCCTACGTCCACGGTGGTCTTTTCCCGCACAGCGCGGCGCGATCGACCCCCTTCTGTTTATGCCCGTTCCTGACTACTGTGTGCTGAAGATTTCACGCTGGGAGATTCATGGATGACCGTTCGACCGATCCACACCCTTTTTCCTCACGCCCCTGTGCCGGCCTTGCCGTCGGAAGGGCTGATCGGCGTGATTGCGCCCGCCGGCCCCGCCACCCTGGACACTGACAAGGCTGTGCAATGGATGCGCGCCCGGGGTTATGCGCTGCGGGTGTTTCCCGGTGTTTACCAGCAAGACGGCTACCTGGCCGGCAGCGACGAGGTGCGACTCAACGATTTGCATGGGGCGTTCGCCGACCCTGAAGTCGACGCGATCATTTGCCTGCGCGGCGGTTACGGTACGCCGCGTTTGCTCGATCGCCTCGACTTCGACTTGCTGCGTGCCAACGCCAAGCCTTTCATCGGCTACAGCGACATCACCGCGTTGCATCTGGCGATCAGCCGTCATGCAGGCTTCGTGACCTTTCATGGGCCGTTGCTCAACGCGGATTTGCTGGGGGACAAGCAAAAGCCTACCGAGGCTTCGTTCTTCAACATGCTGCGCGGGCAACTGAAGGCCGGCAGCGTGCTCACGCACCCGGTGGCCTACCCGTTGAGCACCATCGAGCCTGGCATCGCTCACGGGCGCTTGCTGGGGGGCAATCTGTCGATGATTGCCGCAACCATGGGCACGCCGTACGAAATCGAGGCCGAAGGCGCCATTCTGTTCATCGAGGACATCAACGAGCCGCTGTACCGCATCGACCGGCTGCTGACCCATCTGCGCCTGGCCGGCACGCTCGGCAAGCTGCGCGGGGTGTTGGTCGGGGATGTGGCGGGGGTGGAGGCTGCTGCGTTGGCGCGGCTGCTCAAGCAGACCTTTGAACCGTTGCGGATTCCGGTGCTGGCCGGATGGCGCAGCGGGCATTGCGACCCGAACCTGACGCTGCCCATGGGGGCGCTGGTCAAGCTGGACGCGGGGAACAAGGTGTTGGTGTTGGAGCAGGATGTGGTGGTCAAGCGTTAGAGCGTGGTCGTCAGTTAGTCAGTCTTCGCGGGCAAGCCTCGCTCCTACAGAGCGCGCAACACTGTAGGAGCAAAGCTTGCTCGCGATGCTTTTAACGGCTACGCAAACCTTCCAACAATTTGTGCGTCGGATAACCATCCGCCGGCCAGCCAAACGACTGCTGGGCGCTGCGGATTGCCTTACGGGTATTTGCACCGATGATGCCATCGGCAGTGCCCGCCTCGTAGTTCTGCGCACTCAGCAGGTTTTGCAGTTCGATACGCTCGCTGCGGCTCAGCGGCAAATCGTCTTTTGGCCAGGTGCCGTTGATCAGGCCGGCGCCGTTGAAGCGTTCGGACAGCAGACTCACCGCCAAGGCATACGATGACGAGTTGTTGTACTTGAGGATTGCGCGGAAGTTGTCGAGGACCAGGAACGCCGGGCCGCGATAACCGGCCGGGAGCAGCAGGGCGGCCGACAAGTGTTCGGCGCCCGCCGGGACCTGCGCGCCATTGGGCAGGGTCACGCCCAGTTGCAGCCATTCGGCCACGCTTTTGCGCATCGTGCCGTCAGCCAGGACGTAATTGAAGTTGCCAGGCAGTTGCGCTTCGAAGCCCCACGGCTGGCCTTTCTGCCAGCCGGAGCTTTGCAGGTAATGCGCGGTCGAGGCCAGGGCGTCGGCCGGGCTGCCCCAGATATCGCGGCGACCGTCACCATCGAAATCCACGGCGTGGGTGTTGTAGGTGGTCGGAATGAACTGGGTCTGACCCATGGCACCGGCCCAGGAGCCGAGCATTTTCTCCGGCGTGATATCGCCCTGTTGCAGGATCTGCAGGGCGGCGATCAGTTGCGCATGGGCAAAGCCCGGGCGCCGGCCTTCATAGGCCAGGGTCGCCAGGGAATTGATCACCGACTTGGTGCCCTGGAATTGCCCGAAGTTACTTTCCATGCCCCACACCGCGACGAGTGCCTGACGGTCGACGCCGTAGCGCTGCTCGATGCTTTGCAGGATGTCGGCATGCTGGCTCACCAGCGCCTGGCCTTTGCGCACCCGCAGTGGCGACAGCGCGCCGTCGAGGTATTCCCATACCGGGCGGGAGAACTCCGGTTGGCTACGGTCGGCGCGGATCACGCTGTCGTCGAAGCTGACATTGGCGAAGGCACGGTCGAACAGATCGGCGCGAATACCGGCGGCCAGGGCGTCCTTGCGAAAACCCGCCTGCCATTCGGCGAAGGTCTGGGTCGGCTGGATGTCGAGGTTGTCACCGCTCGGCACCACGGGCGGAATCACCGCGGGGGCGGTCGCGACGGGGACGGTCTGAAGCGGTTGGGCGTCGGCGGCGGTCGGTTTTTCTGCGCAGGCGACAAGCAAGATGAGGCTGGAGGCAGCGATCAATTGGCGTAAGTGCCAACGACGGGAAAGACAAAGGGGCATGCACAGGTCCAGGGAATACGAATCAGGTGCAGACCTTAACATGGAGAAGGGGGGCTGTGCTTCAAGCGGCCAGAAAGTAAGAAGCCTCCCAGCTATTAGACTGGAAGGCTTCGCGGCGGTAGCTGCCTTTGCCCTTGCCGGCTCGTTCCTGACGGCTGCGGAACAGTGGCTGGGCGATGATGGATTTGGCCTTGTTCGGGCCATTTTTAGATGGCTTTTTGCTCATGATCGGATCTCACAGATAGGTGGGTTTTGCGGGGGAAATAATCTGCCGAAGTTTGTGTTCTGTCCAGCCCCTCGCCACAAGAAGCCTTACTCTGCGGGCAAGTTCAGGCGCTGCCCAGCCATCAACAACGACAACCGACTCAAACTCATCCACGGCGAACCCGCTGCTTGCCCTTTGATCTGTGCATCAATGCGCTGCGCTTCCAGCAACAACTGCGCCCAGCGTTGCGCCGAGTAGCGTTGCAGGGCTTTGCTCATCAGTGGTTTGCGCTTGTCCCAGACCGGCGGCCGGGCCGAGCTGAAGGCTTTGTCCAGCGGCACACCCTGGCTGTATTGCAGCGCCAGGCTGGCCAGCAGGCGCAGCTCCCGGGCCAGGGCCCAGAGAATCACCGGCGGCTCGACACCCTCGCCGCGCAGCCCTTCGAGCATGCGCAAGGCGTGGGCGGCTTCGCCGTTGAGGATCGCGTCGGTCAGGCCGAAGACGTCAAAGCGCGCACTGTCGGCCACGGCCGCCTGCACGGTTTCGACGGTGATCTGGCCACCCTCGGCCATCAGCTTGAGCTTTTCGATTTCCTGGGCGGCGGCCAACAGGTTGCCCTCGACCCGGGCAGCAATCAGTTCGACCGCGTCCTGGCTGGCGGACAACCCGGCCTGGGACAAGCGCTGGCGAATCCAGCTCGGCAACTGGTTGGCGTCCACCGGCCAGATCTGCACGAACTGGGTCTGCGCACCTTCAACCAGCGCCTTGCCCCATTTGGTCTTTTGCGCGGCGCCATCGAGCTTGGGCAGGCTGATCAGCAAGATCGTGTCTTCGGCCGGGCGCGAGCAGTATTCAATGAACGCGGCGGCGCCTTTGTCACCCGGCTTGCCGGAGGGCAGGCGCAGTTCCAATAGGCGCTTTTCGGCGAACAACGACATGCTCGCACCGGCCTGCAGCAGCGTTCCCCAATCGAAACTGGCGTCGGCGGCAAAGACCTGGCGTTCATCGAAACCTTGCTGGCGAGCTGACGCGCGAATGGCGTCAGCCGCTTCCTGGCACAGCAACGGGTCATCACCACTGATGATGTAGACCGGCGCGAGGGCACCTTGCAGGTGTTTGGCGAGTTGAGCGGGGGCGAGTTTCATAAGAGAGGGCAAACGGGGCGCCTGGGCGCCCCGTAAGTCTTATTGCTGCGGGATTTCGACTGGCGACTGGCGCGGGGTTTCCGCTTCAGCCTTCTGTGCTGCGTTCAGTGCATCGGCTTCAGCCTTGGCACGGGCATTGGCAGTATTTTGCAGCTGCTCCAGCTGAGTCGGTGTGATCTGTTGCAGGCGCAGCATCATGCGTTGAACCAGCTCACGACGGGTTTCAGCGCGAGCGGTGGTGGCTTCCTGGTCGGAACCCACCAGGTTGTTGCCGTCGTGGATGAAGATTTTCTGCACTTCAAGCTTGTCGCTCATCAGGGCCAGGTCATGCTCGCCACGGATGTCGTAGTTCAGCACGGTGGTCACCTGATACTCACCCGTACGACCGGCACCGGCGTAGCTGAGGATGCGCTGGCTTTCCTGCTCGTCCGTCAGGATCAGCTTGTACGGTGCACCGGTATAAACCTTGACGCCGCTGCTCGACAGCACCTGACGCAGTTGCGTCACGGTTTCGCCATAGGCGTTGCGGGCGCTCAGGTCGAGTTCCTTGATCGCCAGTTCGGTGGTGCCAGTGCCGCGCAGCTGGAAACCGCAGGCGCTCAACAGGACTGCGAGGCCCATCACCAGCAGATTGCGTTTGATCATCTTGTTGCTCCCCTTGAAACCATGTGGGCCGACCGTGCGGCCCGAAAGGTTTAACTCGGCGCCAGGCTCACCTGGCGCCTGATCCAATTAGCTGGCGACGATATTGACCAGTTTCCCGGGCACTACGATCACTTTACGAATAGTCAGGCCATCGACAAAACGCAGTACGTTTTCGTTGGCCCGTGCGGCGGCTTCGACTTCTTCGCGAGTCGCGCTGGCCGGCATTTCAATCTGGCCGCGCAGCTTGCCGTTGACCTGAATCACCAGTTGCAGGCTGTCCTGTACCAGGGCGCTCTCATCCAGCACCGGCCAGCTTGCGTCGATCACCGGGTCGGCGTGACCCAGTTGATTCCACAGCTCGTGGCTGATGTGCGGAGTGATCGGTGCCAGCAGCAGGACCACGGTTTCCAGGCCTTCGTGAATCAGCGCGCGATCCTGTGCGGTGCCTTGCGGGGCTTTTTCCAGCACGTTCATCAGCGTCATCACCTGGGCAATGGCGGTGTTGAATTTGTGGTTCTGGCCGACGTCGTGGCTGGCTTGCTTGATCGCCTGGTGGATCGAACGGCGAATGGCTTTCTGCTCGTCGTTCAGGCCGGCGACGTTCAGTTTGCCCGGCAAGCCCTGAGTGACGTGGGCTTGCGCCAGACGCCAGACGCGCTTGAGGAAGCGATGCGAACCTTCAACGCCGGAGTCCGACCATTCCGCGCTCATGTCGGGCGGCGAGGCGAACATCATGAACAGGCGGCAAGTGTCTGCGCCGAACTGGTCGATCATCGACTGTGGGTCGACGCCGTTGTTCTTGGACTTGGCCATCTTCTCGGTGCCGCCGATTTCCACCGGCAGGCCGTCAGCGATCAGCTTGGCGCTGATCACCTTGGCCTTGCTGTCGCGCTCGAGTTCCACGTCCGCCGGGTTGAACCAGGTGAAAGCACCATTGGCTTCGCGACGATAGTAAGTCTCGGCGATCACCATGCCCTGGGTCAGCAGGTTCTTGAACGGCTCGTTGGAGCTCACCAGGCCTTCGTCACGCATCAGCTTGTGGAAGAAGCGCGCGTACAGCAGGTGAAGAATCGCGTGTTCGATACCGCCAATGTACTGATCCACCGGCAACCAGTGGTCGGCCGCGGATTTTTCCACCAGACCGCCTTGATAGTGCGGCGAGGCGTAGCGGGCGTAGTACCACGAGGACTCGACGAAGGTGTCCATGGTGTCGGTTTCACGCTTGGCCGGTGCACCACATTTCGGGCAGCTGCACTCGTAGAACTCGGGCATGCGTGCCAGTGGCGAACCGGCGCCGTCCGGCACCACGTCTTCCGGCAGGACGACCGGCAGTTGATCTTCCGGGACCGGCACATCACCGCAGGTTTCGCAGTGGATGATCGGGATCGGGCAGCCCCAGTAGCGCTGGCGGCTGATGCCCCAGTCGCGCAGGCGGAACTGGGTGCGCGAGGCACCGAGGTTTTTCTTGATCAGCGCGACTTCCATGGCGTCGAAGGCGCCTTCGAAGTCGAGGCCGTCGAACTCGCCGGAATTGATCAGCGTGCCGTGCTCGCCGTAGGCGTCTTGCCATGGCGCCGGGTTGGTGTCGCCCGAACTGGTGCGCACCACGGATTTGATCGGCAGGTTGTACTTGGTGGCGAACTCGAAATCACGTTCGTCGTGGGCCGGGACTGCCATCACGGCGCCGTCGCCGTAATGCATCAGCACATAGTTGGCGACCCACACCGGGAGTTTCTCACCGGTCAGCGGGTGCTCGACGAACAGCGAGGTCGGCAGGCCTTTTTTCTCTTGGGTGGCGACGTCGGCTTCAGCGACGCTGCCGCCCTTGCATTCAGCGATGAACGCTTGCAGCTCGGGACTGTTCTTTGCGGCCAGGGTGGCCAGCGGGTGTTCGGCGGCGACTGCTACGTAGGTCGCGCCCATCAGGGTGTCCGGGCGGGTGGTGAAGACTTTCAGCACGCCGCTTTCGCCGATGGAGTCGACGTTGTACGGGAACTGCACTTCCATGCCCCGGGACTTGCCGATCCAGTTGCGCTGCATGGTCTTGACCTGTTCAGGCCAGCCCGGCAGATCGTCGAGGCTCGACAGCAGCTCATCCGCGTAGGCGGTGATCTTGAAGTAGTACATCGGGATTTCGCGCTTTTCGATCAGCGCGCCGGAACGCCAGCCGCGCCCGTCGATCACCTGTTCGTTGGCCAGGACGGTCTGGTCGACCGGGTCCCAGTTCACGGTACCGCTCTTCTTGTAGATCACGCCTTTTTCGAACAGGCGCGTGAACAGCCATTGTTCCCAGCGGTAGTAGTCCGGCTTGCAGGTGGTCACTTCGCGGGACCAGTCCACCGCCAGGCCCAGGCTGCGCAGCTGGGTTTTCATGTAGGCGATGTTTTCGTAGGTCCACTTGGCGGGCGCTACGTTGTTCTTCATCGCGGCGTTTTCCGCCGGCATGCCGAAGGCGTCCCAACCCATGGGTTGCAGAACGTTCTTGCCTTGCATGCGCTGGTAGCGGGAGATCACGTCGCCGATGGTGTAGTTGCGCACGTGCCCCATGTGTAGCTTGCCGCTGGGGTAAGGGAACATCGACAGGCAGTAGAACGTCTCCTTGCCTGGCTGTTCACTGACTTCAAAGGACTTTTGCTCGTCCCAGAACGACTGGGCGGCGGCTTCGATTTCACGGGGCTGATATTGTTCGTGCATGGCTACTTTTGAACTGAATAGGGGTGGCCTAATCCTCTTCAATGCAACCCTGGACGGTGATCGCGCCAAATCGGCGGTTCGGTGTCCAGGCGAGCTGGAAGTGGAGTTACAGGAAGCGCCGTAGCATACATGACCGCACTCTATCGAGGGAAACCCTGATTACAGGCAAAAAGTCGCCCCAAACCTGCCGCGAGGGCCGTTGGTCGCAGGGTTCAGCCGGTTTGTTGATGGAAGCTAAGCTCCTAATTGGGGAGTGAGTCTTATCTTCAATGAGGTGAGGGATGGTTGAGTCACGACGTAAAGTTACAAAACCGGAGCTGTATGAGCGACTGATCGATCGTCTGGGGATGGCTCTGGACGCGGCAAAAACCGCCGGTCGGTTGCGAGATGAACGTCCCCTGGAGCTGGAGTTGCGTGGCCTGAGCCCCGCAGAGTTTGCACTGGTCAAGGCGTATCTGGATCGCAGTGAACGTGAAACACAGGGATGCTTGTCTGAAGCAGTGAAGCAACTCGACGCACCACGTTCGGCCAAGATCATCTGGCTCAAGGACAAAACACCCGGCAGGGACGCGGTAAAGGTCCGGTCCCTGCAATTCAAGTAAGGGCACTTGAAGCCATGACGCATGGTTTTTTCAGCATAGTCCTTCCGCATTAGTTGTCGCATGGCGTCAACCCACTTAGGCTTCGGGCATCTCTGGAGATGCTCGATGCCTTTTCGTTATTTCGTGAAACAACTTCTGTTGCCTCCCGGCATCCTTTTGCTGCTGCTCGCGCTTGCCTGGTGGTTGCGCCGCTCAAGGCCACGCCTGGCCGGGTTTTGCTTTGCCCTGGGGCTTGGCGGGTTCTGGCTGATGAGCTTGCCGGTGGTGGTGCAATGGAGCGCCAAGGCCCTGGAACGGGAGCCGGCACTGGCCCTGGATGAATGGGCGACCCTGGGTCAGCGCGCCGATGCGATTGTGGTGCTGGGTTCCGGGCGTGAGCGGGGCGACCTCGCCTGGGGCGCCGACCAACCAACCGGCGTGGGCCTGGAGCGTCAGCGTTATGCCGCGCGGTTGGCCAAGGCCTCTGGCCTGCCGATCCTCACCAGCGGCGGCTTGCATTACGGCACGCCGCCCACCGAAGCCAAGTTGATGGCGGATTCGCTGCTCGACGATTTCGGCGTGACCGTGCGCTGGCAGGAAGGGCGTAGCCGCACCACTTGGGAAAATGCGCAGTTCAGTGCCGAGGTGTTGCTGCCGCAAGGGATCAAGCGCGTGGTGGTAGTGACGCAGGCCTGGCACATGCCGCGGGCGGTCTGGAGTTTCAAACAGGCGGGATTTGAGGTGGTGCCCGCGCCAGTGGGGTTCTTGGGCGTAGACAATGCCCGGCCGCTGGGCGGCTGGATGCCGGAATTCAAATCGATCTGGCAGAGTGGTCAGTTGTTGAACGAGGCGGTGGGGCAGGTCGGGTATTCGATGTTCTACCGCTGAACACTGTGGCGAGGGGGCTTGCCCCCGTTCGGCTGCGAAGCAGTCGCAAACCAACTGACGCGGTGTTCCAAACATCAGGTAGATGGGGGCGCTTCGCACCCCAACGGGGGCAAGCCCCCTCGCCACAAAAGCTCGCCAGATTTCAGACGGTCTTGGCCATCCGGCTCGCCACTAACGCCCAGCCAAACAACAACACACACACAATGATCAACGGCCACGAACGCCATTCCAGGTACGGCGTCAGGTTGTGCATCGGCACCACCTCGCCATACAGAATCCCGCGTTCGAACTGCGGAAGCTGGGTCGTGATCTGCCCGAACGGGTTGATCAGGCCGGTCACGCCATTGTTGGTGGCGCGGATCATCCAGCGGCCGGCCTCCAGTGCGCGCATCTGCGCCATCTGCAAATGTTGCAGCGGGCCGATAGAGGTGCCGAACCAGGTGTCGTTACTAATCGTCAGCAATAGATCGCTACGGGCGGCGAGGCCGGCGGCAAACTCCGGGTAGACCACTTCATAGCAAATGAACGGCGCGATCTGATAACCCTTGGCTTGCAGCATCGCCTGATCGGCAGGCCCGCGGGCAAAGTCCGACATCGGCAGGTCGAAGAAGGCGATCAGTCCACGCAAAATATCCTGCAACGGCACGTACTCGCCAAACGGCACCAGTTTCTGCTTGAGGTACGTGCCGTCGCCTTCGCCGACCACGGTGATGCCGTTGAAGAAGCGTCGTTCATGCCGCACTTCCTGGCGAATCGGTACGCCGGTAATCAGCGCCGTCTTACGCTCGGCGGCGAAGTTTCCCATCATGTTCAGGTAGCCCTCGGCGGACTCCTTGAGCACCGGGACGGCGGTTTCCGGCCAGATCAGCAGGTCGACGCGCTTGGAACTGAAGCTCATGTCGCGGTACAGCGCCAGCTGCGAGTTGAGCTGCGCCGGGTCCCACTTCATGCTTTGTTCGATGTTGCCCTGAATGGCGGCGACGCTCAGGGGCGGACCGGCCGGGGTGGTCCAGGCATGTTCCTTGAGCAACAGGCCCGCGACCCATGGCCCGGCCAGCAACACCACGCCCGCCGCGATGAAGCCTGTGCGACCCGTGCGAATCAGCCGTGGAGCGTTCCAGATCAACGCGGCTGTCAGCGCCAGGGTAAAGGAAATCAACCACATCCCGCCAACCGGCGCGAGCCCGGCCAACGGGCCGTCGAGCTGGCTGTAACCGGAATAGAGCCACGGGAAACCGGTGAGGAACCAGCCACGAAAGGCTTCCTGGCCGACCCACAACGCCGCAAACGCCAACGCATCGGCCAGCGGCGCTTCGTTACGGCGCAACCAGCGCGCCCAGATCCAGGCCGGCAGGGCGAAGAACCAGGCAATCGCCGCGGTGAAGATCAGCATCAGGAAACCGGCCAGCAACACCGACGCCCCACCGAAATGGTGGATGCTGTAGTAGATCCAGCTGGTGCCGGCGCCAAACAGGCCGAAACCGAAACACCAGCCACGGCCCAGGGCCTGACGGGGGTTCAGTTCACGCAAACCGGCATAGAAGAAACCGACCGCCAGCAACGCCAACGGCCAGATATCGAACGGCGCCAACGCCAGGGTGGTGATTGCACCGGCCACCACGGCCAGCAGATTACCGGGCCAGCCGGGACGGGTCAGACGGTGCATTTCAATCCTTAGCGTGCAATTGGAGTCAGGCGCAGCAGGTGAATCCGACGGCTGTCAGCATTCAGGATACGGAAGCGATACGGCCCGATTTCAGTGATTTCGTTGCGTTTTGGCAAGTGCCCGAACGCGCTCATCACCAGGCCGCCCACCGTGTCGAACTCATCGTCGGAGTACTGGCTGTCGAAGAACTCGTTGAAGTTCTCGATCGGCGTCAGGGCCTTGATCAGGAAGTCACCGCTGGGCAGTGGCTTGATGTAGCTGTCCTCTTCGACGTCGTGCTCGTCTTCGATGTCGCCGACGATTTGTTCCAGCACGTCTTCGATGGTCACCAGACCCGCCACGCCACCGTATTCGTCGATGACGATGGCCATGTGGTTGTGGTTGGCGCGGAACTCACGCAGCAGCACATTCAGGCGCTTGGACTCCGGCACGAACGTGGCCGGGCGCAGCAGGTCCTTGATGTTGAAGCTGTCGCCGTTCTCCTTGAGGATCAACGGCAGCAAGTCCTTGGCCAGCAACACGCCCATCACGTCATCGTGGCTTTCGCCGATCACCGGGTAGCGGGAGTGGGCCGAGTCGACCACGGCGGGCAGGAACTCGCGAGGTGTCTGGGTCGCCTTGATGCTGATCATCTGCGAGCGCGGGACCATGATGTCCCGAACTTGCAGGTCAGCCACCTGGATGGCGCCTTCGACGATGGCCAGCGCTTCGCTGTCCAACAGTTTGTTTTGGTGTGCGTCGCGCAGCAGCTCCAGCAGCTCCTGGCGGTTCTTCGGCTCGTGGGCAAAAGCCTGGGTGAGCTTACCCAGCCATGACTTCTGCCCGTTGCTCGATCGATCTTCGCTCATAGCGATTACTCTGAATCCTTTGTTGTAACAATAGGGGATGTTTCGGTTTCGTCGTCCGCGTAAGGGTCGGGATAACCCAACTCGGCAAGCAACGTTCGTTCCAGTGCTTCCATTTCCTCGGCTTCCTCGTCATCTATATGGTCGTAACCAAGCAGATGCAAGCAGCCGTGAATGACCAGATGCGCCCAATGGGCCTTTGGTTCCTTGCCTTGTTCCGCGGCTTCGCGCTCGACCACCGCCACGCAGATCACCAGATCGCCCAGCAGGGGAATGTCGAGAAACTCGTCGGGCACGTCGGCCGGGAACGACAAAACGTTGGTCGCGTAGTCTTTCTGCCGCCAGGTGAAGTTCAGTTCGCGGGCTTCTTCTTCGTCGACCAAACGGATGGTCATTTCAGAATCGGCAGTGCGCTGGCGCAGGGCCAGTTCGCACCATTGGCGGAACTCGGCTTCGCTGGGGACAGGCGCTTCGGTGGCCTGTTGCAGATCAAGCTCAAGCATCGTGGCGTTTATCCTTTGGCGCTTCATCGGCCACGCGATTCTCGAAGCGCTCGTAGGCTTCGACGATGCGTTGCACCAATGGATGGCGCACCACGTCCTTGGGCATGAAATGGGTGAAGCTGATACCCGGCACGTCTTTCAGGACTTCGATCACATGGTGCAGCCCGGATTTGGTGCCTTTGGGCAGGTCGACCTGGGTGATGTCACCGGTGATGACCGCCGTGGAGCCGAAGCCGATGCGGGTCAGGAACATCTTCATCTGCTCGACGGTGGTGTTCTGGCTTTCGTCGAGGATGATGAAACTGTTGTTCAGCGTGCGACCGCGCATGTAAGCCAGCGGTGCGACTTCGATCACCTGGCGCTCGATCAGCTTGGCCACGTGTTCGAAGCCGAGCATTTCGTAGAGCGCGTCGTACAGCGGGCGCAGGTACGGATCGATTTTCTGCGACAGGTCGCCGGGCAGGAAGCCAAGCTTTTCGCCAGCCTCAACCGCCGGGCGCACCAGCAGGATGCGGCGAATCTGCTCGCGTTCCAGCGCGTCTACCGCGCAGGCAACGGCCAGATAGGTCTTGCCGGTACCGGCCGGGCCGATGCCGAAATTGATGTCGTTACCGAGGATTTCCTTCACGTAGCGCAGCTGATTCAAGCCGCGAGGGCGAATCATGCCTTTCTTGGTGCGCAAGGCAACGGAGGGTTCGCCGGGGGAGACGTTGTCCAATTCTTCGACGGCCGATTCCTGCAGGAACAGGTGAACCGTATCCGGCGACAGCTCCGTACCCTTGGTTTCCCGGTACAGGCGGCGGATCAGGTTTTCCGCAGAAGTGGTGTGCTTGGGTTCGCCGATCAGCTCGAACTGGTTTCCGCGATTGCGGATCTCGATGGTCAGGCGTTGTTCGATCAAGCGCAGATGCTCGTCGAATTGCCCGCACAGATTGGCGAAGCGGCGAGCCTCAAAGGGCTCGAGGATAAAACGATGTGGTTCGATGGGTGCGTTCAAGGTCGTATTTAGCCGCCCTGGGGCAATTAAGATGAAATCAAGGATAACGCCAGTGGGCTGGGTACGAAAGCTCTTAAACAGACCAATGTCTAACGGATACTTCATACCTGTGGCGAGGGGGCTTGCTCCCGCTCGGCTGCGAAGCAGTCGCAAGCCAGTCACCTCAGTACAACCTGCAGATATTGGGAGCGCTTCGCACTCCAGCGGGAGCAAGCTCCCTCGCCACAAAAAGCCCGCAGTCACGGGCATTCAGGTGATTATTGGATCAGCGAGCCCCGCAACGAGTGCGGCTGTGCCGCATCAATATGCACGTCGGCGAACTGGCCAATCAGGGTTGGATTGTCGCAGCGGAAGTTGACGATCCGGTTATTCTCGGTCCGGCCTTGCAGCTCACCGGGGTCTTTTTTCGAATAATCGGTCACCAGAATCCGCTGGATCGAGCCGACCATTTGTCGGCTGATCTCGAAACCTTGCTGGTTCAAGCGATGTTGCAGTGCGTTCAGGCGTTCTTTTTTCAGTGCTTCCGGCGTTTCGTCGGCCAGGTCGGCGGCCGGAGTGCCCGGGCGCTGGCTGTAAACGAAGGAGTAGGAGAAGTCGAAACCGACATCTTCGATCAGCTTCATGGTCTGTTCGAAGTCTTTCTCGGTCTCGCCCGGGAAGCCGACGATAAAGTCGGAACTGATGCAGATCCCCGGCACGGCGGCCCGCAGCTTGCGCAGTTTGGATTTGTATTCCAGCGCGGTGTGGTTGCGCTTCATCGCCGACAGAATGCGGTCGGAGCCCGATTGCACTGGCAAATGCAGGTGTTTCACCAGTTCCGGCACATCGGCGTGGGCCTGGATCAGGCTGTCGGAGAACTCCAGCGGGTGCGACGTGGTGTAGCGAATCCGGTCGATGCCATCGACGGCGGCCACCACGCGGATCAGCTCGGCCAGATCCGCCAGGCGCCCATCGTGGGTGGTGCCGCGATAACCGTTGACGTTCTGCCCCAGCAGGGTCACTTCGCGCACGCCGTTTTCGGCCAGGTGAATGATCTCGGCGATCACGTCGTCGAACGGCCGGCTGACTTCTTCACCCCGGGTGTAGGGCACCACGCAGAACGTGCAGTACTTGCTGCAACCTTCCATCACCGACACGTAAGCGCTCGGGCCATCGATGCGCGGCTCGGGCAAATGGTCGAATTTTTCGATTTCCGGGAATGAGACGTCGACTTGCGGCAGCTTGGTGGCGCGGGCAGCGTCGATCATTTCCGGCAGGCGGTGCAGGGTCTGCGGGCCGAAGACCACGTCCACATACGGTGCGCGGTCGCGGATGGCCGCGCCTTCCTGGCTGGCCACGCAACCGCCGACGGCGATCACCATGTCCGGGTTGGCCAGTTTCAGTTCGCGCCAGCGACCGAGCTGGGAATACACCCGGTCCTGGGCGCGTTCGCGGATCGAGCAGGTGTTGAGCAGGATCACGTCGGCATCTTCGGCGCGAGCGGTGACTTCCAGGGCCTGATGTTCACCCAGCAGATCGACCATGCGCGAGCTGTCGTACTCGTTCATCTGGCAACCGTGGGTTTCGATGTAAAGCTTCTTGGCCATGGACAGAGTCATCACGTGATTCAAAGAACCGCGCATTATAGGGAACATGTCCCAAGGTTCCTACCGTTGTGCGTCCGGTGGCTATGCTATAGTTCGCGCCCTCATTTTTATCCCCAATGTGTTGCCCGCCCACCATGACCAAACGTGAAGCCCCAATCTACAAGGTGATTTTCCTCAACCAGGGCCAGGTGTACGAAATGTATGCCAAGCAGATCTATCAAAGTGATCTGTGGGGCTTCCTGGAAGTGGAAGAGTTCGTCTTTGGCGAGCGCACGCAAGTGGTCGTCGATCCGAGCGAAGAGAAACTCAAGGCTCAGTTCGAGGGCGTGGTGCGCAGTTTCGTGCCGATGCATTCGATTGTGCGCATCGACGAAGTCGAGCGCCTCGGTACGCCGAAAATCAGCGAAGCCCGCGGCGCGGTCGGCAATGTGATGCCGTTTCCGATGCCGATGCCTGAAAAATAGCTTTCGCCTCGACTTTGTGTCGTCTGATTTCAGTGTGTAGGACGCTTCTGATATTTATCCGGCGTATTGACTGCTTGTCGGAAAAATATCAGGTTGTGGTCATGCAGTGAATGCCATGAGTACATCCATAGAAAGCTCAGGTCGCAAATTGAAAACTGTTTGCGGTCTATTTTGCCCGGTTTCGTCTAAACCCAGCTTTGAGCGCAAGTTGCCACTCGGCGGCTAATCAAGCACTGCCTATTTATAAAACAATTATTGGCGGACTTATTGGTTCGGGGGTAGCTCTGTGCGCGATTCTCGTTATGACATTCTTTTCGAGCCGGTCCAGATTGGCCCCGTTCGTACGCGTAACCGTTTTTACCAGGTGCCCCACTGCAATGGCATGGGGCATGTGCATCCCTCGGCAATGGCTCGCATGCGTGGAATAAAAGCCGAGGGGGGCTGGGGGGTGGTCTGCACGGAGGAATGCGAGATCAGTCCCCTGAGCGAATTCTCCCCTTATATAGAGGCGCGTCTGTGGGATGAGCGTGACATCCCGGCGCTGGCCCGCATGTGCGAGGCGGTCCATCAGCATGGTTCATTAGCCGGTGTTGAACTGGCTTTCAACGGCTACTCCGCCCCCAATCGATACAGTCGCGAAATCCCGTGGGCGCCGTCAAACACGCCGGTGCGCGGCTATGACCCCGTACAGGCCAGGGCCATGAGCCGGGCCGATATCCAGCAACTGCGCCAGATGCACCGGGCTGCTGCGTTGCGGGCGCGTCAGGCGGGTTTCGACATTGTCTACGTATACGCGGGCCACGACCTCGGCCTGCCGTTTCATTTCCTGACCCCGCGCAACAATCGCCGCACCGATGAATACGGCGGAGTGCTGAAGAACCGTGTGCGTCTGTTGCGCGAATTGATTGAAGACACCCGGGACGCGGTGGGTGATCGTTGTGCGGTGGCCGTGCGCCTGGCGGTGGATGAACAAGCCGCCGGCGGCCTGTCCCGGGAGGGCGAAGGCGCTGAAATCTTCTCGATGCTGGCGGATTTGCCCGACCTGTGGGACGTCAATGTCGCCGACTGGGCCAACGACAGTGTGACCTCGCGCTTTGCCAGCGAGGGCTATCAAGAGACATTGTTGCTGGGGCTCAAGGCGCTGACCCGCAAGCCGCTGGTGGGGGTTGGTCGATTCACCTCGCCTGACACCATGGTGTCGCTGGTGCGCCGCGGGGTGCTGGACCTGATCGGTGCCGCGCGCCCCTCCATTGCCGACCCCTTTCTGCCGAAGAAAATCGAAGAAGGGCGGATGGACGAAATCCGTGAGTGCATCGGCTGCAATATCTGCGTCAGTGGTGATCACACCAGCACACCGTTGCGCTGCACCCAGAACCCGACCATGGGCGAAGAGTGGCGGCGGGGCTGGCATCCTGAATCGGTGGCGCGTGTGGGCCATCCCGGCCGGGCGCTGGTGATCGGGGCGGGGCCTGCCGGGCTTGAATGCGCGCGGGTGCTAGGCCTGCGGGGCATGGACGTGGCGCTGGTAGAAAGCTCGCGCAACCTGGGCGGTCGCGTGACGCTTGAGTCCAGGCTTCCGGGGTTGGCGAGCTGGTCGAGAGTGGTCGACTATCGCCTCGACGCGCTGAATCGGCTGGCCTCAGTGGACATCTACCGCGAGAGCCGGCTGAACGCCCAGGATGTGCTGGACTTTGCCGCCGAGCACGTCTTCATCGCAACCGGATCACACTGGCGCCGGGACGGTCTGGGTCGGGCTTTGCGCCAGGTCCTGCCGGGTTTGTCCGGCATCCCCGTGCTGACTCCGGATGATGTGCTGGCTGGCGCCATCCCGCCGTCCCCCGTGCTGTTGTTCGACGACGATCACTATTACCTCGGCAGCGTACTGGCCGAGCATCTGGTGGATCGGGGGGTGGAAGTGATCTTCGTCACCCCGGCGGCGGACGTGGCGACATGGACCCACAACACCCTCGAGCAGCACCGCATCCAGCGTCGCCTGCTGGAGCTGAATATCACCATCATCGCGTCCCACACGCTGTGCAGCGTCACGCCCGATGGTGTGATGGCGGGCTGTGTCTATACCGGCCGACCGCGTGTGATTCCGGCGGCCTCGTTGCTGTTGGTGACTTCCCGGGAGCCCGATCAAGCGCTGTACCAGGCGCTCCATGATGCGCCGCAAGTGTGGCGGGATGTCGGTATTCAAACCGTAGAGTTGGTCGGTGACTGTCTGGCGCCAGGCACGATTGCGGCGGCCGTGTATGGCGGGCATCGGCTGGGGCGAGAGTTCGATGCGCCCGCCACTTCATTAACGATGCGTCGAGAGGTTCCGTATCTGGACGTGTTGTAACGCAGTCCTGTTCTTCTAATAACAAGGAATAGAACAATGAAAAAAATAATCCTGTTGTTATTGCTATTAGTCGTTGTGTTATTCAGCGTTTCACTCTTTGCCAAAGATTATGAAGTCATACGATTCGGTGCTGACCCCAACTACGCACCCTTCGCTTATAAGGATGAGACGGGCAAGTTGGTCGGTTTCGAGATTGATATCGGCAATGGTATCTGCGCGCATCTGGAAGTTCGTTGCCAGTGGGTTGAAATCGACTCTGATGGCCTGATCCCCTGTCTTCTGGCCGGAAAGATCGACGCGATATTGGCGTCCATGAGCATTACTGCGGCGCGGCTGAAGGTTATCGATTTCTCCTCGGAGGTTTTTTCCAGTCCCACGGCCATGGTGTTCAGGAAGGGCGCAACCCTTGAAGAACCCAAGGGCCAGTCCGTTGGCTATTTGCAGGGCACCACCCAGGAAATCTATGCCAGGCAGGTATTGGCCAAGGCGGGCATGAAAGTGTTGGCTTACCCGGATCAGGAGCAGGCCTACGCCGATCTGGTCGCAGGTCGCTTGCAAGCCTCTTTGCAGGATGCGCAGCAGGCTCAGAGCGGCTTCCTGAGTTCGCCCCGGGGCGCCGGTTTTGTCCTGGGGCCGCTGATTGAAAGCGAGCTGATGCCGTCGACAAGCGGTATCGGCATCGCCAAAGGCAATGCCACCTTGAAAACCATGCTGGATCGGGGATTGGCCGCCCTGCATGCCGACGGTACCTATGCGCGGTTGCAAGACACGTACTTCGACGGCGTGGACATGTTCAGCGGCAACTAACCGACTTTTTGACCTGGCCGGGGCGGCGTTGGCAGAGCGCTCCCGGTTCCGGCCGACGGGAGATCCGATGCAGACCAAACAACATCATTTGCTGGCGGCGGTGCCGGGAACGGCGCGGCAGATTCGCAGCTTCCATTACGGCCCGGCGCACGCGGACGGCAAGATCTATATCCAATCGTCCCTGCACGCCGACGAACTGCCGGGGATGCTGGTGCTGTGGCATCTCAAGCGACGGTTGGAAGAATTGGAAGCCGCCAATCTGCTGCGCAAACCAATCGTGCTGGTGCCAGTCGCCAATCCGGCAGGGCTGGAGCAAGTGCTGATGGACGTCCCCCAAGGGCGTTTCGATAACGACAGCCGAGAAAACTTCAATCGGTTCTTTCTGGATGTCAGCCAGCAAGTGGGCGATGCAGTGATGAGCGGGTTGACCGACAGCCTCGACGACAATCTGGGGCTGATCCGTTCGACCCTGTTGCAGGTATCGGCCAGCCAGATCCCCACGACCCAGCTGCAATCCTTGCGTCTGGTTCTGCAAACCCTGGCCTGCGATGCCGATATCGTGCTGGACCTGCATTGCGACTTTGAGGCCGTACAGCATCTGTACCTGTCACCGGATTTCTGGACCCAGGTCGAACCCTTGGCCAGGTATCTGGGGGCCAAGGCCTGCTTTATGGCAAAAGACGCGGGCGGGCGCTCGTTCGATGAGAGTTTCACGCTGTTCTGGTCGCAGATGCAGGCACGTTTCCCTGGGCGCTTTGCGAGGCCGGGGTTTGCGGTGACGGTAGAGTTGCGGGGAGTGGCTGACGTAAGTCATGAGCTGGCGGGGCAGGACTGCCAGGGTTTGATCAATTACTTGACCCACGTTGGCGCGATCGACGCTGACGCACCACCTTTACCGCCGTTGCTCAACCGACCGACGCCGCTGGCGGGTGTCGAACCGCTGATAAGTCCAGTCGGCGGGCTGATCGTGTTTTGTGCGCAGGTTGGTGATTATCTGGCGGCCGGGCAGGTGGTGGCTGAGATCATCGATCCGGTCAGCGACCGTGTCACGACGGTGGCTTGTGTCCGGGAAGGGCTGCTGTATGTGCGTTCGTTACGGCGAATGGCCACGGCGGGCATGACGATCGCCCATGTTGCTGGCGTCGAGGCGTATCGGCAAGGCGATCTGTTATCGCCTTGAGGGGGGATCAGGGCAGCGGCGAGAAAGGCGTCCGCCCATCGGCGCTCTGCAATTCCATCAGGTATTTACGGAATATTTGCCCCAGCACCTGCGTGGCCACTTCCAGATCTTCGCGGGGCATTTTCTCGGCGACTTCATCGGCGGTGTCCAACGCATCTTCTGCGCCGTTGACCGCGGCCATTTTCAGCACGATATAGGCCTGAACGTTATTGGCCGGCACGCCTTCGCCGTGGAAGAACATGGTGCCGAGTTTGAATTGCGCCTGGGCGTGGCCTTGCAGCGAGGCCTTTTCGAAGAATTTAAGCGCTTTATCGAGGTCACGCGGCGTATTTTTGCCGTCGTAGTAGAACTCGCCCAACTCGTATTGCGCTTGCGCATCCCCTTCATCCGACGCTTTCTGGCAGGCGGCCAGCGCTTGCGTCAGGTCTTGCGGCTGAGTATTGAGGGTGCAGCGACCCATCGCTGGGATCAACAACGAGTTGCCGCCTGCTTGTGCGAGCGCGAGCAGGGGCTGAAGGAGCAACAGGCAGCCCAATGCAAGGGTGCGGCCGGTGCGGTTCATGGGAATCGACTTACCTCTGAAGGGCGCGCGGACCCATCGAGGGATCCAATAAGCGCGCATTATGAAATAAGCAGGGCCAACCTTACAAAGTCTTTACTCGTTTTTCTGCTGCGCGGGGAATATATCGCCTACTTTGCGGGAGATTATTGGCACAAGGGTAGGAAAAGACGCAGGAATGTAGGTAAAAGCTGACGCTGGCAATCGCCAACGTCAGCGGCACAGCGTTATTTCAGTGCGGCGAAGGCGCGTTCGGCAGCATCCAAAGTCAGTTTCAACTCGGTTTCGCCGTGGGCAATCGAGGTGAAGCCGGCTTCGAAGGCACTCGGCGCCAGGTATACGCCACCTTCCAGCATCAAGTGGAAGAAGCGCTTGAACAGGTTGGCGTCGCTGGACATCACGTCATCGAAGGTCACGATGTCGTCGGCACCGCTGAAGTACAGGCCGAACATACCGCCCGCCTGGGTGGTCACGAATGGGATGCCCGCCGCATCGGCGCGCTGTTGCAGGCCATCGAGCAGCCGGCTGGTGTAGTCGCTCAGTTCGGCGTGGAAGCCCGGACGGCTGATCAGGCGCAGGGTGGTCAGGCCGGCGGCCATGGCCAGCGGGTTACCCGACAAGGTGCCTGCCTGATACACCGGGCCCAGTGGCGCGATGTGCGACATGATTTCGCGCTTGCCGCCGAAGCAGCCGACCGGCATGCCGCCGCCGATGATCTTGCCGAAGGTGCTCAGGTCCGGGGTCACGCCGAAGTGCGCCTGGGCACCGCCGAGTGCCACGCGGAAACCGGTCATCACTTCGTCGAAGATCAGCACCACGCCGTGCTTGTCGCACAGGGTCCGCAAGCCTTCGAGGAAACCCGGTGCCGGCGGTACGCAGTTCATGTTGCCGGCCACCGGCTCGACGATGATGCATGCCACGGTCTGGCCGACTTCGGCGAGCATGACTTCCACGGCGTCAATGTCGTTGAACGGCAGGGTCAGGGTGTGTTTCGCGAAGTCAGCAGGGACACCCGCCGAACTCGGTACGCCTTGGGTCAGCAGACCGGAGCCGGCCTTGACCAGCAGGCTGTCGGAGTGGCCGTGGTAGCAGCCTTCGAACTTGATGATCGCGTCGCGGCCGGTAAAACCACGGGCCAGGCGGATCGCGCTCATGGTCGCTTCGGTGCCGGAGCTGACCATGCGCACCATTTCCATCGACGGCACGATCGAGCAGACCAGGTCGGCCATCTCGGTTTCCATCGCGGTCGGTGCGCCGTAGGACAAGCCGTGTTCCAGCTGTTTACGCACGGCGTCGAGCACGTCCGGGTGGCTGTGGCCGAGGATCATCGGGCCCCAGGAGCCAACGTAATCCACATAACGCTTGTCGTCTTCGTCAGTGACGTAGGCGCCTTCAGCGTGTTTGAAGAACAGCGGCGTGCCGCCAACGCTCTTGAACGCGCGAACCGGGGAATTCACGCCACCGGGAATGTGTTTCTGGGCATCGGCAAACAGGGTTTCGGAACGAGACATGATCGGGCTCTCTAATCAGACTTTCAGTAATTCATTGAAGGCGCGGGCGCGGCGGGTGACTTCAGCCGTGCTCTCGGCGCCAAACAGGCCATGCACCACCGCCAGCAGATCGACGCCGTGGGCCACCAGCGGCGCGGCGTTGTCCAGGGTGATGCCGCCGATCGCGCAGATCGGCAGGTGCAGTTTGCTGCGGGCCTGGTCGAGCAAATCGAGGCTGCAGGTGGGGGCACCGGGTTTGGTGTTGGAGTTGAAGAAGCGGCCGAAGGCGACGTAACTCGCGCCTTCCTTGGCCGCTTGTTCGGCGAGTTCGAGTTGCGCGTGGCAGGTCGAACCGATGATGGCCTGGCGACCGAGCAAGGCGCGGGCCGGGGTCAGCGGGCCGTCGGTCTGGCCCAGGTGCACGCCGACGTTCAGGCGTGCGGCCAGTTCGGCGTCGTCATTGATGATCAGTTGAGTCTTGTAGCGATCACACAAGTCCCGCAGGGCTTGGGCCTCGCGCAGGCGGCGGGCCTCGTCGCTGCTCTTGTCGCGGTATTGCAGCAGGACGACGCCACCTTCCAGCGCCGCCTCCACGTACGAAAGAAATTTACCGGCCAGCAACTGGCTATCGGTAATGGCGTACAGGCCACGTAGTTTCATCGGACAAGCCTCGGCGCTTCACGCATCAAAAGTCAGGAACAGAAATCCAGCGGCAGGCGGCGCGGCACGAACTGGCCTTTGCCCAGTTGCTCGGCATCGCGCAGGGTACGCCACGTGTAGTTAAGCGCGGTCTGCACGGCACTGGCGAGGTTTTCGCCCTGGGCCAGACGACCGGCCAACGCGCTGGCCAGGGTGCAACCGGAGCCGTGATAACTGCCGGGCAAACGCTGGCAGGTAAAGGTTTCGCGACGACCGTCGCGGCTGTACAGGCGGTTGTGGATTTCGTGTTCATCGCCATGGCCGCCGGTGATCAGCAGGTGTTTGACGAACGGCAGGAGTTTTTCCGCGCATTCGTCCGCGGTGCCGTCGGGCAGTTCGGCGAGGATGCGCGCTTCGGGAAGGTTCGGGGTGGCGATGATGGACAGAGGCAGCAGGCGTTCGCGCATGGCGTAGCCGACTTCGTCCTTGCCCAGGCGTCCGCCGCCACCGGCGCGCAGCACCGGGTCGCAGACCACCGGCAAATGCGGGTGCGCCGAGAGCAGTTCGACCACGGTGTCGACCATTTCCAGGGAACCGAGCATGCCCAGTTTCACGGCCGCGACTTCGGAGTCGTTGAGCACGGCGTTGGCCTGGGCCAACACCCACTCACGGTCGAGGACGCGGAAATCCGTGACGTTGACCGTGTCTTGCACGGTCAGGGCGGTGACGGCCGGGGCCGCATGACAACCCTGGGCGAGCAGGGCTTCGATATCTGCCTGCAAGCCGGCGCCACCACTTGGGTCGTGGCCGGAGAGACAGAGGACAACGGGGCGAGAGCTGTAGATATTCATGGTGCGCGAGCTTACCACCAATGCTGTTTTTTCGGGTGCAGTGACACCAGGAATTGCCGATACAGTGTGGCGAGGGGGCTTGCCCCCGTTCGGCTGCGAAGCAGTCGCAAACCTGCAGAAGCGGTGTTCCAGGCAGAAGGCAAATGGGGGCGCTTCGCACCCCAACGGGGGCAAGCCCCCTCGCCACAAAGGTTCAGTGGATCGGGATCATTGTCATATTCTGACCAGACCAACAGCTCTATCTCAATACCCTGCGCTGGAACGCCCGTGCTAGAGCCTCTACCGGAAAAATTTCAATGGTGCTCAATGGCCATCAACGGCTATGCTAGAGTGGATCCAAACCAATAACAGGTAATACCGGTTTTACGTCTACTCAAAAGGAATGGGGGGCTTCCTGACAGGACCGGACAGGCCACGCTGGGGCTTAAATGCGCTATTTGCTGATGTTGCTGTTGTGCTTGCCCCTCCTGGCGAGCGCCGTTGAATTTGACGAGTTCACCCAGAGCCTTCCCCTGGGTCGAACCCTGCAGGTGTACGAAGACGCGGGCGGTCAGGCGAGCATCGCCGATGTCCGTGCGCAAGCCGCCGCCGGCAACTTCAAGACCCACGATAAAGCCACCCTCAACGCCGGTTATTCGCGTTCGGTGTTCTGGCTGAAAATCGACCTGCACTACCGTCCGACCAATCCGCAGACGCAACGGACCTGGTTGCTGGAACTGGCCTATCCGCCCCTCGATCACCTTGATCTGTATTTGCCCGATGCCGCTGGCGACTATCAACTGATCCGACGCACCGGCGATGCGCTGCCGTTTGCCAGTCGCGAAATCCGCCAGAACAACTACCTGTTCAACCTGAATTTCAAACCCGACCAGGCGCAAACCGTGTACCTGCGGTTGCAAAGCGAAGGCTCGATCCAGGCGCCGGTGACCTTGTGGTCGAGCACCGCGTACCTCGAAGAGCAACCGGTGCGCCTGTATGTGTTGGGCCTGATCTACGGCGTATTGCTGGGGATGGTGGTCTACAACCTGTTCATCTTCCTCAGCGTGCGCGACACCAGTTACCTCTATTACATCTTCTACATCGCCTCGTTCGGCTTGTATCAGCTGTCGGTGAACGGCGCGGCGGTGGAGTATTTCTGGCCGGACAACCCGTGGTGGGCCAACGCCGCGACGCCGTTCTTCATCGGTTGCGCCGGGCTGTTCGGCAGCCAGTTCGCCCGCAGCTTCCTGCAAACCAAGGAACACAGCCGCTGGCTCGATCGCGTGCTGTTGGCACTGATCGCGTTTGGCGCGGTGGTGGTCGGCTTGTCGCTGATGACCAGTTACGCTCTGGCCCTGCGCCTGGCCACGACCCTCGCGCTGCTGTTTACCGTGGTGATTTTTGCCGCCGGGATCTTCGCCTGGGCCCGGGGCCTGCGGGTGGCGCGTTATTTCATCATTGCCTGGTCGGCGTTTTTGCTCGGCGGCATCGTCAATACCCTGATGGTGCTCGGTTACCTGCCGAACGTGTTCCTGACCATGTACGCCAGCCAGATCGGCTCGGCGATTGAAGTCGCGCTGCTGTCCCTGGCCCTGGCGGATCGCATCAACGCCATGCGTGAGCAGCAAGCACAAACCCTGTTCGATGCCGGGCAAAAGCTGGAAGTGCTCAACCAGCAACTGGCCCGCAGCAACAAGCTCAAGGACGAATTCCTCGCGACCCTGACCCACGAACTGCGCACGCCGATGAACGGGGTGATCGGTTCGCTGGAATTGATGCAGACCGTCGAGATGGACCCGGAGCTGGAGCAATACCAGCAAACCGCCGCCGGTTCGGCGCGGGACATGATGCGCATGGTCAACGGCATCCTCACCCTTACCGAGTTGCAGGCCGGCAAGCTCAAGGCTTACCCGGAAGCTTTCAGCTTGCGCGGCGCGGTCGAGGCCTTGCGTGTGCAGTTCGAAGGCAATGCGTCCGGCAAGTCGCTGGACCTCAAGGTCGAGGTCACGCCGGGGCTGCCCGATCGCCTGCTCGGCGACCGCAGCAAACTGATGCAATGCCTGGAATGCCTGCTGGACAACGCGATCAAGTTCACTCGGGTCGGCGGTGTTGCGCTGCGAGTGACCGGCCAGACGATGGAGGAGGGGCGGTTGGCGCTGTCCTTTGCGGTGATCGACACCGGCATTGGCTTCACCGATTTGGGAGAAGCGACGATGTATCAGCGCTTCTTCCAGCTCGACGGCTCGATGACCCGCGAATACGGTGGTTTGGGGGTTGGCCTGGCGATCTGCCGGCAATTGGTCGAATTGCTCGGCGGGCGCCTGACCCACCGCTCCGAACCGGGACGCGGCAGCCGCTTCCAGCTCGATATCGAAGTCGCGTTGCCGCCGGTCGAGCGCACGCCAACGCCATCGACGACCCGTGACCTCCCGCGTCTGCGGCAGCCCCAGGACTGCACGGTGCTGCTGGTGGATGACAACAGCATCAATCAACTGGTCATGCGCGGGATGTTGCTCAAGCTCGGGTTCCGGGTGCGATCCGCCGACAGCGGCGCGGCCGCGCTCGACCATTTGCAGCGCGAAACCTTCGATGCAGTGGTGCTCGATTGTCAGCTGCCGGCTCAGGACGGTGCTTCCCTCTGCTGCCAGATCCGTGGCTTGCCGGGGGGGGCCGAGTTGCCGGTGTTCATGGTGGCCCTGGGCGTTAATCGGGAAGTCTGCCCGACCGGCGCGGTGATTGATTACCTGAGCAAACCGGTGAAGTTCGAGGACTTGCAGGCCGCGTTATACCGGCGAGTACTTTGTTACGAGCTAGGGTGAAAGCGCCGGTAATTGGGCGGATATGACACTTTGATCATCCAAGGGCCGGTGCTTAACTGGATTACTGGCTGACCAAAGGAGCCCCGTCATGAACCTGCATCAGTTCGCCGAAACCCACGAAGTCACCAACCAGCCACCGTCTCTGGACGGCACCAACCTGTTTCGCATCGACCTGCCGTTGCAGGAGTGGTCGCGATGCTTTGGCGCCGGTTGGGCCGAATCACGGATCGACGCGTATGGCGCGTTGGCCGGTGGGCCGCTGATGGAAGCCGGGTTCCTGGCCAATCAGAACAAACCGGTGTTCGTCAGCCATGACCGTTATGGTCATCGCATCGATCTGGTGGAATTTCACCCGGCCTATCACGAACTGATGCGCACGGCGGTCGAGCACGGTTTGACCTCGTTGCCTTGGGCGCATCCGCAATCCGGCGCCCACGTTGCGCGCGCCTCCATGAGTTACCTGCACAGCCAGGCCGAGGCCGGCAGCGGTTGCCCGCTGACCATGACTTTCGCCAGCGTCCCGGCGATGCGCCTGCAACCGAGTCTGGCCGAGCAGTGGCTACCGAAAATCCTCGCCACCGAATACGACCCGCGTAACGTCGGCATGGCCCACAAGGCCGGCGTCACCATCGGCATGGCCATGACCGAGAAACAGGGCGGCACCGACGTGCGGGCCAACACCACCAAGGCTTATCCGGTGGGCGCCAGCGGTCCGGGCCAGGCCTATGAACTGGTGGGGCACAAGTGGTTCTGTTCGGCGCCAATGTGCGATGCGTTCCTGACCTTGGCCCAGACCGACAAGGGCCTGACCTGTTTCCTGCTGCCACGCCATCGCCCAGACGACACGCGCAATCAGTTCTACATCCAGCGCCTGAAAAACAAACTCGGCAATTGCTCCAACGCGTCCAGCGAAGTCGAGTTCCGTGGCGCCCTGGCGTGGATGATCGGCGAGGAAGGCCGGGGCGTGCCGACCATCATCGAAATGGTCGCCATGACCCGCTTCGATTGCATGGTCGGTTCCAGCGCCCTGATGCGCCAGGCTCTGACCCAGGCCAGCCATCACTGCGCCCACCGCACGGTCGGCGGCAAGCTGCTCAGCGAACAACCGCTGATGCAAAACGTGCTGGCCGACCTGGCCCTGGAAAGCGAAGCCGCTTTGGCGCTCAGCTTGCGCATGGGCAAGGCGCTGGATCATCTGGATGACAGCCATGAAGCCAAATTCGCCCGGCTGGTAACGGCGGTGGGCAAATACTGGATCTGCAAACGTGCCCCCGGAATGATCAACGAAGCCGCCGAATGCATGGGCGGTGCCGGGTATGTCGAAGAAAGCATCCTGCCGCGTTTGTACCGGGAGGCGCCGGTGAACTCGACGTGGGAAGGTTCCGGCAACGTGCAATGCCTCGACGTGCTGCGGGCCTTGTCGAAAGAGCCAGGCGTGCTGGATGTGCTGTTCAGCGAGTTGGGCGATGGCCACGGCGACAAACGCCTGGCCGCGCACATCAGCCAATTGCAGGCGGCGTTCAAGGACACCAGCGACATTCAATACCGCGCCCGGCAGCTGACTGAAGACATTGCGCTGGGCTTGCAGGCCAGGTTGTTGCTGGAGGCGGGGAATGCGGCGGTCAGTGACGGGTTTATCGCCAGTCGGCTGGGTCAGGCGGGAAGGGTGTATGGCGCGTTGCCGCGTGGGCTGGACGTGGAAGCAATCGTGGCGCGCTCGACCCCGCAAGGCTTTTGATAATCCAATCAAAGGCACACCGATACCCTGTGGTTGGAGAGGGTGGGTCGCCATCCTCACGCCACTGTTCCCGTGAAGCGACGATGCAGGCAAGATGAAGGTCTGCATGTCAGAACACAGGAAGCTGATCGTGACCGAAGCGTTTATTGTTGTTCAAACCGCCGAACAAGCCGTCGACCGGCTCGCCGCCCTGCATGAGCAGGCCACCTCTGCGCTGAATCAGGCGCTCAAGCGTTACCTCAAGGATCGTATCGAACCGGACGCCGAACAGCGGGCGATGTTTCGTTATCCCGAGCTGCGCCTGACCTACCTCTGCCAGGGCGAAGTGCCACAAACCACCCGCGCCTACGCCAAGGTTCAGTTGCCGGGGACCTACAGCGTCACCGTCACCCACCCGGCGGCGTTCCGTAAATACCTGCTGGAACAACTGGTGCCGCTGATGCACGACTTCACCGTCACGGTGGAAGTCGGCGTCAGCCAGCAGAACATTCCGTATCCGTACGTAGTCGAGCAAGGCGATGAACTGGCCGGTTCCGGCGTCACCGCAGCCACGCTCGCGCGGGTGTTCCCGAGTACCGACCTGTCCGCCGCCACCGACGGCATCGCCGATGGCCTGTACGACTGGGAAAACACCGATCCGCTGCCGTTGGCGCTGTTCGATGCGGCGCGGGTGGATTTCTCCCTGCGCCGGCTGGTGCATTACACCGGCAGCGACTGGCGGCATGTGCAGCCGTGGATCCTGCTGACCAACTACCATCGTTACGTTGACCAATTCATCGTGCATGGCCTGGAGCAATTGCGCAGCGATCCGCGTTTCGTGCGCATGGTCTTGCCCGGCAATGTGATCATTGAAAAAAGCATGGACCATGGCGAAGCTTCCGCAATTGCGGCGGGCGTGGTTTGGCACCGCTACCAGATGCCGGCCTATCACCTGATCGCCAGCGATGGCCACGGCGTGACGTTGGTGAACATCGGCGTCGGCCCGTCCAACGCCAAGAACATCACCGACCACCTGGCCGTGCTGCGTCCACATTGCTGGCTGATGATCGGCCACTGTGGCGGCCTGCGTCAGTCTCAGACCATTGGCGACTACGTGCTGGCTCACGCCTACATGCGTCGCGACGGGATTCTCGACCGGGTGGTGCCGCCGAACATCCCGATCCCGGCCCTGGCCGAAGTGCAGATGGCCTTGCAGCAAGCGGCGGCCAACATCACCGGCGAGAAGGGCGATGAGCTGAAGAAACGCCTGCGCACCGGCACCGTGCTGACTTACGACGACCGGAACTGGGAATTGCGCTGGGCGCAGGAACGACCGCTGATCAACCTGTCCCGCGCCGTGGCCGTGGACATGGAAAGCGGCACCATCGCCGCCCAGGGTTATCGCCTGCGGGTGCCGTATGGCACGTTGCTCTGCGTCTCGGACAAACCGCTGCACAGCGAAATCAAGCTGCCGGGTTCGGCCAACGCTTTCTATGAACGCGCGGTCAGCCAGCACTTGAAGATCGGCATCGAGGCGGTGGATCTGTTGCGCACCGAACTCAACTCGTTGCACTCGCGCAAACTGCGCAGCTTCGACGAGCCGCCGTTCCGATAACAGTTGTCATGGTCATTTAGCGGTTGGGGCAGGGCGTGCCATCGATTATTTCCACTGCTGTGGCAATAATCGATGGCACGCCCTAGCATTAGCAGCCCTGACCGTTAGATGTTCCTTTCCCCATGTCGCGTCCTCCACGTCCCGTTTCCCGCCGCCCTGGCGCGAATACCTCGTCATCCGCCCCGCGCCGTGTCGCCAAAGCGCCACCGGCCGAGCCGAAACTGATTCTGTTCAACAAACCGTTCGATGTGCTGACGCAATTCAGCGACGCAGAAGGGCGGGCGACGCTCAAGGATTACATCGAGATTCCCGGCATTTACCCGGCAGGACGACTGGACCGCGACAGCGAAGGTTTGCTGCTGCTGACCAACGACGGCCAGCTTCAAGCGCGAATCGCCGACCCGAAACACAAACTGGCCAAGACCTATTGGGTGCAAGTGGAAGGCGAGCCGAACGCCGAGCAGTTGCAACGCCTGCGCGATGGCGTCGAGCTGAACGACGGCATGACCTTGCCCGCCGAAGCGCGGCAGTTGGAAGAGCCGGAGCTGTGGCCGCGCAATCCGCCGGTGCGCTTTCGCAAAAGCGTGCCGACCTGTTGGCTGGAATTGGTGATTCGTGAAGGGCGCAACCGTCAGGTGCGGCGCATGACCGCGGCGGTCGGCTTGCCGACGTTGCGTCTGGTGCGGGTCAGGATTGGCGACTGGACGATCGAAGGGCTCGATCAGGGCCAGTGGAAGGAAGTACCGGCGCGGTTATGAGCTGGTTTCGATGTAGGCGATGACCACGCTTTTAATGATGAACGCGAAGATCCCCAGGCCCAGCACGAAGAACAGAATCATGGTGCCGAACTTGCCAGCCTTGGATTTCTTCGCCAGGTCCCAGACGATGAAACCCATGAAAATAATCAGGATGCTGACCAAGCCAGTCATCATCCACTCTTCGAATACTGCAGGATCCATCGAACATCTCCAGCGCGGGCGAGGCTAAAAGGGCGGGGGCGAGTATACGGCACGGCGAGTGAGGCGGGCATTGACCTGCGGCAGTGTGTCGCGGTTATTCGTCGCCCCGGACACTGATCGTTCCCACGCTCTGCGTTCCGCTCTTGAATCGTGACGCAGAGCGTCACTGGCTGCATTCCCACGCAGAGCGTGGGAACGATCTGCAACTCGATCAACTGCGCAGATGCGTCAACGGTAATTCGGTGCTGTTCAACACCTGATTCAACACAAAACTCGACCGCACGCTGGTCACCCCTTCAATTCGGGTCAGATGCCCCAGCAGCAGTTTCTGGTAGTGATCCATGTCCGGCACCACCACCTTGAGCTGATAGTCCGCATCCATCCCCGTCACCAGGCTGCATTCCAGTACCTGCGGCAAGGTACGGATCGCTGCTTCGAAATTCTCGAAACGTTCAGGCGTGTGGCGGTCCATGCCGATCAGCACGTAGGCCGTGAGGCTCAGGCCAAGCATCTTGCGGTCCAACAGGGCCACCTGGCGGGAGATGTAGCCGTCGTCTTCCAGCTGTTTGACGCGGCGCGAGCACGGCGAAGGCGACAGGCCGATGCGTTCGGCCAGTTCCTGGTTGGAGATGCGCGCGTCACGCTGCAATTCCGCCAAAATGCTCAGGTCGTAACGGTCGAGTTTGCTCATCAATCAGTCCTTTGTCGTAACTATTGCGGCGGATTATCTATCCAGGGTTAAAAATTGCGCAAGTGATGTTTATTTGAGCAATCTTAGCAATCCTCTGCCAGCGCCCCAGGCCTATTCTTATTAACAGAATCACTGCTCGGACAAACAGTCCACAGCGACTCGCCCAATCAGGCCAGTCGCGGCCGCCACCCCCACCGGGGATGTGCCGGCCTCCGAGCTACACACTGTCCAGAAGACGGCGTGAGGTGAGCCGACGTCATAAGCGTCGAGCACGGACGAAGTTCTCAAAGGGAGGCCGACGGGTCTCCCTTTTTTATTGCTCAATAAATAAGTTGCGTGACTGATAACCTGTTGCAGAACCGGCCTGTGCTTTCCCAGTCTCATGTACAAGCCCTAACCCGCAGTGAGGAAGAGCATGAAGTCGCGCATCTGGCGTTTGGCCGGTGTTGGTTTGCTGTGTGTAAGTGTCAGCGCGCAATCGCTCGCCGATGATCAGGAAAGCCGCAGCCCCCATGGCGGGCAGCGCGGGCCGGAGCATCAGGGTAATAATCAGGGGCATGGCGGCGACAATCAGAACCAGCCCCGGCCGCAAAACAACCCGCAGCAAAATCAGCCGCGTCCGCAGAACAACGAGATCATTCGCGGCGACAACAGTCGTCAGTTCGAGCACAACGGCCAGAACCGCAACGACGGCCAATGGCAGAACCGTCAGCCGCACGACGCCAACACCCAGGTTCGTCCGGCGCCACCGCCGCCGCAACTCCCGGCCAATAGCCTGCCGATCCAGGGTCGGCCCGACACCGTGCGCCAGACCCAGCAGCCGCGCTACGGCAACTATCAGGACATCCCGCGCCGCAACGATAACAACCAGCACTGGCAGAACGGCAATCAGGGCCCGCGTCCCGATGACCATCGCTGGGAAGGTCGCCCGAACGGGCACGGCAACGGATGGGGCCCAGGCCCGCAGTATCGTCCCGGTCAGATGGTCGATCGCTTCCCGGACCGCAACTTCCGTGTGCCGTACCGTGGCCAGGACTACTTCTACTCCGGCGGCTACTGGTATCGCCCACAAGGTCCGCGTTACGTAGTGGTTCAGCCGCCACGCGGGATTCGTGTGCATTACATGCCCGACTACGCCCGTGAAGTATGGATCGGCGGCGCGCTGCTGTTCCTCGCCGCCGGTTCCTACTATGCCTACGAAGAAAGCACTCAGGATTACGTAGTGGTCGAGCCGCCGACAGGCGCGCCGCAACCGCAACCGACCAGCAACGGCATTGACGTCACCGCGTATCCGGCCAACGGCCAATCCCCGGAGCAAGTCGCCCAGGACGGTTACGAGTGCTCGCAATACGCGGTGCAGCAAAGCGGCTTCAATCCGCAAACCGCGACGTACCAGCCTGATCCGTCAGTCGTGCAAGCCTACCGCCAGGCCCAGGGCAACTGCCTGAGCAGTCGCGGTTATCAAGTGGAATAAAAGCAGCTGCAGGTTTCAAGCTTTAAGCGGCAAGCTTGGAGCTTGGAGCTTGGAGCTTGCAGCTTGCAGCTTGCAGCTTGCAGCTTGCAGCTTGCAGCTTGCAGCTTGCAGCTTGCAGCTTGCAGCTTGCAGCTTGCAGCTTAAAGCTTACCGCTTGCAGCTGCTCTTATCGGGTCAGCGTGCACCAGCACTTCGGCTCGCGGGTAGGCGGCGTGGATGGCGTCGGCGGCTTGATCGCTGATGCCGTGCGCGACTGACAACGTCAGCTCCCCCGGCAATTCCAGGTGCAACTGCACAAACCAGTGGTTTCCGGAAATCCGCGTGCGCAAATCATGCGCCCCCAGCACTCCAGGTACGGCGCACGCCAGCTCCAGCATGTGCTGGCTGACATCCGGCGGCAGTTCTTCATCCATCAGCACCGCAAAACTTTCCCGGGCGATATGCACCGCGCTCCAGAGGATATACACCGCAATCCCCAGGCCGAACCACGCGTCCAGTTGATGCCAGCCGAACCCGGCCAGTACCAGCGCCACCAGGATGCTGCCATTGAGCATCAGGTCAGAACGGTAATGCAGCGAGTCGGCGCGCACGGCGTTGGAGCCGGTGGCCTTGATCACCCGATGCTGCAACATCAGCAACGCCACGGTCAGTGCGAGGGAGAAAATAATCACCCCGATGCTGATCCACGGCGCGCCCACCGGTTCCGGATGCTTGAGTCGCTCAATCGCCTGCAACGAAATCAATACCGCACTGCCACCAATAAACAACGCCTGGGCCATGCCCGACAGCGATTCAGCCTTGCCGTGGCCGTAGCGATGATCGTCATCCGCCGGGCGCAAGGCGTAATGCACCGCCAGCAGGTTGAGCAGCGAGGTGATGCCGTCGAGGGCCGAGTCGGTCAACCCGGCGAGCATGCTCACCGAACCGCTCAGCCACCAGGCAATGGCTTTGGCAATGATCAGCGTGCAAGCCACCGCCACGGAGGCGCGGGTCGCCAACCGCAGCAGGCGAGCGTGTTCGAGACTGGTGCTCATGGGTGAAGCGCTTCCTTATGCGGCAGGTTGCAGGCCGAACATGGCCAGTTGCTGGGTGCTGCCCTTGTGCTGGATCAGGCGTGGGTCGTCGAGCGGGAAGCTGCGGCCCAGTTCGGTTTCCAGAATAGTTTGCAACTTGCGGTTATCGACCTGACCGTCCGGGCCGATCGCTTCCTTGAGTTTTTCCGGCGCTACCTGGGCGGTCTTGCCCGGTTCGAAGTAAATCGCGCCAGTGGCGAAGTCCACGGCGAAGGCGATCAAGCCAGGGATGACGTAGAACAACAGGCCCACGGCATCGAGCACCGCGATGGCCGGGTCGATCTTGCCGTCGATCTGGCCGCGACGGTCCGGGTAGAAAATCGATCCGCAGGCAGTCACTTGGGTCAGCAGGGTGGCGACCAGAACACCGCCAATCAGGCGAAAGGGGATACGCATATGAAATCTCCTGGGTCATTTGAAAACGAATGGGCGTCTGTATGAATTAGGACTGTGATTAACGCCAAGCAGTTCGCCGTTATACTCGCCGCTCTGTTTGGGAGCCAGCATGATTTCTTTGCCGATTGATGAAGTTTTACCCGCCCTGCGTGAAGCCTTGGCGACACGCCACGAAGCCGTGCTCGAAGCACCGCCCGGCGCCGGTAAGACCACGCGCGTGCCATTGGCCTTGCTCAACGAGGCGTGGCTGGCGGGGCAGACCATTCTGATGCTCGAACCACGGCGACTGGCGGCGCGGGCGGCGGCGGAGCGTTTGGCTAGCGAGCTGGGTGAAAAGGTGGGTGAAACCGTTGGCTATCGCATTCGTCTCGACAGCAAAGTCGGCCCCAATACCCGCATCGAAGTAGTGACGGAAGGCATTCTTACCCGGCGCTTGCAGGATGATCCGGCGCTGGATGGCGTGGGGCTGCTGATCTTTGACGAGTTCCATGAGCGTAGCTTGGATGCGGATCTGGCGCTGGCCCTGAGCCTCAATGGCCGCGAGCTGTTTCGCGAAGACCAGCCACTGAAAATCCTCTTGATGTCGGCCACCCTGGAAGGCGAACGTCTGGCCGGCTTGCTCGATGACGCGCCGATCCTGAGCAGCGAAGGGCGCATGTACCCGGTGGCGATGCGCTGGGGCCGGCCGTTCCAGCCTGGCGAATTTATCGAACCACGGCTGGTGCAAACCATCCTCGAAGCCTTGAACGATGAAACCGGCAGCGTGCTGGTGTTCCTGCCGGGGCAGGCGGAGATCCGGCGGGTGCATCAGCAACTGGCCGATGCCTTGGGCAATAGCACACAGGTGCTGCTTTGCCCGTTGCACGGTGAACTCGACCTGGCCGCGCAACGCGCCGCGATTGACCCGGCACCGGCAGGTTTTCGCAAAGTGGTGCTGGCCACCAACATCGCCGAGACCAGCCTGACCATCGACGGCGTGCGCGTGGTGATCGATGCCGGGTTGGCGCGGGTGCCGCGTTTCGATCCCGGCAGCGGCATGACCCGCCTCGATACTCAGCGCATCTCCCGCGCCAGCGCCACGCAGCGTGCAGGTCGGGCCGGGCGTCTGGAACCGGGCGTGTGTTATCGCCTGTGGTCGCAGGATCAGCATGAACAACTGGCGGCGTACGCCAGTGCGGAAATTCTTTCGGCGGACCTCGCCGGGTTGGCGTTGCAGCTCGGTCGCTGGGGCGTGACACCGGGTCAATTGGTCTGGCTCGACGTGCCGCCCGCTGCGGCTTATGCACAGGCTCAGGATTTGCTCGACCGCCTCGGCGCATTGGACGGCGAAGCGTTGACCCGTCACGGTCAAGCCATGGCTCAATTGCCGGCGCATCCTCGGATCGCGCATTTGCTGCTGCGCGGTCAGGCGCTCGGTCTGGCGGACATGGCGTGCGATGTCGCCGCACTGCTGGGTGAGCGCGATATTTTGCGTGGCGCTGGCGCCGACCTGCACAGCCGATTGGTGCTGTTGTCCGGTGAAGAGCGCGCCGCGCGCGGGGCTCAGGGCGGGGTACAACGAGCCCGGCAACTGGCGCGGCAGTATCGCGGCTACTTGCGCGGTAAAGCCTCGGAGCCAGTCAGCGATCCCGATCATCCACGCTGGCTCGGCGCATTGCTGGCGCTGGCCTACCCGGACCGGGTTGCGCAACAGCGACGGGCCGGTGGCGCGGAATATCGGCTGGCCAATGGCCGGGCGGCGCTGTTCGCCGAGGCCGACAGCTTGATGAAGCAGCCCTGGCTGGTAATCGCCGACCTCGGCAGTCGTCAGGGCCAGCGTGAAGAGCGGATTTATCTGGCGGCGGATTTCGATCCGGCGCTGTTCGACTCAGTGCTGGCCGAGCAAGTGCGCTGCGTCGATCAACTGGATTGGGATGAGCGCGAAGGCGTGCTGCGGGCCGAGCGCCAGCGCAAGGTCGGTGAATTGATCCTCAGCCGCGAACCCTTGACCGGCCTCGACGAAAGCGCGCGCAGTCAGGCGCTGGTCAATCTGGTGCGGCGCAAAGGTCTGGAGTTGTTGCCCTGGACTCCGGAGCTGCGTCAGTGGCAGGCGCGGGTGGCGTTGTTGCGCCAGTTGGATCTCGCAGGCAAGGGCGAGAGCGAATGGCCGGATGTCAGTGACGCCGCGCTGCTGAAAAATCTTGAACACTGGTTGATGCCGTACCTGGGCAAAGTCTCGCGGCTCAGTCATTTCGCCAATCTGGACCTGTCGAGCATCGTGCATAACCTGCTGCCGTGGCCATTGCCCCAGCGGCTGGACGAACTGGCGCCGCATCATTTGAGCGTGCCGTCCGGGTCATCGATTCGTCTGGACTACAGCGAGCAGCCGCCGATTCTGGCGGTGCGTTTGCAGGAACTGTTCGGCCTGGCCGAGACCCCGCGCATCGCCGGTGGGCGGCAGGTGGTCAAGCTGCACCTGTTGTCCCCGGCGCGGCGGCCGGTGCAGGTGACCCAGGACCTGGCGAACTTCTGGCGCAGCACCTATGCCGAGGTGAAGAAGGATTTGAAGGGGCGGTATCCGAAACATTACTGGCCGGATGATCCGTTGGTGGCCGAGGCGACGGCGCGGATCAAGCCGCGTAAGTCATGATGATTTTTTAAGGGTGAGGTTTCTTGTGGCGAGGGGGCAAGCCCCCGCGCCACCATTGATCTACGGTGCTGCCGGCAACAAAAACCGCGCAATCACCGGCAAATGATCGGAAATCCGCAGCGTATCGTCCTGCCTTACCGTCGCCTCGACCCGTTTGATCCGCGGGCTGTAAAACAGGTAATCAACCGTGCGGTCCGGGCCATTCAAGCCGGGATCGTTCGGGTAATGGGTCAACCACTGCGCCCGGTCGACACCGCTGGCTTCGTTGTTGGTGGGGATCATCGGGTATTTGTCCCACAGCACATGCAGGGCGCTGTCGGCGGAGTAGGCCGTGCGTTGCTCGGTGGGCAGGCGTCGGTACTGGCCCAGGGGCAAGAGATTGAAATCCCCGCCAATCAGCCACGGCGTGCCACGGCTTTCGTACTTGTCGAGGACCTTGGCCACTGCCGTCACCTGCGCTTGCAGGGTGTCGTCGGGCTGGATAACGCGGTCCAGGTGAGTGTTGAGCACCGCGATCTGCCCGCCATCGCTCAATGGCAGATAGGTCACCAGCAAGGCATTTTTTGGCTTGAACTGACGGCTGATGAAATTGGCGGGCGCCACCGGTAATTGCAGCCGCTCGGCATGTTCGATCTGGTAGCGACTCAAAGTTGCCAGTTGCCGGCCGACGCTGCCGAAGATGTGCGGCTCGGGAACGAAGTCGGCTTTCCAGTCGAAGGTGTGGGCGCTGCATGGGAACAGGTCGGCGACCCGTTCCTGCAACAGTTTGAACTGGTCCTGATAGTCGCTGGCCTTGGCGCCGTAATCGAGCTCTTGCAGCAACACGATGTCCGGTTGCTCGTCACGAATCACCCGCGCCACTTCATCGAGGCTGAACGCCATGTCTTCGGGAGTGGGTTTTTCGTCATCGCCCTGGGCCAGGTCGTTCCAGAACACATAGCGTTTGCCCGCCAGGTACTGGACGTTCCAGGTCATCACCTTCAAGGCTTGGCCGGGCACCAGGGTCGGCGCCTTGGCGTTGCAGCTGACCGGCAACACTTCCTTGGCTTCGGGGCGCCAGGTCACGCTGTAGATCAACAGGCCGGCCAGACCGACGATCAGCAGCAGGCCCAGCAGGGTGTAGCGCAGTAGACGGGTCATTGGCTCGGCTTATAGCGTTACAAAGATGACCCCGAGCATACCCGAGAGCGGCGCCCGCGCCCAAGGGCAGAGCGGTCAGACCGTTCCGTCGTTTTTGTCAGGCGCTTCGCCGATCAGCATGAACAGGCGGAACAGGACCACGCTGGTGAACAGTTGCAGGAAGCTGTGGGCGCTGTCGATCAGCAAGCCGAGCACCGGGTTCTGTGGCTCCGGGTAGACCTCCAGGCTGGCACCCTTGAGCAGCCATAAAGGCGCCATCACCGCCAGGATGCAGACGAGGATGCGCAGGAAATGGCCGCGAGTCAGGCGCAGGCTTTCCTTCATCGCCGCCAATGGCGTCAGGCCGCGCAGCACCAGCAGGTACTCGGCGAAGGCCAGCGTCACCATCAGCCAGATGCCCGGCAGGTAATACAGCGCCAGGCCCGTCAGGATCAGCAACGTGTTAAGCACGGTGAGCAGGGCGAAGCGCGGCCACAACGTGGCAGAGGCGGCCAGCAAGTCGCGGATGCGCGGGGATTCGCCACGGCTGCGGGCGTCGAGAAACAGAATCAATGCGCCGGTGTACAGCGGATACACCAGCAAACCGACAATCATGCTGTAACCAGGAAACCCGTCCGGGCCGGCGGTGTTGTCGACGATTTGTTGCAGGAACGCCTCGAGAATCACCAGCGGAAGGCACAGTTGCACGATCTGGCTCAGATTGCGCTTGGAGAAATACAGGGAGTCACGCAGCACTTCGAACGGATTCATCAGTTGGTATCGCAGGTTAAAAGCCGTCCCACACTTTAACCGATGAAACCCTGAGGGGCGCAAACGTAAACGTTAGGTAAAGGCCATTGAAACATCCTGTTGCAGCCCCATTACTGTCAGGCACCTTATCCACAGTGGATGAGGGTGACGATATTCCCGGCAATCTACGAGGTCGCCATGAACAGCGAAGAACAAACCCTGATCGATGGACTGTTTTCCCGGCTGCAACAGGCCGAAACGGACTCAGCCCCGCGCGACGCCCAGGCCGAGACGCGGATCAAGGAGCACCTGACTCGCCAGCCCGCCGCGGGCTATTTCATGACCCAGGCGATTCTGGTGCAAGAGGCTGCGATCAAAAGCCTCGATGAACAGAACAAGCAACAGGCCCAGCAGATCCAGCAATTGCAGGCCGAACTGCAACAGGCCAAGGCAGCCGCGCCGGCCCCGGGCGGCGGTGGTTTCCTGTCGAGTATCTTCGGCGGCGGTTCCCGCGATCCGCAGCCTGCGCCGACGCAAAGCGCGCCGCCATCGACCGGCGGTTGGCGTGAACCGGCACGGCCGTCGTTCAACTCACAACCGCCCCAGCAAAACTTCGGTGCCCCGCAACAGAACTACGCGCCGCAACAACAGGCGCCGGTGGGTAGTGGCTTCCTCGGCGGCGCGCTGAAAACCGCGGCCGGCGTGGCCGGTGGCGTGATGCTGGCGCAAGGCATCAGCAGCCTGTTCCACAGTAATCAGCAGCCGCAGGAAATCGTCGAAGTCATCAAGGAAGAGCCGGCCCAGGTCAACGACCACAGCGGCAATGACTGGAACAACGACCAGAACGTGGCCGGTAACGATTCCAGCGACCAGGGCAATTTCACTGACGCCGACTACAGCGATGACAGCTCGTCATTCTTCGGCGGCGATGACGACGACTCCTTCATCTGACCCACCACTCGTCCGGGGCGCGCAAACGCCCCGGGCCGATTATTCGCGGAACAAACCTCCGGGCTGGCATACTGGGCGACTTTTCGGGCCTAGTGCCGGATTCAAGCCTGCGCCTGTGCGCCAAGAGGGAAATGCGATGAAGAAAATCGCAGTGTTCGCCGACGTTCAAAACCTCTACTACACCGTGCGTCAGGCCTATGGTTGCCACTTCAACTATGCCGCGTTGTGGGCTGACATCAGCAAACAGGGCGAGATCGTCGAGGCGTATGCCTACGCCATCGATCGCGGTGACAGCAAACAGCAGCAGTTCCAGCAGATCCTGCGCAACCTCGGTTTCGTGGTGAAGCTCAAGCCCTACATCCAGCGCAGCGACGGCTCGGCCAAGGGCGACTGGGACGTGGGCATCACCCTCGACATCATGGACGCCGCCGATCACGTCGACGAAGTGGTGCTGGCCTCCGGCGACGGAGATTTCGACATGTTGCTGGAGCGCATCATCAGCAAACACGGCGTGCAAGCCGTGGCTTACGGCGTGCCGGGCCTGACCGCCAACTCGCTGATCCGCGCCGCCAGCCGCTACGTGCCGATCGAAGGCGCGTTGCTGCTCAAGAATTGATTTTTACGGAGTAGAAACAGGTTTGGAACGCATAGCCGTCATCGACTTTGAAACCACCGGGATCTCCCCGAGCAGCAGCTGCCGGGCCACGGAAATTGCCGTGGTGATCCTTGAACAGGGGCGCATCGTCGAGCGTTACCAGAGCCTGATGAACGCTGGCGTGCGCGTGCCGGCCTTCATCGAACAACTCACCGGCATCAGCAACGCCATGCTGCGCACCGCGCCGTCGGCCGAGCAGGTGATGAACGAGGTGAACGAGTTCGTCGGCACCACACCGTTGCTGGCGCACAACGCCGCGTTCGACCAGAAGTTCTGGGATTTTGAGCTTGGGCGGATCAAGCGTACGCGGTTGCAGAACTTTGCCTGTTCGCTATTGCTGGCTCGACGGTTGATGCCGGCGGCGCCGAATCACAAGCTCGGGACCCTCACCACGTTTGCCAGTTTGCCCAACACCGGCAAGGCTCACCGGGCGATGGCGGATGCGGAAATGGCGGCCAACCTGACGACGCATTTGGCTGAGCAACTGCGCCAGCAGCACGGGTTGCGCGAGTTGTCCCATGATCTGCTGGTCAGCTTGCAGAAAGTGCCGGCGGCGAAGATCAACGAACACCTGAAGCGCCATCGCGGGTTCTGACTGAAACCCTGCCTATGATCGTTCCCACGCGACCCGTGGGAATGCCTCACCGGACGCTCTGCGTCCGCTCTTGGGACGCGGAGCGTCCCTGGCTGCATTCCCACGCAGAGCGTGGGAACGATCTAAAACCTCAAGCGCCATCGCGGGTTCTGACTCACACCCTACCTATGATCGTTCCTACGCTCTGCGTGGGAATGCCTCACCGGACGCTCTGCGTCCGCTCTTGGGACGCGGAGCGTCCCTGGCTGCATTCCCACGCAGAGCGTGGGAACGATCTAAAACCTCAAGCGCCATCGCGGGTTCTGACTCACACCCTACCTATGATCGTTCCTACGCTCTGCGTGGGAATGCCTCACCGGACGCTCTGCGTCCGCTCTTGGGACGCGGAGCGTCCCTGGCTGCATTCCCACGCAGAGCGTGGGAACGATCTAAAACCTCAAGCGCCATCGCGGGTTCTGACTGACCCCCTGCCTATGATCGTTCCCACGCTCTGCGTGGGAATGCCTCACCGGACGCTCTTGGGACGCGGAGCGTCCCTGGCTGCATTCCCACGCGGAGCATGGGAACGATCTAAGGCTGCGACCTTTTGCGTTTGGCTGGCGGGCCTCTTCGCGGGCAAGTCGAATCGTCGCACCGCTCGCTCCTACAGATTTATGGTGTGCTCGACATTCGGGATCGCCTCGAACCCGTAGGAGCAAGGCTTGCCCGCGAAGGCGTCATCCGCCGCACTACCTTCCTTCCAGTTGCCCCAACGTGTCCGTTGAGTGGTGTGTTTAACGACGCCTCTGATTCGATGATCGGTCCTACCGAATTTTAGGGAATGTCTGTCTTGCCCATGATCTAGGGCATCGATAACCTTTTGTCCGTCGCTGCCAATTCAGCGATCGGGACTGCAAGCCCGCCGAGAGTTTGTTACGAGACCACATGCGCACCTATAATCGCGCCGCTTTAATGAGCGAACATCGATTTATGGTAGCTGTGTGCGGGAGACCTTCGGGTCTGCCGGGATTGGTCTCTACTCGGTCTTGCAGACCCGCGCACAGCTGCCACCCATCATCTGCAAGTGATGCTGGCAGCTCTAACTTTCTATATGAGACTGCCATGCCTAAAGTTACCCCCAATCCCCCAGTTCCTTTCATCCCCCAAACCTTCATCCGCCATCACATCCAATTGCGAGCACTCTTGCTCCACGCAGAAGCCTGGTTTTGCGCCCGGGATATCGGCCGATTAATGGGCGTGGACATTAACGGCAGACACGCCCTCAAGCTCGACGCCGATCAACGCCGAATGATGTGTTTGTCCGGAAGCGACGCCCCCCTGGAAACGCTGATGCTGAGCGAGTCCGGCGTTTACGCGATGCTGGTCTATCACTACTGCCCGGAGAACCGGCATCTGCGGCGTTGGTTGACCCATCACGTAGTGCCGATGCTGCGCGACGGTGGCGGGGTAGCCTCGAATCAGGCCCCGAGTTTGCGCTTGATGGAATGGGCGGGTGGAACCTTGAGCCTGCTGCATTGGCGGACCGAGCCCTGGGTTCGTCTGAAAGACATGCCGTGTTTATTGGGCGCCGGATATAGCGGCGCACGCGTAATCTGACAACCCCGCAAATCCCCCTGTGGGAGCCGAGCTTGCTCGCGATGGCTGCGTGTCAGTCAGCATTGAAGTCGACTGACAAACCGCTATCGCGAGCAAGCTCGGCTCCTACAGGAATCCGTGCTTTGAAAAGTGTACCGGTGCGATAAACAGGTTTTGTAACTTATTTTTACGCCTTGGCCTTTCTAGAATATCCAGTCTCCTTGTCCTGCCTACGAGCTGCCCAATGCCTGGCTTACGTCGCTTTCCCTTACCGTTGATCGCCGCTTTTTTCGCGTTGTATGTGATTTGGGGCTCGACCTATCTGGTGATTCGCATCGGCGTGCAGTACTGGCCTCCTTTGATGCTCGGCGGGATTCGTTTTGTGATTGCCGGCACGCTGATGTACGCCTTCTTGCGCTGGCGCGGGGCGCCGGCGCCGACCTGGGCGCAGTGGAAAGCGGCGGGGATCATCGGGATTTTGCTGCTCAGTTTCGGTAACGGCGCGGTGAGCGTGGCCGAGCACACGGGCGTGGCGTCGGGTGTGGCGGCGTTGGCGGTGGCGACGGTGCCGTTGTTTACCTTGCTCTTCGGCTATTTTTGGGGTGCGCGTAATACCCGTCTCGAATGGGCCGGGATTGTGCTCGGGCTGATCGGCATCGCCATGCTCAACCTCGGTTCCAACCTGCAATCGAGCCCGCTCGGCGCGGCGTTGCTGGTGTTCGCCGCCGCGACCTGGGCCTTCGGCTCGGTGTGGAGCAAACACTTACCTTTGCCTCAAGGCGCTATGGCCAGTGCCGTGGAAATGCTGGTGGGTGGCGTGGTGTTGCTGATCGGCAGCACGGTCAGCGGCGAACACCTGGACAGCCTGCCGCCGATGGAAGGCTGGGCCGCGTTGGCTTACCTGATCGGCTTCGGCTCGATCATCGCCTTCAACGCCTACATGTACCTGTTGAAAAACGTGCGTCCGGCGGCGGCCACCAGTTATGCCTACGTCAACCCGGCGGTGGCGGTATTGCTGGGGATCGTGTTTGTCGGCGAGACCATCGGGATCGAGGAAGCGATAGCGATGGCGGTGATCATCAGCGCCGTGGTGTTGATCGGCTTGCCGCAGTGGCGTCGCGGTCCGGTGCGACCTGTGGCGGTTGCACCAACAGAATCCCGTGTGAATTAGGGTAAACTGCGCGCCATCGCACACCCGCTCCGCTTTTTCCTACGGTAATCCCATGACTTTCGCCTCCCTTGGCCTGATCGAACCCTTGCTGCGCTCTCTTGAGACGCTCGGCTACCAGACGCCTACGCCGGTCCAGGCGCAAGCCATTCCGGCGGTGCTGGCCGGTCGCGACCTGATGGCTGCGGCCCAGACCGGCACCGGCAAAACCGCCGGTTTCGCGCTGCCGCTGCTGCAGTTGCTGGCCATGGAAGGGCCGAAAGTGGCGTCCAACTCGGTACGCGCCCTGATCCTGGTGCCGACCCGCGAACTGGCCGAACAGGTTCATGAAGCCGTGCGCCAGTACGCCGAGAACCTGCCGTTGAGCACTTATGCGGTGTACGGCGGCGTCAGCATCAACCCGCAGATGATGAAGCTGCGCAAAGGCGTCGATGTGCTGGTGGCGACGCCGGGTCGCTTGCTTGACCTGTATCGCCAGAAGGCGCTCAAGTTCAATCAGCTGCAAACCCTGATCCTCGACGAAGCTGATCGCATGCTCGATCTGGGCTTCTCCGAGGAACTGGGAAACATCTACCGCGTGCTGCCGAAGCAGCGCCAGACGCTGTTGTTCTCCGCCACGTTCTCCGACGCCATCCGCTTGCTCGCCGGGCAAATGCTCAACGACCCGCTGAGCATTGAAGTCAGCCCGCGCAACGTGGCGGCCAACACCGTCAAGCAATGGGTTGTGGTGGTGGACAAGAAGCGCAAGCCTGAGCTGTTCATTCATTTGCTGCGCAAAGGCAAGTGGAAGCAGGTGCTGGTGTTCGCCAAGACCCGCAACGGCGTGGACGCGCTGGTGGAAAAACTCCAGGGCCTGGGCGTTAACGCCGACGGTATCCATGGCGACAAACCTCAGGCGACGCGTCAGCGGGCGCTGGATCGGTTCAAGGCCAGTGAGATTCAGATTCTGGTGGCCACCGACGTCGCGGCCCGTGGTCTGGATATTGAAGACCTGCCGCTGGTGGTCAACTTCGACCTGCCAATCGTGGCTGAGGATTACATCCACCGCATCGGTCGTACCGGGCGTGCGGGTGCCACTGGCGAGGCGATTTCGTTGGTGTGTGCCGATGAGGTGAATCAGCTGTCGGCCATCGAGATGTTGACCCGTCAGACCTTGACCCGCCAGACCGAGCAGGATTTCGAGCCTGAGCATCGGGTGCCGGATACCGATTCCACTGGTCAGGTCGTCAAGAAGCCGAAAAAACCGAAGAAGCCAAAGACCTCCGGTGGCGGTAAGCGCAACTTGGGCAAGTGGGTTGAGAGTGGGGATGCTTCGGCGGTGGAGCCTTCGCTCAAGCCTGTGCGCAAAGTACCGGTGTTTAACACTGGGCCGCGTAAGAAGAAGCCATAAGAGCAGCTATAAGTTGCAAGCTACAAGCGGCAAGCTGAAAAGCCACGCCGCTTTTAACTTGCAGCTTGCCGCTTAAAACTTGCCGCAGCTTTTAAGGCAGTCTGCTATCCCGAATCCCGCCGCCCGGCCACTGGCGAAACACCCGGTCAGCAGATAGCCCCCCGTCGGTGCTTCCCAGTCGAGCATTTCCCCCGCGCAGAACACGCCAGGCAGTTGCTTGAGCATCAGGCGTTCGTCCATCGCTTCGAACGTCACACCGCCCGCACTGCTGATGGCTTCGTCCAGTGGCCGGGTTTTCATCAGTGTCAGTGGCAATGCCTTGATCACTTTGGCCAACAATGCCGGATCGGCAAAACACTCGGCGCCTGTCAGTTCGCGTAGCAACGCCGCTTTAACGCCGTCGATTCCGAGTTGGCTGTGTAAGTGTTTGGACACGGAGCGTGAGCCACGGGGTTTGCGCAACGCAATCTCAACTTTATCCACAGGCCGACCCGGCAACAGGTCGATATGAATAGTCGCCGAGCCGTGCAGGTTGATGGCTTCGCGGATCGGCGCCGACAACGCGTAGATCAAGCTGCCCTCAATCCCGGTGGCGGTGATCACACATTCGCCCAGACGCGGAACGTCGTCATTCAAACCGATGGCGATATTTTTCAGCGGTGCACCAGCGAATTTGCTGACCATCAATTCGCTCCAGGCCTGCACCTCGAAGCCGCAATTACTTGGCTGCAACGGCGCGAGTCCTACGCCGCGCTGCTCCAGCGGCAGCATCCAGGCGCCGTCCGAACCCAGGCGCGACCAACTGCCGCCACCGAGGGCGAGCAGGGTGGCGTCGGGTTTGACGGTGATTTCGCCGTCGGGGCTGGCGATCCGTAAATCGCCGTGTTCATTCCAGCCGAGCCAGCGATGGCGGGTGTGGATAACTACGCCACTGTCGCGCAGGCGTTTGAGCCAGGCGCGCAGCAGGGGAGCGGCTTTCATGTCTGTAGGAAAAACCCGGCCGGAGCTACCGACAAAGGTTTCGATACCCAGCTCATGAATCCACTGGCACAGGGCATCGGCACCGAAGGATCGCAGCAGCGGGGCAATCTGCGGCGCTCGTTCGGCGTAGCGCGAGAGGAAGGCCGGGTAGGCTTCGGAATGGGTGATGTTCATGCCGCCGACGCCGGCCAGGAGGAATTTTCGCCCCACCGAAGGCATGCCGTCGTACAGGTCGACCTTGATTCCGCGCTGGCTCAGCACCTCGGCGGCCATCAGGCCGGCGGGGCCACCGCCGATGATGGCGACGTGAGGGGGGAGGGCTGGGGCGGATGGGGTCATGGCGAGAGCTGCGGCGTGGCGGAATAAGCCGCGCATTCTATCAGCACCCATCGACGTGGGCGTGCTGGTAAAGGCTGGTCAAAAAACAATCAGTCCTTTGTAAGCTATAGGGGGTGGGGCCTGTAGGCGCTTTCACTCAGGTTATCCACAGGCAGTTCCACAGGCATTGTGGGTAAAGATTCACAGCTCAATGACAACCTGATGACTGCCAGACCCGTTGCGCGCTGTGATGCAGGATGCCATGACGCCGGGCGAGGGCCTGGCGGTCCTTGCTGTAGCTGCCACCGATCACCCCGACCACCGGAATGTCCCGGCCCAGGCAGTGGCGCATTACGCTTTCATCCCGGGCGGCGACGCCTTCGTCAGTCAGCTTCAGGTAACCCAGCGCGTCATCCTTGTGCACATCAACGCCGGCGTCATACAGCACCAGGTCCGGCTGGTAGAGCGGCAGCAGGTAGTTGAGCGCGTCGTCCACCACCTGCAAATAATCGGCATCGCCCATGCCCTTGGGCAGCGGGATGTCCCAGTCGCTTTCGGCTTTGCGTGCAGGAAAATTCTTCTCGCAGTGCAGGGAAACGGTGATTGCGTCCGGGGTGTTGTGCAGGATTCGTGCAGTCCCGTCGCCCTGGTGCACGTCGCAATCGAAGATCAACACCCGATTTACCCGACCGCTTTCCAGCAGGTAATGGCTGATCACCGCCAGGTCATTGAAGATGCAGAACCCCGCCGGGTAATCGTAGTGGGCATGATGAGTGCCGCCGGCCAGGTGACAGGCCAGCCCATGTTCCAGCGCTTGCTCGGCGGCCAACAACGAACCGCCGACCGCCCGCACCGTTCTGCGGGCCAGCGCTTCGTTCCACGGCAGGCCGAGGCGCCGCTGGTCTTCGCGGGACAACTCGCCGCTCATGTAGCGTTCGATATACGCAGGGTCATGTGCGAGGGCGAGAATCTCGGCAGGGCAGAGTTCCGGACGCAGCAAATCGGCGTCCCGGACCAGGCCGCTGTCCACCAGGTGATCGCGCAGCAGGCGAAACTTGTCCATCGGGAAGCGGTGCTCCGCCGGGAACTCGGGGCTGTAGTCTTCGTGGTAGATCAGCGGCAGGGGCATTGTCAGAATTTCAACGGCGGCGTGTAGGAATAAGTGAACGATCCTACCAGCGATGTAGACTCAAAGGATGGAAACGGAGGGGCACGATGGAGCCGATACTGGAACTCGAAAGCGCGCGACTGCTCTTGCGGCAGTGGAGCGATGAGGATTTGCCGGAATTTGCGGCGATGTGTGCCGATCCACAAGTGATGCGTTATTTCCCGGCCGCGCTGAGCCGCCTGGAATGCGCTTCGTTGATCGGGCGGATTCGTGGGCATTTTGCCGAGCACGGTTTCGGCTTCTGGGCGCTGGAGCGCAAGGACACCGGCCAGTTCATCGGGTTTACCGGGTTGGCGGTGGTCAACTTCGACGCGCCGTTCGTCCCGGCCACCGAAATCGGCTGGCGCCTGGCCCGCGAACACTGGGGCCTGGGTTATGCCAGTGAAGCGGCGTGGACCGCTCTGCGCTGCGGCTTCGACCGGTTGGCCTTGAAAGAGGTCGTGGCCTTCACCACGCAAACCAATCTGCCGTCGGAGAAAGTCATGCAGGCGATTGGCATGCACCATGATTCAGCCGATGACTTCGACCACCCGAAGCTCGCGGCCGATCATCCGCTGCGTCACCATGTGCTATATCGCATCACCCGTGAGCAATGGCTACAAACCCTGCATGGATAAGCAGACACAGATGTTTACAATGGCCCCCATGTTGGCCTGGGCCATTAACTGAATCGACCGCCGCAGCTATGACTGCGCGGCATTGCTTTGTGTGAGGAGAGCCTGAATGAGCCAAGTGTTGGAAGATCTGGTTGACCTGCTGACCCTGGAACCGATTGAAGAAAACCTGTTCCGCGGCCGCAGCCAGGACCTGGGTTTCCGTCAGTTGTTCGGCGGCCAGGTGCTCGGCCAGTCCCTGTCGGCGGCCAGTCAGACCGTTGAAGAAACGCGGCATGTGCACTCGATGCACGGTTATTTCCTGCGTCCGGGCGATGCGAAGTTGCCGGTGGTGTATCAAGTGGATCGGGTGCGCGATGGCGGCAGTTTCAGTACTCGTCGAGTGACGGCGATCCAGAAGGGCCATCCGATCTTCACGTGCAGCGCGTCCTTCCAGTACGACGAAGAAGGCTTCCAGCACCAGACCGAAATGCCGCAAGTGGTCGGCCCGGAAAACCTCCCTTCGGAACTGGAACTGGCCCAGCAACGCGCGCATTTGATTCCGGAACACATGCGCGAGAAATTGCTCTGCCCGAAGCCGATCGAATTCCGCCCGGTGACCGAGACAGATCCCTACAACCCGCAAGCTTCCGACCCGATCAAGTACGTGTGGTTTCGCGCCGACGGTGCCTTGGCCGATTCGCCGGCGCTGCACAAATACCTGCTGGCCTACGCCTCGGACTTCGGGCTGCTGACCACTTCGCTGCTGCCCCACGGTAAATCGGTGTGGCAGAAAGACATGCAGGTCGCCAGCCTCGACCACTCGCTGTGGTTCCACTCTGACCTGCGCGCCGATGACTGGTTGCTCTACGCCATGGACAGTCCGTGGGCCGGCAATTCCCGTGGTTTCTCTCGCGGCAGTGTGTTCAACCGCGCCGGTCAACTGGTGGCGTCCGTCACTCAGGAAGGCCTGATTCGTCATCGCAAGGATTGGGCATGAGCCTGGCCGAGGTGCGGCACTGGGTGTTCGACATGGACGGCACCCTGACGGTGGCGGTGCATGATTTCGCGGCGATCCGCGTGGCGCTGGGGATCCCGGTCGAAGACGACATCCTGACCCACCTCGCCGCATTGCCACCCGAAGAAGGCGCGGCTAAACACGCGTGGTTGCTGGAACATGAACGGGATTTGGCATTGGGTTCAAAACCAGCGCCGGGCGCAGTGGAGCTGGTGCGTGAACTGGCCGGGCGCGGTTATCGCCTCGGCATCCTCACCCGCAATGCGCGGGAGCTGGCGCATGTGACGCTGCAAGCGATTGGCCTGGCTGACTGCTTCGCGGTCGAGGATGTGCTGGGCCGTGACGAAGCGCCGCCCAAGCCTCATCCCGGTGGTTTGCTGAAACTGGCCGAAGCCTGGAACGTGCCCGCGAGCGAGATGGTGATGGTCGGTGATTACCGCTTCGATCTGGATTGCGGCCGAGCGGCGGGGGCGCGGACGGTGCTGGTGAATCTGCCGGAAAATCCGTGGCCGGAATTGGCGGATTGGCATGCGGCGGATTGTGTTGAGTTGCGGCGGATGCTTTCGGCTTAAGAGATTTGTTGTTTGATTAATCGCTTTCGCGGGCAAGCCTCGCTCCTACAGGGGAATGCATTTCCAACTGTAGGAGCGAGGCTTGCCCGCGAAGAGGCCCGATCAGACAACACAAATCTCACTGACTGAACAACACCTTCTGCCCCTCAGGCGACGTGAACATCCCATCCCCGTTATGCCCGACCCCGGGCACTTCGACCAGGCGCTGATTCACGCCCTGTGGATTCCGCCGCAGCAAATAATCAAAAAAGTTATGCCCGCGCACCAGCCGATAAGCCCCTTGGGCCTCGGCTTCGCAGCCTTTGTCGAGCGCCGGGTGTTGCGGGTCGGTGTCTTGCTGGCCGAGCAGATAAATCACATCACGCTTGATGTAACTGCCTTCAATCTGCGAGGCCGTTTGCCCACCGGCATAGATCGGCATGTCGGTCAGACCATACTTCCAGCGATTGAAACCGGTGCACCGCGCATGGTCGAACGCCACGGGCCGCTGCTCATTGAAGTAGGCGTAGGACGACGGGTTGGCCACCACATAACGGATTTTCACCCCGGCTGCCGTGAGCGCCGGTTGGTCGTGGGCCAGCAGGGCGTAGCGCTGCACCACCTGGCCGCCACCGGAATGACCGGCGATGACGATTTGCTTCACGTCCGGAAACTGGCGGCGGTCGGCGATGCGCTCGATGATCTGGTCGAGGGCTGCGAAGGAACTCACCGCAAACGGCGCGGTGGATAAACCGCCGGCCATCCAGTCATTGCCCTTCCAGCGCAACACCGTGTCAGCCAGGGGATGGCGCACGGCGTCTGTCTCATTGAGGAACTGCGGGGCGATTACCAAGGTGTTCGCACTCTGCCCAGCCTGTTCGGCGGCTTGCTCGGCGCTGCGCCGGTAGGTTTCGGCGTTGCGCAATCGACCGTGGATGACGATCAGCACCCGTTCGATCTTGCTCGGTGCCGGCCCCATCCCCACCGCCATCTCGCCTTCTTTCAACAGCAGGCGTCCGGGGCTGATCTCTTTGACCCCGTGCTCGTCAGCCTGGGCGCTGCCCCAGGCGATCAACAAAACCAGCAGCCATCTATGCATTTACAAGTTTTTCGCCGCGAAGGTATCGCACTGGCCGACCTGGCCCTGGGCAAAACCGGTTTTAAACCAGCGCACCCTTTGCGCTGACGTGCCGTGGGTGAAGGAGTCCGGTACGACCCGGCCCTGACCTTGTTGCTGCAAGCGATCGTCGCCAATGGCGTTGGCGGCGTTCAAGGCTTCCTCGATGTCGCCGGGCTCCAGCCAGTTCAAGCGCTTTTGCGCGTTGTTGGCCCAGACTCCGGCAAGGCAATCGGCCTGAAGTTCCTGGCGCACCAGTAAACCACCATCGCCTTCCATCTGCCGGCCTTGCTGGCGAGCGGTCTGAATTTTCGCGGAAACGCCGAGTAACGTCTGCACATGGTGTCCCACTTCGTGGGCGATCACGTAGGCCTGGGCGAAGTCGCCGGCGGCGGAAAAGCGTTGCGACATCTCCTGGAAGAACGCCATGTCCAGGTACACCTTCTGGTCCGCCGGGCAATAAAACGGTCCGGTCGCAGAAGTGGCCAGGCCACACGCCGAGTTCACCCGGTTGCTGAACAGCACCAGGGTCGGGTTCTTATATTGCTTGCCGGCCTGCTGGAAAATCTGGCCCCAGGTGTCTTCGGTATCGCCGAGGATCGAGCGCACGAATTCGGCGCCTTCATCATTGGCCGGTGGCGCCTTGCGGGTCTGGCTGGTGGTCGGTGCCGACTGCTCGCTCATCTGCCCGGTCAATTGCCCGAGGATCTGCATCGGGTCCTGGCCGGTGATCCAGCCGATCCCGACGATCAGCAGGATCGCCGTCAGGCTCAGGCCCTTGCCGCCACCAAAGCGCATTCCGCCGCCCCCACCGCCGACATCATCACCTCGGGCGTCGACCACGTTGTCGCTGCGTCGGCCTTTTTTCCATAGCATGGGGAATTCCTCTTTCTTGTCCGGGTGAAGAAGCGTGCTGATGAGTGTTGCTGGTGGGTCGGCGTGGCGCCAGTCCGGTCGTCAGACAGCCTTTCGCGCCGGCGGTTCTGTGCTGTGCACTGACATTAGCGGTTTCATCGGCGGGAAGGTCTTAGAGGTTTGCGCGGTTGAAGGTATCGCAGGTGTCGATCCGGCCCGTGGCGAACCCGGTTTTGAACCAGTTCGCCCGCTGCTCTGACGTGCCATGACTGAACGTCTGCGGTCGTATCGTGGCGTGTTGGGCGTGTTGGGCGTGTTGGGCGCGTTGCAGCGCATCGTCGCCGAACACGGCGGCGGCATGCAGGGCCGCGTCGATGTCCCCGGGCTCCAGCCACTCCAGGCGTTTTTGCGCATGGTGCGCCCAGACACCGGCGAGGCAATCGGCCTGCAACTCTGCCCGGACTTCCAGGCCACCGTCGCCAGCCACTGGTTGCCGCGTAGCCAATGCTTTCTCGAAAGGCTCGGAGATCCCCAGTTCAAGCTGCACGTGGTGGCCGATTTCGTGAGCGAGAACATATGCCTGGGCGAACTCGCCGAACACCGAAAACCGTTGCGCCATCTGTGAAAAGAACGCCAGATCAAGATAGACCTGCTGATCGTCCGGGCAATAAAACGGGCCGCTACCGGCGTTGGCAATGCCGCATCGGGAGTTGATGTCATTGCTCAACAGCGTCAGCCTGGGAGGCGGGTAGTGGCGACCCGTCTGCGCAAAAAGTTGTGTCCAGGTGTCTTCGGTATCGCCCAGTACGGATTGAACGAACAACAGGTCCCGATCTGCGGCGGGGTGGGGGGCAGTGTAGTAAGCGGGTGTGTCCGAACCGACAGGCACTACGCCCGGTGTCGTACTCAATGCCGAGTACATTCCTGCACTGGCCAATGCGGTGACAGCCAGTCCGGCACCGAAGGCTTTCCCTGTGAGTTGGCGGGCATCCTTGCCCTGACGGGTGTCGTTGACGTTGTCGCTGGGTCTAGCCTTGTTCCATAACATGTGTGCGGTTCCTCCATGGATTGATTGGCGTGTATCGCCGTCGCCATGAATAACCGCAACGGCGAAAACGGTGTGGGCCAAATGTGTAAGGGTTGGTAAACCGCGTGTGATCTTTCGCGGGCAAGCCTCGCTCCTACAAAGAGCAGGGCGTTGTTCGCACACTTTTTTCGTTACCCTGTGTAAGAATCTGGAACCAGGTTCTAAATTGTTGGAATTAAAATTCCAAAGGATTGCCATGACGCTCAGCACCCCCCTCTCCGGTGTAAACAAACCCTTCAAAGGGATCTTGCTGATCGTCGCGGCGACCTTCCTCTTCTCCAGCCATGACGCGATATCGAAGTACCTCTCCGGTTTTTACCCGATTGTCATGGTGGTCTGGGCCCGATACCTAGTGCACACCTTGTTGATGGCCGGGATTTTTCTGCCGCAGTCCGGGCTGCGTGTCCTGCGCACCAAACGCCCTTTGCTGCAGTTGGCGCGAGCGTTGTGCCTGCTGGGCACCAGCCTGTTTTTCACCACCGGTCTTTTGTACATTCCCTTGGCCGAAGCCACGGCGGTCAACTTTCTTGCGCCGGTGCTGGTCACCGCATTGTCGGTGCCGCTGCTCAAGGAACACGTCACGCGCGGGCAATGGATCGCGGTGATTTGCGGCTTTGTCGGCGTGCTGATCATCGTCCACCCCGGCGGTGAACTGTTCACCCCGGCGGTGTTGCTGCCGTTCTGCTCGGCGATGTTTTTCTGCTTCTATCAATTGCTGACCCGCAAGCTCAGCCAGATCGACAGCCCGACCACCAGCAACTTCTTCGCCGGGTTGTGCAACACGTTGGTGATGAGTGCGCTGGTGCCGTTCTTCTGGCAAGTACCGACGCTGGGGCATGGGTTGTTGATGCTGGCGCTGGGGAGTTGCGGGATGACCGCGCACTTGTTTCTGACCCAGGCCTTCCGCCACGCCGCCCCGGCATTGCTGGCGCCGTTTGGTTATTGCCAGATTGTGTTTGCCGGACTGCTCGGTTGGCTGCTGTTCTCCCACACGCCGACCCTGACCACGGTGGTCGGGATCGCGGTGATTTGTTGCAGCGGGTTGGCGGCGGCGTGGCAGCAGAGTCGTCGATAGCGGCAGGCCTGGAATCAGGCCTGCCGGGGTAGGGCGTTTCAGTCGGTGACGGTAGGAAGCTTGCGCGGTGCCATGAAGTACATCCAGATCAGTGCGATGAAGTACATCGCCGGAATCAGAGTGAACAGCACGGTGTAGTTGTTGTTGGTGACGGTGAGGATGTGGCCGACCAACTGCGTCATGAACATCCCGCCAATCGCCGCGCACATCCCGCCGAAGCCAAACACCGTGCTCATCATGTGCTTGGGCGTGTAGTCCATCACCAGGCTCCAGATGTTCGCGGTCCAGGCCTGGTGCGCGCCGATGGCCAGGGAAATCGCCGCCACCGCGACCCACAGGTTGCTGGAGCCGGCGGCCATGATCACGCCGATGATGCAGCAGGCGAACAGCAGCATGGACATCAGCCGCGCCTTGATCGGGTTGATCCCGCGACCGATCAGGAACGAGGACAGGATGCCGCCGCCGACACTGCCGAAGTCCGCCGTCAGGTAAATGATGATCAGCGGGATGCCCATCTGAGTCACGTTGATGCCCAGGTTGTATTGCTGATTCAAAAACGGAGGCAGCCAGTACAGGTAAAACCAGAACACCGGCGCGGTCATCGAGTAGGCGAGGGCGAAGGCCCAGGTGCCGCGCATGCGCAGGATTTTCGAGAACGGTACGCGGGTTTGTTCCGGTTCGACTTCTTGCTGGATGTAGTCCAGTTCCGATTGTTTGACGCTCGGATGCTCTTCCGGGTTGAAGTACTTCAAGCCCCAGCACACCAGCCAGATCCCGCCCAGTGCCGACATGCACAGGAACGCGGCCTGCCAACCCCATGCATGCAGGATCAGCGGCAACAGCATCGGGGTGAACATCGCGCCGACGTTGGTCCCGGCGTTGAAGATGCCGGTGGCCACCGCGCGTTCGCCGGCCGGGAACCACAACCGGGTGGTTTTCACACAGGCCGGGTAGTTCGCCGCCTCGGTCAAACCGAGAATAAACCGACAGACCATGAAGCCCGCAGCGGACGTCGCCAGGCCATGGGCGCCGGTGGCCAGGCTCCAGAGCAGCACCGCGCAGAAGAACACGCGCTTGACCCCGACCCGGTCGATCAACCGGCCTTGCAACACAAAGCCGATGGCGTAGCCGACCTGGAACCAGAAGTTGATGTTGGCGTAGTCCATCGCCGTCCAGCTCATTTCCTTGGCCAGGATCGGCTGCATGACGCCGAGGGCGGCGCGGTCGATGTAGTTCAGGGTGGTGGCGAAAAACACCAGCGCCAACATGCCCCAACGGGTTTTGCCGACCGCCATGGCGCCGCGGATCTTGGCGCCGATGCCAGCGCTGGCAGGAGTCATGGAGGAACGCTCCATGGGAGAGCTTTGTGAAGGAGTCATGTAGGCCACCGATTATTTTTATGTGGTGTTCTGGGTCTTGGGTAACCGAGCCGAGGGGATGGATGTCCGGGCTCAATGTGCAGTGGATGTTGGGCAGTGGACAAAAAATCGTCAATTCGCCAAGGGCCATTGTGTTCGATAATCGCACATAAAACTAACTGGCTAGTACACTTTGAATTGCTGTACGGGAGCTTGCGGCCAATAATTTATTCCAAGAAAAATGCCGCTTCCGTAGGAGCAAGGCTTGCCCGCGATGGCGTCCCCAAGATCGCCATCGCGGGCAAGCCTTGCTCCTACAGGGATCGCGTGCAAACCACCGGGAGTCGAAATATGCAGCGTTCCATTGCCACCGTTTCCTTGAGCGGCACCCTGCCGGAAAAACTCGAAGCCATCGCCGCCGCCGGGTTTGACGGGGTGGAGATTTTCGAAAATGACCTGCTTTATTACGACGGCAGTCCCCGTGAAATCAGACAGATGTGCGCCGATCTCGGCATCGCTATCACCCTGTTTCAACCCTTCCGTGATTTCGAAGGTTGCCGTCGCGATCGCCTGCCGCGCAATCTGGAGCGGGCTGAGCGCAAGTTCGACCTGATGCAGGAACTCGGCACCGACTTGGTGCTGGTGTGCAGCAACGCGGCGGCTGACTCGATCGGTGATGAACAGATCCTGATCGATGATTTGCGCCTGCTCGCCGAACGGGCCGGTGCCCGTGGCTTGCGCATCGGCTATGAAGCACTGGCCTGGGGCCGGCATGTGAACACTTATCAACAGGTGTGGAACATCGTGCGCCAGGCCGATCATCCGAGTCTTGGCGTCTTGCTCGACAGCTTCCACACGCTGTCGCTCAAAGGCGATCCAAGCGCCATCGCCGAGATTCCCGGCGACAAGATCTTCTTCGTGCAAATGGCCGACGCGCCGATCCTGGCCATGGATGTGCTGGAGTGGAGCCGGCATTTCCGCTGTTTTCCGGGCCAGGGCGAATTCGACCTGGCGGGGTTCCTCGCGCCGATCATCCAGAGTGGCTACACCGGACCGCTGTCGCTGGAGATTTTCAACGACGGCTTCCGCGCCGCGCCACCCCGGGCCAACGCCGCCGACGGTTTGCGCTCGTTGCTGTACCTGGAAGAGAAGACCCGCCAGCGTCTGGAGCCGCAAAACCAACCTGTCGATATCCTGTTCGAAACCCCGAAGGCCAGCGAATACAACGGCATCGAGTTTCTCGAATTCGCCGTGGATGAAAGCCTCGGCGCCAAGCTCTCGCACTGGCTGGAACGCCTGGGTTTCGTCAAGGCCGGGCAGCATCGTTCCAAGAGCGTCAGCCTGCTGCGTCAGGGCGATATCAATTTGATCCTCAACTCCGAACCGTACTCGTTCGCCCACAGCTTTTTCGAGGCCCACGGCCCATCGTTGTGCGCCACGGCGGTGCGGGTCAACGATAGCGCCAGTGCCCTGGCCCGCGCCGTCGCCTACAAGGGCCAGCCCTATCGCGGACTGGTCGGCCCCAATGAACTGGAACTCGCCGCCGTGCGCGCACCGGACGGCAGCCTGATTTACCTGGTGGATCAGGACGCCGATGTCTACGGCACCGACTTCAATCTGCAACCGACCGCTACGGCCAGCGGCGGCCTCAAACGCATCGACCACATGGCCATGGCGCTGCCGGCGGACAGCCTCGACAGTTGGGTGCTGTTCTATAAAAGCCTGCTGGATTTCGAGGCCGACGACGAAGTGGTGCTGCCCGATCCCTACGGTCTGGTGAAGAGCCGGGCGCTGCGCAGCCGTGACAGTTCGATCCGCTTGCCGCTGAACATTTCCGAGAATCGCAACACCGCGATCTCACACGCGCTGTCGAGTTATCGCGGCTCCGGGGTGCATCACATCGCCTTCGACTGCGACGACATCTTCGCCGAAGTCAGCCGGGCGAAAGAGGCGGGCGTGCCGCTGCTGGATATCCCGCTCAACTACTACGACGACCTCGCCGCGCGTTTCGATTTCGATGACGAATTCCTCAGCGAACTGGCCTACTTCAACGTGCTGTACGACCGCGATGCCCAGGGCGGCGAGCTGTTTCATGTGTACACCGAGCCGTTCGAAGGGCGGTTCTTCTTCGAGATCATCCAGCGCAAGAACGGCTACGCCGGTTATGGCGCGGCCAACGTGGCGGTGCGGCTGGCGGCCATGGCCAAATCCCGAAGTGGTGCCGTACGTCAGGCAAAGTTGTAGGAAAATCGTAAACACGGGGTTAAACGGCGGCCGCGCAGCTTCCTTCACTGTGCGGCGCGGCCCATAATCGCCAGCCTGTGCAGTGATGGCCGTGAGCCCGCAATGACAATAACTTCAGAACGCTCCATCGCCCCCGGCGAACCGCTTGTCGAGCCTCGCAAGAGTCGCAAGAACAACCCGGAAAAGACCCGCGAGAACATCCTGCAAGAGGCGATCGTCGAGTTCGTCCAGCAAGGGCTTTCCGGTGCGCGCGTCGATGCGATCGCCGAGCGCATCCACACCTCCAAACGCATGATCTATTACTACTTCGGCAGTAAGGAGCAGCTGTATGTCGAGGTGCTGGAGAAACTCTACGGCGATATCCGCAGCACCGAAAACCGTCTGCACCTGGCCGAGCTGGCGCCAGTGGAAGCGATTCGGCGCCTGGTGGAATTCACCTTCGATCACCACGACCGCAACGTCGATTTCGTGCGCATCGTCAGCATCGAGAACATTCACAACGCCGAGTACGTGAAGCGCTCCGATGCGATCAAGGCGATGAACAACACCATCCTCGATTCACTGAACGAGATCCTGCGTCGCGGGGCTGAAGAGGGTGTGTTCCGGTCGGGCCTGGAGCCGCTGGATGTGCATTTGCTGATCAGCTCGTTCTGCTTCTATCGCGTGTCGAACCGCCATACGCTGGGTGAGATTTTTCAGGTCGACCTGCCGGATGAAGGCATCAAGCAGCGTCATCGGGCGATGATCTGCGAGTCGGTTTTGCGCTATCTGCAGGCCTGACCTGTGGCGAGGGGGCTTGCCCCCGTTGGGCTGCGAAGCAGCCCCCCCCCCGGTCTATCACCCATTCAAACTCTTAAAATGCGCCAACATCCGCTGCGCATCCGGCACCACCCCACTAAACAATTCAAACGCCTTCACCGCCTGAAACACCGCCATGGTCCCACCATCCAGCGTCCGGCAACCCAGCGCGCGAGCGTTGCGCAGCAGTTCGGTTTCCAGCGGGAAGTACACAATCTCCGCCACCCACAAATCAGCCCTCAATAACGCCACCGGCACCGGCGTGCCCGGCAGTTTCTGCATGCCCATCGGCGTGGTGTTCACCAGACCATCGGCCACCGCCAGCGTGCTCGCCAGATCATGCCCAGCCACCGCCCGACCCGCACCAAAATGCTGATTGAGATTGTTCGCCAGCGCCTGCGCCCGACTGTCATCCACATCGAAAATGCTCAGCTGCTGCACGCCCTCACTCAACAACGCATGGGCCACTGCCGCACCCGCGCCCCCGGCGCCCATTTGCACCACGCGCTCACGGGCAACGTCCCGCAGGCCCCGGCGAAACCCTTCGGCAAACCCCAGGCAGTCGGTGTTGTGGCCGACGCGTTTGCCATCCTTGAGCACCACCGTGTTGACCGCACCAATCCCCCGGGCTTCTGGGGACAGTTCGTCGAGTAGCGGGATGATCGCCTGCTTGCACGGAAAGGTGATGTTCAGCCCGGTGAAGTTCAAGCGTTCGGCGGCCATCAGCAGATCGGGCAGGGCATTGAGGTCGAGTTTCAACTGATCAAGGTCGATCAGGCGATACAGATAACGCAGGCCCTGGGCATCGCCTTCATGCTCGTGCAGCGTCGGCGTGCGCGAGGCCTGGATGCCAGCGCCGATCAGTCCGGCCAGTACAACGTCGTTCTGAGACATGGCGTTCACCCCTGCAAACGATGGCTGAAATGCTCCAGCGCCAAACGATAGCCGTGGCTGCCGAAACCGGCCATTACCGCCGTGGCGATGGCCGAGACAAAGGAGTGGTGACGGAACGGTTCGCGGGCATGGACGTTGGACAGGTGAACTTCGATCACCGGCAGTTCACTGGCCACCAAGGCGTCGCGAATCGCCACCGACGTGTGGGTCCAGGCCGCCGGGTTGATGACGATCCCGGCGCAACGTCCGCGAGCGGCGTGAATCCAGTCGAGCAATTCGCCCTCGTGGTTGGTCTGGCGAAACTCCACGGCCAGGCCGAACTCTTCGCCAGAGCGCCCGCACAAGGCGGAAATGTCGGCCAGGGTTTCGTGGCCGTAGGTCGCCGGCTCACGGGTGCCGAGCAGGTTCAGGTTCGGGCCGTTGAGCACCAGAACGATAGGGGGCATCGGGGTCTCTCCACTTATTATTGTTGGCGTTGGCTGTAGGGTTCAGCCTGTGGAGATAAATTGTACTAGACGGTTACTTTGGTCAATTGAAGAGGTGGAGGGGCGGGTTTTTGTGTTCGGTGATCGGACGGTTGTTGCTTAGCGAGGCAAACGCTCAACCAGAAAATCGATAAACGCCCGTAACCGTAATGGCATATGCCGACTCTGCGGATAGAGCAGGGTGAACGGCCGCGAGCGCCCGCCATACGGCTTGAGCACCTCCACCAGCGAGCCATCGGCCAATTCGTTTTCGACGATGAAGCGATAGGTCTGAAACAACCCGGCACCGTGTTTCGCCAGGGTCACGCCCCCCAGCACATCGTCGGAACAACTGAGATTTCCGTCGGCGAGAATCTCCAGCGGCACGCCACTGTCATTGAACAACCAGGCAATCCGCCGCCCGCTGCTGGGCAGTTCGTACTGGATGCATTCGTGCTGCTGCAGATCATCCAGGGATTGCGGCACCCCGGCGCGTTTCAGGTAATCGGGGCTGGCGATCATCACCAGCGCCGCGTCTTCCAGAGGCCGCGCAATCAAACCGGAATCGGGGATGGCCCGCACACGAATCGCCATGTCATAGCCTTCGCCGACAAAATCGATGTTGCGATTGCTGATGTGGGTTTCAACCTTCACCGCTGGAAACCGCGCCCGAAACTCCGGCAACAACGGCAGGATTCGATGGTGGGCGTAGGTCGTAGGAATACTGATGCGCAGGGTGCCGGACGGTTCCTGCTGCTGGCCCATGACCTCCCGCTGAGCTTCAACCAGCTGCGCCAGCGCCTGACGGCATTCCTCGTAATAACGTCGACCACTGTCAGTCAACTTGACGCTGCGCGTGGTGCGGGCAAACAACCGCACCCCCAGGCGTTCCTCCATGCGCGACACCGAACGGCTCACGGCGGCGGGCGTCACCCCGGCCACCAGCGCCGCGGCGGTAAAACTGCCGGCTTCGGCGGCGAGGCAAAACAGTTCGATGCTGCCGAGCTGAAGATCGTCGAAGTGTCGTTGCATGATTGGTTACGCCGGGGATCAGATGAAGGCTGGAGCTCTGTATTTATCAAATGCCTGCGCATTAATACAGCGTGTTACTGCGAAAGGTTTGTTAACTATTTTTTGGCGTCGTGGGCAGGGCACGCGTGGTCTCGAAAGCTAGGCTCAATTCAGGTGGCTGACTCGGAGAGTCAGTGCCAGTTATCGGAATTTCAAGGAATGTTGAGCCTTACGGCTTATTAAACCTAACGGATGGGTTAGCATGAGATTGTTCAGTTACAAAGGGTTTTCGATGTTGATCAACTTGCGTGACGAACACTGCCCGCCGCACACCCATGTGGACGGCGGGACATGGAGCGCGCGTTTCAAGTTCAGCTTTTGGCACAACGGTGTCGAGCTTTGGGATGTTGTTCCGCATTCACGCCGGCCACCTGGCGCCGTGCTTGAGGGCTTGCGTTACGGACTCAGGCAACCTGTACACCTGCGCCGTGCGCGCAGTATTTGGTGGGACAAGTTGCAAACGGCATGCCTCGACAATCAGCTTTGGGATTCGCAGGACAACGAAGTCGTGGTGATGAAAAGGATCACAAGCACAACCTACGTGATTGGCTCAGCGTGTTACGAGCCCGATAAGAACAAGACCCTACTGGCCCTGATCGGCGCGCCGGAGGGTGTGGAGATCGAACTTTGAAAACGATTAAAGCGAAAATGCAGGTAGACCGGCCAGTCACTGAAGCAGTACTGGATGAGGCAATTGAGCGGGGGAAAATTCGCCATAAAAGCGCCTTGCAGGCGACAGCGGTGACGTTTCAGGAGGAGTGCCTTACGGTCCGCTTCGAAGATGGCTCTGGCGTTTTACTGCCCGTGAAGCACTACCTGGAATTCGATGGTTTTGAAGCCGAGGATTATGCCGATCTGAAAGTAGGCCTCTGCGGCACTGCACTTTTTCATGAGGAAAAGGACCTGCACGTCTCCATCGCCGGGATGATTTCCGCCAGCAAGCCCCTGATGAATATGGCCGCTTCGGTTGTTTCCTCGCGCAATGGCCGGCAAAGCAGCGCCGCGAAGGCTGAAGCGGCCCGGGCTAATGGCAAAAAGGGCGGTCGCCCGCGCAAGGTCGAAGTCATCCCGTAAACACCACCCACAAAAAAGCCGTCATCAAGACGGCTGATTTGTATCGGGCACCTGCGATCACCGCCGAGTCAACAACACCCCGGATTCCATGTGATGGGTCCACGGGAACTGGTCGAACATCGCGCATTGGGTAATGCGGTGAGTGTCGTGCAGTTGGGCGATGTTGGCCGCCAGGGTTTCCGGGTTGCAGGAGATGTACAGGATGTTGTCGAAGCGGCGGGTCAGTTCGCAGGTGTCCGGGTCCATGCCGGCACGGGGCGGGTCGACGAAGACGCTGCCGAATTCGTAGCTCTTGAGGTCGATGCCGTGCAGGCGTCGGAACGGCCGCACTTCGTTCAAGGCTTCGGTCAGTTCTTCGGCGGACAAACGCACCAGGGTGACGTTATCCACCGCGTTTTCGCTGAGGTTGCTCAACGCCGCGTTGACCGAGCTCTTGCTGATTTCAGTGGCGAGGGCTTTGCGCGCGCGGGTAGCGAGCGGCAGGGTGAAGTTGCCGTTGCCGCAATACAGCTCCAGCAAATCGTCAGTGCGATCGCCCATGGCGTCGTAGGCCCAGTTGAGCATCTTCTGGTTCACGGTGCCGTTGGGCTGGGTGAACGCGCCTTCCGGCTGGCGATAGCTGAAGGTGCGGCCGCCGACTTCGAATTGCTCGACCACGTAATCGTGGCCAATGACTTCGCGTTTGCCCTTGGAGCGACCGATGATGCTGACGTTGAGGTCCGCCGCCAGTTTCGACGCGGCAGTGTGCCAATGCTCGTCCAGCGGGCGGTGGTAGCACAGGGTGATCATCGCGTCGCCGGCCAGGGTGGTCAGGAACTCCACCTGGAACAATTTGTGGCTCAGGGCCGCGCTCGCTTGCCATGCGGCCTTGAGCTTGGGCATCAGCTCATTGATGCGCAGGCTGGCGATCGGGAATTCTTCGATCAGGATCGGCGTGCGTTTGTCATCTTGGGCAAACATCGCGTAGTGACGGTCGCCGCCTTCGCGCCACAGGCGAAACTCGGCGCGCAGGCGGAAGTTTTGCAGCGGCGAGTCGAACACTTCAGGTTCTGGCGCACCGAACGGGGCCAGCAGGTCACGCAGGCGCGTGACCTTTTCTTCGAGCTGTACGGCGTAGGCCTGGGAATCAAAAGTCATGCGCTGAACCAACCCAACTTGATCACAAACAGAATCGACAGAATCACCAGCGCCGGGTTCAGCTCACGGGCACGCCCGGACAGCAACTTGATCGCGGTCCAGGAAATGAAACCGAAGGCGATGCCGTTGGCGATGGAATAGGTGAACGGCATGGCCAGGGCAGTGACCACGACCGGTGCGGCCACGGTGATGTCGTCCCAGTCTATTTCGGCCAGGCCGGAAGTCATTAGCACGGCGACGAACAGCAGTGCCGGTGCGGTAGCAAAGGCTGGAACACTGGCGGCCAATGGCGAGAAGAACAGCGCCAGCAGGAACAGGATCGCCACCACGACAGCCGTCAAACCGGTACGACCACCGGCACTCACGCCAGCGGCGGATTCGATGTAGCTGGTGGTGGTCGAGGTGCCCAGCAGCGAACCGGCCATGGCCGCGGTGCTGTCGGCGATCAGCGCACGACCCATTTTCGGCATGTGGCCGTCCTTGCCCATCAGGCCGGCGCGCTTGGCGACGCCGATCAGGGTGCCGGAGTTGTCGAACAGGTCGACGAACAGGAAGGCGAAAATCACGCTGACCAGACCGATGTCCAATGCGCCTTTGATGTCCAGTTGCAGGAAGGTCGGGGCCAGCGACGGTGGCATCGACATCACGCCGCCGAACGGGGTGACATTCATCGCGATGGAGACGACCGTCACCGCCAGAATGCCGATCAGTACCGCGCCGCGAACCTTCAGGGCTTCGAGGGCGACGATCAGGGCAAAACCCAGGGTCGCGAGGATCGGAGCCGGTTTTTTCAAGTCACCGAGGCCGAGCATGGTCGCCTCATTGCTGACCACGATGCCGGCGTTGTGCAGGGCGATCAAGGCCAGGAACAGACCGATACCGGCGGCAATCGCCGACCGCAGGGGCAGCGGGATGCTGTTGATGATCCATTCGCGGATGCGGAAGATCGACAGCAGGAAGAAGCACACGGCCGAAATGAACACCGCACCCAGCGCCACTTGCCAGGTATGGCCCATGTGCAGGACCACGGTATACGTGAAGAACGCGTTCAGGCCCATGCCCGGCGCGAGCGCGATCGGGTAGTTGGCGATCAGGCCCATCACCGTCGAGCCGAAGGCCGCGGCCAGGCAGGTCGCGACAAACACCGCGCCCTTGTCCATGCCGGTCTCGCCGAGAATGCTCGGGTTGACGAACAGAATGTAGGCCATGGCCAGGAAGGTCGTGACGCCCGCCAGAATCTCGGTGCGCACGTTGGTGTTATGTGCCTTGAGTTGAAACAGCCTTTCCAGCATGTCTGCTCCCCGTGGCGCGCAGGGCGCCGTGAATGTATCGACCTCAACAGCAAAGCACAGACCGCCCAAGGCGCCCGGGAATTTTCTGTGGGTCGGAAAAAGCCGCGCATCATACCAGCCGCGTGGGGTAATGGCTGCGATCGTCGGCGATGTTTTGCGGTTGGCTGAACTGCGCCATACTGCGCGCCTGTTTTGGGGGAGTGTTCATGGTGGGTGACAAGCGCAACATCGTTCGGTCGTTGGGGCTGTTTTTCGCGTGTATGGCGGGTGCGCCTGCCGTGATGGCAGCGTCGGCACCGCCGTTGACCAACGTTCAGGTGCTCAAGGTGCAGTCGGCGGCGTGCGGGATTGAAAACATTTCCGCCGGACAAGAGCGCACGACATGCGACCACGGCGGCGCAGACATCAAGGTGTATGTGCTGGAGATGGGGTATGGCCGCAAGCCGACCGTCCAGCTCGACGGCTTCAACCTCGCCGGGGCGCAGCAAAAAGTCTGTGCCTATGGCAATGGCAACCCGACCGAATGCACCGCCACCGAGACAAGGGTCGTCGGCACGCTGTACGTCTTTGACTTGGGGGGCAGGCAGGAAGGGACGTTCAGCTTCAGTAACCGCTCGATCAACGCGCCGGGCAACGTCGTTTCGACGCAGCTTTACATCAAGTAACGGCAGACACGAACAAGGGACACTAAAGCTGACTACGCTTTAAGAATCATCCCGTGGACCGTGCCCATGACCTTTAGAGCCCTGATTACCCTCGCCGAGGGCATCGATGACCTGCAATGCGTGACCCTGATTGATGTGCTGCGCCGCGCTCAGATTGAAGTGGTGGTGGCCAGCATCGAGGGCCGGCGCATGCTCACATGCGCTCGCGGCACTCGCCTGACCGCCGACGCCATGCTGGTAGACCTGCTGGCCCAACCGTTCGACCTGATTGCCCTGCCCGGCGGCGCCGTTGGCGCGCAACACCTGGCGGCGCACCAACCCCTGGAACAACTGATCAAGGACCAGGCCGCCGCCGGGCGCCTGTTCGCCGGCATCGCCGAAGCCCCGGCGCTGGCGCTGCAAGCCTTCGGGGTTCTGCGTCAACGCCGCATGACCTGCCTGCCCTCCGCCAGCCATCAATTGTCAGGCTGCACCTTCGTCGATCAACCGGTGGTGGTCGACGGCAACTGCATCACCGCCCAAGGCTCGGGCGCCGCGTTGCCGTTTGCGCTGGCGCTGGTGGAACAACTCTGTGGTAAAGCCATTCGAGCGGCAGTGGCGGGGGAGTTGCTGGTTTAGAAACGATCAGACGTGGGCGGCAATGGGCTCGATAGCCGGCTGCTCACGATGTTCCGCCTGCCAGAGGTCGTAGTCGGTTTGAACCCCGAGCCACATTCTGGCTTTACCGATGCCTGCCCGTTCCAGACGTACCGCCAGGTCCGGGCTGATCGGCGCGTGGCCGTGCAACACCCTGGAAAGGTGTGGCCGGGCAAAACCGAGATGGCGGGCCAATTCAGTGACGCTGATGCCAAGCTCGGGTAAGACGTCCTGCAACAATGTTTCGCCAGGGTGCGGCGGGTTGTGCATGGGCATGGTCCTGCCTCCTGTCAGTGATAGTCCAGATAGTCGACCAGTTCGATATCCGAGCCAATAAAACGAAAAATAACCCGCCAGTTCCCCGATACGCTGAGCGACCAATATTCGGCCAGTTCTCCTTTGAGCGGGTGTAACCGCCATCCTGGAAGATCAAGATCGCCAGGCACCAATGCGCGGTCCATGAACTGCAGCATTCGGGACAGCCGTTTCGCAGGGTCTGCACGAATCCCACGAGTCGAACCGGTTTCATAGAAGCCACGAAGGCCTTTGTGCTGAAAGGATTTGATCATGGGGGAAGTGTAAGGCGATACATTACACTCGATGCGGTATCTATGTATCGCACTTGGTCGGCACTTTTGTGCTTTGAGTGGTATTGCGCCACAGATCAATTCCTTTGAACGCCCATCCCACCCCCGAAGTCGTACCCCTTAATGACGGCGGTTTGCCAAAACGCCGCGAAGGTACGACCAACCGTGAGGTGTTTATGAGCGCGATCACTCCCGACGCTGCGCCGTCGGTGTTCACCCGTCATCCGCTGCGCCTGCGGCTCAACGGCCAGGTCCGTGAGCTTGATGTGCTGCCGTGGACCACATTGCTGGACCTGCTACGCGAGCAACTGGATCTGGTTGGCACCAAAAAGGGCTGCGACCACGGCCAGTGCGGGGCCTGCACGGTATTGCTCAACGGCAAGCGGGTGAATGCCTGCCTGACCCTGGCGGTGATGTGCGACGGCGCCGAGTTGACCACCATCGAAGGCCTGGCCGATGGCGAGGCGCTGCACCCGATGCAGCAAGCCTTCATCAAGCACGACGCCTTTCAGTGTGGTTATTGCACGCCGGGGCAGATCTGTTCGGCGGTGGGGCTGGCCAATGAAGGCCGGGCGCAGACCACGCAGCAGATCAAGGAATTGATGAGCGGCAACCTCTGCCGCTGCGGCGCCTACAGCAATATTTGCGATGCCATTGAAGAAGCCTTGCCCGCCTGCCAGCAAGGAGGCGACCAATGACGCCCTTCCACTACAGCAAACCCAATTCAGTAGAGGACGCTGTGCACCTAGCCGGTCCCGCATCTCGATTCATCGCCGGCGGTACGAATCTTCTGGATTTGATGAAGGAAAACCTCACCCGCCCAGAACATCTGATCGACATCACCGGACTGCCATTGCGTGAGGTCACGCAAACGCAAAACGGCGGGCTGATGATCGGTGCATTGGTCAGCAACGCCGACCTGGCCTGGCACCCGTTGATCGAACAGCGTTACCCGCTACTGTCCCAAGCCATTCTGGCCGGCGCCTCGCCGCAATTGCGCAACATGGCCAGCACCGGCGGCAACCTGCTGCAACGCACCCGCTGCTACTACTTCTACGACGCCAATGTGCCGTGCAACAAACGCGAACCCGGCAGTGGCTGCCCGGCACGGGACGGATTGAACCGGATTCATGCAATTTTCGGCGCCAGCGTGCAATGCGTGGCCACCCATCCGTCCGATATGTGCGTGGCACTGGCGGCTTTGGAGGCGGTGGTCCATGTGCACGGGCGCAATGGCGCAAGAACCATCGAGTTTGCTGACTTTCATCGCCTGCCCGGTGACCACCCCGAGCGCGACAACCAATTGGCCGACGATGAGCTGATCACCGCCATTGAACTGCCCGCCGCCGGTTTCGCCGAGCACTGCCATTACCTGAAGATTCGCGACCGTGCGTCCTACGCGTTCGCGCTGGTGTCGGTGGCCGCGGCGCTGGAAATGAACGGGCCGGTGATTCGCGAGGCACGTCTTGTCCTCGGCGGGGTCGCCCACAAACCGTGGCGTGACGAAGCGGTCGAGCAATGGTTGGTGGGCAAACCGGCCAGCCGCGAAACCTTCACGGCTGCTGCCGACGCGTTACTGCAAAACGCGCAGCCCCTCGAACACAACGGGTTCAAAGTCAAACTGGCAAGCCGGGCCATCATCCGCGCCTTGAGCGATGCCGCGCCGGGAGTGCAAGCCTGATGTCTACCTTCACCAAGCCCATGGGCCAGCCGCTGGATCGCGTCGACGGTCATCTCAAAGTCACCGGCCAGGCGCGTTATGCCGGGGAGTTTCCCGAGGACGGCCTGCTGCACGGCAGTGTAGTGTCCAGCCGCATTGCCCGCGGTCGGGTCGCCCGCATCGACGCGTCCAAAGCCCTCGCGCTGCCCGGCGTGGTCGCGGTGATCGATCACGGCAACCGCCCGAAGATCGCCAGTTACGACAAAGACTACGAAGACGCCGACTCGGCCGAGGGCTCGCCGTTTCGTCCTTTGTACAACGATCGGGTGCTGTACAGCGGTCAGCCGCTGGTGCTGGTGGTGGCGGATAACCTTGAGCTGGCGCGTTACGCCGGGTCATTGATCGACATCGAGTACGAGGCCGAGCCGCATCAGACCGATCTGCTGAGCCTGCAGGACGAAGCCCACCCGGCACCCGCCGAACTCCCGAAACCCCGTGGGAATTTTCAGGCCGAGTTTGCCGGCGCGGCCATGAGCCTGGACCTGAGCTACAGCACCCCCATCGAACACCACAATCCGATGGAACCCCACGCCAGTACGGTGTTGTTCCAGGCCGATGGCAGCTTGCACATCCATGACAAGACCCAAGGCCCGCAGAACTGTCAGTCCTACGTGCAAAAGGTCTTCGGATTACAAAAAGAGCAGGTCAGGATTTTCGCCGCCTATGTCGGCGGCGCTTTCGGTTCCGGGCTGCGCCCGCAATATCAGCTGCCGCTGGCGGTGATGGCGGCGTTGCACCTCAAACGTTCGGTGCGAGTGACGTTGACGCGCCAGCAGATGTTCACCTTCGGCTATCGCCCCCGCACCTTGCAGCGTCTGCAACTGGGCGCGGCGGCCAACGGACGCTTGCTCGCGGTGGCCCACACCGCCATCGGCCAGACTTCGCGCTTCGAGGACTTCACCGAACATGTGGTGGAGTGGAGCGGCATGCTCTATCACTGCGACAACGTGCAACTGACTTACAAACTGGTGCCGCTGGACGTATTCACGCCGCTGGACATGCGGGCCCCCGGTGCGGCGCTGGGGCTGATTGGGCTGGAATGCGCGATGGATGAACTGGCCTGTGCCCTGGCCATCGATCCGGTGCAACTGCGCCTGATCAACTATTCAGAGCGCAATCAGAACGAAGACAAACCCTATTCCAGCAAAGAACTGCGCGAATGCTATGCCCAAGGTGCGAAACGTTTCGGCTGGGAAGCGCGTGATCCGGAGCCGCGCAGCAGGCGCCAAGGCCGACAACTGGTGGGCTGGGGCATGGCCGGCGGGGTCTGGGAAGCGATGCAACAGAAAGCCAGCGCGAAGGCATCGCTTGATCACAATGGCAAACTCACCGTCAGCAGCGCGACCACGGACATCGGCACCGGCACCTACACGGTGATGACGCAAATCGCCGCCCAGGCGTCGGGCGTTTCGCACAAGGACGTCACCTTTATCCTCGGCGACTCTTCATTGCCCACCGCGCCGTTGCAGGGTGGGTCGTTCACCGTGTCGTCGGTCGGAACAGCGGTGCAGCAGGCGTGTGAAGCACTCAAGGAAAAACTGTTGGCGGTGGCACGCCAGACCTGTCCGGCCTTCGGCGGTGTCACGCTGGAGCAGGCGACGTTCGAGGCAGGGCAGTTGTCCTTCGGTGACGCGCGGGTTTCGCTGGCGGAACTCGCCAGAGACAGCGGCGAAGAAACTTTGGAGGTCCAGGTTGACGCCCAACCCGACCAGAAACGCGACGCCTACGCCACGGCCACCCACTCGGCGGTGTTCGTCGAGGTGTTGGTGGATGAGGATTTAGGCACGGTGAAGGTCAACCGAGTGGTCAGCGCCATCGCCGCCGGCCGGGTGGTCAACCCGAAAATGGCCCGCAGCCAGATTCTCGGCGGCGTGGTATGGGGCATTGGCATGGCGTTGCACGAAGAGACGCAAACCGACCACGCCCTGGGCCGGCACATGAACCACAGCCTGGCCGAGTACCACATCCCGGTTAACGCCGATATCGGCGACATTGAGGTGCTGTTCGTCGAAGAAAACGACGAGATCGTCAACGCCCTCGGGTCCAAGGGCGTCGGCGAGATCGGCATCGTCGGCGTGGCGGCGGCGGTGGCCAATGCGATCTATCACGCCACCGGCAAACGGGTGCGGGACTTCCCCATCACCCTCGATAAGTTGCTCTAGACCTTGGCTTCTTCCTTGGCCACATGCATGCGGTCGCGGTTGGCCAGGGTCGGGAACAGTTTGATCCAGGTGCCGGTTACCACCAGCGTGCCGATGCCGCCCATGACCACGGCCGGCACGGTGCCGAACCAATGGGCGGTGAGGCCGGATTCGAACTCGCCCAACTGGTTCGAAGCGCCGATGAACAGGCCGTTCACGGCGCTGACCCGGCCGCGCATTTCATCCGGGGTTTCCAGTTGCACGAAGGAGGCGCGGATCACCATGCTGATCATGTCCGCCGCGCCCAGCACCACCAGCACCGCCAGCGAGAACCAGAACGAAGTGGACAGGCCGAAGGCGATGGTCGCGACGCCGAAGATGCCGACGGCGGTGAACATCACCCGCCCGACTTTACGTTCCACGGCAAATCGAGCCAGGAACAACGACATCAATAGCGCGCCCACCGCGGGTGCCGAACGCAGCAGGCCCAGGCCCCAAGGGCCGGTCAGCAGAATGTCCTTGGCGAATACCGGCAGCAACGCCGTCGCGCCGCCCAACAGCACGGCGAACAGATCCAGGGAAATCGCCCCGAGAATGTCCGGACGGCTGCGGATGAAACGAATCCCGGCCAATAGCGAATCCATCGTCGCCTTGCCCTTGTTCAGTGGCGTTTGCCGGGCCGGCAGGTTGAGCATCAAGCAGCAGGCGATGATGTACAGAATGACCGTCGGGCCGTAGACCCAGACGCTGCCGAACGCGTAGAGCAAACCGCCAAGTGCCGGAGCGACGATGGTGGCCGATTGCTGTGCCGATTGGGCGGCGGCCACGGCGCGGGGGAACAGGGCGCTGGGCACGATGCTCGGCAGCAGGGCCTGGGTGGTCGGCATCTCGAACGAGCGCGCGGCACCGAGCAGGAACGCGAGGATGAAGATCATTTCCCGGGTGACGTGATCGGTGGCGCTGCCGATGGCCAGGGACAGGGCGATCAAGGCTTGCAGGGACTGGCAGATCGCCGCGACCTTGCGTCGGTCGTAACGGTCGGCGACATGCCCGGTGTGCAACATGAACAGCACCCGCGGGGCGAACTCGACCAAACCCACCAGGCCCAGGTCCAGCACGTTGCCGGTCAATTGGTACAGGTTCCAGCCGATGGCCACGGTGAGCATCTGGAAACCGCTGGCGGTAAACACCCGAGCCAGCCAGAACGCAATGAAAGGACGGTGATGACGTAACAGCAGGGGCGCTTGGCTGGGCATCTGACGGCAGGTCTTAAGCGAGGGGAGGGGTGAGACTATCACCAAGCTGTAACAAGAAGTTGCGCTGACAAAAATTTTAGGTAGCTAGACATCGATCTCCATAACCCAGCGCCGATCACTGTGGCGAGGGGGCTTGCTGTGGCGAGGGAGCTTGCTCCCGCTGGGCTGCGAAGCGGCCCCAAGACCTTGTGAGCGCTTCGCGCTCAAGCGGGAGCAAGCTCCCTCGCCACAACCACAACCACAACCACAACCACAACCACAACCACAGCAAGTTCCCTCGCCACAACAAGCCTGCTCCCGCAGTGAATGTGTTTCAGCACGTAAGCAGAGCAATGAGGCAACCTGTCACGCGTCAAAAGACCACACCGTCCATCGCCAAAAATGGGACTACTCTTTCTACGTTGCTTGATCCAGATCAAGACCCCGCAAGGAATTGATCCGGCGGCCTGATGGCCAGACTCCCTACGTTGTGATGTTTCTAAAAAAAGAACGAATTGGAATTCGCCACACTCCATATCCGTGGGGGCAGAGTGGGTGCAGGGTCATAAGCCCTACAGCCGGTATTACCTGACAGAGGAAGACTTATGTTCGGTTTGGAGGCACTTGATCTCGCCCGGATGCAGTTCGCGTTCACCATCTCGTTCCACATCCTGTTCCCGGCCATCACCATTGGCCTGGCGAGTTACCTGGCGGTACTCGAAGGGCTGTGGCTGAAAACCAACAACGACACCTACCGCGATCTGTACCACTTCTGGTCGAAGATCTTTGCCGTGAACTTCGGCATGGGCGTGGTCTCCGGCCTCGTCATGGCCTATCAGTTCGGCACCAACTGGAGCCGTTTCTCGGACTTCGCCGGCGCCGTCACCGGGCCGTTGCTGACCTATGAAGTGCTCACCGCGTTCTTCCTCGAAGCCGGTTTCCTCGGCGTGATGTTGTTCGGCTGGAACAAGGTCGGACGCAACCTGCACTTTTTCTCCACCGTCATGGTGGCCGTCGGCACGCTGATCTCGACGTTCTGGATTCTCGCGTCCAACAGCTGGATGCAGACGCCACAAGGCTTTGAAATCATCGACGGCCGAGTGATTCCGGTCGACTGGCTGGCGGTGATCTTCAACCCGTCGTTCCCCTATCGCCTGATGCACATGGCGACGGCGGCATTCGTCGCGACCGCGTTCTTCGTCGGCTCCTCGGCAGCCTGGCACTTGCTGCGCGGCAAAGACAACCCGGCGATCCGCACCATGCTTTCGATGGCGATGTGGATGGCCTTGATCGTGGCGCCGATCCAGGCCGTGATCGGCGACTTCCACGGCCTCAATACCCTTGAGCATCAACCGGCGAAAATCGCCGCGATCGAAGGGCACTGGGAAAACGTCGGCGATGAACCGACCCCGCTGATCCTGTTCGGCTGGCCGGACATGAAAGCCGAGAAGACCAAATACGCGGTCGAGATTCCTTACCTGGGCAGCCTGATCCTGACCCACTCCCTGGACAAACAGGTGCCGGCACTCAAGGACTTCCCACCCGAAGACCGGCCGAATTCGACCATCGTGTTCTGGTCGTTCCGGATCATGGTCGGCCTCGGTTTCCTGATGATCTTCACTGGTTTGTGGAGCCTGTGGCTGCGCAAACGTGACAAGTTGTACACCTCCCGGCCGTTCCTGTACCTGGCGTTGTGGATGGGCCCATCCGGCCTGATCGCGATCCTCGCCGGTTGGTTCACCACGGAAATCGGGCGGCAGCCGTGGGTGGTCTACGGGTTGATGCGCACGGCGGATGCGTCCTCCAATCACAGCTTCGCGCAGATGAGCATTACGCTGGTGCTGTTTGTGGTGGTGTATTTCGCGCTGTTCGGCGCCGGTCTTGGCTACATGATGCGCCTGGTGCGCAAAGGGCCGAAGATCGACGAAGGCAAGGAAACCAACGAGGGGGGGCCTGGCCAGAAACGCACGCCGGCCCGTCCGTTGTCCGCGGCTGACGACGATCACGCCGATGCTGATCACACCACGACCAAGGAGATTTGAATCATGGGTATTGATCTTCCGCTGATCTGGGCCGTGATCATCATCTTCGGCATCATGATGTACGTGGTCATGGACGGTTTCGACCTGGGCATCGGGATTCTCTTCCCGTTCATCCCTGGCAAGACCGACCGTGACGTGATGATGAACACCGTCGCACCGGTCTGGGACGGCAACGAAACCTGGCTGGTACTGGGCGGCGCGGCGTTGTTCGGCGCCTTCCCGCTGGCCTATTCGGTGGTGCTCTCGGCGTTGTACCTGCCGCTGATCTTCATGCTGATCGGGCTGATTTTCCGCGGCGTGGCGTTCGAGTTTCGCTTCAAGGCCAAGGACGACAAGCGTCACCTGTGGGACAAGGCCTTTATCGGTGGCTCGGTGGCTGCAACCTTCTTCCAGGGCGTGGCGCTGGGGGCGTTCATTGATGGGCTGCCGGTGGTCAATCGCCAGTTTGCCGGTGGTTCACTGGACTGGCTGACGCCATTCACGATGTTCTGCGGCCTGGCGCTGGTGATTGCTTACGCGTTGCTCGGTTGCACCTGGCTGATCATGAAGACCGAAGGCAAGTTGCAGGAACAGATGCACAACCTGGCGCGGCCCTTGGCGTTCGTGGTGTTGGCGGTGATTGGCATCGTCAGCATCTGGACCCCGCTGGCCCACGCCGAGATTGCAGCGCGCTGGTTCACCCTGCCGAACCTGTTCTGGTTCCTGCCGGTGCCGATCCTGGTGCTGGTGACCATGTACGGCCTGATCCGCGCGGTGGCTCGCAACGCCCACTACACGCCATTCCTGCTGACCCTTGTGCTGATCTTCCTCGGCTACAGCGGCTTGGGCATCAGCCTGTGGCCGAACATCGTGCCGCCGTCGATCTCGATCTGGGACGCCGCCGCACCGCCGCAAAGCCAGGGCTTCATGCTGGTGGGCACGCTGTTCATCATCCCGTTCATCCTGGGCTACACCTTCTGGAGCTACTACGTGTTCCGCGGCAAGGTCACCCACGAAGACGGTTACCACTAGGAACCCCTGTAGGAGCAAAGCTTGCCCGCGATGGCGCCAGCCCAGGCGCCACGCCAGGAACCCCTGTAGGAGCACAGCTTGCTTGCGAAGGCGTCCTCACAGACGCCATCACTTCAAGAGAGGATCGACAGCATGTCCACCAAACCCACCCTGCACGACATTCAACAGGCCGAAAAAAAGCCGCTGTGGCAGCGGCTCGGATGGTTGGCGATGATCTGGACCGGCAGCGTCGTGGCGCTGTTCATCGTGGCCAGCCTGATGCGCATGTTCATGAATGCCGCAGGTCTGACCACCCACTGAATTCCCATCCCGTTGCCTCGCGGCACGGTTGTGTGGCCCTCCTGACGGAGGGCTTTTTTTTGCGCGCGATTATTTGCGGGCCTTGAGAATGACGAATTTCGGCGTCGCCGCCACTTGTTCGACGCCGCGAAACAACCGCGCCAGCTTACTGTGATAACCCAGGTGGCGATTGCCGACGATGTACAACGCGCCACCGACCACCAGCGCCTCCCGGGCTTGCTGGAACATGCGCCAGGCCAGGAAATCGCCGACCACTTGTTGTTGGTGAAACGGTGGGTTGCACAGCACCACGTCCAGCGACTGCGGTTCCTGCCCGGCCAGGCCATCGCCGGCGCGCACAATCACCTCGCGTTCACCCAGCGCCGCGTGCCAGTTTTCGCGGGCCGATTGCACCGCCATGAACGACTCGTCCACCAGCGTGTAATGGGCTTCAGGGTTTTGCAGGGCGCTGGCGATGGCCAACACGCCGTTACCGCAACCCAGATCCGCCACCCGCGCCGCGCCGAGGTTCTTCGGCAAGTGCGGGAGAAAGGCGCGGGTGCCGATGTCCAGTCCTTCGCGGCAGAACACGTTGGCGTGGTTGAGCAGTTCAATCGCCGGATCATCGAGCAAGTAGCGCGAAGGGTAGGGCGAGACGGCCGGTGTTTTGGCTTCGGGCGTGGCGATCAGCAACCGCGCCTTCTTCACCGCCAACGAGGCTTGAACCGGGCCGATGTAGCGCTCCAGCAAATCCCCGGCGGCGCGGGGCAAGTGCTTGACCATCGCCGCCGCAATCACCTGGGCGCCCGGGGCCAGTTGGCCTTGCAGACGAATCAGTTGTTCTTCGAGCAAGGCGAGGGTTTTTGGCACCCGGATCAACACCCGGTCAAATGGTCCGACGAAGGCTTCATTGGCTGGCACGCTCGGTACGGCGTCGAAAGCCAGGCCGTTGCGGATCAGGTTCTTTTCCAGTCCCTGGAACGCCAGGAACGAGTCGCCGCTGCTGGTGACCCGAACCTTGCCCGCCAGGCTGGCAGCCAACGCGCCAAAGCTGTCGTTGAGCACCAGTACCCGCGCATCGGCTGTCGGTTGCTGTTCGGCCAGATGATTGAGCAGGTATTCGTCAGCCGCATCGAAGGCTTGCAGCGGTTCGTTCTGCTGTTCGGGTTGGCGGATGAGGTCGAGTCGGGCGAAGGGTGTTTCGAGCAAGGGCATGGGGCGGGGGCTCTGGAAAATCAACGGGTATCCCGCGGCCCTGGGGCGATGTAGCGGGCGGAACCGACCGAGTGGACTGCGGCGTGAAGTTTCACACGTCAACACTCAGGAAGGATCGCAAATGGTACGTTTTTTTCCAGTGGATTACCCGCAGGTTTTCCCGGGATCAAGCGGTTTCAGATGGCGCCGGCCCTTGTCGCTGCGCACACCGCGGCAATCTTGTTGCAGACCCCCAGTTTCTCGATGGCACGGTGCACGTGGAAATTCACCGTACGCTCGCTCAGGTTAAGGATTCTGGAGATTTCGTACGCGGTCTTGCCGTCGGCGGACAGTCGCAACACCTCGACTTCACGGACCGACAACGGCGGCGTACTCGGTCTCGGTATTTTTTTCGGCAGGCCCTTGGCTGCCAGAGTGTGCAAATGACGACCAATGAACACCGTGAAACCGAGGTTTTCATACAGCTCATACGCGGTAATCGGGCAGTGGCTTCTCGCCAGGCTCAGCATGCTGCACAGACCGCTTTCCTCGTCATGGAAGGATTGCGACCAGCCGTGTTGCAGGCCTTGTTGTTGCAAGGCTTGCCACAGCCACGGCGTCCGGGAGAAAACGTCTTCAGTCCATAAAATCGGCAGCATGGATTGATTGCAATGGGCTACTACTGGGTCAATGGTGCGAAATTGGTTTTGTTCATATTCGGTGTTCCAGGCATGGGGGAAATTGTTCCGGTTGTGGGTGGTGTCATGAGTACCTGGCGTATTTGAAGTTATTGAAAAAGCACAGAATTTGAAGCCGAGATTTTTTACGAAGTTAAGTGAGATCTGGTAGGCGGTATCCATTTCCTTGGCATAAGACAGTTGCGTTAGCTGAGACTCCTTCCATATTTCCATTGCCGTTCTCCATATGCGTGTTCCTTTGGGGTGCCCATTGGATCCAAGATCCGGCACGTCACGAGTGTAGGACGAATCCTACGCAGGTGCTCCGATTTTTTTGCTCTTTATAACTGTTGGAAGTGCGAGGTCGGTTTATAAGGAGTGTCACTGTTGAGTAACACGCTCATGGATAATTAACTGACAATTTTTTCACAAATGCTTACTGGCTAATTAATGTCACCGACCGCCGATATTAAATAAGAACAACTAATGAACAGTAACCGTCGCTAAAGCCACTACAAACCACCGGTGTTTAAGTCGCCTGCTTTGCGGGACACTGGGCTCACCTGTCCGATGGAGTGCCCCATGACCGCCAGTGCAGAAAAATTCACCCGCCAGACCCTGCTCGACGTCCAGCCACTGACCCCGAGCCTGTTTACCTTGCGCACTACCCGGGATTCGGGCTTCCGTTTTCGTGCGGGGCAATTTGCTCGGCTGGGGGTGACCAAACCCGATGGCAGCACGGTGTGGCGCGCCTACTCCATGGTCTCTTCGCCGTATGACGAGTTTCTCGAGTTCTTCTCCATTGTCGTGCCGGGTGGCGAGTTCACCAGTGAGTTGAGCCGCCTGGAGGTGGGGGATACGTTGCTGATCGAGCGGCAGGCCACGGGCTACCTGACTCTGGACCGTTTCGTCGATGGCCGCGATCTGTGGTTGTTATCCACCGGTACCGGGGTGGCACCGTTCCTGTCGATCCTGCAGGATTTCGAGGTGTGGGAAAAATTCGAACGGATCATCCTGGTCTACAGCGCCCGCGAAGGTCGGGAGCTGGCCTATCAGGACTTGATTGCGGGGCTGGCGCAGCGTGATTACCTGGCGCAGTACGCCCACAAGCTGCAGTTCATCCCCACGGTCACGCGCGAGCAGGTGCCCGGCGTCCTGAAGGGACGGATCACCGATCTGATTGAAAATGGCGAGCTGGAGCGCGCGGCCGGGCTGGCGCTGACGCCCGAGCATTCGCGGGTGATGATCTGCGGCAACCCGCAGATGATCGATGACACCCGCCAGTTGCTCAAGCAACGGGACATGAACCTGAGCCTCAGCCGCCGGCCCGGGCAAGTGGCGGTGGAAAACTACTGGTAAAAAAACGGCGCCCCGAAGGCGCCGTTTTCATAGCCACATAGCCCTTAAGGCCGGTCGTTCTGGGCCTTGAGCAGATCACGGATCTCGCTCAGCAGCTCTTCTTCCTTGGTTGGAACCGGTGGAAGGGTCGGTGCCACGGCCTCTTCGCGCTTCAGGCGGTTGATGGCCTTGACGCCCATGAAGATCGCAAACGCGACGATGATGAAGTCGATCATGCTCTGGATGAACTTGCCATACGCCAGCACCACCGCCGGGATGTTGCCATTCGCGGCTTTTAGCGTAATGGCCAGGTCGCTGAAATCCACCCCACCGATCAGCAGGCCAATCGGCGGCATGACCACATCGCCGACAAACGACGAGACGATCTTGCCGAACGCGGCGCCGATGATGATACCGACGGCCATATCGACCACATTGCCTTTGACCGCGAAGGCCTTGAACTCGTTAAGCACGCCCATAGGTTATTTCCTTGTTACAGATGAGGTTGGTGAAGGCAGTGTAAATCAGCAAAACGCATCTCGCTCGACACAACTGCTTACATCGCTTGCCTGCTATCGACCGGCCCGGCGCCGGAAAGTTTACAAAAGGCCAGCATTCGCGCGCGGTTACCCCCTCTAGACCGGCCCTTCCAGCATCTTTTGCCTATCGGCCCGGTGTGGCATTTCTATTTAGGTTTTGCGCTGTCGGTCACTAGCCTCTGCTGAGCGCACCTGGATGCGCTTTATAAAATCAGAGGAAACTCCTATGACTACTTCCCTTGGCCTCGGGGCTTTTCCCCATCGCCGCGCCCTGGGCGTCTTGAGCGCCGGCCTGCTGTCCTTTTCCGTGAATGCAGCCACCCTGACCCGCGATAACGGTGCCGCCGTCGGCGATAACCAGAACTCGCAAACCGCCGGCGCCACGGGCCCGGTGTTGTTGCAAGACGTGCAACTGATCCAGAAACTCCAGCGTTTCGACCGCGAACGCATTCCTGAACGGGTGGTGCATGCCCGTGGTACCGGGGCCCATGGCTCTTTCACGGTGACCGACGACCTCAGCGACCTGACCAAGGCCAAGGTGTTCGCCGGCGGCCAGAGCACGCCGGTGTTTGTGCGCTTCTCAGCGGTGGTGCATGGCAACCACTCCCCGGAAACCCTGCGTGACCCCCGCGGCTTCGCCACCAAGTTCTACACCGCGGACGGCAACTGGGACCTGGTCGGCAACAATTTCCCGACCTTCTTCATCCGCGACGCCATCAAGTTCCCGGACATGGTCCACGCCTTCAAGCCTGACCCGCGCACCAACCTCGACGACGATTCCCGTCGCTTCGATTTCTTTTCCCACGTACCGGAAGCCACCCGCACCCTGACCGAGTTGTATTCCAACTCCGGGACCCCGGCCAGTTATCGGGAGATGGATGGTAATGGCGTGCATGCCTATAAGTTGGTGAATGCCAAAGGCGAAGTGCATTACGTGAAGTTTCATTGGAAGAGTTTGCAGGGCATTAAAAACCTCGATCCAAAGCAAGTCACCCACGTTCAAGGTCAGGACTACAGTCATATGACCAACGATTTGGTGACTCATATAAACAAAGGCGACTTCCCGAAGTGGGACTTGTACGTGCAAGTTGTAGATCCTCAAGACTTGTACAAGTTTGATTTCGATCCTTTGGATGCAACGAAGATTTGGCCAGGTATACCTGAACGCAAAGTTGGACAAATGGTGTTGAACCGTAATCCGGCGAATGTATTCCAGGAGACCGAACAAGTCGCCATGGCGCCGGCCAATCTGGTTCCCGGAATCGAGCCTTCGGAAGATCGCCTGTTACAAGGTCGAGTGTTCTCTTATGCCGATACTCAAATGTATCGCCTGGGTGCCAATGCCCTGCAACTGCCGATCAACGCGCCCAAGGTGGCGGTGAATAACGGTAACCAGGATGGCGCCATGAACAGCGGCGCCAGTAGCAGCGGCGTGAATTATCAGCCAAGCCGTTTGCTGGCGCGTGAGGAGCCGCAAACCGCACGCTACAGCCAATCGGCGCTGTCGGGCAGCACCCAGCAGGCGAAGATCCAGCGTGAGCAGAACTTCAAGCAGGCGGGCGACCTGTATCGCTCGTTCAGCCCGAAGGAACGCCAGGACCTGATCGACAACTTCGGCGGCTCCCTGGCCGACACCGACGACGAGAGCAAGCACATCATGCTGTCGTTCCTTTATAAGGCCGACCCGGAATACGGCACCGGGGTGACCAAGGTCGCCAAGGGTGATCTGGCGCGGGTGAAAGCGCTGGCGGCCAAACTGGTCGACTGATCCCGTTTGCCTGAAACGCGGGGCCTCGTTCGGGGTCCCGTCTGACCAAGGAACCCTCCCATGCGTTTCTATTTCTTCCTGTTGCTGGCGGCACTGTCGTCCAGTGCGTTTGCTGAACCTGCGGCACACGTCGCGCAAGACCCCGCCGCGCTCAAAGCGCAATTGCAGGATTACTACTTCGATGCCGCCCGCCGTGGCGATGTGCCGATGCTCGAGACTTTCATCGAGGCCGGTTACGCCCTCGATACCCGCGACAGCAAGGGTTACACCGCGCTGATTCTGGCGGCGTATCACGGCCAAAGCGCTGCTGTGGACCGTCTGCTCGCCGCTGGCGCCGATGCCTGCGCCCAGGATCAGCGGGGCAACACAGCGTTGATGGGCGCGATTTTCAAAGGCGAAGTGCAGATCGCCCGAACCCTGCTGGCCGCCAATTGCAGCCCCGACCAACGTAACGGGGCCGGGCAGACGGCAGCGATGTACGCCGGATTGTTTCATCGCGTGGAATTGCTGGATGCGCTCAAGGCCAAGGGCGCCGACCTGAATGCCGAGGATCCGCTGGGCAACAGCGCCGCGCGTCTGGCCAGTGGCGAAATCCGTAACGCCACGCCGCGCTGATCCGGTCCGGCTGCGCTATCATCGCGGTTTTTGCCGGGAGTTCAGATGGCCAAGGCCAAGCGCATGTACGGCTGCACCGAGTGCGGCTCCACCTTCCCCAAGTGGGCCGGCCAGTGCGGCGAGTGCGGGGCCTGGAACACGCTGACCGAAACCATGGTCGAGAGCGGCGGGGCGGCGGCGCCCAGCGGTCGCACCGGCTGGACCGGCCAGCAGGCCCAGATCAGGACCCTGGCCGAAGTCAGTGTCGAAGAGATTCCACGGTTCTCCACGGCCTCCAGTGAACTCGATCGCGTGCTGGGCGGCGGCCTGGTGGACGGCTCGGTGGTGTTGATCGGCGGTGATCCCGGCATCGGCAAGTCGACCATTTTGTTGCAAACCTTGTGCAACCTCGCCAAGAGCATGCCGGCGCTGTACGTCACCGGCGAAGAATCCCAGCAACAAGTGGCCATGCGCGCCCGTCGTCTCGGTTTGCCCCAGGACAAGCTGCGGGTGATGACCGAAACCTGCATCGAAACCATCATCGCCACGGCCCGGCAGGAAAAGCCCAAGGTCATGGTGATCGACTCGATCCAGACGATTTTCACCGAACAACTGCAATCGGCGCCGGGCGGCGTGTCCCAGGTGCGCGAAAGTGCGGCGTTGCTGGTGCGTTATGCCAAGCAGAGCGGCACGGCGATTTTCCTGGTGGGCCACGTGACCAAGGAAGGCGCGTTGGCCGGCCCGCGTGTTCTGGAGCACATGGTCGACACCGTGCTGTATTTCGAAGGCGAATCCGATGGGCGTTTGCGGCTGTTGCGGGCGGTGAAAAACCGCTTCGGCGCGGTGAATGAACTGGGCGTGTTCGGCATGACCGACAAGGGCCTGAAAGAAGTCTCCAACCCTTCGGCGATTTTTCTCACGCGTGCTCAGGAAGAAGTCCCGGGCAGTGTGGTGATGGCGACGTGGGAAGGCACGCGACCGATGTTGGTCGAAGTGCAGGCGCTGGTGGATGACAGTCACCTGGCCAACCCGCGCCGGGTGACGCTGGGGCTGGATCAGAATCGGCTGGCCATGTTGCTGGCGGTGTTGCACCGCCACGGTGGCATTCCGACCCACGACCAGGACGTGTTCCTCAACGTGGTCGGCGGGGTCAAGGTACTGGAAACAGCGTCGGACCTGGCGCTGATGGCGGCCGTGATGTCGAGCTTGCGCAACAAACCGCTGCCCCATGATCTGCTGGTGTTTGGCGAAGTCGGGTTGTCCGGTGAAGTGCGCCCGGTGCCGAGTGGTCAGGAGCGCCTGAAGGAAGCGGCCAAGCACGGCTTCAAACGCGCCATCGTGCCCAAGGGCAACGCGCCGAAAGAAGCACCGCCGGGGTTGCAGATCATTGCGGTCACCCGGCTGGAACAGGCCCTCGATGCCTTATTCGAATAAACCACAATTCCCCTGTGGGAGCGGGCTTGTTGTGGCGAGGGAGCTTGCTCCCGCTTGAGCGCGAAGCGCTCACAAGATTTTGGGCCTGCTTCGCAGCCCAGCGGGAGCAAGCTCCCTCGCCACACAAGCTCGTTTGCGCAAGTACTTTAGACCTGGATCAAGGCACCCAGCTCGCGTTCCAGTTCCTCGGGATCCCCCAGGTTGAACTCGATCAACCGCCGCAAGCGCTCGATGGATTCCAGGCTGATGTGTTTGCAGACGAAGCCGAGCTGGCCATGATCGTCGTGGGTCAGCAGCACATCCATCTTGATCTCGACGTCTGTATTGAGATGAATATCGAGCAGGAAATGCCAATCCGGATTGCCCAGCCACGGCTCGGGTTTTTCGATCAGCGCCCCCTTGAGCGAGAGGTCGATCAGCTTCACCGGCCAGGTGAGTCCGTCCTGGCTCAGCTCGGTTCGGGCGTCGAACGCAAAACGTTTGAAGCGGCGGCGATCTGCAGGTTGGTCGCTCATGGCGCAATCCTCGTGAAGGTTGGCTGACTATAGACCCGCATTGATAAAGGCTGCCAGCACAGTGATGGCGCTCGACCAATGTCGGACTATGGTCTTTGTCGCCAGTAGAGCTAAACTCGGGGTGGCTGTCTTTCTTGTCCACCCTGGCTGGATTAAAAAAATGAAAAATAATAATAGCCTGCTACGCCATCTACCCTGGCTGCTGCTGGCAATCGTAGGAGCGTGCGCCCTTGGCGTAGTGGCATTGCGTCGAGGCGAGGCGATCAACGCCTTGTGGATTGTGGTCGCGGCCGTGGCCATTTATCTGGTTGCCTATCGTTACTACAGTCTGTTTATCGCCAACAATGTGATGCAGCTCGACCCGCGCCGGGCCACCCCCGCCGTGCTCAACAATGATGGCCTGGACTACGTCCCGACCAACAAACACATCCTCTTCGGTCACCACTTCGCGGCCATCGCTGGCGCGGGGCCTCTGGTCGGTCCGGTATTGGCGGCGCAGATGGGTTATCTGCCCGGTACGCTGTGGCTGATCGCCGGCGTGGTGCTGGCCGGTGCGGTGCAGGACTTCATGGTCCTGTTCCTTTCCACCCGCCGTAATGGCCGCTCCCTGGGCGATATGGTCCGGGAAGAAATGGGCCGCGTTCCCGGTACCATCGCGCTGTTCGGTTGCTTCCTGATCATGATCATCATCCTCGCGGTGCTGGCGCTGATCGTGGTCAAAGCCCTGGCCGAAAGTCCGTGGGGTATCTTCACGGTGATGGCGACCATCCCGATCGCGATGTTCATGGGCATTTACATGCGCTACATCCGCCCGGGTCGCATTGGTGAAATCTCGGTGGTCGGCGTGTTGCTGCTGCTGGGTTCGATCTGGCTGGGCGGGCAGATTGCCGCCGACCCGTACTGGGCCAAGGCGTTCAGTTTCACGGGCGTGCAGATTACCTGGATGCTGGTCGGTTACGGTTTCGTCGCCGCCTCGTTACCGGTGTGGCTGATCCTGGCGCCGCGCGACTACCTCTCTACCTTCCTGAAAATCGGCACCATCATCGCCCTGGCGATCGGCATTCTGGTCACCATGCCCGAGCTGAAAATGCCGGCGCTGACCCAGTTCATCGACGGCACCGGTCCGGTGTGGAAGGGCGGTCTGTTCCCGTTCCTGTTCATTACCATCGCTTGTGGCGCGGTTTCGGGTTTCCACGCGCTGATCTCTTCCGGCACCACGCCGAAGCTGCTGGATAACGAAGTCAATGCCCGCTACATCGGCTACGGCGCGATGTTGATGGAATCCTTCGTCGCCATCATGGCCATGGTTGCCGCTTCGGTGATCGAGCCAGGCGTGTACTTCGCCATGAACAGCCCGGCGGCAGTCGTCGGCGGTGACGTGGTGGCCGTGGCGCAAACCGTCAGCAGCTGGGGTTTTGCAATTACCCCGGAAGCCCTGCAAGCGGTGGCCCATGACATTGGTGAAACCACCATCCTCGCCCGCGCTGGCGGCGCCCCGACCCTGGCGGTCGGTATCGCGCAGATCCTGCACAGCGTGTTGCCAGGTGAAAACACCATGGCGTTCTGGTACCACTTCGCGATCCTGTTTGAAGCGCTGTTCATCCTGACCGCCGTCGATGCCGGTACCCGGGCCGGACGTTTCATGCTCCAGGACTTGCTCGGCTCCTTCGTGCCGTCGCTCAAACGCACGGAATCCTGGACCGCCAACCTGATCGCCACCGCCGGTTGTGTGGCGATGTGGGGCTGGTTGCTGTACCAGGGCGTGATCGACCCGTTGGGCGGGATCAACACCTTGTGGCCGCTGTTCGGCATCTCCAACCAGATGCTCGCCGGCATCGCGCTGATGCTTGCCACGGTGGTGCTGATCAAAATGAAACGCCAACGTTACATCTGGGTGACCATGCTGCCAGCTGTGTGGCTGCTGATCTGCACCACCACTGCCGGTTTCATCAAGCTGTTCGACGCGAATCCTGCGATCGGCTTCCTGTCCCTGGCGAAAAAATACAGCGATGCCCTGGCCAACGGCCAGATCCTCGCCCCGGCCAAGGACATTACGCAGATGCAACACGTGATCTTCAACGCCTACACCAACGCAACGCTGACGGCGCTGTTCCTGTTCGTGGTGTTCAGCATCCTGTTCTATGCGCTCAAGGTCGGTATCTCGGCCTGGGGCAGCAAGGAACGTACGGATAAAGAAGCGCCATTCCAGGCTGTGCCGGACGCGTAACTGAGGATTGCAAAGATGTTCAATGACCTGAGTCGCCTCGGTAAATACCTCGGTCAGGCCGCGCGCCTGATGGTCGGCATGCCCGACTACGACAACTACGTCGAGCATATGCAAACCAAGCACCCGGACAAACCGGTGATGACCTACGAGATGTTCTTCCGGGAACGTCAGGAGGCGCGTTACGGTGGCAAGGGTGGGCCGAAGTGCTGTTGAGGCACGCGGTCTAGGCAACACCGCACTGTAGGAACATGGCTTGGCCGCGATGGTGATCTTCGGACGCCATCGCGGGCAAGCCTTGCTCCTACGGTTTTTTTTTGCGTCCGGGAGACCTTATTTTGTTAGCCCCTATCCCTGTCACCATCCTCAGCGGCTTCCTCGGCGCGGGTAAAACCACGCTGTTGCGCCACCTGCTCAAAGCCGAGCACGGCCTGAAAATCGCCGTGATCGAAAACGAATTCAGTGATGCCGGTATCGACACCCAACTGTTGGGCGACGAACCGGTGCAAGTGATGACGCTGTCCAACGGCTGCGTCTGCTGCACCATTCACACCGACCTGACCAAGGCCCTGTACCTGCTGCTCGAACGCCTGGACAGCGGTGAGATCGCCTTCGACCGTCTGGTGATCGAATGCACCGGCCTGGCCGACCCGGCCCCGGTGGCGCAAACCTTCTTCATCGATGAAGAACTGCGCGAGCGTTACATCCTCGACGGCATCATCACCCTGGTGGACGCGGCCCATGCCGAGACGCACCTGACCCAGACCATCGCCCAGGCGCAGATCGGTTTCGCCGACCGCTTGCTGGTGAGCAAGCGCGATCTGGTGGACGAGCCGACCTTCACCGCGTTGAGTGAACGCCTGACCCGCATCAACCGTCGCGCACCGATCCGCGTGGTCAAGCACGGCGAGATCGACCTGGCGGAATTGCTCGACGTACGCGGTTTCAACCTCAATGCCGACCTCGGCGGTGGCATGAGTTTGCGGCCGGTGAGCAAGGCGCCGTCCATCGACCGCATTTCCAGCCTGGTGCTGCGCACCGATAAGCCGCTGGATCTCGACAAGCTCAGCGAATTCATGAACGAACTGCTGGAAGACCACGGCAAGCAACTGCTGCGCTACAAGGGGGTGTTGAACATCGTGGGCGAGGCGCGACGCATGGTGTTTCAGGGTGTGTTGAAGTTGTACGGCTTCGATTGGGACACCGAATGGGCCGAGGGCGAGACGCGGGAAAGTGTGATGGTGTTTATTGCCGATGATTTGCCGGAAGAGAAGATTCGCGAGGGGTTTGCGCGGGTGGCGGCGGATTGAATTGTTGCGTTCGTCAGTGATGACGCCTTCGCGGGCAAGCCTCGCTCCTACAGGTATGGGGTTGCCGTTGTAGGAGCGAGGCTTGCCCGCGAAAGCGATCTAACCGGCAACACGATTCTCGCTGAATGTCGGTCCAGCATTGAGCAACGTCTCTTCCAAATAATCCAGATGCCGGCCCAGCAAGCGCTCAGCCATCCCCGCATCCCGGCGTTCCACAGCCTCCAGAATCGCCTGGTGCTTTTTCCAAACGCAATAACCCTCTAATTCCACCTCAAACTGCGCAATCGCCAATGAGGTCAGCGGCACCAGACTGCCCAGAAAATGCGTCAGCGGTGCATTCCCAGCGATTGCAGCCAGCCGCAAATGAAAATCCCCCGATAACCGGATCGCCGGTCCACGGGCGGTGCATTGGCGCTCGCTGTCGATCAAGGCTTGCAGCGGCTGCAAGTCTTGCAGGCTAGATGATTGGCAGGCCAGGCGTACCAGGGTGATTTCCGTCAGCCGCCGTGCATGCAGCATCTGCCGGGTCTGCTCGCGGTCGAGCGCGGCGACGCGGGGACGGTGGTTGGCCCGCAGGACGATGATCTGCTGATGGGACAATTGCGTCAGCACACCGCGAATGTCACTGCGCCGGGCGCTGAACATCTGCGCCAGGCTTTCTTCGGTAAAACGACTGGCCGCATCGATGCGCTGTTCCAGAATTGCGTCGAAGACCCGCGAATAAAGGTCATCCGCCCGCCGGGGAAAGGGCAGGGCGCTGGGGGGTGGCGCTGGGGCGAAGCTGTTCATGGCCTGTCTCCAGTTCGAAGCAGTTCAACTGCCGAGGTGGTCGTCCGGAATATTCAGTTCGATGCCCATCCGTTGGCCTTCACGCAGGATGTGCCGACGCATTTCGGCGCTGGCCTGGGCGCTGTTCTTGCTGCGGATCGCCCGCACCACGGCTTCGTTTTCTTCCAGGCGTTCGGCCAGGTGCTCCGGCGAATTGCGCAGCACTTCGGCGCTTTGCTTGAGGGCGTTGCTGGTCTGCTGCACCACGCTCTGGAAAATCGGGTTCGAGGTCAGGGTGAACAGTTCTTCGTGGAACGCGATGTAGGCGTTGACCCCAGCTTCGGCGTCGTTGGCCTCCAGGGCTTCGCGCATGTCCATCAGGGTCAGGCGCAGTTGCCCGACTTCCTTGCTGCTGATCGATTGCGCCACCAGCCCGACGATGAACGGCTCGAGGGTGTAGCGCAGTTGCAGCACGTCTTCCAGGCTGGCGCCGGCCACTGCGCTGTCGTGATGTTGGCTGTCGCTGAGGTTGGCCTCCAGCACCACCACGCCTTTGCCCGGCATCGAGCGCACCAGCCCGAGGGTTTCGAGGACGATCACGGCTTCGCGCAGGCTCGGGCGGCTGATGCCCAGTTGTTCGGCCAGTTCGCGCTGGCCCGGTAGCATTTCGCCGGAGCGCCACTGGCCACGGGCCAGCGCGGCCCGGAGTTTTTCTACGACTGAGTTGACGACCGTTGAAGTGGTAATCACGGTTTGCTCCATGGATAAGGCCGGGAGCCTGCCCTATGGCAGGCTCCGCATGCTTCAAAATTCCTGTTGATGGGCCGGCGCCACCGGTTTTCTCGGCTGGAAGGTATACCCCACCTGGCCGGAAAGCACCTTGTTCGCCCGTTGGATATCGATGTCTTTTTCCCAGCGCGCAATGGCCACGGTGGCGACGCAGTTGCCAATCAGGTTGGTCAGCGCCCGGCCGATGCCCATGAACCAGTCCACCGCCAACACCAGCACCAGGCCGACCACCGGAATCGCCGGGATCGCGGTCAGGGTGGCCGCCAGAATCACCAGCGCCGAGCCGGGGATGCCGTGGGCACCTTTGGAGGTGATCAGCGACACCAGCAGAATCGTCAGCAAATCGGTCATGGCCAGCGGCGTGCCGGTGGCGTTGGCGATAAAGACGATGGCCAGGGTCAGGTAGATCGAGAACCCGTCAAGGTTGAAGGAATACCCGGTTGGAATCACCAGCCCGACCGTGGAACTGCCGATGCCCAGGTGTTCCAGCTTGCGCATGATCTGTGGCAGCACGGCGTCGGAAGAGGCGGTGCCCATCACGATCAGCAACTCTTCACGCAGGTACTTGAGCAATGGCCACATGCGCAGGCCGGACAGGCGCATCACCAGGCCGAGAATCAGCGACACAAACGCGGCGCAGGTCAGGTAGAACAGGCCCACCAGACTGCCCAGGTGTTGCAGGGAGTCCAGGCCATATTTGCTGGTGGTGAACGCGATGGCGCCGAACACGCCAATCGGCGCCAGGCGCACGATCATGCCCATGATGCGGAAGATCACATGGCTGAGTTCGTTGATCAGCCGCGAGATGCCCGAAGCCGCTTCGCCCACCAGGTTCAGCGCGCTGCCGAACAGCACCGAAAACAGCAGCACTTGCAGGATGTTGTTGTCGGCAAAGGCACCGATCACCGAGGTCGGGATCAGGTCCATCAGGAATTGCGTGGTGGTGTGCATATGTTGCCCACGCTGGGCGATATCGCCGATGTCGGCCGTGGACAGTTGCTCCAGATGAATATTCGCGCCGCTGCCAATCCCGGTGCTGAACGCGAACACCAGGCCGATCACCAGGGCGATGGTGGTCAACACTTCGAAGTAGATCACCGACTTGAGGCCGATGCGCCCGACCTTCTTCAGATCGCCGGCGCCGCTGATGCCGCTGACCACCACGCAGAACACGATGAGGCCGATGAGCATCTTGATCAGTTTGATAAAGCCATCGCCCAAGGGTTTGAGCTGTGCGGAGTATTCGGGAAGGGTCAGCCCGCAGACGATGCCGAGCACCAGTCCGAGAACCACTTGAAGGAAGATTGAACGCGAGCACCATCTGAGCATGGGAGGAATCCTGGTCGGTGTCCTGGCTGCCGTGCGCTGAGCGCATCAGATTCAGGACTTAATTATTGTGGTCTTACCGGTATGTCCAGTGCAGGCGCAGTCTAGGCGCTGTTTTTCATTGATCGCAAGTGAAAATTCATCTATTGGCATGACCGGTCTTACCAGTTGGGCGCAATGCCCCGACCTTGAGCCTTTCCTGATTTGAAAAAATGCGATGAAAAAGTGCAGGCGAAAAAAAACCGGCCATCACTGACCGGTTTTTTTATCGCTGCGATTTAGCGGTGCAATTAAGCGCCGTACACCGGCAGCTTCTTGCAGATGGCCTTGACCTTCTCACGAACGGCGTCGATCACCGCTTCGTTGTTCAGGTCAGCCAGGATGTCGCAGATCCAGCCAGCCAGCTCTTTGCACTCGGCTTCTTTAAAGCCACGAGTGGTCACAGCCGGGGTGCCGAAGCGCAGGCCGGAGGTGACGAACGGGGAGCGTGGGTCGTTTGGCACGGAGTTCTTGTTCACGGTGATGAACGCTTTGCCCAGAGCGGCGTCGGCGTCTTTACCGGAGATGTCCTGCTTGATCAGCGACAGCAGGAACAGGTGGTTCTTGGTACCGCCGGACACCACGTCGAAGCCGCGCGCGATGAACACTTCGGCCATGGCCTGGGCGTTCTTCACCACTTGTTGCTGGTAAGTCTTGAACTCAGGCTGCAGCGCTTCCTTGAAGCAGATCGCTTTGGCGGCGATCACGTGCTCCAGCGGACCACCCTGGGCGCCCGGGAAAACGGCGGAGTTCAGTTTCTTCTCGATGTCGGCGTTGGCGCGCGCCAGGATCAGACCACCACGTGGACCGCGCAGGGTTTTGTGGGTGGTGGTGGTCACGACGTCAGCGAATGGAACCGGGTTCGGGTAGACGCCAGCGGCGACCAGACCGGCCACGTGGGCCATGTCGACGAACAGGTAGGCGCCAACCTTGTCGGCGATTTCGCGGAAGCGCGGGAAGTCCAGAATCTGCGAGTAGGCAGAGAAACCGGCCACGATCATTTTCGGCTTGTGCTCAACGGCCAGGCGCTCGACTTCGTCGTAGTCGATCAGGCCATTGGCGTCGATACCGTACTGAACGGCGTTGTACAGCTTGCCGGAGGACGAAACGCTGGCACCGTGGGTCAGGTGACCGCCGTGGGCCAGGCTCATGCCCAGGATGGTGTCACCGGCTTGCAGCAGGGCCAGGTAAACGGCGCTGTTGGCTTGGGAACCGGCGTGCGGCTGAACGTTGGCGTAATCGGCGCCGAACAGTTCTTTGGCTCGATCAATTGCAAGCTGCTCAACCACGTCGACGAACTCGCAACCACCGTAGTAGCGCTTGCCCGGGTAGCCTTCGGCGTACTTGTTGGTCAGTACCGAGCCTTGAGCTTCCATCACCGCAGGGCTGGTGTAGTTTTCCGAAGCGATCAGCTCAATGTGTTCTTCCTGGCGCTGAGCTTCTTGCTCCATGGCGGCAAAGAGATCGGCGTCGTACTTGGCAATAGTCAAATCACGGCTGAACATGGCGGTCCTCAAGGATCGGGGCAGAAAAGGGGGGCATTCTAACCCAACCGCTTTTAGAAGGGATATGAAACGCAGTCAGGTTGTGGATAAGCGGGCTTCAAGCAGCAAGCCCCAAGCGGCAAGCAAAAGCCGATTTGCTCTTACTTGTAGCTTGCCACTTGAAGCTTGCAGCTCTGTACATGTTCGATTGATTGGAGCCAACAGCTCCGATCAGTCGAACATGAACAGCGCATCATTGCTGAACTGCGCCTCAAACCGGCTCGCCGGCATCGGCCGCCCGAACAGATACCCCTGAACCTCATCACAGCCATGCTCACGCAGGAAGTCGAGTTGCTCGTGGGTTTCCACGCCTTCGGCGATCACCGCCAGATTGAGGCTGTGGGCCATGGCGATAATGGCCCGGGCAATCTGCGCATCCTGCTCGCCGGACGGCAGGCCATCGACAAAGGTGCGGTCGATTTTCAGTACATCAATCGGGAATTGCTTGAGGTAGTTGAGCGATGAGTAACCGGTGCCGAAGTCGTCGACCGCGATGCTCAGGCCGAGGTTTTTCAACCCGGCGAGGATCTGCATCGCCTCGCTGACTTCGCGCATCAGGATACTTTCGGTCAGTTCCAGCTCCAGGCACGCCGGCGGCAGGCCGGTGTCCTTGAGGATGTTGGCGATGCGCGTGCCGAGCTGACCGTCGGAGAACTGCCGCGCCGAGATGTTCACCGACACCTTCGGCACCCGGACCTTGGCCTGGTGCCAGGTCTTGAGCTGCCGACAGGCCTCGCTGATCACCCAGTCGCCAACGTCCACCACCAGCCCGAGCTCTTCGAGCACTGGAATGAAATCCCCCGGCGGCACCAGCCCGCGACGGGGATGGCGCCAGCGCAGCAGGGCTTCGGCGCCGGTCAGGCGTTTGCCGTCGCCGCTGAACTGCGGCTGGTAATACAGCACGAATTCGTTCTGCTCCAGGGCATGGCGCAGGTCGCTTTCCAGCTCCAGACGCTCGAGGGCGCTGGCGTTCATGTCGGCCTGATAGAACTGGAAGTTGTTCTTGCCGCGCTCCTTGGCGTGGTACATCGCGGTGTCGGCGTTTTTCATCAACTGGCTGAGTTCGTTGCCGTCCTGGGGGCTCAGGGCGATGCCGATACTGGCCGTGACGAAGAACTCGCGGCCTTCCAGCACAAACGGCTTCACCAGGCTGGCGAGAATCTGTTCCGCCACGTGAATCGCCCGGTTCAGCGCCACTTCACGGTTGATGCGCGGTTGCAGGAGCAAGGTGAACTCATCGCCGCCCATGCGCGCCACGGTGTCGTCATCGTCGACGCAACCGAGCAGGCGCGTGGCCATTTCCTTGAGCATGCGGTCGCCGGCGGCGTGGCCCAGGGAGTCGTTGATCGGCTTGAAGCGGTCGAGGTCGAGGAACATCAGCACCACCCACGACTTCTGCCGTTCAGCCGATTGCAGCGCGGTGTGCAGGCGGTCCTGGAACAGCGTGCGGTTGGGCAGGTGAGTCAGGGCGTCGTAGTAGGCGAGACGGTGAATCCGTTGTTCACTGGCCTTGCGCTCGCTGATGTCGCTGAAGAAGCACACGTAGCTGGCCAAGTCGCCTTCATCGTCGAGCACCGCGGTGATGCCGACCCACGCCGGGTAATGCTCGCCATTGCGGCGCTTGAGCCAGACTTCGCCTTCCCAGGTGCTGTGCTGGTGCAATTGCTTGAGTACATAACGCAGATGCGCTTCCTGCTGCTCATCGACGGTGAGCATGTTCGGCAACTGGTCGAGAACTTGCGATACCGCATAACCGCTGACGCGACTGAACGCCTCGTTGGCCTGGACGATGTAGCCCGCCGGGTCGGTGATCAGGATCGCCGACGTCGAATGCTCGAATACCGTGGCGGCCATGCGCAGGTCTTTCTCGGCGCGGCGTTGCTGGCTGATGTCGCGACCGACCCCGAGCACGCCTTCGAAAGCCCCGTGTTCGTCCCACACCAGCACCAGCCGCAGTTCGATCGGGATCTTGCGCCCGTCGGCCCGCAGGCAATCGAACAGGAACAACTGGGTCTGCACCTGGCTGCGCAACAACGCCAGTTGATCGGGTTTATCCAGGGCTTTGCTGACCCGGTCCATCAAACCGTAGATGCCGCTCAGTTGCTGCGGGTTGGCGATGGTCGATTGCCAGCCGTTCTGGAAAATCCAGTCAACGTCATAACCCAGCACGGCTTGCACCGAGGGGCTGACGTAGTTGAGCGAGAGCTTGTTGTCGGTGGAGAAAATCACGTCGCTGATGCTTTCGGCGAGCATGCGGTAGCGCTGCTCGCTGTCGCGCAGGGATTCGCTGGCCTCGATCTGTTCGGTGATGTCTTTGGCTACGCCGATGATCCGCGTGACCTGATCATTCCTGTCCCGGGCCAGGGCCTGTTCACGAATTTCGAAGCGCCGCCAGTTGCCATCGCGATGACGGAACCGCAGTTGGCATTGCAGCAATTGCGAGTAGCCGGCCTGGCGCTGGGTCTGGCGCGAGCGGTGGTAATAGTCGGCGTCTTCGGGGTGCAGCAGGATTTCCCAGAAGTACTCGCCCATCTGGTGCAGTTCGGAGCGGTTGTAGCCCAGCGTCTGCCCCAGGTGATGGTTGCTGAAAATCATGCGCTGGCTGATCACGTCCTGCACGTACAGGTGATCCGGTACGGTGCGCACCACATCAGACCAGAAGCCTTCACGCTCCAGCAGCGACAGTTCGATCAGCTTGCGGCTGGTGATGTCGTTGATGCTCAGGATCACCGCTTTGTAGTCGTGCTGCTCTTGCGGCAGGCGCAGCACCAGCCACAGGTGTTGGTCGCGACCGTTGGTGTCCTGGAGCTTGATTTCCAGTTCGAGTTGTTTCTGCTGGTTGAGCACGGCCTCCAGTATCTGGTTGCCGATGGCGGTGCATTCCAGGGGACAACCCTCGATCAGCAACTTCCAGGCCTGCTCGCATGAATTGACGTTGAGCAGTTGCAGGGCGACCTGATTGACCTCGGTGATGCGCAATTCTTGCAGCAGTTGCTGGCGTTGCTCAGGCACTTCAAGCCAGGTTTTCAGTTGTTCGCTGCTGTGGAGCTGAGCCTTGTCGAAGAAGCCTTTCAGCCCGGACAGGTCGAGCACGCACAGCGCGACGCCGGTGCCTTCGAAAATGTCCTGATAGCGCCGACGCCCCTCATGCAGCTGGCGCTGACGGCGGCGCATGCTCAGCAGCGCAATAAACGGCAGCAGGGAGAAGGCCAGACCCAGCAGGCATTTGCCGATGAACGCCGGCAGCAGTTGTTCGAGCACCTGTTGGCGGTCGAACAGCCCGCGCAGTTGCCAGTCGCTGCTGCTCAGGGGCACGGTCAGCACGCTGTTGGCCAGGTCATCCTCGCTCAGCGTGCCCGGCTTGACGGCGGGCAGGGCTTCATCGCGGCTGACGATTTGATGATTGACGCGGTTTTCCACCAGCCACAGCGGGCGGATGCCAGCTTCGCTCTGTTTGGTCAGGGAGGAGAAAAACGTCGGGGTCAGGCGCAACGCCCAATAGCCACGCGTGCTGCCGCTGGCCTGATGCAGCAGCAAGTGCACCACAGAGCCATCGTCGGCGTTGCTGAAATAGTGGGCTTGCGAACGGCTGCGGCGCACCAGATCGACCAGGTAGTCGGCGTCATGGCTGTCGGCGGCGCTGTCGCTGAGGATTTTGCCGGATGGGCTGAGTAACGCCAGGCTGCGCAGGTCGGGCAGCGATTGCTGCAACTTGCGCAACAGCACCTGCTGTTCGTCGGCGGATTGCGGTTGCTCGACGATCGGTAGCAGGTTCAGGGCGATCTGCGCGTTGAGCGCCATGTTCAGGCTGACTTGGGAGGCCAGGTCGGCGGTGTAGTCGATGGTGTACTGGCGCTGGTTTTTCTGGGTTTCGCTCAGTTGATCCAGCAGTTGCCAAAACAGCAGCGCGAGCAGCAACAGCACGAGTGTCGCCAGTGCGCCCTTCAGGGTTCCGCGCAGGGGGGAGCCGAGCGCGGCAGCCGGTGCACGGGTAGAAAGAGGCGGCGTGACATTAGACAAACTGAAATCCTGCGGTTTGGCTGGACTGGCGCGACGTGCACTATAAGCCGGACGCCCGGAGGGCGGCTAGCATGCCTTGAGTTGTGGCGAAGTGCCAGCCCCTGACGGCTGGACTGCCATCGGTCATTCAGGTAGCTTTGCCGGTTACGTGGGAGCGTTCCAGCTCCTAGGCTTTTTTAGCGTGCACGCCTGATACGTCCGGCGGACGACGCGCACAGCCTGGCCCGGGCATCGCCTGCGCTCCAATCATTCATCTGTCACTGACCCAAGGTTCTCCATGGCTCAATACGTCTTCACCATGCATCGGCTGGGCAAAGTTGTTCCGCCGAAGCGGGAAATCCTGAAAAACATTTCGCTGTCGTTCTTCCCCGGCGCCAAGATCGGCGTACTCGGCCTCAACGGTTCGGGTAAGTCCACGCTGTTGAAAATCATGGCCGGCGTCGACACCGAGTTCGAGGGCGAAGCCCGACCGATGCCGGAGCTGAACATCGGCTACCTGCCGCAGGAACCGATCCTGGACCCGACCAAGACCGTGCGTGAAGTGGTCGAGGAAGCGGTCAGCGTGATCAAGAACGCCCAGGCGCGCCTGGACGAGGTCTACGCGGCCTACGCCGATGAAGACGCCGACTTCGACAAACTGGCTGCTGAACAGGCCAAGCTCGAAGCCATCCTGCAAGCCAGCGACGGTCACAACCTGGATCGCCAACTGGAAGTCGCCGCCGATGCACTGCGTCTGCCGGCGTGGGATGCCAAGGTCGAATTCCTGTCCGGTGGTGAAAAGCGTCGCGTGGCCCTGTGCCGCCTGCTGCTGTCTGCCCCCGACATGCTGCTGCTCGACGAACCGACCAACCACCTGGACGCCGATTCCGTCGCCTGGCTGGAGCACTTCCTGCACGATTTCCCGGGCACCGTGGTTGCGATCACGCACGACCGTTACTTCCTGGACAACGTCGCCGGCTGGATCCTCGAGCTCGACCGCGGCGCCGGTATCCCGTACGAGGGCAACTACTCGGGTTGGCTCGAAGCCAAGTCCGATCGTCTGGCTGCCGAATCCAAGCAGCAGTCGGCCCATGAAAAAGCCATGAAGGAAGAACTGGAGTGGGTGCGCAAAGGCGCCAAGGCCCGCCAGTCCAAATCCAAGGCTCGTCTGCAACGCTTCGAAGAAATGCAATCGCAGGAATTCCAGAAGCGCAGCGAAACCAACGAGATCTACATCCCGGCCGGTCCGCGCCTGGGTGACAAGGTCATCGAGTTCAAGAACGTTTCCAAGGGCTACGGCGATCGCGTGTTGATCGACAACCTGTCGTTCTCCATGCCGAAAGGCGCCATTGTTGGCGTGATCGGCGGTAACGGTGCCGGTAAATCGACCCTGTTTCGCATGCTGATGGGCAAGGAACAGCCGGATTCAGGCAGCATCGAAGTCGGCGAAACCGTGCAACTGGCTTGTGTGGATCAGAGCCGCGAAGACCTGGACGGCAGCAAGACGGTGTTCCAGCAAATCTCCGACGGTTCCGATCAGATTCGCATCGGCAACTACGAGATCCCGTCGCGGACCTACGTCGGTCGCTTCAACTTCAAGGGCGGCGATCAGCAGAAGTTCGTCAAGGACCTGTCCGGTGGTGAGCGCGGTCGCTTGCACCTGGCGCTGACCCTGAAAGAGGGCGGCAACGTCCTGCTGCTCGACGAACCGTCCAACGACCTCGACGTTGAAACCCTGCGTTCCCTGGAAGAAGCCCTGCTGGACTTCCCGGGCGCCGCCATTGTGATCTCTCACGATCGGTGGTTCCTTGACCGCGTGGCGACCCACATCCTGGCGTACGAAGACGACTCGCAAGCGATCTTCTTTGAAGGCAACTACACCGAGTACGAAGCTGATCGTAAAAAGCGTCTCGGCGAAGCGGCTTCCCAGCCGCACCGTGTACGGCACAAGAAACTGGCCTGATATCGGGTTGGTTGCATGAAAAAACGGAGCCTTTCGGGGCTCCGTTTTTTTTATGGGTGTTATTCAGGTAGACCGCGGTGTGGCCTTCGCGGGCAAGCCTCGCTCCTACAGTATGGTGGTGTGCCGACATATTGCGCCCGCCCCCGCCCACGTAGGAGCAAGGCTTGCCCGCGATGGCGATGGCGATGGCGATGGCGATGTTGTGGTGTGCCGACATATTGCGCCCGACCCTGCCCACGTAGGAGCAAGGCTTGCCCGCGATGGCGATGGCGATGGCGATGTTGTGGTGTGCCGACATATTGCGCCCGACCCTGCCCCCGTAGGAGCAAGGCTTGCCCGCGAAAGCGTCCGTATGGTCACTGAATATCGATGCTCAGCACCTCAATCACCCAATCCCCCGCCGGCCGCTTCCACAACACCTCATCCCCGACCTGCGCGCCCAACAAGGCCCGACCCAGCGGTGAACCCCAATTGATCAACCCGCTGGCAGCCTCCGCCTGATCCTCGCCGACCAACTGCACCCGCTGCTCATTGCCCTGTTCATCGGCAAACGTCACCCAGGCGCCAATCTGCACCTTGTCGGTCGAGGAGGCGGGAGTGACGACCTGGGCGCTTTGCAATCGCTGATTGAAATACCGCCAGTCACGCTCCAGGTCAGCCTGGCGTTGTTTGTCCGCCAGTTCACCGTTGGCGCTCTGTTCATTGAGCAGGTTTTGCACCTCGGCCAGTTTCGCCTGCAACTGGGCAAGACCGGTCGGGGTGACGTAGTTGGGCTGCGCGCTGACCTGCCGTTCGACGGGCTGGTCGGCTTGCGCGGCGGCGTTATCTTCATTGACGAAGGCACGGCTCATGGTTTTCTCCCGTTATAGGGTTTGGGCCATGGTCGCAGGGGATTAGTTTCGATGGATGTCTGGCAGCGACCTATGGCGAGCGAAACGCCCGGGCAGCGTCCTGGTCTTTCTGCTGTTGCCACGCTCTGTCGCGATCATCCCAATGGTGGCTGCGATAGTCCTCGCGGTCGCGGTTTTCCAGCATTGCCTGGCACTGGCGGAAGCCATCGCCCCAGCCCTCGGCGTATTGCTTGTCTTTGAGGTAGCGCGGCACGTTCTTGCGGAATTCACCGGTCATTGCCCCGGCGGCTTGACGACCACTGACGCAGCCGTCGTCGAAACCGTCGGCGAACGCCGGTGGGTAACCCTTGGCGATCAGATCTTCGTGGGTCGACTGGCAACCCGCGCACAACAGCAGCAACCCCAACACACCCACGCAACGCCACATCTCAGACTCCCGGCCGGTTGACGGCCTATGTAGCAAGTCTAGAAGTCGATTCGTTGTCGGGATGTGAAAGAAAGATCAAAAGATCCGTAGGAGCAAAGCTTGCTCGCGAAGGCATCACCGCGGTTATTCAGGAAGACCGAGGTGATGCCTTCGCGAGCAAGCTTTGCTCCTACGGGGCGTGTGTTGGTCAGTAGTGATACCACTTCACCTCAAGCATCACTTCATTCTCGGGGGAGGCGAGGTGGCTGAATTCGCGCTGGGCGCTCAAGCGCAGGCCGAGGTTGCGCGACAACTCCCACTGCTGGTTCAGGCTCACGCTGCGGCGTACTTCGCCGTTGGTGAAGAAATCGCCCTTGGTTTCCAGGCTGAAATTGCCCAGCGGGTTTTTCCACAACACGCCGCTGTTGAACCCGGCTGCCGGGGCGACGAACCCGGCGAAGTCGTTGTTGTGTTCGATACGCACGGTGCCCAGAGCAAAACCGAGCACATCCTCGCCCAACGCCCAGGTCCCGCCGGCACCGCCGTTGACATGGCTGACCAGGGTTTCATCGTCATGCTTGCCCGGCACCCGCTCCAGGCCGCCGGTGACTTGCCACGACAGCGGCTGCAACAGCTCATTGCGCGGGGTCAGGGAGCGGATGGTCGCCAGGTCCAATTGCTGCAATTGCCAGTGATTGCCTTCGTATTGGCGCAGTTTCATTTGCAGGATTTCGATCTGCGCACCCAGCGGGAAGCTCTCGGCGTTGTCGTTGAGGTCGTGATAGGCCATGCGCAAGCCGTACTCGCCGAACGCCTTGTCGCCCCGGGTGCCGAGGCCGGCCTGCCAGGTGCGGGATTCGTGACCGTCCTCGGGCAAGCCCGGACGCGGGATATCCAGCTCCGGCGGCGGGTTCTGATTGATCGCCCGCAACAGTTCGAAACTGCGCTGGGCTCGGGCCGGATCGCGCTCCTGGCCGTTGGCGCGGTAGCGTTCCAGGCGGTAAGCAGCGTCGACGATCAGTGCTTGCCGGTCGCGTGGCTGGGCTTTGAATTCAGGTGCCTGCAATTGCTTCTGATCGGCGCTGACTTTCAGCACCCATTGCTGCTCTTCAGGATTCAACGGCTCGGCGCGGCTCAGCAGTTCACGCTCGCGGGACGGGCGATACTGGATCGATTCCACCAGCCCGGCTTCTTTCACCGCTTTGACCGTGTCGGTGGGGATCGCTGTCAGCGGGAATTGCTCGGTCAGCCGCAGACTCGGCCGCGCCACTTGCAGCAGTTCCAGCAGGCGATAGGAGCAGTTTTCGTCGAAGAAGAAGTAGTCGAACTGGATCTGCTTGAGTTCCCAGACGTGCTCGACCATGCGCTCGGTTTCCTGCTGGGTCAGGTTCAGCCGGTATTCCCACAGATCGCGGTTTTCCAGGCTGCGGTATTCCGAGAGTTTTTCCTGATAGGGCACGAGGGCGAACAGGCCCGGATAACCGCCCATCAAGCCTTTCCAGGCGTAGAGGATGCTGTTGTCCGAACCTTCGATGTAGGCGCCGAAGTTGATCGCGTAGCTGAGCAGTGCGGTCTGGTCGCTTTGCACATTGGCCTGATCGATGCGCAGCAGCGTGTGGCCGAACATCGATGACGGGCTGTTCAGGTACGCCGCCGGGAAGATCATCACCGCACTGTGGGGCGCGACATCCTTGAACCACTGGGTGAATTCGGCGCAATCCAGCTTCGGCAGGTCGGTGAGGTTCAGTTGCGCCTTGAGCCAGCGAGTACGGGCCGGGTAGACACATTGCGCATGCTTTTCGCCAGCGCTGGCCGGGGCGTACAGCGCTTGCACGGTCGCCGCCAGTTCACGGTCCGGGTGTTCATTGCCATCGGGGGCGAGGAAGAATTTCTTGTCGCTGACATAGCTGCGCCAGCCGCCGAGCTTGGCGGTTTCGTAATGGCCCAGGGAAATCCAGAAGGGGTCGTTGGCCAGTTGCTGCAAACGTTGATCGTCGATGTGTGGCGCGGCGGACAGCGGGGCGCAGACACAGAGCGCCAGCCAGGCAAGGCGTTTGAGCATAGTGGGCAACTTAAGTCGGAATAAACAAAGACCCAAAGAGGGTTAGGTCCAAAAAACAAAAGCCGCTCCCCGAAAGGAGCGGTTGGGTCGAGCTTAAGCTTGAGTGGCGTACTTGGCCAGACGAGGATCGCTCTTCAGGACGGCCAGGGTGTTGGTATGCACGTCGTCAGCGGTCACGTCAGCCTTGCTGAAGATCTGCTGGAAGTGCTCGTGAGTCACGGCGGCGAAGTGCGCACGGTCTTCCGGCGCCACGCCCAGTACCACGGCATAGGTAGTCAGCGCTTCGCCATTACCTTTGGCCATGTCTTCGGACAGCTCGTTCATCATGCCATTCATGGCAATCCAGGATTTACCGCCATAGGTCAGCGCTGCATTGGTCGAGCAACCGTTGGTGCCGGAAGTCATACCGAATGTGGCGTTGCCGGAGGTGCCGTTAGTGGTGGATGCCAGGAAGTGAGCCGGGGTGCCGCGCTGTCCTTCGAACAGCATGTTGCCCCAACCACAATCCGGGCCGCCTGGCGCCTGAGCCATGGCATTGAGGGATACAACGGTGAAGAGAGTACCGAGAAGAATCCGTTTCATAGCTTTGTTCTCTTTGTGTGCATACCAATGGACAAGGGGTTTAGCGTCGTCTCGACGCCATCGGGCCGGTTATTAGTTCCAGCCGCGCAGTTTGGAGTTTAGGCACGTTCCAAGGGTTCCGTGATTTTTTGCAAAACATTCGCGCAAAACATTGATTTGGCCCCGCCCCGCGTGGAGATAGCGGTTTGTCTATGCTTTGGCTTGAGGCGCGCCTTGCCAGTCGGGTATGGGCAGCGCCAGAATGCCGCTATCTGCCCCGCCTGATGTAAGGAAGCCCGATGCCTGATCCTGTTGCTGCCAGCTTGCGTCTAGCGCCCGACGCGCTGACCCGTCCGTTTTCCGCTGAACAGTTCAGCTTCTCTACCACCAATGATCTGGAGCCTTTCCGCGGTGTGCTTGGCCAGGAACGTGCTGTTGAAGCCCTGCAATTCGGTGTGGCGATGCCACGTCCCGGTTACAACGTCTTTGTCATGGGCGAGCCGGGCACTGGCCGCTTCTCGTTCGTCAAACGCTACCTGAAGGCCGAAGGCAAACGCCTGCAGACCCCGGCGGACTGGGTCTACGTCAATAATTTCGATGAGCCCCGCGAACCGCGCGCCCTGGAATTGCCATCGGGCACCGCCGGGGCGTTCATCGGCGATATCAACGGTTTGATCGACAATCTGCTGGCGACGTTTCCGGCAGTGTTCGAACACCCGTCCTACCAGCAGAAGAAAAGCGCGATCGACCGCGCCTTCAACCAGCGCTATGACAAGGCGCTGGACATCATCGAGCGCCTGGCGCTGGAGAAAGAAGTCGCGCTGTACCGCGACGCCAGCAACATCGCCTTCACCCCAATGGCTGACGGCAAGGCGCTGGACGAGGCCGAGTTCGCACAATTGCCAGAAGCCGATCGCGAGCGCTTTCACGAAGACATCTCTGGCCTCGAAGAGCGCCTGAACGAAGAACTTGCCAGCCTGCCGCAGTGGAAGCGCGAGTCGAGCAATCAACTGCGCCAGCTCAACGAAGAAACCATCACCCTGGCCTTGCAGCCGTTGCTGTCGCCGTTGTCGGAGAAATACGCCGAGAACGCCGCCGTGTGCGGTTACCTGCAAGCGATGCAGGTGTACTTGCTGAAAACCGTGGTCGAGCAACTGGTCGACGACAGCAAGGTCGACGCCGTTGCGCGCAAGATGCTCGAAGAGCAATACGCGCCAAGCCTGGTGGTCGGTCATTCGGCCAGCGGCGGTGCGCCGGTGGTGTTTGAACCGCACCCGACTTACGAAAACCTGTTTGGCCGTATCGAATACAGCACCGATCAGGGCGCGCTCTACACCACTTACCGGCAGCTGCGTCCGGGTGCGTTGCATCGGGCCAACGGCGGCTTCCTGATCCTTGAAGCGGAAAAAATGCTCAGCGAGCCGTTCGTGTGGGATGCGCTCAAACGCGCCCTGCAATCGCGCAAACTGAAAATGGAATCGCCGCTGGGTGAACTGGGCCGTCTGGCCACCGTGACCCTGACCCCGCAACACATTCCGTTGCAGGTCAAAGTCATCATCATCGGCGCCCGGCAGCTCTACTACACGCTGCAAGACCTCGATCCGGACTTCCAGGAGATGTTCCGCGTCCTGGTGGACTTCGACGAAGACATCCCGATGGTCGAGGAGAGCCTGGAGCAGTTCGCCCAGTTGCTCAAAACCCGCACCTCGGAAGAAGGCATGGCGCCACTGACTGCCGATGCGGTAGCGCGTCTGGCGACCTACAGCGCTCGCCTGGCGGAACACCAGGGGCGTTTGTCGGCGCGGATCGGTGATCTGTTCCAACTGGTGAGCGAGGCGGATTTCATTCGTCACCTGGCGGGTGACGAGATGACCGACGCCGGCCACATCGAACGTGCGCTCAAGGCCAAGGCCACCCGCACCGGACGCGTATCGGCGCGGATTCTCGACGACATGCTGGCGGGGATCATCCTGATCGACACCGATGGCGCGGCGGTCGGCAAGTGCAACGGGCTGACGGTGCTGGAGGTCGGTGACTCGGCATTCGGTGTGCCGGCGCGGATTTCCGCCACGGTGTATCCGGGCGGCAGCGGCATCGTCGACATCGAGCGTGAAGTTAACCTCGGCCAGCCGATTCACTCCAAGGGTGTGATGATTCTCACCGGGTATCTGGGCAGCCGTTACGCCCAGGAATTCCCGCTGGCGATTTCTGCGAGCATCGCGCTGGAGCAATCCTACGGTTACGTCGATGGCGACAGTGCGTCGCTGGGCGAGGCGTGCACGCTGATCTCGGCGTTGTCGAAGACGCCACTCAAGCAGTGCTTTGCGATCACCGGCTCGATCAACCAGTTCGGCGAAGTGCAGGCGGTGGGCGGGGTCAACGAGAAGATCGAAGGCTTCTTCCGTCTCTGTGAAGCCCGTGGGTTGACCGGCGAGCAGGGGGCGATCATTCCTCAGGCCAACGTCGCGACGTTGATGCTCGACGAGAAAGTGCTGTCGGCGGTGCGGGCGGGGCAGTTCCATGTCTACGCCGTGCGCCAGGCTGACGAGGCCCTGAGCCTGCTGGTGGGCGAGCCCGCCGGTTCGCCGGATGCCGATGGCCAGTTCCCGGAAGGCAGTGTCAATGCGCGGGTGGTGGAGCGCTTGCGGGTGATCGCGGAAATGATCAGCGAAGAAGATCTCAAGGAAGCCGAGAAGGAGATGGCGCTGGAAGCGTTGGTCGAGGCCAAACCGGCCTGACCTGAGGTGATGATCGTTCCCACGCTACTGCGTGGGAATGCCTCCTGTGACGCTCCGCGTCACGTCGTTATGGGAGCGGAGCGTCCCGGGCTGCATTCCCACGCAGAGCGTGGGAACGATCTCAAACCCCTGTAGGAGCGAGGCTTGCCCGCGAATGCAATCTGTCAGCCGGCATTGATGTTGGCTGATACACCGCTTTCGCGGGCAAGCCTCGCTCCTACACGGGTTTTGGGTATTGGCGAAATCGACATTCGCGGGAAAAAGTGCCATCAGTCTGACGTCAATATTCACACAATGACCGCTCGGCGCCTTCTGGTCTCGCATTGCTTGCGAGGCGAACTTTTCTTCTATTCTCAGCTCAAGGATAGGGACAGCAATCACTGGATCGAAACAGCCTTCCCATGAGGGCTGAATACCGGATCTACCGAGGGTCGCCGCCATGTCGCGCAACCTCTGCCTCACCCGTCAATGCCTGGGTCTTGTGACCCGTATCGAGTGCGCCATCCGCCCATTGGCGGGAGATACGGGCATGTGGACCTTACTCTTCGCCGCCGGAATGGCCGGCGAGCAACCTTCGGCCATCAAGGCCCAAGGCCCGTTCCATGGCCCCTTCGTGGCTGAATCGATCCTCGACACCATTGTTGAAAGCCTGACCTTGCACGGTTACGAGCTGGCCGATGACCCGCAAATCTGGAGCCTGCACCTGCAAGCCCAGCTGCGGGAAATCAACGGTGGCCGTGTTCGAAGCCTGGGTGGCTTCGAGTTTCGCCCCGATCACTGAGTCGGGTCGGGCACATCGGCTTTGTCGAGTTTGACCTCGAAGCCATATTGCACGGTGACGAGGTCGGTTCGTTGGTAGGTTTCCAGCCGGGTCGGCTGGCCATAGAAGTAATGCACGCCAAATAGCGCAGGACCTTCTGCGCTCGCGTCATGACTGACCGAAAGAATCTCTTTCAGATAGTTGCCGCTGTCGTCCTTGGCGAAAAAACGCCAGTCCTGGGCGGGAAACAGCTTCAGATCGACCACCAGCGCGTTGCCTTTGAGTTCCAGGCCCTTGGGCAGTTGGTGCGTGTCGAGGGTTTTGTGTTCGACCGTGGCCAGGAACAGCGGCATGGAGCCCACCGCGAAGGCCGGTGTTTCCGGAAACAGGTTCAAATCGTAAGTGATGACGCCGCGCAACGGGTCGACCTGATAAGCCTCCGGCGGTAGTTCGATCGGCTCATCACGCTTGCCGTTATCGCCTGCGGTAAAGAACGTTACCGGGCTGTCGCCAGGGCTGAAGGAGGAGCCGAGCAGTTCGTCGTTGAAGCCGCGCGGATGATCGAACTCGATGCGCGCCGCACTGGGGTCATCCACCGATTGCGTGATGTTGACGCTCTTTTTCAGTTGTTCTTCACCGAGTGTCGCGCCTTTGAGCCAGATCGGTGCCTGGTCGTCGTACACCACCACCGGCAAGCTCAGTGGCTGGATGGCCTTCTCGGTGGTGTTGTGATCAAAGCGGCGGACCGGCAGGTCCAGATCCTTGCGGGTCACGGTGGCGGAAGAAAAGTCCAGCACGCTGACTTCGAGTGTCTCGATCGGGCCGTTGAAATACACCTTGGTGTAATGCCGGGTCTGCTGTTTCTCGAACGCTCGCTGGTCTTCATCCAGCTGCTTTTCGAACGCCTCGCTCCAGACTTTCTGCTGTTGCATCTGCGCCAGTTGTTTTTGATAGAAGGCGATTTGCGCTGCGGTTTCGTTGATCGAACCCGAGCGCGAGAGGAATTGTCCGGTGTTGTCTTTGGCCTGCACGATCAGCGGGTTGAGCGGCGTCTCGCTGACTTCGGCGGCCATGGGCAGGCTGTTGGTGAACTCGACCTCGGCGTGGTTGTTCGTCAGGCTCAAGAGGGTGACGCTGAGGTTGTCGTTGGTGCGCGTCTGGCCGACGTCCTTTTTGGTCAGGTCAAAGCTGTACAGCCGCCGCGGCGCGATGACCTCGACCTTGCCTTGCAGGCTTACCGGTTGCGGCTGGTTTTTGTTTTCAACGTCAAGGCCATCGATGAACGGGTAGGTCACCGTCAGGTCATCGGGGTTGGTCAGGTTTGAGCTGGAAGGGCTGAGTTGAATGCCCGGATCGGTTTCCGACCATTCCGGCTGGAACGGGATGACGCGCTTGTTGCTCAGGGTCACCGATTGCCATTCCAGGCCGTGGGGAAAGAGGAAGGCGGCGGGAATGCTGAAGTTGAAGGGGAACACCGGTTGCAGGTCGGTCAGGTAGTCGGAGCTGGAATCCTTGTGCAGCACAAACAGACCGTTGATGTAGGTATCCACCAGCGCCTGGGGCGTGGGGTAGTGCTTGAGCACCGCCAGGGCGTCTTCGCTGTATTCGGTTTGCAGCGGCTTGCTGTCGAGCTTGAGCTGCGCCCGTTCGAGCAACAGCAGCGAGCCGCCCAGTTCGGCGACGGCGTCCTTGAGTTTCGGGTCCGCAATGGCATCGAGGGACTTTTCAAACTGCGCGGTTTTTTCTTCGAGGCTGACCTGGCGCTTCTCATCGCTGGGTGAACAACCGCCGAGCAGCAACGCGAGGCAAAGTCCGGCACTCGTTAAAGGCAATCGCACATCCATTTCCTGTCTTCCTGTCCGGTGTCGCTAACCTGTCAATGGTTTGGACACTAGCAGAAAAACTTTGTCACACACACGCAGGTTGCGGATTTGCGGGCGGTTTCTGGGTGTTACAAGCGGCTGATATACTCGCCGCCATTTACCAGCCCTTGTGTGAGATTCAATGGAACGCTTTATCGAAAATGCAATGTACGCCTCCCGCTGGCTGCTGGCGCCGATCTACTTCGGTCTGTCCTTGGGCCTACTGGCGCTGGCGTTGAAGTTTTTCCAGGAAGTCTTTCATGTCATTCCCAACGTCTTCTCGATGGCGGAATCGGACCTGATCCTGGTGCTGCTGTCGCTGATCGACATGGCGCTGGTGGGCGGCCTGCTGGTGATGGTGATGATCTCCGGCTACGAGAACTTCGTCTCGCAACTGGACATCGACGAGGACAAAGAGAAGCTGCATTGGCTGGGGACCATGGATTCGTCTTCGTTGAAGATGAAAGTCGCGGCGTCGATCGTGGCGATTTCGTCGATCCACTTGCTGCGCATCTTCATGGACGCCAAGAACGTCGATCCCGAGCATTTGAAGTGGTACGTGATCATCCACATGACCTTCGTGATCTCGGCGTTTGCGATGGGCTATCTGGATAAGCTCACTAAGCACTAAAGCAGAAACTTGTAGGAGAAAGGCTTGACCGCGATTGCAGCGACTCGGTATCCCGGGTGTTTATAAGTCCGCTATCGCGAGCAAGCTTTGCTCCTACAGATTGTGTTGGGATTGATGTGAAACAGACGGGCGGTTGGGTTTGTGGGTTGTGCTTTGCAGCGTCGAGGCATATGCCTGTAAGGGTCTTGGTCCGCCACTGTCTGAGGTGCGCTGATGAACCTGCAAGAGCTCAATGCCTACGCCATCGCCGGGAAGATCGATGAACTGAACCTGATTTCGCTGGAAGGCGGGATCTATCTGCTGGAAGCGCGGATGCATGGGGCGGCTTATCCACTGAACGATACCCATGGCCAGTCGTTTCATCTGCGCTCGGTCGAGCATGCCCGTGAAGTCCTGCACGCTTTCCCCAAGCTGCAATTCAATCTGGTGCATACCTCGGTGCATGACGAGATGTGCGGGCTCGGCGCCATTGAGGAAGAAACCCTGAAGGTGCCGATCGCGTTCCGCTCAACCTGGCAGAGCTGAGCCCCTGATCAACACCATGGCTTCTGTGCTAGTCTGCTCGCCCTTTTGATTCCGGGCGCTCCGGGATGCGCTGTGTCCGCACGGCAAGTTCCAGGGCCGTCCGCACAGCGGAGCAGTGTCATGTCCGAAGTAAATCTGTCCACCGACGAAACCCGCGTCAGCTACGGTATCGGCCGTCAGTTGGGCGACCAACTGCGCGACAACCCGCCACCGGGCGTTAACCTGGATGCGATCCTGGCTGGCCTGACTGACGCATTCGCCGGCAAGCCGAGCCGTGTGGGTCAGGAAGAAATGTCCGCCAGCTTCAAGGTGATCCGCGAGATCATGCAAGCCGAAGCGGCTGCCAAAGCTGAAGCCGCTGCTGGCGAAGGCCTGGCCTTCCTGGCTGAAAACGCCAAGCGTGATGGCATCACTACCCTGGCGTCCGGCCTGCAATTCGAAGTACTGACTCAAGGTGAAGGCGCCAAGCCGACCCGTGAAGATCAAGTGCGCACTCACTACCACGGCACCCTGATCGACGGCACTGTGTTCGACAGCTCCTACGAGCGCGGCGAGCCTGCAGAATTCCCGGTTGGCGGCGTGATCGCTGGCTGGACCGAAGCCCTGCAACTGATGAATGCCGGCAGCAAATGGCGCCTGTACGTGCCGAGCGAACTGGCTTACGGCGCTCAAGGCGTTGGCAGCATTCCGCCACACAGCGTACTGGTGTTCGACGTTGAGCTGCTTGACGTTCTGTAAGACCGTGATCGCGTGATCCTGCGGTCGCGTGATTAACGTGATCCTGTAGGAGCGAAGCTTGCTCGCGAAGACGGTGCGTCAGTCAACGATGATGTTGAATGTGATGGCCTCTTCGCGGGCAAACCTCGCTCCTACAGGGTTTTGCGGCGTGTTTCATAGTTCGATCTTATGGTTCAGATCGCTGGTCGGGCGCAACGCCCGGGCATAGCAGAACAGAAACAGATTGCGCACCAATTCCTTGAGCACCACCGGCTCGCTGGAACTCAAGCCGCTGACGTCCAGGTCACCCTGATCCTGCAGCTCGTTCAAGGCTTCTTCTTCAAGCACCGCACAGACTTCCCCGGTTTCCCGATGCAGGATCCTGAGGTAAGGGTGTGGGCGGTCCAGCCAGGCATCGATCAAATAAGTCATGGGTCTCATCTCCATTGATGGGTTTCAATGAGAATAATTCTTATTCATCAAATAGCAAGGACCTATTGGCTGTTTGTGTTTTTTTCAGGGTAAAGGTTGCGTAAGGTCAAAACGGCTGGCGTTTGGCTACTGCGCGGGATTACGGGGCGAAGCGGGGGAGGGCGAAGCACCATCCCACGCCGGGCGCAGGATGGAGGACAGCAGGTTCAGACTTTTCTGACGAACTCGGATTTGAGCTTCATCGGGCCGATACCGTCGATCTTGCAGTCGATGTCGTGATCGCCATCGCACAGGCGGATGTTCTTGACCTTGGTGCCGACCTTGACCACCAGGGACGTGCCCTTGACCTTGAGGTCCTTGATCACGGTGATGGTATCGCCGTCTTGCAGGACGTTGCCCACCGAATCCTTCTTCACGGTGTCATCGGACGCCGCTTCAGCTTCGCCGCTGGCGGACCACTCATGGGCGCACTCAGGGCAGATCAGCTGTGCGCCGTCTTCGTAGGTGTATTCGGAATTGCATTTCGGGCAGGGTGGCAACGTGCTCACTAAAGCTCCTTGGATTGAGGATCACTAAAAGTCGCACATTATATAGGGTTTATACGGGAGAGGGGCGACACGTGACTTTGTAGGAGCGAGGCTTGCCCGCGAAGGCGTCGTGTCAGTCGAGACAAATGTCGGCTGATAGATCGCCTTCGCGGGCAAGCCACGCTCCTACACAGGTAGCGTTTTAGTGCGTGCGGGCTACCGCAAACTCACTCAACTCCACCAGCGCATCGCGATATTCGCTGGCTGGCAATGCGTCGAGGCACTTGATCGCGCGAGCCACGTAGTCACGGGCCAGTTGCGCGGTGTACTCCAGCGAACCGGACGCTTCAACGGCCTCGCGGATGCTTTCCAGGTCTTCGATGCCACCCTTCTGGATCGCCTGGCGTACCAATGCGGCCTGCTCAGGGGTGCCTTCGCGCATGGTGTAGATCAGCGGCAGGGTTGGCTTGCCTTCGGCCAGATCGTCACCGACGTTCTTGCCCAGGGTTTCCGCGTCGCCTTTGTAATCCAGCAGGTCGTCGACCAGTTGGAAGGCCACGCCCAGGTGATCGCCGAACGTACGCAGCGCTTCACTCTGTTCCGGCGAGGCTTCGCACAGGGCCGCGGCGCTGTGGGTCGAGGCTTCGAAGAGCATCGCGGTCTTGCCGCGGATGACTTCCATGTAGGTTTCTTCAGTGGTGCTGGCGTCACGAACCTTCGACAGTTGCAGCACTTCGCCTTCGGCAATGATGCGCGTGGCTTGCGAAAGGATCTTCATCACCGGCATGGAACCCAGTTCGACCATCATTTCGAAAGAACGCGAATACAGGAAGTCGCCGACCAGCACGCTTGGCGCGTTGCCCCACATCGCATTGGCCGTCGAACGGCCACGGCGCATGCCGGACATGTCGACCACGTCGTCATGCAGCAGGGTGGCGGTGTGCAGGAACTCGATGGTGGCAGCCAGCAGGCGCAGGTCATCGCCTTCGCGCCCCAGGGCCTTGCCACACAGCAACACTAATAGAGGACGCAGGCGTTTACCGCCGGCCGAGGTAATGTAGTCGCCGATTTTCGATACCAGCGGCACTCGAGAAGTCAGCTGCTTCTTGATGATGCCGTCGACGGCACTAAAATCGTCCGCCACCGCGCGGTAGAAAGCTTGGGGTTGCATCAGCGACAGTTGCTCCAGAAGGGTTGCGCGGCATGCTAGGACCCACGTCCGGACCTGTCAAGGCGCGATGGACGGCCTCTTGCATCACTCCGGCAGCTTGCGTACAATCGCGCACCCTGAACTTCCTGGGCAGCACCTGCCTTACGCAATTGCAATCAGGCCTTCCAGCCTTATGCAGCCATGCCAGCCAATACCTCTTCTTATAAAGAGCTGGGTGAGCAGGATTATCGGAGAAATACCATGTCGTACGCAGTAATTGTTACTGGTGGCAAGCAATACAAGGTCGCCCCAGGTGAATACCTGAAGATCGAAAAACTGGAAATCGCTACCGGCGAATCCGTTACTTTTGATCGCGTTCTGTTGGTCGCCAATGGCGATGACGTGAACATCGGCGCTCCAGTTGTTGCTGGCGCTACCGTTGTGGCTGAAGTGATCTCCCAAGGTCGTCACGATAAAGTCCGCATCATCAAGTTCCGTCGTCGTAAGCACCACATGAAGCGTATGGGCCACCGCCAGTGGTACACCGAGATCAAAATCACAGGTATTCAGGCTTAATTTCAGCCTAATTCCTCACTAGGAGAATTGACTCATGGCACACAAAAAAGCTGGTGGTAGTACCCGTAACGGTCGCGACTCAGAAGCCAAACGCCTTGGCGTGAAGATGTATGGCGGCCAGGTTATCATTCCGGGCAACATCATCGTGCGTCAGCGCGGCACCCAATTCCACGCTGGCTACGGCGTTGGTATGGGCAAAGATCACACTCTGTTCGCTAAAATCGACGGCGTGATCAAGTTCGAAGTAAAAGGCGCCTTCGGTCGTCGTTACGTAAGCATTGTTCCGAAGACTGACGTCGTCGCGGCATAATTACGTAGTTGCTGGAAAAGCCCTGTCTCGCGACGGGGCTTTTTCGTTTGTGGGGTGAGTCTCTTGCAAAGCTGTTTGTGATGGGCGAAAGCAGCTGGGTTTGAGGTTGTTGCTTGAGGTCGCTGCGCTCATTTTTGCAAGAGTCTTATGTCTTGGTTTTTTCGGCTCGTCCGTATGGCGAGAGGCGTTTTGTTATGAAGTTTGTTGATGAAGTATCGATTCGAGTAAAGGCCGGCGACGGCGGCAACGGTTGCATGAGCTTCCGTCGCGAAAAGTTTATTGAAAACGGCGGCCCGAACGGCGGTGATGGCGGTGATGGCGGCTCGGTCTACATGGTTGCCGACGAAAACCTCAACACCCTGGTGGATTACCGTTACACCCGGCACTTCGATGCCGAGCGCGGTTCCAACGGCGGCAGCACCGACTGCACCGGCAAGAAAGGTGAAGAGCTGGTGCTGCGCGTGCCGGTCGGCACCACGGTGATCGACTCCGCTACCCAGGAAATCATCGGCGACCTGACCAAGGCTGGTCAGCGTCTGCTGGTGGCCCATGGCGGCTGGCACGGTCTGGGCAACACCCGTTTCAAATCCAGTACCAACCGGGCTCCACGTCAGACCACTCCGGGCAAGCCGGGTGAGGCGCGTGATCTCAAGCTGGAGATGAAAGTATTGGCTGACGTCGGCCTGCTCGGTTTGCCGAACGCCGGCAAAAGCACGCTGATCCGCGCTGTTTCGGCCGCCAAGCCAAAAGTTGCCGACTACCCGTTCACTACCCTGGTGCCGAACCTGGGTGTGGTCAGTGTCGATCGCTGGAAAAGCTTCGTGGTCGCGGACATTCCGGGCCTGATCGAAGGCGCTTCCGACGGCGCCGGCCTGGGGATTCGCTTCCTCAAGCACTTGTCCCGTACCCGCCTGCTGCTTCATCTCGTGGACATGGCGCCACTGGATGACACCAGCGCCCCGGATGCGGCGGAAGTGATTGTCAGCGAGCTGACCAAGTTCAGTCCGTCCCTGGCCGAGCGCGATCGTTGGTTGGTACTGAACAAGTGCGACCAGATCCTTGAAGAAGAGCACGATGAGCGCGTCAAGGAAATCGTTGATCGCCTGGAATGGACCGGTCCGGTCTATGTGATCTCCGCGATCTCCAAGCTCGGCACCGAGCGTCTGTGCCACGACATCATGCGTTATCTGGAAGATCGTGCCGATCGCCTGGCAGCCGACCCGGCCTACAAGGAAGAGCTGGCCGAGCTCGATCAGCGCATCGAAGACGAAGCCCGTGCTCAGCTGCAGGCCCTGGATGACCAGCGTGCCCTGCGCCGTAGCGGCGTGAAGTCGGTCCATGACATCGGCGACGATGATTGGGATGAAGAAGATGTGGATGACGAAGACGGTCCGGAAATCATTTACGTGCGTGACTGATCCGTTGCGATAAACTTAAGCGCCGCTCAATCGAGCGGCGTTTTAGTATCTGGAAATCGATAGTTGGTCACGAATAACCACGAATAACGTTACGGGCAGTGCCAGGTCGCACTGCCCTCAAACTAAGGTTGAAGATGATGCGGAGCAAGGTGACAGGTGCGCAGCGTTGGGTCGTGAAGATCGGCAGCGCTTTGCTGACGGCGGACGGCAAGGGCCTGGATCGCGCGGCAATGGGTGTCTGGGTTGAACAGATGGTGGCCTTGCATGAGGCGGGCGTCGAGCTGGTGCTGGTGTCTTCCGGGGCCGTGGCGGCCGGTATGAGCCGTCTGGGCTGGACCTTACGACCCAGTGCAATGCATGAGTTGCAGGCGGCTGCCGCCATTGGTCAGATGGGCCTGGTGCAGGCCTGGGAATCGAGCTTTGCCGAGCATGGCCGGCATACCGCGCAGATTCTCCTGACCCACGACGACCTGTCCGACCGCAAGCGCTACCTGAACGCCCGCAGCACCTTGCGCGCGCTGGTCGAGCTCAAGGTCATCCCGGTGATCAACGAAAACGACACCGTGGTCACCGATGAAATCCGTTTCGGCGACAACGACACGTTGGCGGCGCTGGTGGCCAACCTGGTCGAGGCTGATTTGCTGGTGATCCTGACCGATCGCGACGGCATGTTCGATGCTGATCCGCGCAACAACCCCGACGCCAACCTGATTTACGAAGCCCGTGCCGATGATCCGGCGCTGGACGCGGTGGCCGGTGGCACCGGTGGTGCGCTGGGTCGTGGCGGGATGCAGACCAAGTTGCGCGCGGCGCGGCTGGCAGCGCGTTCCGGGGCGCACACCATCATCGTCGGTGGGCGTCTGGAGCGTGTGCTTGATCGCCTCAAAGCGGGCGAGCGCATCGGCACGTTATTGTCGCCTGAGCGCGGCCTGTTGGCGGCGCGCAAGCAATGGCTGGCCGGGCACCTGCAAACCCGTGGCACCCTGGTGCTGGATGCGGGCGCTGTCACGGCATTGTCCAAGGGCAATAAAAGTTTGCTGCCGGTCGGCGTCAAATTGGTTCAGGGCAGCTTCCGTCGTGGCGAAATGGTGGTGTGCGTGGCGCCGGACGGTCGGGAAATCGCCCGGGGTCTGGCCAATTACAGCGCTCTGGAAGCACAAAAAATCATCGGGCAGTCGTCTGAGGCGATTGTCGGTCTGTTGGGTTATATGGCGGAACCGGAACTGGTTCACCGCGATAACCTGATCCTGGTCTGAAGGAAAACTGAATGCGCGTTGCAAAGGGATTATTGGGCTTGTTGCTGGCGATGCCGTTGCTGGCTTCGGCAGAAGAGATCGGTCAGGTGTCGACAGTGTTCAAATTTGTCGGCCCGAATGACCGGATTGTGGTGGAGGCGTTTGACGATCCGAAAGTCGAAGGCGTGACTTGCTACCTGTCGCGGGCCAAGACCGGCGGCGTGAAGGGTGGTTTGGGTCTGGCTGAAGATCGTGCCGAGGCATCCCTGGCGTGTCGTCAGGTGGGGCCGATCAACTTCAAGGGCGAGCTGAAGGATGGCGATGAGGTGTTCAAGGAGCGCACTTCGCTGGTGTTCAAGACCATGCAGGTGGTGCGTTTCCTGGACAAGAAGCGCAATACGCTGGTGTATCTGGTCTACAGCGACCGCTTGATTGAAGGCAGTCCGCAGAATGCGGTGACGGCGATTCCGATTCTGCCGTGGCCTCATCAGTGATCTGAAAATCGCCTTCGCTCCTACGGGATATGCGACACAACCCTGTAGGAGCGAGGCTTGCCCGCGAAAGCGTCAGGTCGGCCGCCGCAATACTCACTGAAATAAAAGCCAAATCGCAGGCAATAAAAAACCGACCCTGAGGTCGGTTTTTTAACAAGCTTGTAGCTTAAGCGGCAACAGCAAGGTTCAGAGCCTTGACGTGACCGTTCAGGCGGCTCTTATGACGAGCAGCCTTGTTCTTGTGGATGATGCCTTTATCGGCCATACGGTCGATAACTGGCACGGCCAGAACGTAAGCAGCTTGAGCTTTTTCAGCGTCTTTTGCGTCGATGGCTTTAACTACATTCTTGATGTAGGTACGAACCATGGAACGCAGGCTGGCGTTGTGGCTGCGACGCTTCTCAGCCTGTTTTGCACGTTTTTTGGCGGAAGGTGTGTTGGCCACCGTCGAGCTCCTCGAAAGACTTTTTAGGAAATAGCAAACAAAATAGGCCGCGAATCATGCCGATGAGTTGATGTCTTGTCAAGGGCGGTTGAGACGTTCCGCTAAGTGGTAGGTATAAAGAGGCGGGATATTTATTTCCGGCGCTTGACCTGTAAACTCGCGAGCTTTGGCTCTGTGCTGCTGCGGCGCGGAGTATCGCATAAGTAGGCGCTTTGTTCGCCTGCTGTTTATCGACAGGCACAAACTCTTTCAATGAATCTGCTCAAATCGTTGGCCGCCGTCAGCTCTATCACGATGCTTTCCCGGATTCTGGGGTTCGTTCGTGACACGCTTATCGCACGTACATTTGGTGCGGGGATGGCGACCGACGCCTTCTTTATCGCCTTTAAACTGCCCAATCTGCTGCGGCGGATCTTCGCCGAGGGCGCCTTTTCCCAGGCCTTCGTGCCGATTCTTGCCGAATATAAAAGCCAGAAGGGCGAGGAGGCGACGCGAACGTTCATTGCCTACGTCTCGGGCCTGCTGACCCTGGTGCTGGCCTTGGTCACGGCGCTGGGGATGATCGCCGCGCCCTGGGTGATCTGGGCCACAGCGCCGGGTTTTACCGATACCCCGGAGAAATTCGAGCTGACGTCCAGCCTGTTGCGGGTGACGTTCCCTTATATATTGCTGATCTCCCTGTCTTCATTGGCCGGGGCGATCCTCAATACCTATAACCGATTCTCGGTGCCGGCCTTTGTGCCGACGCTGCTGAACGTCAGCATGATTATTTTTGCGCTGTTCCTGACGCCGTACTTCAATCCGCCGGTGATGGCGCTTGGCTGGGCCGTTCTGGCCGGTGGCCTGGCGCAATTGCTGTATCAGCTGCCACACCTGAAAAAGATCGGCATGCTGGTGCTGCCGCGCCTGAACCTGCGCGATACGGGCGTCTGGCGGGTGATGAAGCAGATGTTGCCGGCGATCCTCGGTGTTTCGGTGAGTCAGATTTCCCTGATCATCAACACGATCTTTGCCTCGTACCTGGTGGCCGGCTCCGTGTCCTGGATGTATTACGCCGATCGCCTGATGGAATTGCCGTCCGGCGTGCTGGGCGTGGCGCTGGGCACGATTTTGCTGCCGACCCTGGCCAAGACCTACGCCGGCAAGGATCGCCAGGAATACTCACGCATCCTCGATTGGGGCCTGCGCCTGTGCTTCGTGCTGGTGCTGCCGTGCTCGCTTGCGTTGGGGATTCTGGCCGAGCCTCTGACGGTTTCGCTGTTCCAGTACGGCGCATTCAGCGCGCTTGACGCCTCTATGACCCAGCGGGCATTGATCGCTTATTCGGTCGGTTTGCTCGGGATTATCGTGATCAAAGTGCTGGCGCCGGGCTTTTATGCGCAACAAAACATCCGCACGCCGGTAAAAATCGCGATCTTCACCCTGATCGTCACGCAATTGTTCAACCTGGTGCTGATCGGCCCGCTGGCCCATGCCGGTCTGGCCCTGGCCATCAGCATCGGCGCCTGCATCAATGCCGGGCTGTTGTTCTATCAACTGCGCAAACAGCAGATGTACCAGCCGCAACCGGGCTGGGGGAAGTTCGGGCTCAAGCTTGTCGTTGCGGTGTTGGTGATGTCGGCGGTGTTGCTCGCCGGGATGCATTTCATGCCGGCCTGGGATCAGGGGCACATGCTTGAGCGTTTCCTGCGCCTGGGCGCCTTGGTGGTGGCTGGCGTGGTGGCGTATTTCGGCATGCTGCTGCTGATGGGCTTCCGTTTGCGCGACTTCAATCGCAAGGCGTTGAGCTGAGGCGCAAGCCTGAATAAACACGGGCGGGCCGGCAGTTTTGTCGGCTCGATCACTTTGGGTTACGGTGTTGCCTGTCGTCGGCCGCCGGGTGTGGTTATAATCGACCACTTTATGAGCAAGAAGCGCGTTATGCAGCTGGTTCGAGGCCTCCACAATCTGCGCCCCCAGCATCGGGGCTGTGTCGCCACTATTGGCAACTTTGACGGTGTTCACCGTGGTCACCAGGCAATCCTGGTCAGGCTGCGTGAGCGTGCGCTCGAGTTGGGCGTGCCCAGCTGCGTGGTGATTTTCGAGCCACAGCCGCGGGAGTTTTTTGCGCCCGACACGGCGCCGGCTCGTCTGGCCCGGCTGCGGGACAAACTGCAGCTGCTGGCCGACGAAGGCGTCGACCGGGTCCTGTGCCTGGCGTTCAACCATCGTCTGAGCAAACTCAGCGCCGCGGAATTCGTCGATACGATTCTGGTGGATGGCCTGGGCGTGCAGCATCTGGAGGTCGGTGACGATTTCCGTTTCGGTTGCGACCGTGTCGGGGATTTCGATTTCCTGCAACAGGCCGGCGTCCTCCAGGGTTTTACCGTCGAAGCGGCGCAAACCGTCGAGCTGGACGGTATTCGCGTCAGCAGCACCCAAGTGCGGAATGCCTTGGCCGCTGCCGACTTTGCCTTGGCCGAGCGCCTGCTGGGGCGGCCGTTCCAGATAACCGGGCGGGTGCTGCATGGCCAGAAGCTGGCGCGCCAGCTCGGAACACCGACCGCCAACATCCAGCTCAAGCGTCGTCGCGTGCCGTTGTCCGGGGTGTACCTGGTCAATGTCGACATCGACGGCAAGACCTGGCCCGGCGTTGCCAATATCGGCGTACGGCCCACGGTCCAGGGGGATGGCAAGGCCCACCTCGAAGTACATCTTTTAGATTTTGCCGGCGATCTGTATGACCGGCGTTTGACGGTGGTTTTCCACCACAAGCTGCGTGAAGAGCAGCGTTTCGCCTCTCTGGAGGCGCTTAAGACGGCGATCAATGCGGATGTCGCCGCCGCCCGTGCCCTGTCGCACCTAGCGCCAATCGCTAATGAAGAGCCTTAAATGACCGACTATAAAGCCACGCTAAACCTTCCGGACACCGCCTTCCCAATGAAGGCCGGCCTGCCACAGCGCGAACCGCAGATTCTGCAGCGCTGGGACAGTATTGGCCTGTACGGTAAGTTGCGCGAGATTGGCAAGGATCGTCCGAAGTTCGTTCTGCACGACGGCCCTCCGTACGCCAACGGCACGATCCACATCGGTCACGCACTGAACAAGATTCTCAAGGACATGATCATCCGCTCGAAGACCCTGTCGGGTTTCGATGCGCCTTATGTTCCGGGCTGGGACTGCCACGGCCTGCCGATCGAGCACAAAGTCGAAGTGACCCACGGTAAGAACCTGGGCGCGGATAAAACCCGCGAACTGTGCCGTGCCTACGCCACCGAGCAGATCGAAGGCCAGAAATCCGAATTCATCCGTCTGGGCGTGTTGGGCGATTTCGCCAACCCGTACAAGACCATGGACTTCAAGAACGAGGCCGGTGAAATCCGTGCCTTGGCCGAAATCGTCAAGGGCGGTTTCGTGTTCAAGGGTCTCAAGCCTGTGAACTGGTGCTTCGACTGCGGCTCGGCCCTGGCTGAAGCGGAAGTCGAATACGAGAACAAAGACTCCTCGACCATCGACGTGGCGTTCCCGATCGCCGACGAAGCCAAGCTGGCTGCCGCTTTCGGTCTGTCGTCCCTGGCCAAACCGGCGTCGATCGTGATCTGGACCACCACCCCGTGGACCATCCCGGCCAACCAGGCGCTGAACGTCCACCCGGAATTCAACTACGCCCTGGTCGATGTCGGCGACAAACTGCTGGTGCTGGCTGAAGAGCTGGTCGAGTCATGCCTGGCCCGCTACAACCTGGAAGGTTCGGTCATTGCGACCACCACCGGTAAAGCGCTGGAGCTGATCAACTTCCGTCACCCGTTCTACGATCGCCTGTCGCCGGTTTACCTGGCCGAGTACGTCGAACTGGGCGCTGGCACTGGCGTGGTTCACTCCGCCCCGGCCTATGGCGTGGACGACTTCGTGACCTGCAAAGCTTATGGCATGGTCAACGATGACATCCTCAATCCAGTGCAAAGCAACGGTGTGTATGTGCCGTCGCTGGAATTCTTTGGCGGCCAGTTCATCTGGAAGGCCAACCCGGTCATCGTCGACAAACTGACCGAAGTCGGTGCGCTGCTGCACACCGCCATCATCAGCCACAGCTACATGCACTGCTGGCGCCACAAGTCCGCGCTGATCTACCGCGCCACCGCGCAGTGGTTCATCGGCATGGACAAAGAGCCGACGTCGGGTGAAACCCTGCGCAAGCGCGCGATCAAAGCCATCGAAGAAACCAAGTTCGTCCCGGCCTGGGGCCAGGCGCGCCTGCATTCGATGATCGCCAACCGTCCGGACTGGTGCATCTCCCGCCAGCGCAACTGGGGCGTGCCGATCCCGTTTTTCCTGAACAAGGAAAGCGGCGAGTTGCACCCGCGCACCGCCGAGCTGATGGAAGAAGTCGCCAAACGCGTCGAAGTCGAAGGCATCGAAGCCTGGTTCAAGATGGACGCGGCCGAGCTGCTCGGTGACGAAGCGCCGCTGTACGACAAGATCAGCGACACCCTCGACGTCTGGTTCGATTCGGGCACCACGCATTGGCACGTCCTGCGCGGCTCGCACCCGATGGGCCACGAGACCGGCCCGCGTGCCGACCTGTATCTGGAAGGCTCGGACCAACACCGTGGCTGGTTCCACTCGTCGTTGCTGACCGGTTGCGCCATCGACAACCACGCGCCGTACCGCGAACTGCTGACCCACGGTTTCACCGTGGACGAGTCCGGTCGCAAGATGTCCAAGTCCCTGGGCAACGTGATCGCGCCGCAAAAGGTCAATGACACACTCGGCGCCGACATCATGCGTCTGTGGGTCGCTTCCACCGATTACTCGGGCGAGATGGCGGTTTCCGACCAGATCCTGCAGCGCAGTGCGGACGCCTATCGGCGGATCCGTAACACCGCGCGCTTCCTGCTCTCGAACCTGACCGGTTTCAACCCGGCCACCGACATCCTGCCGGCCGAAGAAATGCTCGCCCTGGACCGTTGGGCCGTGGACCGCACCCTGCTGCTGCAACGCGAGTTGCAAGAGCACTACGGCGAATACCGCTTCTGGAACGTCTACTCCAAGATCCACAACTTCTGCGTGCAGGAGCTGGGCGGTTTCTACCTCGACATCATCAAGGACCGCCAGTACACCACTGGCGCCAACAGCAAGGCCCGTCGTTCGGCGCAAACCGCGCTGTATCACATCAGTGAAGCGCTGGTGCGCTGGATCGCGCCGATCCTCGCCTTCACCGCTGACGAACTGTGGGAATACCTGCCGGGCGAGCGCAACGAATCGGTGATGCTCAACACCTGGTACGAAGGCCTGACCGAACTGCCGGACAACGTCGAGCTGGGCCGCGCCTACTGGGAGCGGATCATGGCGGTGAAGGTCGCGGTCAACAAGGAAATGGAAATCCAGCGCGCGGCCAAGGCCGTCGGTGGCAACCTGCAAGCCGAAGTGACGCTGTTCGCCGAAGAGGCGCTGAGCGCCGACCTGGCCAAGCTGAGCAACGAACTGCGCTTTGTCCTGATCACTTCGACCGCCAGCGTTGCGCCATTCGTACAGGCTCCGGCCGATGCCGTAGTCACCGAAGTCAGCGGCCTGAAGCTGAAGATCGTCAAGTCGGCCTTCGCCAAGTGCGCCCGTTGCTGGCACTGCCGTGAAGACGTCGGCGTGAACCCGGAGCATCCGGAAATCTGCGGTCGTTGCGTCGACAACATCAGCGGCGCGGGCGAGGTTCGTCACTATGCCTAACGCGGCGGGCCGTTTCGGACGGCTGAGCTGGCTTTGGTTGAGCGTGCTGGTCCTGGTCATTGACCAGGCCAGCAAGTTCTACTTCGAAGGCAAGCTCGAGATGTACCAGCAAATCGTGGTGATCCCCGATTTGTTCAGTTGGACCCTGGCCTACAACACCGGCGCGGCGTTCAGCTTCCTGGCCGACAGCTCCGGCTGGCAGCGCTGGTTGTTTGCGTTGATCGCGGTAGTGGTCAGTGCGGTGCTGGTGGTCTGGCTTAAACGCCTGGGCCGCAACGAAACCTGGCTGGCCATCGCTTTGGCGCTGGTGCTGGGCGGGGCGCTGGGCAATCTGTATGACCGCATCGCCCTGGGCCATGTGATCGATTTCATTCTTGTGCATTGGCAGAACCGCTGGTATTTCCCGGCGTTCAACTTTGCCGACAGCGCCATCAGCGTCGGTGCGGTAATGCTTGCGCTGGATATGTTCAAAAGCAAGAAAACCGGAGAAACCGTTCATGACTGAACAGGTATTGGCTGAGCAACGCATCCGCCAGAACACGGAAGTCACCTTGCACTTTGCATTGCGCCTGGAGAACGGCGACACGGTCGACAGCACCTTCGATAAAGCCCCGGCGACCTTCAAGGTCGGTGACGGCAACCTGTTGCCAGGTTTCGAAGCGGCACTGTTCGGCTTCAAGGCAGGCGACAAACGTACTCTGGCCATTGCGCCGGAAAACGCGTTTGGCCAGCCCAACCCGCAAAACGTGCAGGTCATCCCGCGTTCGCAGTTCAAGGACATGGACCTGTCCCCGGGTTTACTGGTGATCTTCAACGATGCGGCCAATACTGAATTGCCCGGTATCGTGAAAGAATTCGATGACGACCAGGTCACCATCGACTTCAATCACCCGCTGGCGGGCAAGACATTGACCTTTGACGTCGAGATCATCGACGTCAAATCGCTGTAACTGACCCAACACGGTCAACTGTAGGAGCGGGCTTGTGTGGCGAGGGGGCTTGCCCCCGTTGGGGTGCGAAGCGCCCCTAAAACCAGCCGCCGCAATCTTGAATGAGCTTGCGATGACTGATTTACGATTGCTGCGCAATCGAACGGGGGCAAGCCCCCTCGCCACAACAAGCCGGTTGCCACAGTGGTTTTTCATTGTTTCGCTATTTCTTGCGCGCAAGACACGAGGCACAGCATGCAAATCAAACTCGCCAACCCCCGTGGCTTCTGCGCCGGCGTGGACCGGGCGATCGAAATCGTCAACCGCGCCCTGGAAGTCTTCGGGCCGCCGATCTACGTGCGCCACGAAGTGGTCCACAACAAATTCGTCGTCGAAGACCTGCGTTCCCGCGGGGCGATCTTCGTCGAGGAACTGGATCAGGTGCCGGACGACGTCATCGTGATCTTCAGTGCCCACGGCGTTTCCCAGGCTGTGCGTACCGAAGCGGCCGGCCGTGGCTTGAAAGTGTTCGACGCCACCTGCCCGCTGGTGACCAAAGTGCACATCGAAGTCGCGCGCTACAGCCGTGACGGTCGTGAATGCATCCTCATCGGCCACGCCGGTCACCCGGAAGTCGAAGGCACCATGGGCCAGTACGATGGCAGCAATGGCGGCGCGATCTACCTGGTCGAAGACGAAAAAGACGTCGCCACGCTGCAAGTGCACAACCCCGACAAACTGGCGTTCGTGACCCAGACGACCCTGTCCATGGACGACACCAGCCGCGTGATCGACGCCCTGCGTGCGCGCTTCCCGGCCATCGGTGGCCCGCGCAAGGACGACATTTGCTACGCCACGCAAAACCGTCAGGACGCGGTCAAGCAACTGGCCGACGAATGCGACGTGGTGCTGGTGGTCGGCAGCCCGAACAGCTCCAACTCCAATCGCCTGCGTGAACTGGCCGAACGCATGGCTACGCCGGCGTACCTGATCGACGGTGCCGAAGACCTGCAAAAGAGCTGGTTCGATGGCGTCGAGCGTATCGGCATCACCGCTGGCGCCTCCGCACCGGAAGTACTGGTGCGTGGCGTGATCCAGCAGTTGCAGGCCTGGGGCGCTACCGGTGCCGATGAACTGTCCGGTCGCGAGGAGAACATCACCTTCTCCATGCCTAAAGAGTTGCGCGTGCGTTCTTTGCTTTAAGCCTTTTCTCCTGCGCACACAGCGCCTGCTCAGTCTTTTTGCTGTCCAGGCGCACGCGGCCCGTCGCGGCCAGCACCACCCGCAGGTGACTGACCGGCTCCCGGGCCGCGCACAGGTGCAATGTCCCTGCTTGAAAGGCCCGGCCGGGCATCAACGGTTGGCCTAGATGGCTGAAGCGTACAAAGCGCTGGACATGCCAATTGCCGACAATCGGCACTTGAGCGCCACTCCCGTGCTCCATCAGCAGAGGATTGCTGCTGTCTTCAGGCCCCTTGCCACTGATATCCAGAATAATCCGCCAACCCTGGCTCCAATCGCCATTGATGCCATGGATCACCACGTTCTGGTTGTGCGTGAGGGCCGCCGTCCTGGCGTTGCGAATGCCACTGATCAGTGACTGAGCGGCCACCTCTCGATCATTGGATTCCACCAGCGCTCCGAACGCCGGACTGACCAACAGCAGAACAATCCCGGCAATTGCCAGTCCCATAAGCAGTTCGATCAGGCTGAAGCCTCGTTGATGCATGCATTTCCCTCCGTGGAGCGGTGCGGTTCGCGCCATCCGTGCGCGAGTAATGGCAAAACAACCGTACATCTGCCGGTCGAATGTTCTAGCGTGTAGAAGCAGGTATAGCCGACGGCAACGGAGGGCACCGATGGATCATCGTACAAAAGGTTTCACGCTGGTCGAGGTGCTGGTCACCCTCGCGGTTTTTCTGATCCTGATCACGATGGCGGTGCCGATGTTTACCCGTTCGATACAGGGCACCCGGGCTGATACCGACATTGGCGACTTGCAGCGCGCGCTCAATTACGCACGGCTGGAGGCCATCGACCGTGGCGTGACCACGCGACTGCGGCCGACGGCGGGTGGCAGCGTCTGGACCGGCGAACTGGCGGTCTACGACAGTACTGGCACTCCGGCCAATATATTACGGGTTGTTCCAGCGATGAGCGGCGGCGCCACTCTGGCGCTAACCTCAGGAGTGACCGCCATCGACTTCAACAATCTGGGCGGTTTGTCGGCACCGTCCACGGCGGTGGTGATCACTTATGGGTTGGGGGCGCAAAGCAGGACGCTGAACGTGTGCTTGAACGGACGGATTCTATTGGGTGGAAGTTGCGGATGAGGGAACGGAGCAAGGGAGCACAGGAGGGCATGACGCTGATCGAGGTATTGGTCGCGTTGTTGATTCTGACCGTGGGGCTGTTGGGGGCGGCGGCGATTCAGCTCAATGCGCTCAAGTACACCGACAGCGCGCGAATGACCACTCAGGCGAGCTTTATCGCCTATGACATGATGGATCGCATCCGTGCCAACTCCGGCGCCGATTACACCGTCACGCCTCCGACCTCGGGCAACCTGAGCGTCGCCCGGGATCAGGACCTCTTCGATTTCACCACCAATATCGCCAATTTTGGCGGGGCGACTGCCACCGGCAGCGTGGCGCTGAACCAGCGGGTGTACACCATCACTATTACCTGGGATGACTCGCGAGCCGCCAATGTCGCCAACACGCGTCGTGTTTTTGTCCTGACCAGTCGTGCTGTAGCCGATCCAGTGGCGACACCATGAGGCCGTCCAGCCGAGGTTTCGGCCTGATCGAATTGTTGATCGCCCTGGCGCTGAGCCTGATCGTGGTGCTGGGCGTGGCGCAGGTGTTCATCTCGGCCAAGAATACCTACGTCAGCCAGAATATCTCCGCCGGGATGCAGGAAGACGCGCGGTTCGTGTTGAGCAAGATGATTCAGGAAATCCGCATGGTCGGGATGTTTGGCTGCCTGGGGACGGTGACGGATGCCAGTACCGCAGGTGACTTCAACGCCAGTCAGCTGGCGCCGATCAGTTGGGATAACGCCAATCTCAAGCTGACGCTGATCACGGCTGACGTCGGGAGCGGTGGCGGTACGCCAACCTGGACCGTGCTCACTGACTGTAAAACCAGCGCCACGGCGTACACGGACTTGCGAACCCCGGCTACCGGGCAGATGGCGTTCCCGATACGTCGATTGATTTACAGCTTCACAGCCAATCAGCTGTTGATGGGCTCTGGGCACGGCACGCCGACCCAAGCCGTTTTGATCAATAACGTCAGTGCATTCAGTTTGTTGTTCGGCGTCGCCACGAGCACCACGGATGTGGCCGCCTCCAGTTACACCGCCAACCCGACCAATCCCGCGCTGATCCGCAGTGTGCGCCTGACCCTGACGTTATTCGATCCGAACAATCGCGTGCACAACCAGACCTTCACCGCCGTTGCCGCTTTGCGCAACCGGCTGCAGTAAGTGAGCGCAGGATGAGAGCCCCGACAAACATGCAAACACGCCAACAAGGCATGGCCTTGCTGGTCAGCCTGGTATTTCTGTTGCTGCTGACGGTGATCGGCATTTCGTCGATGCAGAACGCGACCCTCCAGGAAAAAATGGCCGGTAGCGTGACCCTGCGCAATCAGTCCTTCCAACTGGCTGAGGCGGCCTTGCGTATGGGTGAAAGCGCGGTGCAACTGGCGACCTACACCCTGGCGGTGTGCGGCACCACGGCGCAATGCGCGCCGCCGGCGGAATCCTCGACCGTGACCGGTGCCGGGCTCAATTCCACGTCCGGGGTCACCTGGATTGCCGCGGGCGGCGGTTTTTATGGGGTACAGAACATCGGCACCACCACGGGCGCCGTCAACATTCCAAGCAACTCCTCGGCGACGCTGTATCGGGTCACCGCCGTCGGCATCGTCGGTAATAACATTCGCAGTGTGGTGGAGAGCATCTATGCCAAGTATTGATGCTCGCGGTGGCTGGCGCCGAGGGTGGGCGCAGGTGCTTTTCGGCGCGTTGCTGAGCCTCTATCTGACGGCGCCGGCCTACGCTTTCACGCCCTCGGACTCACCGTTGTTGAGCGCGGCGGCGGTACCACCGAACGTCATGTTGTTGATCGACGATTCGGGGAGCATGAACACCATCATCTTCGCGGCGGGGTTCGATCCGACCGTCAATCGCACGCCGGCCCGGCAATGTAATGCGTTTATCGGCCTGTGCCTGAGCTCCTCGGACATCGTCGGCAACTCGATCTTCCTCTCCAGCCTGCCGACCTCCGGCTGTTCCGGGGGGGGCTACGCGTTCTACAACAACAGCCTGACCCCGCAATGCATCAAGCTTCCGGATCCTGTCGGCAATGAAAATACCCGCTACACCGACGACTACCTCTCGTACCTGGTGGGACTGGCAAACGGCAGTAACCGGGATTTCACTAACGGCTCGATTCCCAACGATTACCGCATCAACGTGGCGCGCAACGTCTCCAGGGCCTTGGTGACGAGTAACCGCGGCTTGCGGATTGGCTTGGCCACGTTCAACCCGCCCACCAGCACCAACTCCGGAAACGGTGGTTACATCGCCCGTGCCGTCAGTGACCTGGCGGTCGTCACCGGCAGCGTCACCCAGGCCCAGGCGGACACCAACTACAACGCCCTGATCAGCGCGATCAACGGCCTCGGCGCCGTGGCCAACACGCCGCTGGCCGAAACCTATTACGAAATCACCCGCTACTTTCGCGGCATGGCGCCGTTCTACAACTCGACGCCGGCGACCTACACCAGCCCGATCCAGTACCGCTGCCAGAAGAACTACGGCGTGGTCGTCACCGACGGTTTGCCGACCTACGACCGCACGTTCCCCACCACCGATCCACTGGGTGGTACTCGCTTGCCCAACTGGGACGGAATCAACAACGACGGCAATAACATCGCAGGCGATGATGAGGGCGATACCCTGTACCTGGACGACATCGCCAAGTTCGCCTTCGATATCGACATGCGTTCGACCGGCACCGACCTGGCCGGCAAAAGCTGGACGGCGGCGGATTTTCCCAAGCAGTACATGAACACGTACACCGTGGGTTTCACCGCGGCCAACCCGATGCTGTCGGATGCCGCCGCTTACGGCCAGGGCCTGTATTACCAGGCTAACGATGCCGCCGGCCTGAACACGGCGTTGTCTTCCGCCCTGAGCAACATCACCTCCAAGGCCGGATCGGGCGGTAGCGGTGTCACCAGCGGCACTACGGTGGCCAGTGGTTCGAGTTACTTCCAGACCAGCTACGATCCAAAGGACTGGCGCGGGACTATCAAGTCCTACGGCTTCACGGCCAACGGTTCGGTCAACACCGCCTCGGTGTTATGGACCACCGACACCGCCATCGTGCCCGGTGCCACGGCGCCGACCTACCAGTCCTGGAACACCCTGACCAACGCCGCGATAACCCTGGCCTACAGCAACTTTTCCCCGGCCCAGCAAACTACACTCAGCCAGAGCCTGCCGACCGGGATTGTCGGCAATGACCTGGTGGAGTGGAGCAAGGGCACCAACAAGACTGGCTTGAAAGTACGCTCGGTTTTACTCGGCGACATCATCAACTCGCCGCTGGCGCTGGCTTCTCCCACGGATCAGACCGCGTCGGACCTGGTGGGCGATTCCACCTACACCACCTACCTGGCGACCAAAGCCGCCAACATGAGCCCCAGTCTGGTGGTCAACGCCAATGATGGCTTCCTCAATGTCATCAACGCCGCCAACGGTGCCCGGCGGTATGCCTACATGCCGTCCAGCGTGCTGCCGTCGTTGCGCTACATCGCCGATCCCACCTACATCAACGGCGTGAGCCACAAGTTTCTGGTGGACGGTCAGGTCGGGGTGTTCGATGCGCAATTGAGTAGCACCTGGAAAACCCTGGCCCTGGGCGGGGTAGGGGCGGGCGGCAAGACGTTCTACGCGGTGCAGTTGTTCGATGCGTCGGCGGGCAACGTCTTCAAGGCATTGTGGGAAATCAGCGCACCGGCCACGGCGAACACGGCGAACGCTTTCAATGACCTGGGTTATGCCTATGCGCGCCCGGAAGTGGCACGCTTGGCCGATGGGCGCTGGGCGGCCTTCATCTCCAATGGCTACGGGAGCAATTCGGGGGTGGCGGCATTGTATGTGGTGGATGTGCGCGACGGCTCGCTGATCAGGAAAATCGTTATCGACAGCACGGAAACCACCAATGGTCTGTCTTCGGTGAAGCTCAGGGTCAACTCGCAGAACGTAGTGCAGGCCGCGTATGGCGGCGACCTGAAAGGACGTCTGTGGAAGTTCGACCTGAGCGGCGCCACGACGGACACCTGGGGCGTCGCCTTTTCCGGCAAGCCGTTGTTCACGGCGCCGGGTGGTGCCACGCAGCCGATTACCGCGCAACCGTTGCTGGCCGACAACTCTCTGGGTGGCAAGCAAGTGTTTTTCGGCACCGGGAAGTTCAATGAGGCCATCGACAAGACCAACAAGGATCTTCAGGCGTTTTATTCGGTATGGGACGCCGATGGCGGATCGGGTCAGTTGACCGTGTCGAGCCTGCAGGCCCAGGCCGTGACCGGTGTTACCAGCGGCAGCACTGGCGGGCAATTCATTACCACCAGCCAGAATGACACGACCTACCCGGCAGAGAAGGGTTGGTATCTGCCATTGGTGTACAACAACGTGCTGACCGGTGAGCGGGTGATCAATCAGGCCAGCCTGGTGGCCGGTCGGGTCGTGTTCACCACGGCCAGCGTCGACACCACCGACCCTTGCGCCAGTTTCGGCACCGGCAAGCTGGTCGAGCTGGATGCATTCAGCGGTAAGATGCTCAACTACGCGGTGCTCGACACCAATGGCGACGGGCTGGTCGACAGCACTGACTCGATTTCCAGCGGGGTGATTTTCACCGGCGGTATTCCGACGCTGAACGCGATCGTCAACAATGCGTCCCGCAAAATTGTGAACGACTCCAGTGGTGGCATTACCTCCCTGGTGGAAAAACCCGGCGGTGGCGGCAGCCGTCGCATCATGTGGCGACAAATACAGTAAGTGAGAGTTGAGGCAATGCGCAGATCCAACCGAGGTTTTACCCTGATCGAAATCATGATCGTGATTGCGATCATCGGAATCATTATCACCATTGGCTACCCGAGCTTCACCGAGTACATGAAAAAGGGCCGGCGCGCCGAGATGACCGGGCTGCTGTCCGAACAGGCGCAAATTCTTGAGCGGTTCTATTCCAAGAGCAATGTCTATACCGGCGCCACCGGCCTGAGCGCCGGCAACGACTTTTACACTATCACCCCGACCCTTACCGATCAGGCCTTTACGCTGACGGCGGTGCGCAAGTCGGGTACGAGCATGGCGACCGACAAGTGTGGGGATTTCACGATCACCAACACCGGCGTCAGAAGCATGCTCAACGCCACGGCCACCACCAAGGATTGCTGGGGCCGCTGAGTTTCCTTTTCGGGCGCCTTTTGCGTCCCCTGTCTATTGAACGGTTGGATCAGAACATGAGCAGGCAACAGCAAGTGGTGATTGTCGGCGGCGGGGTGATTGGCCTGCTGACCGCGTTCAATCTCGCGTCCGAAGTGCAGAGCGTTGTGCTGCTGGATCGCTCGAACGTCGGCCAGGAATCGTCCTGGGCCGGCGGCGGCATTGTTTCGCCGCTGTACCCGTGGCGCTATAGCCCGGCGGTCACCGCGCTGGCTCACTGGTCCCAGGACTTTTATCCACAGCTGGGTGAGCGGCTGTTTGCCGCCACCGGCGTCGACCCCGAAGTGCACACCACCGGCCTGTACTGGCTCGACCTCGATGATGAAGCCGAGGCGTTGGCGTGGGCCAAGCGCGAGAACCGGCCGCTGCGGGCTGTGGATATCTCGGCGGCCCATGACGCAGTGCCGGTTCTGGGCGGCGGTTTCTCCCGGGCCATCTACATGGCCGATGTCGCCAACGTGCGCAACCCGCGGCTGGTGAAATCCCTGAAGGCAGCCCTGTTGGCGCTGCCGAACGTGACGATCCATGAACAGTGCGAAGTCAGCGGGTTTATCCGTGACGGCGACGCGGTGGTCGGGGTACAGACGTCCTCGGGCGCTATTCATGGCGACCAGGTGGTGCTGACGGCGGGCGCCTGGAGCGGTGATCTGCTCAAGAGTCTCGGTTTGGAACTGCCGGTCGAGCCAGTCAAAGGCCAGATGATTCTCTACAAGTGCGCGGCTGACTTTTTGCCGAGCATGGTCTTGGCCAAGGGCCGTTATGCGATTCCGCGCCGCGACGGGCATATCCTGATCGGCAGCACGCTGGAGCACGAGGGATTCGACAAGACCCCGACCGAGTCGGCGCTGGAAAGCCTGAAGGCCTCGGCCGTGGAGTTGATCCCGGCGTTGGCGGAGGCCGAGGTGGTGGGGCATTGGGCCGGGCTGCGGCCGGGTTCGCCGGAAGGTATTCCGTATATTGGCCGGGTGCCGGGGTTTGCCGGGCTGTGGCTCAACTGCGGGCATTACCGCAACGGATTGGTGCTGGCGCCAGCGTCGTGCCAGTTGTTTGCGGATGTGATGCTGGGCAGGGCGCCGATCATTGATCCGGCGCCGTATGCGCCGGTAGGGCGGATTTAAGGCGAAGAGCAAAATACCGCGGACGCCACAAACCTGGTAGGAGCGAGGCTTGCCCGCGAAGGCGTCATCACAGGATCGCAGCCATCGGGGGAAACCTGTGCTCCTGGAGCTGGCGAAGGCTGCGATCTTTTAAGCGGTCAATCCAATCCCAGCTTCTTGAGCCGATAGCGCATCGACCGAAACGACAGATTCAACCGCTGTGCCGCCGCCGTGCGGTTCCAGCGGGTTTCCTCCAGCGCCTGGAGGATGAGTTTGCGTTCGACGTTTTCCAGATAGTCCTCCAGATTGTCGATCCGCGTCAGGTCCGGCACGCCGGCCTCGGCGGCGCAGTTACCTTCGGCCAGGCGCAGGTCGGCGGCTTCGATCTGTTTGTTCTCGCACAAGGTGTGGGCGCGTTCGAGCATGTTCTCCAACTCCCGCACATTGCCCGGGAAGCGGTAGCTTTTCAGCGCTTCGACGGCTTGCGGGTGCAGCTTGGCGGCGGGTTGGCCGGTGCCGGCCGCCAGGCGCTTGAGCACGTGGCTGGCCAGGGTCTCGATATCGTCCCGGCGTTCGCGCAAGGGCGGGACCCGCAGCTCGATCACGTTCAGGCGATAGTACAAATCCTGGCGAAAACGTTCGGCACTGACTTCGGCGTCGAGGTCTTTATGGGTGGCGCAGAGGATGCGCACATCGACCACGGTTTCCTGTTGCCCGCCGACGCTGCGCACCGCTTTTTCCTGAATCGCCCGCAGCAGCTTGACCTGCATGGCCAGTGGCAGATCAGCCACTTCGTCGAGAAACAGGGTGCCGCCATGGGCCGCCTGGAACAGTCCGGGCTTGTCTTCGATGGCACCGCTGAAACTGCCCTTGCGATGGCCGAAGAATTCACTTTCCATCAGTTCCGACGGTATCGCCCCGCAATTGACCGGGACGAAAGGTCGGCTGGCGCGTGGGCCTTGTTCATGGATCAGGCGGGCGACCAGTTCCTTGCCGCTGCCGGATTCGCCGCTGATGTACACCGGGGCCTGGCTGCGGGCCAGTTTATCGATCTGTTTACGCAGGCTGCGCATCGGCAGTGAATCGCCGAGCAAGCGGCGATCAATCGCGGTGCTGGCGCCACCCGGTGCGGGCAGGCGCAGGGCGCTGGTGACCAGCTCTCGCAGTCGGGTGAGGTCCACCGGTTTAGTCAGGAAGTCGAAGGCGCCGGCCTTGAGGGCGTTGATCGCCGTTTCCAGGCTGCCGTAGGCCGTGATCATCGCCACCGGCACTTGGGGGTAACGTTGCTGGATGTGTTGCACCAGCTCCAGGCCAGTGCCATCGGGCAGGCGCATGTCGGTCAGGCACAGATCGAACGTCTCCCGGCCCAGCAGGGCCTGGGCTTCGCCGAGGTTACGGGCACTGAAGGTGTCGAGTTTCATCCGTCCCAGGGTGATTTCCAGGAGTTCGCGGATATCCGGCTCGTCGTCGACGATCAGGACTTTCTGCTGTGGGCTCATGTTCAACGTTGTTTCCGTCCGTGTGCAAAGGTGATGCGAAAGCAGCCGCCGCCTTGGCGTGGTTTGAAGTCTAGGCGGGCCTGGTTGCTTTCGCACAGCTCACGGGACAGATAGAGCCCAAGGCCGGTGCCTTGGGTGCTGGTGGTAAAGAACGGTTCGAACAGGTGCACTTGCTGGTCCGGCGCCACACCGGGACCGTTGTCCAGCACTTCGAGCACCGGTAACTGGCTGTCGGCGTCGATAAACAGCTCAAGCCAGACCTCGGCCCTGTCATGGGTCAAGGCGCTGTGCCGCCAGGCGTTGCGCAACAGGTTGTCGAGAATTTGCGTCAATTGGTTCGGGTCCATCAGCGTTGTGAAGTGGCCCAGGCCGATGCGCAGGTGAATGTGCTGGCGTTCGCTCGCGGCTTCACGGGTCTCTTCGACGAACTGCATTAGCCAAGGCTTCAGGTCGAGCCGTTGCGGTGCGGTTTGCTGGCGGCGGGACAGTTGCAGGACGTTTTCGATAACCCGATTCATTCGCTGAGAGTGGTCTTGAATAATCTGGGTCAGACGTCGATCCGCGCCGTTCAGTTCCTCGGATTCCTGCAGCAACTGCGCGGCGTGACTAACGGCGCCCAACGGATTGCGGATTTCGTGGGCGATACCGGCGGTCAGGCGACCGAGGGCGGCGAGCTTCAGTTGTTGGGCTTGTTGGGCAATCTGGGCGAGGTCTTCGAGAAAGATCAGGGTCTGATGGTGCGGGCTTTGGTCCAGGGCAATAAAACTCGGCTGCAACTCCAGGCCGGAATGGGCGACTTTCAGGCTCTGGGGGCGCAAGGTCGGGTTGTTCAGCCACAGTTGCAGGCGTTCGACCAGGGTTGGCGAGTAATCATCGATCAGTTCCCCATCCAGACGTTCCTGCCCCAGCAAGGACAGGGCGCTGTGGTTGGCCAGTTGCACGCGGCGCTGGTCGTCGAGCACAAGGATGCCGGTGCGCATGCGTTGCAGGATCAATGCGTTGAGGGCCTCAAGGCCGACCACTTCGCTGGCCCGCTGTTCGGCGAGGTGTTCGCTGACTTCCAGGCGCCGGATCAAGCCTTGTACCAGCAACGCGGCGGCAAAGCACAGCGCGCCAAGGGTGCCGGCTTGCAGATAGTCGCTGGGGCTGGTGGGGTGGCTGAAGCTCAGCAGGAAGCTTGAGCCGACGATACCAAGGGCCGCGACCGCCGCAATCAACAGGCCGATACGCCCGCGCAGCAAGGTGTTGCCGATCGCCACCGACACGATCAGCAAATTGCCGATGGCGCTGGCTACACCGCCGGCGGCGTAGAACAGGCCGCATAACAGCAAGACGTCGACCAGGGTCAAACTGAACAGCTGCGCCGGGCGCCGGGTGTTCTCCAGGAACACCACCAGCAGGATGTTCAGCACCAGATACAACCAGCTGCCACTGCGCAGCAGATCGTTATTGGCGAGCGTCAGCAACTGGTTGTCCATGTTGCTGGAGATCAGCAGCACCAAGGTGATGCCGACACTTAAACGGTATAGATGGTAGAGGCGCAGCAGTCGCTGGGCCTGTTTGCTGCCGGGGCCGGAAGCCTCAGCGATCACTGGAGCCCGGGCCTTGCTCGAGGTGAGCCTGGCTGCAATACCACTGTTGTTGAAGGCTCAACGCGCGATCGCGGGGCAGGTGCACGCCGCAATGGGCGCAGCGCACCATCGGTGCTGCTTCCAGTTCGGCACTGGGCCGGGCGGCCGCCGCCTGACGCTTGTTTTTACGCCAGAACCATATCGCCGCGACAATCAGGGCGATCCAGAACAATTTACCGATCATGGCGGGCTGCTTTATGAATGATGAGCCGGCAGTTTAGCCAAGGACATGACGGGCGCACAGCGTAATAAATCGCCGCCATGAAAAAGGGAGACCCGAGGGTCTCCCTTTTTGCACAGCCTTGGGTGTCAGTCGAACACACCAAAGGTCATGTAGCTGAACCACGAACGGTCGCTGTTGTTGCCTTCCGCTTCGTGTTGCTCTTCCTCGATCACGTCGCCGTTTTCATCTTTAGGCTTGAGATCGTTCGGAATCGAATCTTTCGCGTCCTGGAACTGCTTCTGCACGTCCTGGTTGGCGCGGGTTTCGCCCGGCGGCAGCGGTGGACGGGATTCGATCAGGCCCAGGGTGGCCTTGCTCAGCCACGAACGGTTGTCCGCTTCGTCGACCGATGGCTTGAACTGACCGTCCACCAGGCTTGGGTGGTTCGGGTAGTTGAGCTTCAGGGTTTCGAGGCTGGTGTTGGCCAGTTCGTCCAGGTGCAGACGCTGATAGGACTCGACCATCACCGCCAGGCCGTCACCGACCGAAGGGGTTTCCTGGAAGTTTTCCACCACATAACGACCACGGTTCGCGGCGGCAACGTAGGCCTGACGGGTCAGGTAGTAGTCGGCAACGTGAATCTCGTAGGAAGCCAGCAGGTTGCGCAGGTAAATCATGCGCTGCTTGGCATCCGGCGAGTAGCGGCTGTTCGGGTAGCGGCTGGTCAGCTGGGCGAACTCGTTGTACGAGTCGCGGGCAGCGCCCGGGTCACGCTTGGTCATGTCCAGCGGCAGGAAGCGCGCCAGCAGGCCGACGTCCTGGTCGAAGGAGGTCAGACCCTTGAGGTAATACGCGTAATCCACGTTCGGATGCTGTGGGTGCAAACGAATGAAACGCTCGGCGGCAGACTTGGCAGCCTCAGGCTCGGCGTTCTTGTAGTTGGCGTAGATAAGCTCGAGTTGAGCCTGATCAGCGTAGCGCCCGAACGGATAACGCGACTCCAGGGCCTTCAGCTTGGCTGTGGCGCTGGTGTAGCTGTTGTTGTCCAGGTCGGTCTGAGCCTGCTGGTACAGCTCGACTTCGCTAAGGTTTTCGTCTACGACTTCCTTCGATGAGCAAGCAGCGGTCAATGCGAGGATGGCGATCAGCAGCAGGTGTTTCACTTGCATGGCGGCTTGCGTCCCTATGACGGCCGCTGTCTTGGGCGGGGCCGTCCTGTTATGATGAGCGCCCCGTTGAATAGCCTCGGGGCAAAAGACGCCGTATTTAACCACAAGCGCGCAGCCGAAACCAAAGGCTGTGCCGACGCCTAGTCTGAGCATGTCCGATAAAATTGAACTTCGCGCAGAGGTGCCGTCCGAATTGGGCGGCCAACGCCTCGATCAAGTCGCCGCACAATTATTCGCTGAGCACTCGCGCTCGCGCCTTTCCGCCTGGATCAAAGACGGCCGCCTGACTGTGGATGGGGCGGTTATCCGCCCGCGAGACATCGTTCATGGTGGTGCCATTCTTGAACTCACTGCCGAGCAGGAAGCTCAGGGCGAATGGATCGCTCAGGACATCGAGCTGGACATCGTCTATGAAGACGACGACATCCTGGTGATCAACAAACCTGCGGGTCTGGTGGTGCATCCGGCTGCCGGTCACGCTGATGGCACCCTGCTCAACGCCTTGCTGCATCACGTGCCGGACATCATCAATGTGCCCCGCGCCGGTATCGTGCATCGTCTGGACAAGGACACCACCGGTCTGATGGTGGTGGCCAAGACCATTCAAGCGCAGACGCAACTGGTTACACAGTTGCAGAGCCGCAGCGTCAGCCGGATCTACGAGTGCATCGTGATTGGCGTAGTGACTGCCGGTGGCAAGATCAATGCGCCGATCGGTCGTCACGGCCAGCAGCGCCAGCGCATGGCGGTGATGGAAGGTGGCAAGCAGGCCGTCTCCCACTACCGCGTGCTCGAGCGTTTCCGCTCCCACACTCACGTGCGGGTGAAGCTGGAAACCGGTCGTACGCACCAGATTCGCGTGCACATGGCCCACATCAACTACCCGTTGGTCGGAGACCCTGCCTACGGCGGTCGCTTCCGCATCCCGCCGGCAGCCAGTGTGACCATGGTCGAATCGTTGAAGGCGTTCCCGCGTCAGGCCCTGCATGCGCGGTTCCTGGAGCTGGATCATCCGACCACCGGTAAACGCATGAGCTGGGAATCGCCGCTGCCGGACGATTTCGTCTGGTTGCTGACCCTGCTCAAGCAAGACCGTGAGGCGTTCATCGGATGAGTGACTGGCTGATTCCCGACTGGCCTGCGCCTGCCGGGGTGAAAGCCTGTGTGACCACCCGTGCGGGCGGCGTCAGTCTGACGCCGTTCGACAGCCTCAACCTCGGCGATCACGTCGACGACAGCCCTGAAGCCGTCGCCGAAAATCGCCGGCGCCTTACCGATCATTTCTCTATTCAACCGGCCTGGCTGCAACAGGTTCACGGCATTGTCGTGGCCGATGCAGACCCAAGTCAGGTGGCCACTGCCGACGCCAGTTGGACGCAAACACCCGGTGTCGCCTGCGCGGCGATGACGGCCGACTGCCTGCCTGCATTGTTTTGCGACCGTGCCGGCACGCGCGTTGCCGCGGCCCATGCCGGTTGGCGCGGGTTGGCGGCGGGCGTGCTGGAAGCGACCCTCGATAGCCTGGCCGTACCGCCCGCCGACGTGCTGGTCTGGCTCGGCCCGGCAATTGGCCCGCAGGCCTTCGAAGTCGGCCCGGAAGTCCGGGAAGTCTTCATCCGGCAATTGCCGGAAGCCACTAAAGCCTTCGTGCCGAGCCAGAACGCCGGCAAGTTCATGGCCGACATCTATGAGCTGGCGCGTTTGCGTCTGGCCGCTCGCGGTGTCACCGCTGTTTATGGTGGTGGTTTCTGCACCGTGACCGATCCGCGCTTCTTTTCTTACCGCCGCAGTCCGCGCACTGGTCGGTTTGCCTCCCTGGTCTGGCTCGAAGACTAAGCTTCCCTGATCTACATCAACTGTATGACGCTTGAAACTCCCAGAATCGACCGCATCTAGTGAGGTATCTGGCAGGTTTCTTCACTCAGGATGGTTTTTTAGGTCCGGCCTGCTCAAAAGGAAGGTGACCCATGCGTATAGACCGTTTAACCAGCAAATTGCAGTTAGCCCTATCCGATGCCCAATCCCTGGCCGTCGGCCTCGATCATCCGGGCATTGAACCGGCGCACTTGATGCAAGCCATGCTTGAACAACAGGGTGGTTCGATCAAACCCCTGTTGATGCAAGTCGGCTTTGACGTCAACAGCCTGCGCAAAGAGCTGACCAAAGAGCTCGACCAACTACCGAAAATCCAGAACCCGACCGGCGACGTGAACATGTCGCAGGATTTGGCGCGCTTGCTCAACCAGGCCGATCGCCTGGCCCAGCAGAAGGGCGACCAGTTCATCTCCAGCGAGCTGGTGTTGCTCGCTGCCATGGACGAGAACAGCAAGCTCGGCAAGTTGCTGCTCGGCCAGGGCGTCAGCAAGAAAGCCCTGGAAAACGCGATCAATAACCTGCGCGGCGGCGAAGCCGTCAATGATGCCAACCACGAAGAGTCGCGTCAGGCTCTGGATAAGTACACCGTCGACCTGACCAAGCGCGCTGAAGAAGGCAAGCTTGACCCCGTGATCGGCCGTGACGACGAAATTCGCCGGACCATTCAAGTCCTGCAACGCCGTACCAAGAACAACCCGGTGCTGATCGGCGAGCCTGGCGTGGGTAAAACCGCGATCGCCGAAGGGCTGGCCCAGCGCATCATCAACGGCGAAGTGCCGGATGGCCTCAAGGGCAAGCGCCTGTTGTCCCTGGACATGGGCGCGCTGATTGCCGGCGCCAAGTATCGCGGCGAGTTCGAAGAACGCCTGAAATCCCTGCTCAACGAACTGTCCAAGCAGGAAGGGCAGATCATTCTGTTCATCGACGAACTGCACACCATGGTCGGCGCCGGTAAAGGCGAAGGCTCGATGGATGCGGGCAACATGCTCAAGCCAGCCCTGGCCCGTGGCGAGTTGCACTGCGTCGGCGCAACCACGCTCAACGAGTACCGCCAATATATAGAGAAGGACGCGGCCCTCGAGCGGCGCTTCCAGAAAGTGTTGGTGGAAGAACCGAGCGAAGAAGACACCATCGCCATCCTGCGCGGCCTCAAGGAGCGTTACGAGGTGCACCACAAGGTGGCGATCACCGACGGCGCGATCATTGCGGCGGCCAAACTGAGCCATCGCTACATCACGGACCGTCAATTGCCGGATAAGGCCATCGACCTGATCGACGAAGCCGCCAGCCGTATCCGCATGGAAATCGACTCCAAGCCGGAAGTGCTGGATCGTCTGGAGCGACGCCTGATTCAACTGAAAGTGGAATCCCAGGCGCTCAAGAAAGAAAGCGACGACGCGGCGAAGAAACGCCTGGAAAAACTCCAGGAAGAAATCGTCCGCCACGAGCGGGAGTACTCGGACCTCGAAGAAATCTGGAACGCGGAAAAAGCCGAAGTCCAGGGTTCGGCCCAGATCCAGCAGAAAATCGAACAGTCCCGTCAGGAACTGGAAGCCGCACGCCGTAAAGGTGACTTGAACCGCATGGCCGAGCTGCAATACGGGATCATCCCGGACCTGGAGCGCAGCCTGCAAATGGTCGACCAGCATGGCAAGAGCGAAAACCAGTTGCTGCGCAGCAAAGTGACGGAAGAAGAGATTGCGGAAGTCGTGTCGAAGTGGACCGGCATCCCCGTGTCGAAAATGCTCGAAGGCGAGCGCGACAAGTTGATGAAGATGGAAAGCTTGTTGCACCAGCGTGTGATCGGCCAGGACGAAGCGGTGATCGCGGTCTCCAATGCGGTGCGGCGTTCCCGTGCCGGGTTGTCCGACCCGAATCGCCCGAGCGGTTCGTTCATGTTCCTCGGCCCGACCGGCGTCGGTAAAACCGAGCTGTGCAAGGCCCTGGCCGAGTTCCTCTTTGATACCGAAGAGGCAATGGTGCGGATCGACATGTCCGAATTCATGGAGAAACATTCCGTGGCTCGCTTGATCGGCGCGCCACCAGGCTACGTAGGCTATGAAGAGGGCGGTTATCTGACCGAGGCGGTGCGTCGCAAGCCTTACTCGGTGATCCTCCTGGATGAGGTCGAGAAGGCCCACCCGGACGTGTTCAACATTTTGCTGCAAGTGCTGGAAGATGGCCGGTTGACCGACAGCCATGGCCGCACGGTGGATTTCAAGAACACCGTGATTGTCATGACTTCCAACCTCGGTTCGGTACAGATCCAGGAACTGGTCGGTGATCGTGAAGCGCAACGGGCGGCAGTGATGGATGCGATTTCCACCCACTTCCGTCCGGAGTTCATCAACCGGGTAGACGAAGTGGTGATCTTCGAGCCATTGGCGCGGGATCAGATCGCGGGCATCACCGAGATCCAGTTGGGTCGCCTGCGCAGTCGCCTGACCGAGCGCGAGCTGAAGCTGGAACTCAGTCCCGAGGCGATGGATAAGTTGATCGCGGTGGGTTACGACCCGGTGTATGGCGCAAGGCCGCTCAAACGAGCGATCCAGCGCTGGATCGAGAACCCATTGGCGCAGCTGATTCTGTCCGGTCGTTTCCTGCCGGGCGAGACCGCTTTCGGCAAGGTGGAAAACGACGAAATCGTTTTTGGCTGAGCCGTAATGCCTGTGAAATAAACAAGGCCTCGCATTGCGAGGCCTTTTTTTCGCCAGGCTGTTGAACTGAAAGGAAAAGGCTTGTAAAGTGCGCCCCGCAGTAAGTCACCCGTCAGGGTTTCTACTCCCCAAGTAGAAATCTGAAATAAGTTGCAAATCATTAACTTGAATGCAAATTAGGGGGTTGACAGAGGTGCTTAAGATTGTAGAATAGCGCGCCTCAGACACACGAACGCAGCGATGCGAACGGGTCAAGAGATGCAGCAAGTTTCACCGTTGTAAATTGAAATATGTAGTTCCGTGATAGCTCAGTCGGTAGAGCAAATGACTGTTAATCATTGGGTCCCAGGTTCGAGTCCTGGTCACGGAGCCAATTTCAAACCGGGGTATAGCGCAGTCCGGTAGCGCGCCTGCTTTGGGAGCAGGATGTCAGGAGTTCGAATCCCCTTACCCCGACCATTTTTGGGTCGTTAGCTCAGTTGGTAGAGCAGTTGGCTTTTAACCAATTGGTCGTAGGTTCGAATCCCACACGACCCACCATTTTTGAAACCAGTTAACGCTGGGATCAGATCTTAAGATCAGAGGCCAAAAGCGCTGATCGAAGAAGAAGGCGACTGAAAGGTCGCCTTTTTTTTACCGGGGTATAGCGCAGTCCGGTAGCGCGCCTGCTTTGGGAGCAGGATGTCAGGAGTTCGAATCCCCTTACCCCGACCATATTAAAAATCCTCGTATCGAAAGATACGGGGATTTTTTTTGTCTTTGAAAAAGTGCAGTCTAGCTTCAAGTCATCGTACAACTTGCCGATAACGAGCCATCGGAGCGCAAAGCCGCGTCTCCCTCCCGCCCATAAAAACAAAAGGCGCTCGTTATGTTTCTTCGTCAGCTGAATATTGCCCCCCGTGCTGCGCTGGGTTTTGCCCTGATTGCGGTGTTGGTGGCGTTGCTCGGGGTGTTTGCGCTGGGGCAGATGTCGAGTATTCGTGACAGCGAGGTAGCGGTTGAAAGCCAATGGCTGCCGAGCATCCGTGGCGGCGACGAGATCCGCGAGATCATGTTGCGCATCCGCACCATTTCCCTGCGCATGGCCCTGGACCAGGACCCGAAGAACATCGCGCAGTACCGCAGCCAGATGGACACACGGGACAAGGAGCTGAGCGACAAGATTGCCGCCTATGACAAGCTGGTCAACACCGTTGAAGGCCAGCAGTTGTATGACCAGTTCAAAAGCACCTTCGCCGCTTATCGCACGGGCATCGCTCAGTCGTTCATCCTGGCCGAACAGGGCCGTCGCGACGAGCTGACCAAATTGCTGCTGATCGACATGAAGACCGTGGTCGATGGCTCCGGCAAACAGCTCACTGACCTGGCAGATATGTTTGCCAAACAAGTCGCCGCCGAAAGCCAGAAGTCCGCCGCGCACTATGAAACATCGCGCACGATTGTCGGTCTGTTCATCGCCCTGGCGGCGCTGGCCACCGTCGGCCTGGCGATGCTGCTGACCCGCAGCATCGTACGTCCGCTGAATGAAGCCTTGAATGCCGCAGAAAACGTGGCCCGTGGCGATCTCACCAACCCCATCGAAACCCACGGCAGCGACGAAGTCAGTCGCCTGCTCAAAGCCCTGGCGACCATGCAGCAGAATTTGCGCGAAACCCTGCAGGGCATCAGCGGCTCGGCCACGCAACTGGCCACCGCCGCCGATGAACTGAACGCCGTCACCCTCGACAGCACCCAAGGCCTGCAACAGCAAAACAACGAGATCGAGCAGGCCGCCACAGCCGTCAACGAGATGACCACCGCTGTGGAAGAAGTCGCACGCAACGCGGTGTCGACGTCCGACGCCACGCGCCAGTCCAGCGAATCGGCGCACCAGGGCCAGGAACGGGTCAGCGAAACCGCCAGCGCCATCAGCGCCCTCGCCAACGATGTGCAACACACCGGCGAGTTGGTGCAGTCCCTGGCCAATCAATCCCAGGACATCGGCAAGGTGCTGGACGTGATTCGCGCCATCGCCGAGCAAACCAACCTGTTGGCGCTCAACGCCGCCATTGAAGCGGCGCGGGCGGGGGAGAGCGGTCGCGGATTCGCCGTGGTGGCCGATGAAGTGCGGGCGCTGGCCCATCGCACCCAGCAATCGACCCAGGAAATCGAGCAGATGGTCCAGGGCATGCGCAGCGGCTCGACCCTGGCACTGGACTCCATGCACGCCAGCGCTTCTCGTGCCGCCAGTACGCTGGTCCTGGCCGAACGCGCCGGCGAAGCGTTGCAGACCATCACTGCGTCGGTACACGAGATTCACGAACGCAACCTGGTGATCGCCAGCGCCGCTGAAGAACAGGCGCAAGTGGCGCGGGAAGTCGACCGCAACCTGGTGAACATCCGCGACCTGTCAGTGCGTTCTGCCGCGGGCGCCGATCAGACCAGCGCCTCCAGCCATGAACTGACCAAACTGGCCAGTGCCCTGCAAGGCATGGTGCGGCGCTTTCGGGTGTAAATCCGCCAGACACAAAAAAGCCGCGCCTCCCTTGAGAATACGCGGCTTGTTGTGCTGAGGCTTAGGCGCCGTCTTGGTCTTTCAGGTGTTCGAACAGGCCTTTTGGCATTTTCTTGCCGTTGGCCTCGAAGTTGGCTTTCACGTTGTCGAAAGCCTCTTGTTCGTCGATGAAGCCATCGTGGTTTTTGTCGATCTTGTCGAAATTGGACTTCGGCGCGACAGCCTGGAACTCGGCGCGGGAGACCTTGCCGTCGCCATCGGTGTCGGTCTTGGCCATCGACGCATCGCCGCATTTACCTTCGCCACACTTGCCTTCCGGGGTTTTCACAACCTGTTCGGCGGAGGCCAGCAGGTAGCCTTGGGTCAGTGGCTGGGAAGCGAATACGGAGCCGGTCAACATCATGCCGCCAGCCAAAACAGCGCCGAACAGACCAATAGTGTTTTTAGTGGTACGGGACATTTCAACTCTCCTGGGTTGCACGACACAACCGCTCGATAAAGGATGCCGCGTGATTGCGGCGTTAACCGAAGCAGGCGGTGCCTTGCTCGGGTGTGGCCATTTAACGGGGCGGGTGTATCGCTTCTGTGTCGTGCAAGGGGGGAGTTTGTAAGCGAAGGGGGGAAAAGGTGGGGCGGGATACAGTGGGACACATATGAATGAACATGTTGGACCGCGTTGCCCCATTCGCGGGCAAGCCTCGCTCCTGCAGGAGCGAGGCTTGCCCGCGATGAGGCCCTAACCGGCGCTAAAGATCTTAATGCAGCTTGAGCCGCGGCTCAGTCCCACGCCCGATCTTGCTCCCGAGCATCAACATCGCCGTGCGAAACGCGCCATACAACGCCATCTGGTGCATTCGGTACAGCGACACATAGAACATCCGCGCCAGCCAGCCTTCCAGCATCACGCTGCCCGTGAGGTTGCCCATCAAGTTACCCACAGCCGAAAAACGCGACAGCGAGATCAGCGAGCCGTAGTCGGTGTACTTGTACTCCGGCAGGGGCTTGCCTTCGATCCGCAGCTTCAGCGATTTAGCCAGCAACGACGCCTGCTGATGCGCAGCCTGGGCGCGCGGCGGCACGTTGCGGTCGGTGCCCGGTTGCGGGCAGGCGGCGCAGTCACCGAAGGCGAAGATGTTCTCGTCGCGGGTGGTTTGCAGCGTCGGCAGCACTTGCAGTTGATTGATGCGGTTGGTTTCCAGGCCGTCGATGTCCTTGAGGAACCCCGGCGCACGAATCCCGGCCGCCCAGACTTTCAGGCTCGCGTTGATCACCTTGCCGTCGGCGGTGATCAGGCTCTCGGCCGTCACTTCACTGACCGCCGCATTGGTCATGACGTTGACCCCGAGCTTCTCCAGGGTTTTATGCACAGGCCCGCCGATACGTTCCGGCAGGGCAGGCAGCACCCGTGGCCCGGCTTCGATCAGGGTGATGTGCATGTTTTCCGGTTTAATCCGGTCCAGACCATACGCCGCCAGTTCATGGGCCGCGTTGTGCAGTTCTGCCGCCAGCTCCACACCGGTGGCACCGGCGCCGACGATGGCCACGCTGATCTGCTCCAAGACATCGGTTTGCCCGGCATGGGCGCGCAGATAGTGGTTGAGCAATTGCTGATGGAAGCGCTCGGCCTGTTTGCGGGTGTCGAGGAACAGACAATGCTGTGCCGCGCCCTGGGTGCCGAAATCGTTGGTGGTGCTGCCGACCGCGATCACCAGCGAGTCGTAACCCACCTCGCGCGCCGGGACCAGTTCAATGCCGGCTTCGTCGTAGGTCGCCGCCAACTGGATTTTTTTCTGCGTGCGGTCGAGCCCGCTCATGCGCCCTAGCTGGAACTCGAAGTGGTTCCATTTGGCCTGGGCAACATAGTTGAGTTCGTCTTCGGAAGAGTTCAGCGACCCGGCCGCCACTTCGTGCAACAGCGGTTTCCAGATGTGGGTCAGGTTCGCGTCGACCAGCATCACACTGGCCGTGCCGCGCTTGCCCAGAGTCTTACCCAGACGGGTAGCCAACTCCAGACCGCCGGCGCCGCCGCCAACGATAACAATACGGTGAGTCATGGGGATATCTCGCAAGGCTAAAAGAAATCGGTGCGATTACCCGAGCGAGCGCAAGGCAGCTCATAGCGTCAGGTAACCGATAAGGCGGCTGAGCAAGCCCAAACCAATGGTCACTGCCAGCACCAGCACCAGGAGCATCCACGGCCGGAAGGGCCGGCGCTCGACTCGGTGTTGGGACAAGTGCAGGTACTCTTCGACATGCTTCTGGTCGTCGGGGTTCAGGCGGCTGGTCATATTGGGCCTCGTCAGGGGTAGACGTTGCTGAATGTGTAGAAGCTACAGGCTGATTTAACGAATGTTGAACGGAGCATAGCCGGTGTCGGGAATGGGCTCGACGCTCACCGTATCGTCCAGGCGAATGATTCCACTTTGTAACACTCGGGCGGTGATTCCGCCATGTCCGCGCACGGCCTGAAACGTCCCGGGGCCGAGGTTGTTTTGCAGGCGTGCGCAGGGCTGGCACCAGCCGGTGGTTTCGAAAATCGCCTGGCCGATCTTGAAGCGCCGGCCCTTGAGGCTGAACAGGTTGATCCCGCTGATCACCAGATTGCGCCGCAATTCACCCGGCAGCACCGGTTGATCATCCGGGCGGCCCATCAGCGAGCTGATCACGGCCAAGTGTTCCCACTGGATCAGCGTCACCTGCCGCGCATTGCGTACGCCGGGGCGGGCCTTGTCACCGGTCAAACCGGCCTCGAGTCGCGCTTCCACGACGTCCAGTTCAATCATCGGCACATGGGACGCCGGGCGCACGCCAATCCAGCGCACGCGGCCAACTTGCGGGACTTCGGCCATCAATTCCTGCAAAGGGCTCACAGGCTGATCCCGACATCGAAGACGATGCTGCGACCGAGGTTGCTGCGCAAAAAGTCTGGCGCATCCGGATGGGCGAACAGCACCCGGGCGAAGGTCGGCCCGACCAGCGACAACGAGCGCCAACCCTGGCGCAAGTACTCGGTAGGCGGCGGGAAATGGCTGTTGAGGTCCAGCACTTCGCGCTTGAGGCTGGCGAAGGCGATGATGTCCAGCTCGCCCAGGTCCATGCCGCGTTCTTTGTAGTTGTGGGCTTTTTTGCGCAGGGTCGGCGCCAGTCGCAGCAGGAATTCATTGGCCGGGATGCGTCGGGGCTTGGCCTCGCGACGTACCAGGGAACTGAGGGAAAACGCGCTGCGCCTTCGTTGCAGTTCGTCGCGCCATTCGTCGTTGAGGCGTCGGCCTTCGTCGAGCACAAAGAACACCTCGAAACTGGCGTCGCGGAACAGCACGTCCGGCGGCTCCCCGGCGGGGGCGAATTCGTCGGCGCGGTAGGGAATGTTCAGGCCTTGCAGCAGGCGCTGGCAGACCCAACGCTCACGCTCCCATTTGCGGGCATTGGACAGGAACGCGTTGGCTTGCTCGGCCGCGATGGTCAGCAGGCGTAAATAATCTGAGTCATCCATAGGCCCAAGCTTAGCGTTCAAATGCGACAAGCAGAAAGCCTTTACCGGTAAACGACGTTACTGGGCGGCCAGAACCGGCGGTGTAGACTGATATCCATCGTGCGTATCCGCTATCGAGGAGTTGAATGTGAAATATTGGCCGGTGTTGTTGCTCAGTCTTCTGCCCTTGTGGGCCCAGGCGTTGGAGGTGGGCGAGCGCCTGGCGCCCTGGACCTTGCTGGATCAATTCGATCAGGCCTACAGCCTCGACAACCAGACGCAGACGTTGCTGGTGGCGCGCAGCATGGACGCCGCGAAGCTGGTCGATGCCGCGTTGCATGGCCAGCCCAAGGGCTATCTGGAGTCGCGACAGGCGGTATTTGTCGCGGACATCCAGCGCATGCCCCGGCTGATTGCAAAAATGTTCGCTGTACCCAAGATGCGTGACTATGCCTACCGGGTCATGCTCGACCGCGATGGCCGCGTAGCGCCGCGCTATCCCGGGGCTGTGGACAACGTGCTGTGGCTGCAGCTCAAGGAGGGTCGCTTGGTTGAGCAGCACGAGTACGCCACGGCAGCGCAATTGCGAGAGGCGTTGGAGAAAGCCCGGCCATGATCGGTGCCGAGCTCCTGTCACCGGAGAGCCTGATAGTCGGCTGGGTGATTTACTTGCCCGTGCTGATCTGGGCGATCTGCCGTGGGCCCTGGGTCGAGCTGTTCACCGACAGTCGTCGCCAGCATCTGTTGTTCGGCACGGTGTTCGCGCTGTTCATGTTGTGGCTGGTGCGACGGGATTTCGATACCGGCGTGTCGTATCACTTTATCGGCATGACCGCGGTGACGTTGCTGCTGGACTGGCCGCTGGCGATTGTCGGTGGCTTGATCGCGCAGATGGGGTTGGTACTGCTTGGGCGACAGGACCTGATGGCCGTCGGGGTGAATGGCTCGCTGTTGATTCTGCTGCCGGTGCTGGTGACGGAATGCTGCGCGATCCTCGTCGAGCGGGCCCAGCCGCGTAATCCCTTTGTGTATATCTTCGTTTCCGGTTTCTTTGCGGCGGCGCTGTCGGCGTTGTTGTGCCTGTTGCTGGCGCTCACGTTGCTGTGGTGGGACGAACGCTTTGCGATGCCGTACTGGCTGGAAGATTTTGTCGGTTACTTGTGGCTGCTGATTTTCCCCGAGGCGTTTATCAACGGCATGATCATCAGTGCGCTGGTGGTGTTCAGTCCTGAGTGGCTGGAGACTTTCAACCGCACCCGCTACCTTTCGGCGCCCTGGAAAGACGACGATCCCAAGTCTTGATCCACATCAAATCGGTCAGGTGCTCGCGAACTCATGCTCGGCGAAACTTTCAGGAGCACCGATATGAGCGTTTACGAGTGGGCAAGGCAGGAGTTGCGTCACAGCCTGGATGCGGCGCAGGAAGTCGGGTTTGATCCGGGGTTGAGCCTGCGCGCCTTGCTCAGTGCGGTGGTGCAACAGAGCAAGGCGGTGCGCAGTGTCGAGGACCTGGCGGATGAGTTGCAGTTTCTCGCCGAGAACCTCGATGACGGGCAGGACTACGGTTTCATGCGGCCCTGATGTTAGTGATCAGTGACGCGGCTCGAAGTCTTCGCTGAACAGGTCGTCCTCGGCATCCGGGCTCACCGGGATCTTGTGTTCTTCCGACGCCCAGGCGCCCAGGTCGATCAGTTTGCAACGGTCCGAACAGAAGGGCCGGAAGACGTTTTCCGGTTTCCATTCCACAGGTGCGCCGCAAGTCGGGCATTCGACGGTCGAGATTGGGCTCATGACTGGCCTCCACGCAAAGTAAGGTAAAAGTGATGCAGGCGTTCGACCTCGCTGTGCAGCCAGGCGAGGTCGCGGTCGTTGACCACCACATCGTCGGCATGGCTCACGCGATCCTGGCGGCTGGACTGGGCCTTGAGGATCGCCTGGACCTGTTGCTCGCTGGTCTGGTCACGCTGCAGGGTGCGTTCGATCTGTAGTTGTTCCGGCGCGTCGATCACCAGCACCCGTTGGGTCATGGCGTACTGCCCGGACTCGATCAACAGCGGCGACACCAGAATCGCGTAAGGCGATTGTGCCTTGGCCAAGTGAGTAACGATTTCCTCGGCGATCAGCGGATGCAGCAACGCTTCGAGCCAGCGGCGTTCCTCCGGGACTTCGAAGATCAGTTTGCGCAGCGCCGCGCGATCGAGTTGGCCATCGGCTTGCAGTACGCCGGGGCCGAAGTGCTCGGCGATCTTCGCGAGCGCCGGACGCCCCGGTTCCACCACCCAGCGTGCCGCGTGATCGGCGTCCACCACATGCACACCGAGGTCGATGAAGTGCTGGGCCGCCGCGCTTTTGCCGCTGCCGATGCCGCCGGTCAGGCCGAGAATCCAGGGTTTTTCCACAGGGGTATTCATTTCAAACCGACAAACTGCCAATAGAAGCCGGTTATTTGACCACCCCAGAGCAATGCAATCCAGCCAGCAATCGCCAGATAGGGACCGAAGGGGATGGGCGTCGAGGTTTTCGCGTCGCGCAAGCGCAGCAAAATTACCCCGAGAATCGCCCCCACCAGCGATGACAGGAGGATGGTCAGCGGCAGAATCTGCCAACCGCCCCAGGCCCCCAGCATCGCCAACAGCTTGAAGTCGCCATGGCCGATGCCGTCCTTGCCGGTGATCAGCTTGAACAGCCAGAACACCGACCACAGCGCCATGTAGCCGGCCACCGCGCCCCACAAGGCATCGTGCAAGGGCACGAACAGCTCGAAGCTGTTGACGATCAGCCCCAGCCACAACAACGGCAGCACCAGCACGTCGGGCAACAGTTGATGCTCGGCATCGATCAGGCTCATGGCCAACAGGCCCCAGCTCAACACCAGCATCAGGCCGCCAGGCCAGCCGAAACCGAAATGCCAGGCGACGAACGCCGAGAGCAAGCCGCAGGCCAGTTCGGTCAGTGGGTAACGCTTGCTGATCGGTGCGGCGCAGCTCGAACAGCGCCCGCGCAGCAACAGGTAACTGAGCAGCGGGATGTTTTCCCAGGCTCGGATCCGGTGGGCGCAGTGCGGGCATTGGGAATGGGGCAGCATCAGGTTATAGGTCGGCAGGGGCGTCTCACCGGGTAAGCCCAAGACATCGTGGGCCTGCACGCGCCATTCCCGTTCGAGCATCTTCGGCAGGCGCCAGACCACCACGTTGAGGAAGCTGCCGATCACCAGGCCGAGCACCAGCGCAAAGATCACGAAGGCCAGCGGATAGAGGGTCAAGTAGTCGATCAAGGGCATGTCAGATCGCTGAGCCGAGTTGGAAAATGGGGAGGTACATGGCAACCACCAGACCGCCGACGACGACGCCCAGCACCACCATGATGAACGGTTCCATCAGGCTGGTCAGGTTGTCGACCATGTTGTCGACTTCGTCCTCGTAGAAGCTGGCGACCTTGTCGAGCATGTCGTCGAGGGCGCCGGACTCCTCGCCGATGGCTGCCATCTGGATCGCCATGTTCGGGAACACGCCCGAAGTGCGCATGGCAAAGTTCAGCTGCATGCCGGTCGACACGTCCTGCTTGATGCGCAGCACCGCGCGTTTGAACACGATATTGCCGGTGGCGCCGGCCACCGATTCCAGGGCATCCACCAGCGGCACCCCGGCGGCGAAGGTGGTCGACAGCGTGCGGGCGTAGCGGGCCACGGCGGACTTGTACATCAGCGTGCCCACCAAGGGCAGTTTTAACAGCCAGGTGTCCACCCGATCGCGAAAGACCTGGGATTTTTTGAAGGCGCGACGCACACCGTAGATCGCCGCAGCCATGACGCCGAGCATCACCCACCACCATTCCTGCATGAACTCCGACAGGTTGATCACCATCAAGGTGAAGCCCGGCAGTTCGGCGCCAAACCCGGCGAACACAGTCTTGAACTGCGGCACCACCTTGACCAGCAAAATCCCGGTGACGATGATCGCGACGAACACCACGGCCAGCGGGTAGGTCATGGCTTTCTTGATCTTGGCCTTGAGGCTCTCGCTCTTTTCCTTATAGGTCGCGACCCGATCCAGCAGCGTATCCAGGGCGCCGGCCTGTTCACCGGCGTCCACCAGATTGCAGTACAACTCATCAAAATATTGCGGCTTCTTGCGCAGGGAGGCGGCGAAGCTGTTACCCGCTGCGACCTCCTGTTTCACCTCATCCACCAGCTTGCGCATGGCCGGGTTGTCGAAGCCTTCGCCAATGATGTCGAATGACTGCAGCAGCGGCACACCGGCCTTCATCATGGTCGCCATCTGCCGGGTGAACAGGGAGATGTCCTGGGCCTTGATGCGTTTGCCCAGGCTGAAAATCGACGCGGATTTCTTGCGCACCTTGCCCGGGTTGATCCCCTGCTTGCGCAACTGCGCCTTGATCAGCGCCGGGTTCTGACCGCTCAACTCGCCGCTCATCTTCGTGCCTTTCTTGTCCATGCCTTCCCAGGCGTAGACGCTGATTTTTGCTGCCTTGACCGCCATGTTCAGTCCTTGGTGACCCGGTTGATTTCTTCAAGGCTGGTGATGCCTTGCATGGCCTTGATCAGCCCCGACGTACGCAGATCGTTGAAGCCGTCCTTGCGCATCTGGATGTCGATTTCCAGAGAGTTACCCTCGGCCATGATCAGCCGTTGCAGGTCCGGGGTGTTCTTCACCACTTCATATATCCCGATTCGCCCTTTGTAACCGTTGTTGCACTGATCGCAACCGACGGGCTCATAGATCGTGAAAGAACCGATGCGCTCCTCGGGGAAGCCTTCCTTGATCAGGGCCTCCCGGGGAATCTCGATCGGCGTCTTGCAATGACTGCACAATTTGCGCGCCAGGCGCTGGGCGATGATCAGGCTGACCGAGGTGGCGATGTTGAAGCCGGGGATGCCCATGTTGTGCAGGCGGGTCAGGGTTTCGGCGGCGCTGTTGGTGTGCAGGGTCGACAGCACCAGGTGCCCGGTCTGGGCGGCCTTGATCGCGATTTCTGCGGTTTCCAGGTCGCGGATCTCGCCGACCATGATCACGTCCGGGTCCTGACGCAGGAACGAGCGCAAGGCCTGGGCGAAATCCAGGCCCTGCCTGGGATTGACGTTGACCTGGTTGATGCCTTCCATGTTGATCTCCACCGGGTCTTCGGCGGTGGAGATGTTGATGTCCACGGTGTTGAGAATATTCAGCCCGGTATACAGGGACACGGTTTTACCCGAACCGGTGGGGCCGGTGACCAGAATCATCCCCTGCGGCTGCTTGAGCGCGGCCATGAACAGGGCTTTCTGGTCCGGCTCGTAGCCGAGGGCGTCGATGCCCATTTGCGCGCTGGACGGGTCGAGGATCCGGATCACCACTTTCTCGCCCCACAGTGTCGGCAGGGTGTTGACCCGGAAGTCGATGGACTTGCTCTTGGACAGGCGCATCTTGATCCGCCCATCCTGAGGTTTGCGTCGCTCGGAAATGTCGAGGCTGGCCATGACCTTGAGGCGGGCGGCAATCCGTCCGGCCAGTTGAATCGGTGGCTTGGCCACTTCGCGCAGCATGCCGTCGGTGCGCATACGCACGCGGTAGGTTTTTTCGTAGGGCTCGAAGTGCAGGTCGGACGAGCCGCTTTTGATCGCGTCGAGCAGCATCTTGTGGACGAACCGCACCACGGGCGCGTCGTCGGCATCCTGCCCGGCGATGGAATCGTGGTTTTTGTCGTCGGGCGACTCGATGTCCAGGCCATCCAGGTCAACGTCGGCCATTTCTTCCAGGCCGGTGGTGTGGGTGTCGAAGAATTTTTCGATGGCGTCGCTGAGCTTGTCGTCCTCCACCAGAATGGCTTCGGTGCTCAGCCCGGTGCTGAACTGGATGTCGTTGATCGCTTGATGATTGGTCGGGTCAGACACGCCGACGAACAGCTTGTTGCCGCGTCGCCAGAGGGGCAGGGCGTGGTGCAGGCGAACCAGTTTCTCGCTGACCAGCCCTTTGGGCTGGGTTTCCTTGTCCAGGCAATTGAGGTCCAGCAAGGCCATGCCGAAGTGCTCCGAGGCAATCTCCGCCACCTGCCGGCTTCGCACCAGTTTGTTCTGCACCAGGTAGCTGACCAGGGAGATGCGATTGCGTTGGGCTTGCTGATACGCCTGTTGCGCGCTTTTTTCAGTGAGCAGTTCGGCCAGCACCAATTGCTTGGCCAGGCCACTAAGGGCGATGTCGTTCATGGGGATACCGGACGCAGACAGTTCATGACTTATAGCCTAGTCAAGGCGAGGAACCAAACCAGCGGTGTTGAGGTGACAAAAAGTGTCAGATAGTGCGGATTCAGGGAGTAGGAAAGGGCGCTTCTTTGCGCGGCGCCCTGTGTACAGGGCATGCGAGGCTTGGCACGGACCCTGCTGGGGCTTATTCAGATCATGAGATTCCGACTCATGCATGGAGCTTGTCTATGAATATTCAGAAAGGTTTTACGTTGATCGAGCTGTTGATCGTGGTGGCGATCATCGGGATTCTGGCGACGTTTGCGATTCCGGCTTACTCGAAATATCAGGCGCGGGCGAAGGTGACGGCGGGGGTGGCGGAGCTTTCGGCGCTTAAAGTGAATTATGAGGACAAGGTCAACTCGGGTACGGCTACCCCAGCAGTTGCTGACATCACTTCGGTTGCCACCACGCAAAATTGCACAATTACCGTCTCGGCAAGTCCTACTGGCATTGTCTGTACGCTCGTAGGTGCGCCAGCACAGGTGTCCGCTGCGACTATTACGTTGACTCGTGATGCCACTTCGGGTTGGTCGTGTAAAACCAGCGCCGCCGCCGATTTCGCCCCAGCGGGTTGCCCTCATGGCTAATGGCAGCTAATTATTGGAAAACGACCTAGCCCCGCCTCTCAAAGAGGTGGGGCTTTTTTTGCTGTTGTTTTGAGGATTCGATGTGTGCTGGTACGTGAAATAAAACCTTCGTAAATTCATGGCCTTAGGCCCACGCTAAAACCTGCAACTTGCATGTAGATAATCAGCAAGTCATGCAATTTGCATGATTCCGGGGTTTTCCATATTTCATAACTCGTTGTTTTATAAAGATTTATCGTTCGTCTCAAAGTTGGCACAGCGTTCGCAATATACCCAGTAACCCTGCTGAGAAGACACGCAGCAGACTTTATAGAAAAACAGGAGTTACTCGTATGAAGAAGTTCGCTATTGCTACTGCTGCCGCGCTGACCCTGACCATGGCCGGTGCAGCTTTTGCACAGACCACTACCACCACCCAAGCCCCGATGACTCTGGCGGCCGGTGAAATGACCAAGGCCAAGGAAACCACTTCCGATACCTGGATCACTACCAAAGTCAAAAGCGACCTGGTAACCGAGAAAGGCATTCCAGGCACTGACATCAAAGTAGAAACCAACAAAGGTGTTGTATCCCTGTCGTCGACTGTAGCCATTACCGACGCTCAGAAAGCCACCGCTGTTGCGATCACCAAGAAAATCAAAGGCGTTAAAGCGGTTTCCGCTGACGGCCTGAAAGCCGAGTAAGGCAAGACTTCTCCGCTTGAACCGGGAGAAGGCGTGGCAGACGAGCCGAGCCATACGTCTGCCGCCTCTGGAGAGTTCATGCGAAGGCCACAAGGATGTGGCCATTACAGGCCTCCGACATTCGTGTCGGGGGCCTGTTTTATTTCGGGCCTTAAAAGCAAAAGATCGCAGCCTTCGACAGCTCCTGCACAAGTGATGTATTCACCCCGTAGGCGCTGCCGAAGGTTGCGATCTTTTGCTCTTTAATTGCCGCGTTTGCTGGTGATCTGCACTAGCCGATTCCCTTCAAACCGCAGGTATTGGTACATCCCGCTGTTGGGGCCGTAGGTCCATTCCTCGACCTGGAATTCTTCCCGGCGGTTGGCGCTGCGCTTGTAGCCCAGCGCATCCCGGGCCACGGGTTGTCCACATTTCTGCAGTACTTCGCTGGACCTGTCGCCGACGCTGATCAACTGGCTGCCACAGCGCAGGGTATCGGCAGCTGCGGCCTGGCCCGCCGCGAGTGCCAGGGCCAGGCTGAGCAACCAGCGCGCGCCCATCACTCGGCGTCCAGGTGCATCGGGGTAACCACCCGACCGTCGCTTTGCGCTTCGCCAAGGTTGGCGTCGACAAAGTACACGCGGTCATCGGCCATTTGCGTCTTGTCCACCAGGAAGTCCTTGATGCTGCTGGCCCGTTCCTGGCCCAGTTGACGCAACAGCACGTCGCTGGAACTCCAGAACTTGATCACGTCCGCACGCATTTTGGCGGTGCGTTCTTCCTTGCCCAGATCCTTCCATTCGGCCGGTGGCTGGGTCTTGAGGCGCGTGCGATAAATCCCTTCCAGCAGCGGACCTTTCTCGCCCTCCGGCACTTGCAGCAGGGACGCTTGGGCCGGGACCTTGTCGCCACGGCGCTGGAGCATCTTGTAGTAGTTGTACTGGTATTCGCGCTCCAGGCGTTGCTCGGCGATCAAGGGGCCATCGCTGCTTTGCGCCGCCGTGCCTTCGATTTCCAGGCGCAGGGCCGGGCGTTCCTTGAGCGCGCTGGAGAGTTTGATCAGCGACGCTTCGGCGTCTTTGGTCAGGTCACTCGAACCCGGTGCGAACGACACGGTGCCCAGATCTTCCGAACCGCCACCACTGATCAGCCCGCCAATCATTTTGAACGGCGCGGCGGCAGCCTTGACGATCAGGTTGCGCAGGGTCTGCCAGACAATCGGCATGACGCTGAACTGCGGGTTGTTCAAGTCGCCGGTCACCGGCAGCTCGATGGAAATCTTGCCGTCGACGTCCTTGAGCAGGGCGATCGCCAACTTCAGCGGCAGGCTTGTGGCGTCCGGGCTGTCGACTTTTTCGCCGAGTTGCAGTTGCTCGACCACCACTTTGTTTTCAGCCTTCAACTGGCCCTTGGTGATCAGGTAATGCAGGTCGAGATTGAGGCGGCCCTTGCGGATGCGGTAACCGGCGAACTTGCCGGAGTAGGGCGTAAGCGTCGTCAGCTCGACACGTTTGAAACTGGTGGCAATGTCGAGGCTGGCCATCGGGTCGAACGGGTTGACCGCGCCCTTGATCGTCACCGGCGCATAGCGGTCGACCTTGCCCTTGATGTCGACACTGGCCGGTTTCGCCTGGCGGCTGTCGATGGTGCCGATTGCACCGTTGAGTTCTTGCACGGCGGTGGCGAAGTTCGGGGTCAGGCTGAAGTCGGCAAAGTTGGCCGAGCCATCATTGATCGCAATGCCGCCCACGTGAATGCCCAGCGGTTTGTCCTTGCCGGCCGCTGGTTTGGCGGCGGCGGTCTTGGCGCCGGCGTCAGGCGGTTGCGGCACCAGCAGGTCATCGATGTTGGTGGTGCGGTCATCGTTGATCATGAAGCGCGCATAGGGCTGGAACAGGTTGACCTTGTCGATCGACAGGCTGTCACCGTGCTGATAGTTCAGGCCTTCGAGCACCAGTTGCTGCCACTTGAGGAAGTCGCGGGTTTTCAGGGTGTCGAGGGTGTGCAGCTGATCGACCTGGGCGCGGCCGGTCACGCTGAACGCCAGCGGATCGGTGCTTTTCAGGTCCACCGCGAGGTCACTGCCGAGCATGCCGCTGCGCAGTTCCAGGCGAATGAACGGGGTGATGTAGGACTGGGCGACGCGCAGGTCGATGTCCTTGGTCTGCACTTTCAGCTTGGCGCTGACCGGGGCCAGATTGACCTGGCCGTCCGCCGTGATCTTGCCTTGCTTGCCCAGGCCGGTGTCGAGCTTGAGGTTGAAAGGCGAGCCGTTGAGGCTGTCGAAGTTCTGCAGGTCAACGTTCAACGGGCCGACTTCCAGGGCCACGGGCGGTTGTGCCTTGCGGTCCGCCAGGTGCACCTGGTAATTGCGCAGTTGCACGTCTTTGAGCAGCACTTGCCACGGTTTGCTTGGCGCGGCGGGTGCCGGAGGCGGTGAATCCGCTGCGGCTGGGGCCGTGGCGGGTTCTTTATTGGCCTTCACCGTTGCCTTGGACGGTTGGCTGGCGAACAGTTTCTGCCAGTCCAGTTGGCCATCCGCTTCGAGGGCGGCCCAGGTTTCCAGTTTGTTGCTGCGGATCTTGCCGACCACCACTTGCTGCTTGGCCAGGTCGATGCTGGTGTCGCTGACATCCAGGCGTTCAAGCCGCACCAATGGCCGACCGTCCGGTGCATTGATAGCAAACGGTGCGACGCTGACTGCGACGTTGCTCAGCAGCAGTTCGGTTTCCTTGGCCAGGTTGAGCTTGTAGTCGGTGCTCAGGTTCAGCACGCCGTTTTCCAGGGCCAGCGGCAGCGCATCGCGCACGTACGGCCACCAGACTTTCATCTGGCCGTCGGTGACTTTCAACTTACCTTCGGAGGCGATCGGGATCAGGCTGAAGTTGCCGGTCCAGTCGATCTGCCCGCCCGACGGACCGGCCGCGACCAGGGTCATGTCGGCGTTGTCATCGGGCAGGGTGCTGAGGTTCTTCAGCTCGAAATCGAGTTTGTCGTAAAGGAATTCGATGGGCTCGCTGGGGCGCGCATCCTGGAAGTGCACATAGCCGCCGGCCAGTTTGATCCGCTCGACCCGCAGGGGGAACGGTTTGGCGTTCGGGTCGGCCGGGGTCGGTTCGCTGGCGGGGATCTTGAACAGGCCGAGCAAGTTGAGCTTGCCGTCCTTGCCAAAGAGGATTTCGGTCTTGGGCTTGTCCAGTTCGATATCGGACAAGTGCAGGGCCTTGGTCCACAGGCTGTCGATCTGCAGGTTGGCGTAAAGACGTTCGAAGCCGACCTGTTCCTTGCCCGGTTCACCGATGATCAGGCCCCACAGGGTCACTTCAAGACTGAACGGATTGAGTTCGATCCGCTGGATATGGGCGGGCGTCGTGGCGTAGTTGGCCAACTGCTGGTTGGCGACCCGCAAGGCGATGCCCGGCAATATCAGAAAACCCAGCAGGCTGTAGAGGGCCAGAGCAGTCAACAGAGCGCCGATAGCGCGGATCAATCCTTTGGGCATGTGCGGCTTCATTTGTCTGATCGGAGTGCCTTGGAGTATGGCACGCGTTTTCGGTTCCGAAGTACACGCCCTGTTAAGGATTGTTCAGAAAAAAGTGTAGGAAATTTCCCGCGTGATCAAAGTTGCAGGATCAGGGTTTTCAGCGGTGGCTGCTGATCCATCGACGGAAAATCCGCGCCCGGGGTCATCACCGACCATTCCCGCACCGGCCGTCCGGCCTTTTCGGCGCAGCGCAAAACCTGCTCGCGCCAGTCGTCCATGCTGACTTTCGCCAGGTTGTTGCAGCAGATCAGCACGCCGTTGTCGGCGGTGGTCAGCAGTGCCGGCTTGAGCAGGCTCTGATAGTCGCGCAGCAGGTCGACGGTGCCGAAGGCGCTCTTGGCCCAGGCCGGTGGGTCGAGCAGCACCAGGTCGTATTGACGTTGTTCCAGGCGCTCATAGCTCGGCAGTTTCTGCCCGCGACGCTGACTGATCGGCAGGCCCGCCAATTGGCGGATCGCCGGGAAGTAATCGGACTGGATGAATTCCATCGTCGGCAACTGCGGGTTGAGCAGGCCGTTTTCGCGGCCGACGGCCAGGTTGCCTTCGGCGAAGTCCAGGTTGCACACCTCACTGGCGCCACCGGCCGCCGCACTCAGGCCGACGCCGCAGGTGTAGGCGAACAGGTTGAGCACGCTTTTGTTCTGGCTATGGGCCTTGACCCAGCCGCGGGTGTTGCGCAGGTCGAGGAACAGCAGCGGGTCTTGCCCGGCGTGACGGCCGCGAACCCGGTAGTTGAGGCCCCATTCGTGGCCGATCAGGTCTTGCAACGCGGCGTCGTCGGCGCGGTAGACGGTGTCTTCACGGTCAATGCGCGAATTGCCCCGGGAGCGGTCGTTGTAGACCAGCAGCGTGTCGAAGCCCAAGTGTTGATTGATGAGGCCGTGCAGTTCCAGCAGGGCATCCCGTTCCAGGGCTTGGTGAAAGCTTTGCACCAGCAGTTGCGGGCCGTAGCGGTCGATGGTCAAGCCGCCGGCGCCTTCCTGGCTGCCGTGGAACAGGCGATAGCAATCGGTGCCCTGCTGATGCAGTTCGGCAAGCAGGTCCTGGCGATGATCGAGGGCGGCGCGCAGCGCCTGATTCAAGGAAGACATGCTGGGCGCCTTGCAGGAGGAGGGAATTTGGCGCGGGAGTTTAGCAGTTACTGAGCTGCAAGCCGCAAGCTTGAAGCTCTAAGCTTGCAGCTTGCAGCTTGCAGCTTGCAGCTTGCAGCTTGCAGCTTGCAGCTTGAAGCTTGAAGCTCTATTCCAATAACCCCATCCGCCGCTGCGCCCGTTGCACCGAGCCATTCCTCATCGCCCAGCGCAGCATCGGCGCGCTGCGTTTGACGCTGGCGCGGATCAACTGGCGTTGCAGCGGGTTCTGGCGGACGCCGAGCATGTCGCTGGCCCAGTCCGGCAGCAGGTCGATCCCGGCCTGCATCATCAAACCGCCAAACGGCTTGGCCATACGGCTGGGGGCGGGCGCGTTGAGCAGCAGGCGCAACACCTCGCGACTGCGGGCATCGCACAGCAACTGTGGACGGATTCGCTCAAGGTAATCAGCGATTTCCTGACGGCTGCGCGGCACATCACGGGCGCCCAGGCGCTCGGCGATCACCGCGATTTCAGCGTAGTAACGGTCCTGATCCGCCACGGATAACTGCGGATTGCGATACCGCAGGTGCGCGGCGAGGAAGTTGCTGACTTCGGCCACATGCACCCAGGTCAGCAAGTCCGGATCGCTGGCGGCATAAGGTCGGCCATCCGGCGCGGTGCCGATCACCTGCAGGTGAATGGTGCGGACCTTTTCGATCAGCCAGTCGGCGTCCTTGCGCGAACCGAACGTGGTCCCGGAAATGAACTGACTGGTGCGGCGCAAGCGGCCGAGCATGTCTTCGCGAAAATTCGAGTGATCCCAGACCCCGGCCAGGGCCAGTGGGTGCAGGGCTTGTAGCATCAGCGCACTGATGCCGCCGATCAGCATGCTGCTGAAATCGCCATGGACCTGCCAACTCACCGAATCGGGCCCGAACAGGCCGGGATCGCCCTTGGGGTTCTCCAGGTCAAGCTTGCCCAAGGACAGGCCGGTCAGGCTCATGAGCTGGGTTTCGATGCGGCTGCGAATGAATTCCATGGCGACTCAGTGGTGAAAAAAAGGCGGGCCTGGAATGCCTCTGTAGGCGTTCCAAGTCCGCGTGTTATTGGTTCAGGCGTTTATCAACCAGGTCCTGAACCACGCTCGGATCGGCCAGGGTCGAGGTGTCGCCCAGGCTGTCCAGTTCGTTGCAGGCGATCTTGCGCAGAATCCGGCGCATGATCTTGCCCGAACGGGTTTTAGGCAAGGCCGGCGCCCATTGAATCAGGTCCGGTTTGGCGAAGCTGCCGATTTCCTTGCTGACGTGGGCCAGCAGCTCTTTCTTCAGTTCGTCGCTGGGTTCGGCGCCGTTCATGGGCGTAACAAAGGCATAGATGCCCTGGCCCTTGACGTCATGGGGGTAACCGACCACGGCAGCCTCGGCGATGCTGTCGTGCAGTACCAGGGCGCTTTCCACTTCGGCGGTGCCGATGCGATGTCCGGAAACATTGATCACATCGTCGATGCGCCCGGTGATCCAGTAGTCGCCATCCTCGTCGCGCCGTGCGCCGTCGCCGGTGAAGTAGTAGCCGGGGTAGGGCTTGAAGTAGGTGTCGACCATGCGCTGCGGATCGCCGTAGACGCTGCGGATCTGCGCCGGCCAGCTGGATTTGATCGCCAGTACGCCGCTGCCGGCGCCTTTGATTTCCTTGCCCGTTTCATCGAGCAATACCGGTTGCACGCCGAACATCGGTTGTGTGGCGCAACCCGGTTTGATCCGTTGGGCACTGACCAGCGGGCTGAGCATGATCCCGCCGGTTTCGGTCTGCCACCAGGTATCGACGATGGGGCAACGCTGCTCGCCCACGACGTTGAAGTACCAATCCCACGCTTCCGGGTTGATCGGCTCACCGACGCTGCCGAGTAATCTGAGGCTCGCGCGCGACGTTTCCTTCAACGGCTCGGCGCCTTCGCGCATCAGCGAGCGCAGGGCGGTGGGGGCGGTGTAGAAGATGTTGACGTGGTGTTTGTCGATGACCTGCCAGAAGCGTGAACTGGTGGGGTAACTCGGCACGCCTTCGAAGATCAGCGTGGTCGCGCCGTTGGCCAATGGCCCGTAGACGATGTAGCTGTGGCCGGTGACCCAGCCGACGTCGGCGGTGCACCAGAACACTTCGTCGTCGCGGTAGTCGAGCACGTATTTGAAGGTCATCGCCGCTTGCAGCAGGTAACCGCCGGTGGTGTGCAGCACGCCTTTGGGTTTGCCGGTGCTGCCGGAGGTGTAGAGGATGAACAGCGGGTCTTCGGCGTCCATCGGTTCCGGCGGGCAATCGTCGCTGACATCGCGCAGGGCCTGGTGATACCAGATGTCCCGGCCTTCGACCCAGTTCACTTCGCCCTGGGTGCGCTCGACCACAATCACCGTGCTGACGTTCGGGCAGCTCTCGAGCGCTTTGTCGACCTTCTCCTTGAGCGGCACGAACTTGCCGCCGCGCACGCCTTCATCGGCGGTGATCACGGTGCGGCAGTCGGCGTCGAGGATGCGGTCGCGCACGGAGTCCGGGGAAAATCCGCCAAACACCACCGAATGAATCGCGCCGATCCGCGCACAAGCGAGCATGGCGTAGGCGGCTTCGGGGATCATCGGCATGTAGATGCACACCCGATCGCCTTTCTTCACGCCACGGCTTTTCAGCACGTTGGCCAGGCGGCAGACGTTGTGATGGAGTTTTTTGTAGGTGATCTGGGCGGATTCGACGGGGTCATCGCCTTCCCAGATGATTGCGATCTGATCGCCACGTTTTTCCAGGTGACGGTCAATGCAGTTGTAACTGACGTTCAGCTTGCCCCCGGCAAACCAGCTGGCTTCGCCGGTTTTCAGGTTATAGCGCTGGACGGTTTGCCACGGCGTGCTCCAGTCGAGAAAGCGCGTGGCCTGTTCGGCCCAGAAGGTGCTGGGGTGTTCGATGGATTGTCGGTACAGGCGATGGTAGTCGTCCTGACTCAGATTGGCAGCCCGGCGCACGGCATCGGCTTTGGGGAACGTGCTGATATCGAACATGACGGTTCCTTATTCTTGTTTTGCGACAAGATTAAGATGCGCCGAGTGACGAATGGGTTCAAGAGCGCAGACAAGCGAGCCGTGTAGGAGCCAAGCTTGCTCGCGAAGCAGGCGACGCGGTGTATCAGGTACACCGCGTCATCGTTCTTCGCGAGCAAGCTTCGCTCCTACAGAATCATCCGCGGTGACGCCCACGGAAGTAGTTGATCAGGCCTTGGGTCGAAGCATCGTCAGCCGGGGTTTCTTCGCTGCCGACCAGGCGGTTGTAAACGCCTTTGCCCAGTTCTTTGCCCAGCTCCACGCCCCACTGGTCGAAGGCGTTGATGCCCCAGACCACGCTTTGCACGAAGACTTTGTGCTCATACAACGCCACCAATGCGCCGAGACGACGCGGGCTGATGCGCTCGACCACCAGGGTGTTGCTCGGGCGGTTGCCCGGGATCACCTTGTGCGGTGCGAGTTTGTGCACTTCTTCTTCGCTCAGGCCCTTGTCGCGCAGCTCGGTTTCGGCTTCGGCGAGGGTCTTGCCGAGCATCAGGGCCTGGCTTTGGGACAGGCAGTTGGCGTACAGCCACTGATGGTGGTCGGACACCGGGTTGAAGCTGACGATCGGCACGATGAAGTCCGCTGGAATCAGCTGGGTGCCCTGGTGCAGCAACTGGTGGTAGGCGTGCTGACCGTTGCAGCCCACACCACCCCAAATCACCGGACCGGTATCGGTGGACACGGGCGTGCCGTCCTGGCGCACGCTCTTGCCGTTGGATTCCATGTCCAGCTGTTGCAAGTGCTTGGTGATGTTGCGCAGGTAGTGGTCGTACGGCAGGATCGCGTGGCTTTGCGCGCCCCAGAAGTTGCCGTACCAGACACCGAGCAACGCCAGCAGCACCGGCATGTTCTGTTCGAATGGCGCGCTCTGGAAATGCTGGTCCATGGTGTAGGCACCGGACAGCAGTTCTTTGAAGTTCGACATGCCGATGGCCAGGGCAATCGGCAAACCGATGGCCGACCACAGCGAGTAACGCCCGCCGACCCAGTCCCACATCGGGAAGATGTTCTCTTCACGGATACCGAACGCCACGGCTGCGGCGTTGTTGCTCGATACCGCGATGAAGTGGCGATACAGCTCGGCTTCCGAACCACCCTGGGCCAGGTACCAGGCACGTGCGGCCTGGGCATTCTTCAGGGTTTCGAGGGTGTTGAAGGATTTCGACGAGACGATGAACAGCGTGGTCTCGGCGCGCAGCTTCATGGTCAGCTCGTGGAACTCGCTGCCGTCGATGTTCGCCAGGTAATGGCAACGCACGCCTTTCTGGGCGTAGGACAGCAGTGCTTCGGACACCAGCTCAGGGCCGAGGAACGAGCCACCGATGCCGATGTTCACCACGTCAGTGATTGGCTTCTCGGTGTAGCCGCGCCACAGACCGTCGTGGATACGGCCCACGAGGTCGGTGATCTGGTTCAGTACCTTGTGCACTTCCGGCATCACGTTGACGCCGTTGACCGACAACTTGTCGCCCACCGGACGACGCAATGCAGTGTGCAGCGCCGGGCGGCCTTCGGAGGAGTTGACGATTTCGCCGTCGAACAGCGCTTTGATTGCGCCCTTGAGGTCGACTTCGTTGGCCAGGCCCACCAACAGGTTGCGGGTCTCGGCGTTGATCAGGTTCTTCGAATAATCGAGAAACAGACCGCAGCTGCTGAGGGTGAATTGGGTAAAGCGCTGCGGGTCGGCATTGAAGGCTTCGCGCATGCTGAAATCCTGCATGGCTTGGCGGTGGTCTTTCAACGCTTGCCAGGCGGGCAGAGCGGTAACGTCGTGAGGAGTGCGGTAGTACGCCATCGCTGCGATTTTCCTTTTACTTGAACTGCCTTTAAGACACTGAAGATCCCGGAATGTCCCGTCCATTGGGAGGGCTACGTCCGGTCAATCTGCGTGGACACGATTAAATAGCGCAGGGCGGTAACAGTAAACCTCGCGTGTGGATCTGTCTTCGCTTTGTATGACTGGTTTTCTGTACTTTTTTAACATTCAAACCGCAAATCCCCCGACAGACGGACGGAGGCTGCGATCAGGCCACCTGAACCGGGATGGCGTTGCTGGTGTGGCTCAGCTCATTGCCCGGCGCCATGTACAACATGCGCGGCTTGAAGTTGAGCAGTTCGGCCTCGCTGTAATGCGCGTAGGCACAGATGATCACCCGGTCGCCCACCTTGGCTTTGTGCGCCGCAGCGCCGTTCACCGAGATCATGCGCGAGCCTGCTTCGCCACGAATCGCGTAGGTGGTGAAGCGTTCACCGTTGTCGACGTTATAAATCTGGATCTGTTCGTATTCACGGATGCCGGACAAGTCCAGCCAATCGCCGTCGATGGCGCAAGAACCTTCGTAATCGAGAACTGCGTGGGTGACTTCGGCGCGGTGAAGCTTGGCCTTGAGCATGATGGCGTGCATGAGTGGTTTCCCAGGTCGGAATCGAACGGCGGGCATATTGCCCGAAGGCTTGAGGGGCGGCAATACAGGGCGAAGCCGCGCGGGAGCGTGCAGGAGCGAGGCTTGCCCGCGAAGAGGCCGTCACGTTCGACATCTTCATCGACGGATAGGACGCCTTCGCGAGCAAGCTTCGCTCCTACAGGTTTCTGCGGTGTCAGGACGCGTCGAGGTTCAGGTGCAGGTTGTCGATCAACCGCGTCGTCCCGAGGAACGCCGCCACCAGAATCACCAGGTCCCGATCTTCCGGGGTCGCCGGACGCAAGGTCACGGCATGGCGGATTTCCAGGTAGTCGCTACGCAAACCCGCCGCTTCGAGCTGTTTAACCTGCCCGTCGATCAGCGCCGGATAATCGCGCTCACCCTGTTTAATGGCCTCGGCAATCGTCGCCAGCGTGCGGTACACCACCGGCGCGGTCGCACGTTGTTCTTCGCTGAGGAAGCCATTGCGCGACGACAGCGCCAGGCCATCGGCGGCCCGTACGGTCGGTTCGCCGATGATCTGGATTGGCATGTTCAAGTCATGCACCAGCGCGCGAATCACCGCCAGTTGCTGGAAATCTTTCTGGCCGAAGATCGCCAGGTCCGGCTGGACCATGTTGAACAGCTTGCTGACTACGGTCGCCACGCCTTCGAAATGCCCCGGACGGCTGGCGCCGCACAGGCCTTCGGACAATTGCGGCACGCTGACCCGGGTCTGGCCGGCCATGCCGTCGGGGTACATTTCTTCGACAGTGGGGGCAAACAGCAAGTGGCAACCGGCCTGGAGCAGTTTTTCCTGGTCGGCCGTCAGGGTTCGCGGGTACTTGTCGAGGTCTTCGCCGGCGCCGAATTGCAGCGGGTTGACGAAGATGCTCGCGACCACGAAATCCGCCCGTTGCGCGGCTTTGGTAATCAGCGCGACGTGGCCGCTGTGCAGGTTGCCCATGGTCGGGACGAAGGCGATTCGCTTGCCTTCACCGCGGGCACGGGCGATGGCAGCCCGCAGTTCGCGGACGGTTTTGACGGTGTTCATGCAGAGAATCCGTGTTCGATACCTGGGAAAGAGACGGCTTTGACTTCAGCGACATAAGCGCTCAAGGCTGCGTGAATGCTGGCCTGGCCATTCATGAAGTTCTTCACGAACTTCGGCACGCGCCCAGTGATGGACAGGCCGAGCATGTCGTGCAGCACCAGGACCTGGCCGTCGGTGCCGCTGCCAGCGCCAATGCCGATCACCGGAATGCCCACGGCCTGAGTGATTTCAAGCGCCAACTCGCTCGGTACGCATTCGAGCAGCAGCATGGAAGCACCGGCCTGTTCCAGGGCGATGGCGTCGGCGCGCATCTGCCGGGCCTGGTTTTCGCTACGACCCTGGACTTTGTAGCCGCCCAGGATGTTGACCGCTTGTGGGGTCAGGCCCATGTGCGCGCACACCGGCACACCACGTTCGGCCAGCAGGCGGATCGAGTCCGCCAGCCACAGGGCGCCTTCAACCTTGATCATGTGCGCGCCGGCCTGCATCAACGTGGCGCTGTTGATCATGGTCTGATCGAGGGTGGCGTTGGCCATGAACGGCAGGTCGGCGAGGATCAGGGCGTCGCTGTTGCCGCGTTTAACGGAGGCCACGTGGTAGGCCATTTCCGCGGTGGTAACGGGCAGGGTGCTGTCGTGACCTTGCAGAACCATGCCGAGGGAGTCGCCCACCAGCAGCACTTCAACACCGGCCTCGTTGCAGGCGTGGGCAAAGGTCGCGTCATAGCAGGTCAGCATGGTGATTTTTTCACCTTTCTGCTTGAGGCTCTGGAGCGTGGTCAGGGTGATGGCTGGCATGTAAAAAATCCTCGTTCAGGCGCTATGGAAACTACTGCGAGTAACGCGCGTGATTCTTCATTTACTCAGGCGCACGGTCTTTTGTCGTGCTTATAAGGCCTGGATTGCGCCCTTTAGCGCCGCGTTGGCGGCAGCGGGACGCCTATAGTCGTGAGGAGGACTCGGGAAGTCAATTGTGTGTGTTACCGCGTTGTTACGGTGGGGGTGTTACCGGGGGAAATAGACGCTTGCAGGAGCAAAGCGTGCTCGCGATGGCGTTCGGTCAGTCGGCCTGGGGGCTGAATGTCAGGCCGCAATCGCGAGCAAGCTTTGCTCCTACGGGGGATTTGCGTCAGTTTTGGGAAAGGCGCTCCAACCCGATGAACGGGCAGGCGGCGAGCAATTCGCTGAGAGTCCGGCCATCCGCCAGGCGCAAATCCACAGGCGCCAGTTCGGCCAGCGGATACAGCACGAAGGCACGTTCCTGCAGGTGGTAATGCGGCACCTTGAGCCGAGGCTCGTCGATCAGGCGATCACCGAACAACACGATGTCGAGGTCCAGCGTGCGTGGCCCCCAACGTTCAAGACGTTCGCGGCCCTGTTCGTTCTCGATGGCTTGCAGCGCATCGAGCAGTTCCAGTGGCGCGAGGTCACTGTCGAGGGCGGCGACGGCGTTGGTGTAGCGGGGTTGGCCGGGCAGCAGCGAATCGCTTTGGTAAAACGCGGAGACGCCGACCAGTTCGGTTTTCGGCAACCGCGCCAGCGCCTCGACGGCGCTGCGCAACTGTTCGGCGGGGTCAGCCAGATTGCTGCCCATGCCGATGTAGATGCGTTCCATGACTTACTCGCCCGTGGTGCTCGGGGCGCCGGCCGTGCGTTTGCGCTTGGCGCCACCGCTGCGACGACGCTTGCGCGGGGCGCCGGTGCCTTCATCCTTGCCGCTGAGGTCGCGGATCATGTCGCGACGTTCGCTGTCGTTGGCGTCCTGATAGTCGGTCCACCATTCGCCCAGGCCATCGGTCTGCTCGCCGGCGCTTTCGCGCAACAGCAGGAAGTCGTAACCGGCACGGAACCGTGGGTTGTCGAGCAACAGGTCGGCGCGTTTGCCGCTGCGACGTGGCAGACGCTCCTGCATGTCCCAGATCTCGCGGATCGGCATGGTGAAGCGTTTCGGGATTGCGATGCGCTGGCACTGTTCGGCGATCAGCTCGTGGGCCGCTTCCTGCATCGCAGGGATTGGCGGCATGCCACGCTCTTGCAGACGCAACACACGAGCCGGCAGGGCAGGCCACAACAAGGCTGCAAACAGGAACGCCGGGGTCACCGGTTTGTTCTGCTTGATCCGCAGGTCGGTGTTGATCAGCGCTTCACTGATCAGCGTGTGCGTGTACGTCGGGTTGTATTCCAACGCCTCGGCACTCGCCGGGAACAGGGGATCGAACAGCTGCAAGTCGACCAGCATCTCGAAAGTGTCTGCGGCATGGCCGGAGAGGAACAGCTTGAGCACTTCTTCGAACAGGCGTGCTGACGGAATCTCGCGCAGCATCGGCGCCAGGTCGCGGATCGGCGCGGCGCTGTGTTTTTCGATACCGAAATTCAACTTGGCGGCGAAACGCACGGCCCGCAGCATCCGTACCGGGTCTTCCTGATAGCGTTGCTTTGGATCGCCGATCAGGCGGATCAGGTGATTGCGGATGTCGTGTACGCCGTTGGCGTAGTCGAGAATGCGCTCGCTGACCGGATCGTAATACAAGGCGTTGATGGTGAAGTCGCGGCGTTGCGCGTCTTCTTCCAGGGTGCCGTAGACGTTGTCACGCAGGATGCGCCCGCTCTCGTTGCGGGAAGACTGGTTGCTGTCTTCCTCTTCATCGTTTTGCGGGTGATTGGCGCGGAACGTCGCGACTTCAATGATTTCGCGACCGAAGTGGATGTGCACCAGTTTGAAGCGACGACCGATGATCCGCGCATTGCGGAATTCGGCCCTGACTTGTTCAGGGGTGGCACTGGTAGCGACGTCGAAATCCTTCGGCGTGATGCCGAGCATCATGTCACGCACACAACCGCCGACCAGGTAAGCCTGGTAACCGGCGTTCTGCAGGCGTTCGACGATATTCACCGCGTAACGGCTGAATTGCGCCTTCTGCAGCGAATGTTGGCCGCTGTTAAGCACTTCAGGCGTGCTGCGGATGTGTTGCGTATGACGCTTGGGAGAACGGAATGACTGGAACAGCTTCTTCAGCATGGGATGCACTGTTTGAAGGAATGTTCGGCCATAACGAAGAATGACCGCATGATGGGCCGGGATTCTAGCATTTAGTCGGGGGATGGTGTAGGACACAGCAAATATGAGCTGTAAGCCGCAAGCTTTAAGCTGCCAGCGACGGGCGCTTGGGGCGTTTTTATCAAATCGCAGAAACTACAAGGGGAGCCGAAGCTCCCCAAGAAGTAGTTGCATGCTCTATTTTTATTATTGGTTTCGGGCTTTTTGTTTTTGTTAAGTGCCCTCGTCATGAAGTTTTTCCTTCATGACCCTCCCAATCGGGAGCCAAGAGCAAACGGATTGCTTTGGTCGCTGTGTTGCAGTGATCTTGCGATCCAACCAGTTCAGGCTCTGTCTTAGGACAGTTTTTGTTGTTCTCGGCCTGGTCGTGGGGCAAGCCCCAAATACAACGCCTCTCCAAAAGAATCAGTTAGCTGCGCCTCTCGCCGTCTTGTTTTTATTGTGCGTGAGTCGATTCGTCTTATTTTTATTGTCTTGTGCATTGCTTGTTATTGTTCTTGTACTAAACATATAGCAGGGTGCGTGCCAACTTTTGTGAAGCCCAGCAAAACAAGGGGTTAGGCCAGGTAACAAGGTTTTTCGGGGCCAAAAAAAACCGGGGCTTCGTTACCGTAAGCCCCGGCTTCTGTTACGTGAAAAGACTGGGGTAACAGTTTTTTCACACAATCACGTGTTACCCGCACACCTGACAGGTGACGTTCAGCTCTCGCTGGCGACACCGGTCTTGCGCCGTGGAATGCCCAGGCGCTGGCGCCGTTCCCACAGGCATTTGCGGCTGACCCCGAGTTTGCGGGCCAGTTCGGTTTCGGTCATGTGGTCCTGATGCTCGAGGACGAAGTGCTGGAAGTAGTCTTCCAGCGACAGGTCTTCGGTCGGCTCATGGCTGTTGTTACCGGCGGCGTTGCCCTGTTGTGGGGGCAGCCCAATGAAATCGTCATCGCCCAGATCGCTCAGTTCGATGTCGATGCCCAGCAACTCGGCGGAGATTTCCGGGCTCTCGCACAGGATCACCGCGCGTTCGACCGCGTTTTCCAGTTCGCGCACGTTCCCCGGCCAGGTGTAGTGACGAATTGCCTGCTCGGCATCCGGGGCAAACTTCAGATCGGTGCGGTTGACTCGCGCGCTCTGCCGCTTCAGGAAGGCCTCGGCGATTTCGTTGACGTCGGCACCGCGCTCGCGCAGGGCCGGCAGTTTCAGGGCAATCACGTGCAGACGGTAATAAAGGTCTTCACGGAACTGGCCGATCTTCGCCAAGCTCTTGAGGTCCCGGTGGGTGGCGGCGATCAGGCGCACATCGACCTTCTGCGACTGCACCGAACCGACCCGGCGGATTTCACCTTCCTGCAACACGCGCAGCAGGCGGGCCTGGGCTTCGAGGGGCAGTTCGCCGATTTCATCGAGGAACAGGGTGCCGCCGTCCGCCGCTTCCACCAGCCCGGCACGCCCGGCGCTGGCGCCAGTGAACGCACCTTTTTCGTGGCCGAACAGTTCGGACTCGATCAGGCTTTCCGGGATGGCCGCGCAGTTCACCGAAATCATCGGCGCCTTGGCGCGTTTCGACAGATTGTGCAGGGCGCGGGCCACCAGTTCTTTACCAGTACCGGACTCGCCCTGGATCAGGACATTGGAATCGGTGGGGGCGACTTTGCGGATCTTGCTGTACAGGTCTTGCATCGGCGGACAGGAGCCGATGATGCCGATCTCGCCATTGCTGTTATCGACGCCCGGTTTCGCCGCGCCATTGGCAGCTTTGCCGACCACGGGTTCACCAGCGGCGGGGGACGACTGGCGATCACGCAGGATGCGCGCAACGGCCTGGAGCATCTCATCGTGATCGAAAGGCTTGGCGATGTAATCCACCGCGCCCATCTTCATGGAATCGACGGCCGAACGCAGGCTGGCGTAGCTGGTCATGATCAGCACCGGAGTGCCCTGACCGAGCTTGATCAGTTCAGTGCCCGGTGCGCCAGGCAGGCGCAGGTCACTGACGATCAGGTCAAACGAGGGAATGCTGAAACGCTCTTGTGCTTCCTGCACGGATCCGGCTTCGCTGACCTGGTACTGATTACGTTCCAGCAGACGGCGCAAGGCGGAGCGGATAATTGTTTCGTCTTCGACGATCAAAATGTGCGGCATTGATTCGATACTCTCGACGGTCTCAGTTCACAGCGGACGTCGCTTCGACATGACGCGGCAAAGTCACCCGGATACGGGTACCGCGTTGGCTTTGAACATCAGCCGGGCTGTCGATGGTGATTTGTCCATAATGCTCTTCAACGATGGAATAGACCAGTGCAAGGCCCAGACCGGTGCCTTCGCCAGGATCCTTGGTGGTGAAGAAAGGTTCGAACAATCTATCCATGATGTTCTTCGGAATACCGCTGCCTTCGTCTTCCACGATCAGGTCGACCGTGTGTTCGCCGGCTTCGCTTTTGACCCGTACCGCACTGTGCGGCGGTGAGGCGTCGCGGGCGTTGGAGAGCAGGTTGATCAACACCTGGGCCAGCCGCTGGGGATCGCCTTCGACCCAGTGATCGGGGTCGCACAGGTTATAGAACTGGACTTCGAAATTGCGCCGGTTCAGGGCCAGCAAGCCGATGGCATCCTGGGCCACTTCCGCCAGACAGACGGGCTCGTCGCTGTGCTGATGACTACCGGCGTGGGCGAAGCTCATCAACGACTGGACGATGCGCGACACGCGTTTGGTCTGCTCCAGAATCTGTCCGCTGATTTCCGTTAGCTCGGCATCTTCCTCGCGCTCTTCGCGCAGGTTCTGCGCCAGGCAGGCGATGCCGGTGATCGGGTTGCCGATTTCATGGGCCACGCCCGCCGCCAACCGGCCAATGCTCGCCAGGCGCTCGGAGTGCACCAGTTTGTCTTCGAGCATCTGGGTTTCGGTCAGGTCTTCCACCAGCAACACCAGGCCGCTGTTGCCCGGCGCCAGCGGTTCATCGATGGCCGCTTTGTGCAGGTTCAGCCAACGGGTCTGGCCATCGAGGGCCAGGTGCTGTTTGTGCAAGTGCTCGTCGGGCAGGTTGATAAAGCCTTGGAGCAATTCTTTCCACGGATCGCCAATGGTGCTCAGGCGCGAACCGACCACGCGCTGCGCGGCGATCCCGGTCAGCTCTTCCATGGCTTTGTTCCACATCAGGATCTCTTGATCCTTGGCCAGGGAGCAGACGCCCATCGGCAGTTCCTGCAAGGTCTGGCGGTGGTAACGGCGCAGGGCATCGAGTTCAGCCGCCAGGCCGGTAAGGCGCGAGTGGTAATCCTCGAGACGGCTTTCGATGAAGTGAATGTCTTCGGTCACATAGTTTTCGCCGCCGGCCTTATAAGGCAGGAAGGTTTCCACCATGTCCTGGGCGACGCTCGGTCCCATCAGGCCGGAGAGGTTGGCTTCGATGCGGTCACGCAAACGACGCAAGGCATACGGCCGGCGCTCGTCGAAGGGCAGATAGAGATCGCGCAGGGCTTGTTCGACTTCCTTCTGTGCAGCCTTGGCGCCCAGGGGTTTGGCCAGTTGGGTGGCGAATTCCTGGGGCGAGGCGGCGTGCAGTTCCCGGCGTTGCGGGCGACGGACGTTGTCCACCGCACACGCTTCGGCGGCGCTGGCCTCTTCCGGGCTGGCGTTGGTGAACAGCGAGATCAGGGTGAACATCAGCACGTTGGCGGCCAGCGAGGCAATCGCCGCCATGTGCCAACTGGTGTCGTCGAGCACGTAGATCATGTTCAGCAGCGGAATGTAGAAACCCTGCAGATTGCCCACCAGCGGCATCAACATGGTCACCATCCACACCAGGATCCCGGCGAGCAAACCGGCGATGAAGCCGCGACGGTTGGCGGTCGGCCAGTACAGGACCGAAAGAACGCCCGGCAAGAATTGCAGGGTGGCGACGAAAGCGACGATGCCGAGGTTGGCCAGGTCTTGCTCGGCGCCCAGCAGCAGGTAGAAGCCGTAGCCGGCCATGATGATCGCGACGATCAGCGCCCGGCGGGTCCACTTCAGCCAACGGTAGATATTGCCTTCGGCCGGCGGCTGATACAGCGGCAGCACCAAATGGTTGAGCGCCATCCCGGACAGCGCCAGGGTGGTGACGATGATCAAGCCGCTGGCCGCCGACAAACCGCCGACATAGGCCAATAGCGCCAACGCCTTGTTGTTGGCGGCGATGCCGATGCCCAGCGTGAAGTATTCCGGATTCGTCGTGGCGCCGAGTTTCAGCCCGGCCCAGAGAATCAGCGGCACCGCCAGACTCATCAGCAACAGGAACAGCGGCAAGCCCCAGCTCGCACTGACCAGCGAGCGCGGGTTGAGGTTTTCGGTAAAGGTCATGTGGTACATGTGCGGCATCACGATCGCCGAGGCGAAGAACACCAGCAACAACGTGCGCCACGGGCCTTCCTGCAGCGGCGTGTGCAGGGCGGCGAGGGCGGTCTGGTTTTGCAGCAGCCACAGTTCCAGCTGTTGCGGGCCATCGAACACACCATACAACGCGTACAGGCCAACGCCGCCGATGGCGATCAGCTTGATTACCGATTCAAAGGCAATCGCGAACACCAGGCCTTCGTGTTTCTCCCGCGTCGCAATGTGCCGAGAGCCGAAGAAAATCGTGAACAGGGTAATCAGCGCGCAGAAGCTCAGGGCCACGCGGTGCTGCACCGGTTCGCGGGTGAGGATGCCGATGGAGTCGGCCACCGCTTGAATCTGCAACGCCAGCAGCGGCAGCACGCCGATCAGCATGAAAATCGTGGTCAGCGCGCCGGCCCAGGTGCTGCGGAAGCGGAAGGCGAACAAGTCCGCCAGCGACGACAGTTGATAGGTGCGGGTGATTTTCAGGATCGGGTACAGCAACACCGGCGCCAGCAGGAATGCACCGGAGACACCTAGATAGCTGGAGAGAAAGCCGTAGCCGTACTGATAGGCCAGGCCGACCGTGCCGTAGAACGCCCAGGCACTGGCGTAAACCCCCAGCGACAGGGTGTAGGTCAGCGGGTGGCGAATGATCGCGCGCGGGATCATGCCCCGTTCGCTGATCCAGGCGACGCCGAACAGCACCGCCAGGTACGCGGCGCTGATCAGGATCATCTGGGTCAGGCTAAAGCTCATCGGCATCTTTTTGGCTCTGCAGGATGAAGGTCACGACAATCAGGATCAACCAGAGCAGATACGGCCGATACCAGGCACCCGTGGCGTCGATCCACCAATCCATGATGGCCGGGGAGAACAGGTAAATCCCCACTACCAAAAGCAGGACCAAGCGATAGATGTACATCCCGGCCTCTCTTTTTTATGCGCGTGCCCGAAAACGTGCGGCGATGGTAACGGATGGCAGCGCGACTGCAAGTGCCATCACTGCAGTTGCGCTTCGGGCAGGGTCAGTGTGCGCGGGATCTGTGCCGCATCCCAGTGGGCAATGCCCCAATCCAGCACTTCCCGGGGCGTGGCGTAGGCCAGTTCAGCCCCCGGATTCTGCCCCAGCGCCCGCAAGGCCCGCAGCAACAGCGGCGTGGCCTGATCTTCCGCCAACGGCGGCGAACGGTAGGATTTTCCGAGCTTGTTGCCATCGGGCTGGATAATCAGCGGCACATGCAGGTAGCGCGGTTGGCGCAGGCCGAGCAGTTCTTGCAGATAGAGCTGGCGTGGCGTGGAGTCGAGCAAGTCGGCGCCGCGCACGATATCGGTGATGCCCTGCCAGGCGTCATCGAGGACCACGGCCAATTGATAGGCGTAGAGCCCGTCGCGGCGACGAATCACGAAATCGCCGACCTCCCGGCCCAAGTGCTGACGGAATTCGCCTTGTACCCGGTCGATAAAGTGATATTCCAGCTCCGGCACGCGCAGGCGAATCGCGGCGTCTTCGGTGCCATGCCCGGCATTGCGGCACAGGCCCGGGTAAATGCCGTGATACGGCTCCAGTTGTTTGCGCGAACAGGTGCAGGCGTAGGCCAGGCCATGATTGAACAGGCGATTGAGCACTTCGGCGTAGGCGTCGTGACGATCGCTCTGGCGCACCAGCTCGCCGTCCCACTCGAAACCGTAGCTTTCCAGCGCGTTGAGAATCGCAGCCTGAGCGCCAGGTTCTTCCCGGGGCGGGTCGAGGTCTTCCATGCGCATCAGCCAGCGCCCCCCCACGGAGCGGGCGTCGAGGTACGAGGCCAGCGCGGCGACCAGCGAACCGAAGTGCAGGTGGCCGCTGGGCGTGGGGGCGAAGCGGCCGATGTAGGGGGCGGAGGCAGTCATAAGGGCCGATATTAGGCTGTTCAATCGTTTTGGGCACGGCTTGAAGCCGCCTTCGCGAGCAAGCTTCGCTCCTACAAAGGGCGGCGCAAGCCTGTGTAGGAGCGAAGCTTGCTCGCGAAAGCGATTTCGAATTCGCCATAGGCGCCAGCAAATGTCAGAAACAAAAACGGAGCGTTCGCACGCTCCGTTTTTAATTCAAGTCGAGATTACTTGCCGACTTGCTTTTCCTTGATTTCCGCCAGGGTCTTGCAGTCAACGCACATGTCGGCGGTAGGGCGGGCTTCCAGTCGCTTGACGCCAATCTCGACGCCGCAGGACTCGCACCAGCCATATTCTTCGTCTTCGATCAATTGCAGCGTCTTGTCGATCTTCTTGATCAACTTGCGCTCACGGTCGCGGGCGCGCAATTCAAGGCTGAATTCTTCTTCCTGGCTGGCACGATCTGCCGGGTCAGGGAAGTTGGCCGCTTCGTCTTTCATGTGATCAACCGTACGGTCGACTTCCTGCATCAAGTCCTGTTTCCACTTATTCAGGATCTTGGTGAAGTGAGCGCGCATGGGCTTGCCCATGTACTCCTCGCCCTTTACTTCTACGTAGGGTTCGAAGCCGCTGATCGACTGGTTTTGCTGCTTTGCTTGGGTGGGCATGAAATGGACCGCCTCTACTCTTGTAATCCATTGCGCAGGATTGCTCCATCACCGACACCTGCCGGCCCTGCGGCTGCAAGCGGGCGAACTTACCAGATCAAAACGGGCCGCGCTACTCCCGGATGTCGAGGTAGTGGCCCAGGGTGCTTGCAAATGATTGCAAAGCCTTGTCTGGTGGTGTTGGAGGCCTGATCAAATATTGATTTTAGTCAAAGCTGAGACACTCGCTTGAGTCGTTTGCAGCCCCGGTTATACGGCTCTGACCGCTTTAGGTTCTCCCTCGTTCCAGCGGATAGGTAGAATCGATTCTTTTCCCCGTTGAAGGAAGGCTAATGGCTCAGTCCTACAGTGCGCGCAGTCGTGCGATCGAACCATTCCATGTCATGGCGCTGCTGGCGCGGGCCAATGAACTGCAAGCCGCCGGCCACGATGTGATTCACCTGGAGATCGGCGAACCGGACTTCACCACCGCCGAGCCGATCATCCAGGCCGGCCAGGCTGCGCTGACTGCGGGCAAGACCCGTTACACAGCGGCCCGGGGCATTCCTGAACTGCGCGAGGCCATTTCCGGCTTTTACCAGCAGCGGTACGGGCTGAACATTGATCCACAGCGAATTCTGGTGACGCCGGGCGGTTCCGGTGCATTGTTGCTGGCCAGCGCCTTGCTAGTCGACCCCGGCAAACACTGGCTGCTGGCGGACCCTGGCTACCCGTGTAACCGACACTTCCTGCGCCTGGTGGAAGGCGCGGCGCAGCTGGTGCCGGTCGGCCCGGACGTGCGCTATCAACTGACCCCGGACCTGGTGGCGCGGCATTGGGATCACGACAGCGTCGGCGCCCTGGTGGCCTCGCCAGCCAATCCGACCGGGACCATCCTGACCCGCGATGAGCTGGCCGGGCTGTCGGCGGCGATCAAGCAGCGCCACGGCCATCTGGTGGTCGACGAGATTTACCACGGCCTGACCTACGGCACTGACGCGGCCAGTGTGCTGGAAGTCGATGACAGCGCCTTCGTCCTGAATAGTTTTTCCAAGTATTTCGGCATGACCGGTTGGCGCCTCGGCTGGCTGGTGGCGCCGGAAGCGGCGGTCGGCGAATTGGAAAAACTCGCGCAAAACCTCTACATCAGCGCGCCGAGCATGGCCCAGCACGCCGCGCTGGCCTGCTTCGAGCCCGCCACCATCGCCATCCTGGAAGAGCGTCGCGCCGAATTCGGTCGTCGTCGCGATTTCCTGCTGCCGGCCCTGCGTGAACTCGGTTTCGGTATCGCCGTGGAACCTGAAGGCGCGTTCTACTTGTACGCCGATATCAGCCAATTCGGCGGCGATGCCTTCGCGTTCTGCCGACACTTCCTCGAAACCGAGCATGTGGCGATCACCCCGGGCCTGGACTTCGGGCGGTATCAGGCCGGGCATCACGTGCGGTTTGCCTACACCCAAAGCCTGCCGCGCTTGCAAGAAGCGGTGGAGCGCATCGCGCGCGGCTTGAAGAGCTGGCAAGGCTGATGCGTTTTCATCCTCCCCTCGAAGAAGGTCGTTTGATCCGCCGTTACAAGCGTTTTCTCGCCGACATCGAAACCGTTACCGGCGAGTTGCTGACTATTCACTGCCCTAATACTGGCTCGATGCTTAATTGTCAGGTCGAGGGCGGGAAGGTCTGGTTCAGTCGTTCCAACGACCCCAAGCGTAAGTTGCCCGGCACCTGGGAAATCGGCGAAACCCCGCAAGGCCGGCTGTTTTGCGTGAACACCGGGCGCGCCAACGGTTTGATCGAAGAAGCGCTGCGCGCAGGTGTGATCAGCGAGCTGAACGGCTTTACCGAACTGAAACGGGAAGTGGCCTACGGTCAGGAAAGCAGCCGTATCGATTTTCGCCTCGATTACCCGAGCGGGCCGGCGTACGTGGAAGTCAAAAGCGTCACCCTGGGTTATGACGGGACAGCGGTGGCGGCGTTTCCCGATGCGGTGACCCAGCGCGGGGCCAAGCATTTACGGGAACTGGCGCATCTGGCGCGGGACGGGATTCGTGCGGTGCAGTTGTATTGCGTCAATCTCAGCGGTATCGAGGCCGTGCGTCCTGCAGAAGAAATCGATTCGGCCTACGCCGCCGCATTGCGTGAGGCGGTGGCGTGCGGCGTTGAGGTGCTGGCTTATGGCGTGCAACTTAGCCACGAAGGGATGGTGGTGGATCGACGTCTGGACGTGCTGCTCAACGGTTAAAGGCTGACCCAGATCCCTTGCGCGTCTTCGCGGCAGTCGACAGCGGTCAGGGATTGCCCGGCGCAGGGGCCGGCGACGCATTCGCCGTCCTCTATCAGAAACAGTGCGCCGTGGGTGGCGCACTGGATCAGGCTGTTGCTGGGGTCCAGGAACTGGTCGGGCTTCCATTCCAGGCCGACGCCCCGGTGCGGGCAGCGGTTGATATAGACGTAAACCTGACCCGCCCGGCGCACGGCGAAGAGCTTCTGGCCGTCGATGTCGAAACCGCGACTGCTGGCGTCGGCCAATTCTGAGCCTTGGCAAAGAAACTTCATGTCTATCCTCTAGTGTCGCGGCGCGTGACGAGATATGTCCGGGCTTGACGCGCAAATGCAAACAATTATCAAATGGCCACCCGCCCATGGGGCGCGTGCGGTCTGCCGAGGATACTTGGCCTGTCCGCCGGATGCCCGGGAAAACCCTTCAAGGAAGCTGTTTATGCGCCTGAGTACCCGCGTTGTCGCGCTGTGTGTCGGACTGCTGGTCAGTCACGAGGCCAGCGCCGTCGAATTGCCGCAACGTTGGGTCAGTGCCGGTGGCGCCTTGACGGAGTGGGTGAGTGCGTTGGGCGGTGAGTCGAAACTGGTCGGCGTCGATACCACCAGCCAGCATCCCGAATCCCTCAAGGCGTTGCCGAGCATCGGCTATCAGCGGCAATTGTCGGCCGAAGGCGTCTTGAGCCTGCGCCCGCAGATACTGGTCGGCACCGAGGAAATGGGGCCGCCGCCGGTGCTGTCGCAGATTCGCAGTGCTGGCGTTCAGGTTGAATTGTTCTCGGCCCAGCCGGATTTGCCGGCGCTGCAAAGTAACCTGGAGCATCTGGGCAAGCTGCTTGGCGCGGAAGATCAGGCTTCGAAAGCTTTGCAGACGTATCACCAGCAACTGGATCAGCAGAAGGCGCGGGTCAGCGAGGCGCAGCTCAAGCAGAAGGCGCCAGGCGTGCTGTTGTTGCTCGGCCATATGGGCGGCAAGCCGATGATCGCCGGCAAGGACACCGCCGCCGATTGGCTGCTGCAACAGGCCGGCGGCCACAACCTGGCGACCCATACCGGCTACAAACCGTTTTCCAATGAATCCCTGGCCAGTCTGAATCCCGAAGTGCTGGTGTTCGCCGATCGTGCACTGACCGGCGACGCGGCCCGTGCGGCGTTGTTCAAGGAAAATCCGATCCTGTCCTCGACCCGTGCAGCCAAGGACGGACGGGTCATGGAGCTTGATCCGACCTTGTTGGTGGGCGGTCTGGGGCCGCGCTTGCCCGAGGCGCTGAAAAAACTGTCTGACGGTTTCTATCCCGGCGCGAATGGCCAATGACCACGCTGGTTAAACCTCGCACACTGTTTATTGGCTTGAGCCTGCTGTGTTTGCTGGCGATCTGGTTGTCGCTGGCCCTTGGGCCCGTGAGCCTGCCGCTGCTCGACACCTTGCGCGCGGCGTTGCGGCTGCTCGGTGTGCCGATTGCCCCGGATGGGTTGGAGCAGGCTGAATTGATTCTTGGGCAGATTCGTCTGCCGCGAACTCTGCTGGGTTTGGCGGTCGGCGGTGTGTTGGCGTTGTCAGGCGTCGCGATGCAGGGTTTGTTTCGCAACCCATTGGCGGATCCGGGGTTGGTCGGGGTGTCCAGTGGTGCGGCGTTGGGCGCGGCGATTGCGATTGTCGGCGGCTCGGCGTTTGGCGGTTTGCCGGAGGCGTTCGGGCCTTATCTTTTATCGTTGTGTGCATTTCTCGGTGGCCTCGGTGTGACGGCGCTGGTGTACCGACTGGGGCGGCGCAATGGGCAAACCAATGTCGCAACCATGTTGCTGGCCGGGATCGCACTGACTGCATTGGCCGGCTCGGCCGTGGGTTTGTTCACGTATCTGGCGGACGACGCGACCCTGCGCACGCTGACGTTCTGGAACCTGGGCAGTCTCAATGGCGCCAGTTATGCGCGGCTCTGGCCGTTGCTGCTGGTCACGGTCGGGGTGGCACTGTGGTTGCCGCGCCGGGCCAACGCTTTGAATGCGTTGCTGCTCGGGGAATCGGAAGCGGGTCACTTGGGCATTGATGTCGAAGGGCTCAAGCGTGAACTGGTGTTTTGCACCGCGTTGGGTGTCGGCGCAGCGGTGGCGGCGGCGGGGATGATCGGGTTTGTCGGGTTGGTGGTGCCGCATCTGGTGCGGCTGCTGGCCGGGCCTGATCATCGAGTGTTGCTGCCGGCCTCAGTGTTGGCCGGTGCGAGTCTGCTGTTGTTCGCCGATCTGGTGGCGCGCCTGGCCCTGGCGCCGGCCGAATTGCCGATCGGTATCGTCACAGCGTTCATTGGCGCGCCGTTCTTCCTGTTCCTGCTGCTCAGGAGGCCTGCCTGATGCTGCGCACGGAAAATCTGTCGATCCGTCGCGGCAGCAAAACCGTGCTGGCGGACATCAATCTCGAACTCAAACCGGGCGAAGTCCTTGGTGTGCTGGGACCGAACGGCGCCGGCAAGAGTACGTTGCTCGGCGCTTTGTGCGGTGAACTGCATCCGGATGAGGGGCGTGTCTGGCTCGACCAACAGGAGTTGCGGCACTGCACCGGTATCCAGCGTGCCCAACGACTGGCAGTGTTACCGCAAGTGTCGACCCTGGACTTCGCCTTTCGCGTCGAGGAAGTGGTCGGCATGGGCCGCTTGCCTTATCAGAGTGGCCGGGTGCGCGATGATGAAATCATCGCCGCGGCATTGGGCGCCGCCGATGCCGGGCATCTGAGCGGTCGCAGTTATCTGGCGCTGTCCGGTGGCGAACGTCAGAGGGTGCATCTGGCGCGGGTGCTGGCGCAACTCTGGCCGGGGGAGGTGGGGCAGACGCTGCTGTTGGATGAGCCGACTTCGATGCTTGATCCGCTGCATCAACACACCACGTTGCAAGCGGTGCGCGAATTTGCTGATCGCGGTGCGGCGGTGTTGGTGATCCTGCATGATCTGAATCTGGCGGCGCGTTATTGTGACCGCATCTTGCTGCTCGAAGGCGGGCGCCCGGTGGCGTTGGATACACCGGAGCAGGTGCTGCGGCCGGAACCGCTCAAAGCGGTGTTCGGCCTGGAAGTGCTGGTGCAACCGCACCCGGAGCGTGGGCATCCGCTGATCATCGCCCGCTGAGTCATTCATCGAGGTGAGAACATGCGAGGGATTCTGCTGCTGGCGGCGTTGTTGCTGAGTGCTTGTCAGCATGTGGCGGCGCCGCCACCGATCACCGGGGATATCCGCGATTTACGCAGCGGTCAGTCGTTGACGGCGCAAGAACTGGTCATACGCTTGGCCAAGCCGTCACGGCTGATTGTTGGTGAACAGCACGACAACCGCGATCACCATCAACTGCAATTGTGGTTGCTCCAGGCGCTGGGGCAGCAGCGGCCTCAAGGCAGCCTGCTGCTGGAGATGCTCACGCCCGATCAACAACCGCGCGTTGATAACGCACGCCATGCCTCGACGCTTCCAACTGACCTGCCCGGCGCATTGGCCTGGCCATCGGGCTGGGATTGGGAAATGTACGGGCCGATTGTGCGTTTCGTCCTCGGCCAGCCTTATCCATTGCTGGCGGCCAACCTCGACAACAGCGAAGTTCGGGGTTTCTACACCCAGCCTACGGCCGTGAGCGGTTCGCGCAGCAATGCCCCATCGGTCAAGAAAGAGCTGCTGGAGCAAATCAGCGGCTCCCATTGCGGCCTGCTGCCCCAATCGCAAATGCCGGCGATGCTGGCGGTGCAGCAGCAGCGTGACCGACGCATCGCCGAGCTGCTGATCGCGGCACCCGCACCGTCAATGCTGTTGGCCGGTGCCTACCATGCGCGCAAGGATGTCGGCGTGCCGCTGCATGTGCTGGACCTGGGCGAATCCGAAGCCCCCACGGTGTTGATGCTGGCGCAGCAGGGCAGTGAGGTCACGGCGGGCATGGCCGATTACGTCTGGTACACACCTGCCATGCCGACGCCGGATTATTGCGCAGAGATGCGCAAGCAGATGAGCCAGTAAGCACTTTTCCACAGGCAAAAAAAGACCCGGCAAGAGCCGGGTCAAATAACCGTGATTAGCCTGATGAGGAGATAATCTGAGAGTCCGAACCAAGGGCTTTTCAGAATATCGACCAGTCTCGCGACCAGTTGTGATAATCATAGCGATTCTCATTACCAAGTCAACCGCTGATTTCTCATTTATTCCAAATTAGCCTGTAGGCCCCGAAATCATTGGGCTTCAGCCTGAAGCTTTAACTGCGCTCAGTTGGGTGACCTGCTTGTTCAACAGATCAATGCGCCGCGCCATGCTCTCGATCAGGCTGTGGGCGATCTTCGGATTGTTTTGCGTCAGGCTCAGAAACTGGTCCTTGGGAATCAGCATCAATGTGCAAGGTTCATTGGTGATCACGCTGGCGTTGCGTTTCTCGCCGGTGAACACCGCCATGGCGCCGAAAATCTCATCCTTGGGCACATCGCCGACTTTATGGCCGTCGACAAATGCTTCTGCGTGGCCTTCGATGATGACGAACACATGGTCGGCCTCATCGCCCTGCCGGATCAGCACTTCGCCGCTGGGCACGCGCTGAAAGCCGTGGGTGCTGCGGTACTCGGGTTGTTTCAGGCGGGCGACCGCGTCGTACAGCAGGGCGGTCTGGCCGACCAGGTATTGCAGCAATAGCTCCGAGCGCTGCGGCTCGGCATAAATATGCTGAAACACCTCGACGCGCAGATAAGGCATCAAGGACAGCGGGCCATCGCTGCGCAAGCGGCAATGCGGCAGCGCAACATCCTGGCGCAGACCAACCAGATCGCCTTCATGCAAATAGAACAAGGGGCGATGGTCGACGCAGCCATGTAACAGGCCGTTGTCGAGCAAAAACAGCTGATTGCCGGGCAGCAGCGTCGCGAGGTCGTCGACGGCAGCAAACTCCAGCGCCGGGCCGCAGGGTGATAACCCCTCCAGCAACCGCGCGGGCATGTTTTGCAGTCGATTGATCAGCGTGTCGGCGTAAACCGGTTGTTCCCCGAGCAGATACATGGCGATGGCGCCTGTTCAATTCTTGTGGCGTGAAGAGATGGCTTCCAGTTGTTTGTTCAAGGCTTCCTTGCGTTCAGCGGGAATGTCGTTCCAGTGCACGTCCATCAGGGCGCCTTCGATTGCATACAGCAACACCTTCGACGCCCGGAACCCGCGTGTGCGCACGGCCCGATAAGCATCGACCGCCCCCAGGCGACGCAAGTCCGAGGCGCTGTGGATGCCCACGGCATGCAGCCACTGTGCCGACGTCTTGCCAAGATTCTTCAGGTGTTGCAGTTCATCATTCATCAAGCCTCCTTGCGACAGCCGAACGGTGCGTGGGCGAGCCTTTGAGGAGTGTAGCCATCAGTAGGAAAAGCGTGATTGTTTGGTCGGTTTCGAGGCAAAAGCTTCTAAGAGGAAAGCGCTTGGCGCGCAAGAATGGTCTGCGGACGCAGTAGGAGAAGGTGCAGGGAAGCAGTGATTACGGCAGATAACGCGCGGCGTCCAGCGCAAGGCGAGAGCGCTGGACTTGTCAGGTGACGGTCGTTTTTAGCGGGTGCGGTAACGCAGGCGTGTACCGAAGTTCATCGACATCAGGATCTCGTCGGCACTCAGCTCTGGCGGAAAGTAAGCGCCGGAGATCTGCGCATGGGCCAGGCTCGCACCTTCCAGGGACGCATTGCGAAAGTCGATACCGCGCAGGTCGGCGGAACGGAAGTACGCATCGGTAAAGTCGACGCCATCGGCATTCAACTCACGCAGGTCGAGACCTCGGAAGTCGCCACCGACCATGTCGATCGGGCCGTCCACCGGGCGTTCCTTGTTGAAACCTGTGATGTCATCTTTGTGCAGCAAGGCATAAAGCGGGGTGTCGAGAAGTTTCGGCTGGCTCATGTCACATCACCTGTTGGTTTTATGACGCCAGTATAGTGCCACTATTTGACAGCCGTGAAGCCGGCGAAGGCTCCACGGCTGAAATAGTTTCTTACAGGCCTGGCATGCGTTGGCGAATCTGCGCCACCACCGTGTCGAGGGTCCCGCTTTCATTGGTCTGAACGCGCTTGCTGCAGAGAATCTCGGCGGGCGTCAGCGCTTCGCGACTGGCTTGCTGGTCGGCGATAACGGCCAGGTTGGCGTCGGACGGATCCGTTTTATCTGCCTGACGCAGGGCCAGCCAGGTTTCGATCACGGCTTGCGGCGCATTGCAGTCCAGAATCAGGAACGGTGCACCGGTGGCTTCGGCAATTTTCGCCGCGCCGTCACGCTGGTCACGCTTGAGATAGGTGGCATCGATCACCACCGGGAAACCGGCGCGCAGGATTACCGAGGCGATGTCATGCAGGCGGGTGTAGGTCGCAGCGCTGGCGTCAGCGCTATAGATGCCGGCATGGGGATCGTTCTGCACGGTTTGCTCGCCGAACAGGCGTTTGCGTTCCACATCCGAGCGCAGGCGCACGGCGCCCAGTGCTTCCACCAGACGCATGGCCACGCGGCTCTTGCCGACCGCGGAAACACCGTGGGTGATGGCCAGGAAACGCGAAGGAATGGTGCTGTAGCTTTCCGCCAGGTTGGCGTAGTTGCGGTACTGGCGCAGCGTGGTGGCGCGCTGCACTGGATCGGCCTCGGCCGGCATGCTGAACAGGCTGACCTTGGCGCGAACCAATGCGCGGTAGGCTTTATAGAAGTTCAGCAGCTCAAGGCCCTGGTAATCGCCGGTCAGTTCCAGGTATTGACTGATAAAACGGCGCGCCAGGCTTTTCAGGCCGCGATCTTCCAAGTCCATCGCCAGGAAGCCAGTGTCGGCATAGACGTCGGTGAAGCGGAACGGCTCGTTGAATTCGATGCAGTCGAAGATCACGACCTTGTCGTCGATCACGGTGGCGTTGCCCAGGTGAATGTCACCATGGCATTCGCGGATGAAGCCTTCGGACTTGCGTTGGGCAAACAGCGGCTTCAGGCGTTCGAAGCTGCTTTCGGCCCAGGCTTGCAGGGCGTCGAGTTGCAGCAGGTCGGCCTTGTCGCTGAGGAACGGACGAATCTGCTCGAAGTTTTGGCGCACTGGTGCCATCACGGCGTCCGGGGTGCCGGCTTCGTGTTCGGCCGGTACTTTCGGCGCGGTGAGGTGGAATTGCGCGATTTGCGCGGCCATCTCATCGATGTGCGCAGTGGTCAGTTCACCGTTGGCTTGCAGGGTGCTGAGCAACTGGCTTTGCGGGAACTGGCGCATTTTCAGGGCGAAATCGACGACCGGGCCGTCACCGCCCAGTTGCGGGGCTTCGACGCTACCGGTAATTGGCAACACTTCCAGATACAAATCGTTAGTCAGACGCTGGTTCAGGCGCAGCTCTTCGCCGCAGAAATGTTCACGCGCATCGAGGCTGGTGAAGTCGAGGAAGCCGAAATTCACCGGTTTCTTCACTTTATAAGCAAAGGGACCCGTGAGGATGACCCAGGAGATATGAGTCTCGATGACCCGGAACCCTTCGACGGGATGCGGGTAGAGGGCCGGGTTTTGCAGGGCGGCGATCAGGGACTGGCTCACAGGCGATCCTTCAGAGTCTGGGGAAAATTCACGGCCGCCATTATGGCCGCAAGTCCGGCTGACGCAAACCTCGGCGAGCGCCTGTTGAGTATGAATAAAGTGCGTATAATCCGCCGCCATGACTCGTACTCGATCCCCTCGCAGCAAAAAAAAACCACCTTCCAAGGGCCTTAGCCCGTGGTTGAGCTGGGCCATTAAACTCAGCCTGGTCGGCCTCGTCGTGCTCGCCGGGTTCGCGGTTTACCTCGACGCGATTGTCCAGGAGAAGTTCTCCGGCAAGCGCTGGACCATTCCGGCCAAGGTGTACGCCCGCCCGCTTGAGCTGTTTACCGGCCAGAAGCTGAGCAAGGACGACTTCCTCACCGAACTCGATGCCTTGGGCTATCGACGCGAAGCCGTGAGCAACGGCCCCGGCGCTGCGGCGGTCAACGGCAATACCGTCGACCTGAATACCCGCGGCTTCCAGTTCTATGAAGGCATGGAGAAGCCCCAGCCCGTGCGGGTTCGGTTCTCCGGCGACTATGTGGCCGAACTCTCGGCGACCAACGGTTCGAAGCTGTCCGTGGTGCGCCTTGAGCCGCTGATGATCGGCGGGATTTACCCGAAAAACCTCGAAGACCGCATCCTGATCAAGATCGATCAGGTTCCGCCGTACCTGCTGGAAACCCTGGTTGCCGTTGAGGACCGGGACTTCTATCACCACTGGGGCGTATCGCCGAAGTCGATTGCCCGGGCCGTCTACGTCAACACCTCTGGCGGCAAGATGACCCAGGGTGGCAGTACGCTGACGCAACAATTGGTCAAGAACTTCTACCTGACCAGCGAACGCAGCCTGACCCGCAAGCTCACCGAAGCCATGATGGCGATGTTGCTGGAACTGCATTACGACAAACGGGAAATTCTTGAGGCTTACCTCAATGAAGTATTCGTCGGTCAGGATGGCCAGCGCGCCGTGCACGGTTTTGGTCTGGCCAGTCAGTTCTTCTTCGGCCAGCCGTTGTCCGAGTTGAAACTGCATCAAGTCGCCTTGCTGGTGGGCATGGTCAAGGGGCCGTCCTATTACAACCCGCGCCGCAATCCTGAGCGTGCGCTGGAGCGGCGCAACCTGGTACTCGATGTGCTTGAGCAACAGGGCGTTGCCACGGCCGAGCAAGTTGCTGCGGCGAAGGCCATGCCGTTGGGCGTGACCACTCGCGGCAAACTGGCTGACAGCTCGTTCCCGGGCTTTATCGATCTGGTTAAACGTCAACTGCGCGAAGACTATCGCGACGAAGACTTGACCGAAGAAGGCCTGCGGATCTTCACCAGTTTCGACCCGATCCTGCAGATGAAAGCCGAAGCGTCGGTCAACGACACCTTTAAACGCCTGGCCGGACGCAAGGGTTCGGATGACGTCGAAGCGGCCATGGTCGTGACCAACCCGGAAACCGGCGAAGTCCAGGCCATGATCGGCAGTCGCCAGGCGAGTTTTGCCGGTTTCAACCGGGCGCTGGACGCGGTGCGGCCGATCGGCTCGTTGATCAAGCCGGCGGTGTACCTGACCGCACTTGAGAAGCCAAGCCAGTACAGCTTGACCAGTTGGCTGTCGGACGAACCCTTCTCGGTGAAGGGCGCGGACGGTCAGGTCTGGAAACCGCAGAACTATGATCGCCGCTCCCATGGCACGGTGTTCCTGTATCAAGGGCTGGCGCATTCCTACAACTTGTCGACGGCGCGTCTCGGGTTGGAACTGGGCGTGCCGAATGTCCTCAAGACCCTGGCGCGGCTGGGCGTGACTCGTGAGTTTCCGGCGTTCCCGTCGATGCTGTTGGGGGCGGGTGGCCTGACGCCGATGGAAGTGGCGACCATGTACCAGACCCTGGCCAATGGCGGTTTCAATACGCCGATGCGCGGGATTCGCAGCGTGCTGACGGCCGAGGGCGAGCCACTGAAGCGTTATCCGTTCCAGATTCAGCAGCGGTTCGATCCGGCGTCTATTTTCCTGATCCAGAGCGCGATGCAGCGGGTCATGCGTGAAGGTACCGGCAGCTCGGTCTACAACGTGCTGCCGAAAACCCTGACGCTGGCGGGCAAGACCGGGACCAGTAACGATTCCCGTGACAGCTGGTTCGCCGGTTTCAGCCAGGATTTGCTGGCGGTGGTCTGGCTGGGGCGCGACGATAACGGCAAGACACCGTTCACCGGTGCCACCGGCGCGTTGCAGGTCTGGACCAGTTTCATGCGCAAGGCTGACCCGCTGCCGTTGGACATGCCGCAGCCAGACAACATCGTCCAGGCCTGGGTTGATTCGCGCACCGGGCAAGGCTCTGACGCCAACTGCCCAGGTGCGGTGCAGATGCCGTATATTCGCGGCAGCGAACCGCCTCCCGGCGCCGCTTGCGGTGGGGAAACCCCTGCTTCCGGCGAAACGGTGATGGATTGGGTCAAGGGCTGGATGAATTAAGCAAAGAGGGTTTCACGTGAACAAGTGGTTGATTCCAGCGGTTACCGCCGTAGCTTTGCTCAGCGGTTGTTCCTCCGTACAGCGCGGTTCGATCCCGGTTGTGGATTCCGGCAGCGCGGTGTCGAACAGTGAACGGATTCAGGCGAATGGTGGTTTCCGCCAGACGACTGTGAAACGTCCTGCACAAGGCCAGCCTCAGGCGATCCCGCAAGGTGATACCGGCGTGGTAGTGATGGTGCCAGGTGGTGGCGCCGTGAGCTCGGCACCGATCAGCACTTCGCCGATCACGCCTGGCCCGATTACCCCGGGTCCGATTGATACGTCGCCGGTCCAGTCCGCGCCGATCAATCAAGGCAGCTACAGCATGCCGTCGGCGCCGACCGGGATTCCATCCGCCAGTACCGGCGGTGGTTTGTCTGCCGACGAGCAACTGGACGGTCCCGTGTTGGCGTTGCTGACCACCGCGCAACAGCAACAGTCCGGTGGCGACCTTAACGGCGCGTCTTCGAGCTTGGAGCGTGCCCAGCGTGTTGCACCCCGTGAGCCGCAAGTGCTTTATCGCCTGGCGCAGGTGCGCATGGCCCAAGGCGACGCGCCGCAGGCCGAGCAGTTTGCCCGGCGTGGTCTGACGTTCGCCAATGGCCGTCCGGACCTTCAAGCCAGCCTGTGGGAACTGATCGCTCAGGCTCGTGAGAAACAGGGCGACTCCGCCGGCGCCGCACTGGCCCGTCAGAAGGCCAAGGTTTCGCTGTGATGGATGCACGTTTCCCAAAGATTGCCGAGCAGTTGCTGCTGATCGAGCGTGAGCTGCGGATTCAGGGCTGGTGGGACGAGGTTTCGCCGAGTGCTGAAGCGTTGTCCAGTGTCGAGCCGTTTTCGGTCGACACCCTGGACTTCGAGCAATGGCTGCAATGGATCTTCCTGCCGCGCATGAAGGCGATCCTCGAACAGGATCTGCCTTTGCCCAATGCGTCGGGCATTCAGGAGATGGCCGAGATGGTCTTCGCCGCGCGCAATGTCCAGGGCAAGGATCGGCAGCTTCAGGTCTTACTCAAAGAGTTCGACCTGCTGATCACCGCCTCCCGCTGACACCGTCCCCGTGTAGGCGCGAAGCTTGCTCGCGAAGGCTGCATAACATTCAGCACATTTGTTGGATGTTATGCCGCCTTCGCGAGCAAGCTTCGCTCCTACAGGTTTCTATTGGCAGTTATCGGCGATTTGTTTCTGTGCTTCGGTCATGCGCTCCTGACGCGTCTGGTCAGTCAGGCGGCGCATCTCACCGTCAATTTCTTCCCGTAGTCGCGGATTGTTCTGCAGTTTGGCAAGGTTGGTTCGTGCCTGCTCACAGAACACCTTGAGCTGGGCCTGCTGCTCGGCGACCTGCTTTTTCACGTTCTTATCGATGGCCTGTTGATCACCCAGCACATTGCTGCGTTCCGGCGCGGGCGATTTGCCGGTGGACGGGGCGGGCGTCACCACGGTGGTCGCTTGCTGGTCTTGGGGCGGCTGGGCATCGAAGTGAGTCACGCCCTGGGCGTCGACCCACTTGTAAATCTGCGCGGCCATGCACAAAGGGCTCAGGACGATCAGCAGACCGGCGGTGAAGAAGAAGGTACGCATGCCATTTCCTTGTCAAAAGTTGCGCAATTGAAGCTAACACACACGCGGTTTACGGGTTTTTTCTTGCGTTCTCATGTGCTTACTCACAATAAAGCACATAGACGACTTGACTTGCAGGGGACGAAACAGAAGAATCCAAAGTCCGCTGTAGAGGGACTGCCAGAAGCAGACCCACTCGGTAGATCATGAGGCGCATACCCGCGCCGACCTGTTACACCCGCAACGCGTTACCTCGCGCTGGGTGGGAAAGGCCCGCAACACTTGGGACGATCCCAATACTTGCTCAGTCAGTGCTGACGTAGTCGGCGACCACCGTCGCTCATGCTCTGCCGAGAAGTAAACCTATTAAGACCCGTCCTCTTGTGAGTGGACGGTATTCTGGCGTTTTAGAGGTGAACAACGTGGAGCTTTTATCTGGCGGTGAGATGCTCGTCCGCTTTTTGCGTGACGAAGGCGTCAAATATATCTACGGGTACCCGGGTGGTGCTCTTCTTCATGTCTACGATGCCCTGTTCAAAGAACCGGAAGTGACCCACATCCTGGTTCGTCACGAACAAGCGGCGACCCATATGGCTGACGGCTATGCCCGTGCCACCGGTAAAGCCGGCGTGGTACTGGTGACTTCCGGTCCTGGCGCAACAAACGCCATCACCGGGATCGCCACCGCCTATATGGACTCCATTCCAATGGTGGTCATTTCCGGCCAGGTGCCTAGCACCATGGTAGGTACCGACGCGTTCCAGGAAACCGACATGATCGGTATCTCCCGGCCGATTGTGAAGCACAGCTTCATGATCAAGCACGCTTCGGAAATCCCGGAAGTCATGAAGAAAGCGTTCTACCTGGCGCAATCCGGTCGTCCGGGCCCGGTCGTGGTCGATATCCCGAAAGACATGACCAACCCGGCCGAGAAGTTCGAATACGTCTTCCCGAAAAAAGCCAAGCTGCGTTCCTACAGCCCGGCCGTTCGCGGTCACTCCGGGCAAATCCGCAAGGCAGCCGAAATGCTCCTGGCGGCCAAGCGTCCGGTGATGTACGCCGGCGGCGGCGTGATCCTCGGTGGTGGCTCCGCGCCGCTGACCGAATTGGCGAAGATGCTCAACCTGCCAGTGACTAATACCCTGATGGGCCTGGGTGCCTACCCTGGCACCGACCGTCAGTTCATCGGCATGCTCGGCATGCACGGCAGCTACACCGCCAACCTGGCGATGCACCATGCGGACGTGATCCTCGCCGTCGGTGCGCGTTTCGATGACCGCGTGATCAACGGCCCGGCGAAGTTCTGCCCGAATGCCAAGATCATCCACATCGACATCGACCCGGCTTCGATTTCCAAGACCATCAAGGCCGACGTGCCTATCGTCGGTCCGGTGGAGAGTGTCCTGACCGAAATGGTCGCGATCCTCAAGGAAATCGGCGAGACCCCGAACAAGGAGTCCGTGGCCAGTTGGTGGAAGCAGGTGGATGAGTGGCGCGGTGATCGCGGCCTGTTCCCTTACGACAAGGGCGACGGCAGCGTCATCAAGCCGCAGACCGTGATCGAAACCCTGTGCGAAGTGACCAAGGGCGATGCCTATGTCGCATCGGACGTGGGCCAGCACCAGATGTTCGCCGCGCAGTACTACAGGTTCAACAAGCCGAACCGTTGGATCAACTCCGGCGGACTGGGCACCATGGGCTTCGGTTTTCCGGCGGCCATGGGCATCAAGTTGAGCTTCCCGGATGCCGACGTCGTCTGTGTAACGGGTGAGGGCAGCATCCAGATGAACATCCAGGAACTGTCCACCTGTCTGCAATATGGCTTGCCGGTGAAAATCGTCATCCTGAACAACGGTGTTCTGGGGATGGTTCGCCAGTGGCAAGACATGAGCTACGGCAGCCGTCACTCGCATTCCTACATGGAATCGTTGCCTGATTTTGTCAAGTTGGCAGAGGCCTATGGTCACGTCGGCGTGCGCATCACCGAATCGAAAGATTTGAAGACGAAGATGGAAGAGGCGTTCGCCATGAAGGATCGTCTGGTGATCATCGATGTTTCGGTCGACACCAGCGAGCACGTCTACCCGATGCAGATCAAAGACGGCTCCATGCGCGATATGTGGCTGAGCAAGACGGAGCGTACTTAATCATGCGGCACATTATTTCCTTGCTTCTGGAAAACGAACCCGGCGCTCTGTCTCGCGTAGTCGGCCTGTTCTCGCAGCGCAACTACAACATCGAAAGCCTGACCGTGGCCCCGACCGAAGACCCGACTCTGTCGCGACTGACGTTGACCACTGTTGGTCATGACGAAGTGATCGAGCAGATCACCAAGAACCTGAACAAACTGATCGAAGTGGTCAAATTGGTCGACCTGTCGGAGAGTGCTCACATCGAGCGCGAACTGATGCTGGTCAAGGTCAAGGCCACCGGCGCCCAGCGCGCCGAGATCAAGCGCACTACCGATATTTACCGTGGGCAGATCGTCGATGTCAGCGCCAGCGTGTATACCGTTCAACTGACCGGTACCAGCGACAAGCTCGACAGCTTCATTCAGTCCATCGGCACTGCGTCGATCCTGGAAACCGTCCGTAGCGGCGTAACCGGTATTGCTCGCGGCGACAAAGTACTCAGCATCTAAACCAAATTAGCGAATGGCCTGAACGGCCTGGATATATAGGGGAATTTCATGAAAGTTTATTACGAAAAAGACTGCGACCTGTCGATCATCCAGGGCAAGAAAGTTGCCATCATCGGTTACGGTTCCCAGGGTCACGCTCAAGCGTGCAACCTGAAAGACTCCGGCGTTGACGTTACCGTCGGCCTGCGTAAAGGTTCGGCCACTGTTGCCAAGGCCGAAGCCCACGGCCTGAAAGTGACTGACGTTGCTTCCGCTGTTGCTGCTGCCGACCTGGTCATGATCCTGACCCCGGACGAGTTCCAGTCTGCTTTGTACAAGAACGAAATCGAGCCGAACATCAAGAAAGGCGCCACCCTGGCCTTCTCCCACGGCTTCGCGATCCACTACAACCAGGTTGTTCCGCGTTCCGACCTCGACGTGATCATGATCGCGCCGAAAGCACCGGGTCACACCGTGCGTTCCGAGTTCGTCAAAGGCGGCGGTATCCCTGACCTGATCGCTATCTACCAGGATGCGTCGGGCAACGCCAAGAACGTTGCACTGTCCTACGCTGCTGGCGTTGGTGGCGGTCGTACCGGCATCATCGAAACCACCTTCAAGGACGAGACCGAAACCGACCTGTTCGGCGAACAAGCCGTTCTGTGTGGTGGTACCGTTGAGCTGGTAAAAGCCGGTTTCGAAACCCTGGTTGAAGCTGGCTACGCGCCGGAAATGGCCTACTTCGAATGCCTGCACGAACTGAAGCTGATCGTTGACCTCATGTACGAAGGCGGCATCGCCAACATGAACTACTCGATCTCCAACAACGCTGAATACGGCGAGTACGTGACCGGCCCGGAAGTCATCAACGCCGAATCCCGTCAGGCTATGCGCAACGCCCTGAAACGTATTCAGGACGGCGAATACGCCAAGATGTTCATCAGCGAAGGCGCGACCGGCTATCCTTCGATGACCGCCAAGCGTCGTAACAACGCCGCTCACGGTATCGAAATCATCGGCGAGCAACTGCGCTCCATGATGCCGTGGATCGGTGCCAACAAGATCGTCGACAAAGCCAAAAACTAAGTCGCTGTCTTGTACGGAAAACGCGGCCTAGGCCGCGTTTTTTCGTTTGGATCGCCGGTTCTGGTATAAAGCTGCATCGTTTGCGGCCGAACCGTCGTCCCAGACACCTGTCGAAACTTTCCACCCTGTTGCAAGGTAATGTCCATGAGCGAACGTCCCGAAGAGCCAAACCAGGCTCCTGACGCCGAAAGTCTGCTGCCCATCGATGAGCACATCGAAGAAGGGCATGACGCTGAAGGTCGTAAAGTCCGGCATCGTGGTATCTATCTTCTGCCGAATCTGTTCACTACTGCGAACCTGTTCGCAGGGTTCTATTCCATCATCAACTCGATGAGTGCCCAGGCTGCCTTGAGCGCCGGTGACTCGGTCGGTGCGAGCAAGTACTTTGCGTTTGCTGCCATCGCCATTTTCGTGGCCATGGTGCTTGACGGTCTCGACGGCCGCGTTGCGCGCATGACCAATACCCAGAGCGCCTTCGGTGCCGAGTACGACTCGCTGTCGGACATGGTTGCCTTTGGTGTGGCGCCGGCGTTGCTGGCGTTCGGTTGGGCGTTGGGTGACATGGGCAAGGTCGGCTGGATGGTTGCCTTCATCTATGTCGCGGGCGCGGCGTTGCGCCTGGCGCGGTTCAACACTCAAGTTGGTACAGCGGACAAACGCTACTTCATTGGCCTGGCGAGTCCGGCGGCTGCCGGTGTGGTCGCGGGGATTGTCTGGGCGTTCAGTGATTACGGCATCCAGGGCTCCAAGATGTCGTTCCTGGTGGCGTTGATGGTAGCGGCGGCCGGCATGCTGATGGTCAGCAACATCAAGTACAACAGCTTTAAGGAGCTGGACTTGAAAGGGCGCGTTCCTTTTGTAGCGATCCTGGCCGTCGTGCTGGTGTTTGCCGTGGTCTTCAGTGATCCGCCGCGCATTCTGTTGCTGGTGTTCCTCGGCTATGCAGCCTCGGGCCCGGTTCAGTATCTGTTGCGTCTTCGTCGGCACAAAAACGCCGAGTGATGTAATTTCCCTCATACTCCGCAGTCTGTTGGTGCATCTGTTCTCCAATGCTGCGGAGTAGCCATGCTGATCAAAGTCCCCAAAACGTCCGACTGCCATGAGTCGGACATTACGCCTGAATCTTTCTATCTATCCCGTCGTAATGTACTCGGTGCTGCCGTGGCCGGTTTGGCTGTGGGCGGTCTTCCTCGCTGGGCCAGTGCTGACGAGGTTGCACG